>JAHFUR010000056.1 GCA_023264995.1 Acidimicrobiia bacterium | reverse complement strand
CTTCGTGCCGCCCTCGATGCTCAGGTCAAGGGGACCGTCTCACCCCGATGCGATGATGGGGAAGTAGCCGCCTGAACAAGTGGGGCCGCCGCCGAAGTTCCACGGAACTCGGGACATCCTCTCTGCCGGCCGGACCACGCATGGCGGGCAAAGGACATCCTGATGACCGCCGGCACCGAAGATCCCTTCAGCGCCGTCGCCGCCACGAACGCGCTGGCGGCAGCGGGGTGTGTGCCGATTCTCCAACCGCTGGTGTCCCCGACCCCGGCCCACCAGCTGCGTCAGCTGGCGCCCGAGCCGCTGCCCGTCCGGGGCAACGTCGCCACCGCGAACGGGGAGCACGTCACGGCAGAGTTGCGTCAGGTCCTGGCAAACGACAACTGGTGGTCCCCTTGCTGTCGGTGTTCTTGGCGAACGCCCGACTCCCTACCATCAGGAAGGGATCAGGCGCGGGACCACCACCTCAAGTTCTACGACGAGCGGGACAACCTCTTGCCGTCCGGTCTTATGAGACAGCCCTGCATGTTCCAGCGGGTCCGACGTGGCTCAGGATGGCGAGCAGAGCTTCGGCAGCGAGCCGACCCCGCCACGACGGCCACTCGGGGGGAGCCGGAATCGAGTGGTGGAGGAGGCGACGGGCCTTGTTTTTCTGGTGTCGGAGGCGGACGAGGCCCTCGCTGCGTCGATCAGGCTGCTGTCGCGCGACCCTCGGCGGACCGCGCCGCCCGCATCACACTCGTGTGCCCTTTCATGCCGTCAGCTGCGATCGTGGCCTCCAGGGCAGAGATGGAGGGCTTCTTCGCTGGTCTCCGCGCCGTCTCGTTCAGCCACCGCGGCCCTGATCCGATTGCGGCCGGCGCGTGCTACGGCGAAGCCTCCCAGGCGCCGCGGGTCGGCGGCATGTCGCTGCGGCCGGCGTGGTCGAGGACCACGCCGAGGACCTGGTGCACGGCCATCGCGCCCATGGCGAAGCGGTTGGCGCAGCCGACCATGTAGACGCGCCAGACGCGGGCGCGGGGCTCCCCGACCATCGCCACCGCCTCGTCCCATCGGCCCTCCAGGTTGGCGACCCACGCCCGGAGCGTGCGCACGTAGTGCTCCCGGAGCGACTCGATGTCGCGCACCTCGAACCCGGCCCGCTCCATCGCCAGCACCGTCTCGCCGACGTCGATCAGTTCGGCGTCGGGGAAAACGTAGCGGCTGATGAGCGAACGCCGGCCGGGCCTGCTCGACCCCGGGCTGGAAATGGCGTGATTCAACAGCCGGCCTCCGGGGCGGAGCACGGCGCGCAGCGTCTGGAAGTAGTGGTCCTGACGGGCCCGCCCGACGTGCTCGAGCATGCCGATCGACGAGATGGCGTCGAACATCTCATCGCGCACCAGGCGGTAGTCCTGCACACGGATCTCGACAGTGCCGCCGAGCCCGGCGCGGGCGACCCGCCGGCGGGCCAGATCGGCCTGCTCCCGGCTGACGGTGATGCCGACGACCTCCGCGCCATGGCGCGTCGCCGCGTGCATGGCCATGGTCCCCCACCCGCACCCCACGTCGAGCAGCCGCAGCCCGCGTCGATCGTGCAGACCGAGCTTCTTGCAGATGAGCTCGACCTTCGCCGCCTGCGCCTGTTCGAGGTCGGAATGTTCATCGACGAAGCGGGCGCAGGAGTAGGTCAGGCTCGGTCCGAGGACCAGCCGGTAGAAGTCATTGCCCACGTCGTAGTGGTGGCTTACCGAGGCCGCGTCCCGCCGGATTGAGTGTCGCCACCCCGCCGGCCTGGCCTCATCCGGTGGCGGTGGCAGCGGAGGGCCGAGGGCGCCCAGCCGGCGGGCGGCCTTGAGCGCCGCTGCGGTCCCAGTCGGCCCGAGGAAACGGATGTCGGGTGGTGAGGCCTCCTGGAGGGCGCGCAGGACGGCGAACATGTCGCCCTCGAAGTCGACGTCACCCGTGACGTAGGCCCGGGCCAGCCCCAGTTCTCCGGGCGCCCAGACGAGCCGGCGTAGGGCGTCGGTCGAGCGGATGTGCACGGTGCCCGGCCCGCCGTCGGTGCCGAGCGTCGACCCGTCGAAGAACTGGAAGCGGAGTGGAGGCGGCTGTCCCAGGAGGGACTCGACGAGGGGCCGCACCACCTCGGCGACGGTGTCACCGGCCGTTGGCTCCGGCGTGGAACCGTCGGCCGGCTGCGACGCTGGCGGAAGTGGACGGGGATCAGACGGCCGGCTCAGGATGCGGACTGTTGGGAAGGGCCGTCTCCGGGTGGAGGTAGTCACGAGGTGCCTCCCGAGGTCAGTCGAGTCGGTGACCTGCGACCCCGAGAGCACCCGGAGAACGTCTCGCCGGGTGCCTCGACCGCGGAGATCGGTGGCTCGTGGGCAAAACATCCGGGCCTCGGTCTCAAGCTCGGCGAGGACGACTGCAGCGATGCAAGTTTGCCGCATAGCCGTGGTGCCCGCACGCAGTGGTTGGAGCCCGCTGATCTCGTCGCCGGGGATCCACCCGCCGCCGGCGATCCGGCTCTAGGGCGTTGCCGCCCGCCGTCTCGATGGCGGGCGGCCCGCGACACCGCGATACCTGGTCATGGTGTGAAGGACGGCTCGGCCGGCCGCATGGAGGGACCGGCGTCTGGGCCGTTGCCGGTAGGCGAGATGCTGCCGCCGACCGTCCAGGCCGTCTGGTGCCACCGCACGTCCTCGTCCCCCTGGGCCTTCCATTCGACGATGCCCACCCCGAGCAGCATGCCCTCCTTCGTCGATGGCTTCCCCGAGGACCCGTGGCACGCTGGGGGGCGATGACAGTCACTCGCGAGAGGCCGCCGATCGAGGTCCAGGTCATCGTGTGGGTCGGGCTGGCGATCCTTTCGGCGGCCGTCTGAGCTTTCGTTTGGCTCTTCGTGCTCGGTCACGGATTCAAGTTCTCGTTCTGATCTCCGCCGAGCAGGAACGCCGGCTACGTGTCGCCCCGTCGAGGTCGACCTCCCGGTCGGTATCACACGTCGGCGGCGATCCCGACCCCCCCCAACCGTGGTGCCGTCGCCGACGTTCGGCTACCGATCGCGGGCCAGGAACTCCGCTCTTATGGGATGCTCGCTACCAACGATTCGGTAGCGAGGCCCGCCGGATCGCCAGCGCACCGACACCGCGAGCGCGAAGCCACCCCGGCCCTGGGTAGCCAAACGCCGGCAGGCAGTCACTGGCCCCTGATCACCCCTCACGCCGGGCACAAGGTGACGCCGATCCCGGATCATCCTTCAGCCACGAACAAACGATTCGGCCTGTTCCAGAAGGTCGGTCCACTCGGCCTCATCGGGGACCGGGAACGCCACCCATTCACGAAAGACTCGACCGTTGGGTGCGAAGGCGATGCCCGCTCCCGAGCCGACGAGCTCCTTGACCTGATCGGCGGCGAGCTTGACGACCAGATTGCCGGTCGAGCGCTCGACGCAGGCGAAGAACTTGCCGTTTACTCGCAAGCACGGGAACCCCATCATGGTGCTTCGTGTCACCATCGGGTCGGCGAGCAGCAGCTCGGCGAGGCGCCAGAACAGCTCCTCGCCGTCGGATACGGCGCGTTCAGGCATCGATGGTCTCGAGCGCGGCCCGCCGATCCAAATGATCGGCCATGTCGACCACTCGCCCGTCGCGAAGGCGCAGCACCTGGAACATCTCGTGCGCGGTGCCCGAGGTCGGCTCGCGCCACCGCAGCCGTACAACGACGCCCTTGTCGGTCGAGGCGACGACCGCCGCGTGCGGATCGACGATCTCGGCGGCGTCAATCCGGCGGGCTCTGCCTTGGAGGACCGACCGGGCCTCGTCGGGGCCGTGTCAGCTCGGCGTCCGTCGCCACCAGAGGCGTCCTCGCGAGACGCCTCGCCACTCCATTACCGGATCGAACATCGAGACCAGCGGCTCGACATCCCCACCCACGGCTGCGTCGAAGGCGGCTTGGACTCGAATGGCATCGTCTGGGGACATCGCCGACCTCCTCACCCGATGCTGCAGACTACGCCGCCACCTCCTTGACGGCGCGTCGTCCATCCCGTTGTGGGGCTGAGTGAGCCGTTGGCCGCCAGGTCCTGCGGCCATCGCCGGCTGGCCGGGTCCGCCGCCGATCAGGGGTCCCACGCCGGCTCGGCTCGGGCGTGGACCCGGAACGCCCCCGGGGAACGACCGTACCTTCGCTTGAACGCCTTGGAGAACGACGCCTCGTTGCTGAACCCGACGAGGCGGGCGACATGGGCTACGCCCTGGTTGGACGTGGCGAGATGCCCGGCACCTCGGCTGAGGCGTAGCTTCGAGAGATAGCTCATGGGCGGCTCGCCGACGAGAGACTGAACCGTGCCGCGAAGCCCGTGCGCGACATCCCGACCGAGCGAGCGAGCCCGGCGACGGTCCATGGCGATTGCGGCTCGGCGCGCAGCAGACGCAGCGCCTCGGCGATCGCGGGATCGGCGGCGGCGGACACTCCGACTTCGAGATCGGCACAGTTGCTGCCGGACAAGTAGTGGCGCAGGACGTCGGTCAGAAAGACGTCGGCGATCTTGGCGAACACCGCGGCCCGAGCACGACGCCCTCGCCGAGCTCGGCCCGATGCTGGCGGCCATGTGGGCGGCCGACCTCGACGGTCTGGCGGCGCGGGCCGAGGCCGCCGAGGCGCGCCGACCTGGGCGGAGCTGAGCGTTGGCTCGCATCGTGATCGAGCGTCAGATCGCCGCCCGCCCCGAGACCGTATGGGAGCTCGTGTCCAGCCTCGAGGGCTGGTTGCAGTGGCAGGGAACGGCTGCGGAGATCTCACCTGATCCCGGAGGCGCCCATCGCGTCAACATCCGAGGCGACGGCTTCGCCGCCGGCCGCGTGGTCGAGGTGGTGCCACCTCGGCGGATCTCCTTCACGTGGGGCTTCGAGATACCCGACCACCCGCTTCCTCCCGGGTCGACACTGGTCACCATCGACCTCGTGGCCAACGACGGGGGAACGCTCCTACGCCTGACTCAGGAGCGCATCCCCGAAGGCTTCGATGCCGTGCGGCAGGGTTGGGAGCACTACCTCGGCCGGCTCGTTGTCGTGGCCGAGGGTGGAGATCCGGGCCCCGATCCTCTCGTCGGCATGAGCTCTCGCTGACCGGCGAGGTCGGCGCCGGTCCCCCCATGCCCCGATCAGCCGCTGATAACCGTCCGCGGCGCGTCCTTCAGTGAAGCGATGAAGGAGCGAGTTTGCCGCTCTCGCGTGGACCTCGGCCCCTCCCGTTGCGCCGACGCCATCAGGGACACGCCGATGTCCCGCTTGCGCAGCGTTTCCCCGTGGCCGCAGGGTCACCACGCCGGCTGCTAGGAACGCATCGACGCCATCCCCTGCATCGGGGCGCTCCGGGGAGTGGTGAGGCCGGGTATGGCGGTCGGTGCCGCGAGAAGGAGCACGCCGATCCCCAGGAGGAGGGCCGCCGTCCCAAGTGATGCGACCCGTCGCCACGGGACAGTCTTCTCGAAGGCGATGAGGCCGGCGACCACCGCCATCCACACCACGCTCATGATGCCCAACGCGAACAGGGACGCCATCAGGGCCCAGCAGCAGCCGACGCACCATGCACCATTCCTGGCGCCCATCCCGAGCGCGCCCCTCCGGCCGTCACGCCAGGAGCCCAGCAGGGCGCCGAGCGGGCTACGGCACTTCCCGAGGCAGACGTCCTTCAAGGGCGTCAGCTCGTACACGGCGGCGACGACGAGGGTTGCGCCTGCGGCCCACCGGCCGGCGCGATCCCACGCGAGGAGATCGCCCGAGATCGAGTTCAGCGCGGCTCCGATCGCGAAGGCGACAAGCCCGGCGCCGGCCCAGACGAGTAGATAGCCGCCCGCGAAGAGCAGCGGTGACAGCGGGGAGCGCTGCCGGGTCAGGCGGGAGTACAGCGCGACCGTCGGGGCCACGGACGGCAGCATCATGGCGGCCATCATCACGATCCAGACCCCGAGGAACCAGCCGAGACCACCGAGACCCGTCCATGGTCCGTTATCCATCCCTTGCATCTGGTCCGCGGTCCACCACCAGCCGACGCCTGCGAGGGCGAACAGCAGCGCGACGACGCCGAGGCGGGCGCGCATCGCCGACCACGCCGCGCCGAGCCCTCCGCCCGGGCGAAGGCCGGCTTGCGCCGGGGCGGTCATCGCGTCAGGCAGCCCAGGAGAACTCGGACGTCGAGAGACCCGTCTTGCCCTCGTACGTGATCCCGAAGGCGTTGATGCGTGACCGCTTCGCCTCGGCCATGGTGAGGTTCGAGCCGACCGGGTGGAACATCCCGTCGAATCGCACGGGCCGGCCGGTTTCGACGCCGAAGGGAACGATGTCCTCGATCTCGAAGTCGATGGCGTCCCCGATCCGCACGCTGTGACGGAGCCCGTCGTCAACGACCTCGATGACGGCCCGTTCGACACCGAGCATCTCGCCCACCAACGGCGCCAGCGCCGCCATCGGGCCGCCGAGCTGGCCGCCGAAGACCTGCAAGAGCTTGTCGAACTGCTGGTCGGTGGCCTCGGCGTCGATGAACACGCCGAGCCGCCAGTTCCCCTCGGTCATGACCTTCGGCGTGTCCGCGATCGCGGCCACCTTCAGCCCGGAGATGTCGACTCCTTCGATCTGACCCTCGCTGAGGTTGAAGACGAGCGTCACCCGACAGAAGTCGTACGTGGCCCCGTGGTCGAGCGAGAGATTGCACGGGCACATCAGCTCGCACGAGCAGGTCTCGACGTAACTGCCCTTCAGACTCCAGGCCATCGACGCCTCCCTTCGCGGGTTGGAAGTCTTCCTTCGCCCGCCCGTCCTTGTCAACGGGCGCGCCGGATGGCGCGTAGGTGGGCTCGCGAGGGTTGCCGCTTCTTTGTCGGATCGCGCGTAGGGCGACCGGCTGGCCCTTGGCGGCCAACGGCGGAACGACCCAACTCCGAGTGCCCATGTCTCGCGTTGTCCATGGGGATCGATTGGCGAGTGGCGAGCAAGCCGAACGGGAGGCCGGCGGCGGCCGCCCCTGTGCCACCCGGACCGATAGGTGACGCATCGCCGGCTCATGCCGCTGGTCTCATGAGACAGGCGCCTCCGCTGTGATCTCAGGAGGTCGATGTCCCTCCGGAGCGGTACTCCGCAAACGCCCGGGTGAGCGCATCGACAACGTCGGGCGGAACGTGATCGTCGCGGAGGCCTCGAGCGACGAAGGTGGCTCGGCGCATCTGTTTGAGGTACTCGCGACAGTGGGGACAGTCGGCGAGGTGACGGTCGGCGGCGTCCTGGAGGGCCGGCGGGAGCGTTCCCTCGAGGTACCCAGTGACCACTTCGACCCACTGCTGGCACACCATCTCAGGAAGGCGGCGGCGCCAGAACGCAAGCTTCAAGCGCGCACCCCCAACTCGTCCTCGAGCCCAGCCCGGATGCGGCTGCGGGCGCGGTGCAGCAGAACTCGCTGGTTGACGTCGCTCAGCTCCAGCATCTCGCACACCTCGGCGGAGGTGTACCCCTCGATGTCTCGAAGGACAAACACCCGGCGCTGGTTCTCCGAGAGCTGGGCGGACAGAGCCGAGACCCGTTCAAACGTGGCGCGGGCAAGCAGTTGCTCGTCGGGGAGCTCGCTCCATCGGGCCGGGGGGTCACACCAGCCGCCTCGCCCCCGAGGGCCGGAGAAGCGGCTCGCTGGTACCGACGGATATGCCGCCTCGGCCAGCTCGTCGGCAAGGGCCTGTGACGGCACGGCGCGCTTCTCCCGTGCACCGCGTGTGCGGGCGATGTTGGCGACGATGCGGAAGATCCAGGTGCTGAGCAAGGACCGCCCCTCGAACCGGTCGATCCCTTTGATGACGCCGACCCAGGCCTCCTGGGCCACCTCCTCGGCGATCGCACGAGATGGGACGAAGGTCTCGGCGAAACGCACCATCGCGGCGTGGTGTCGCATGACCAACGCCCGGAACGCCGCCTCGTCACCACTGCGCAAGCGCTCGACGACAACGCGGTCGGGAAGCGAGGTCTCCACTGCGAGCCCGTCCTACCACGCCCGCCGACTCGACGTCTGGCGCTCAGTCGCGTAACGCACGGCATAGGTGGGCGGACATAGCAGCCACAAGATTTCCCGAAACCGGAAAGGTCTCTCATGCGAAAGCTCGGCGCCCTGCTACTTGTCACCGCTGCACTGTTCGGCCTCGCCCTACCAGCCTCGGCTGCTGCACCTTCCGACAAACCCGTGGTCACCGTTGGCCGGCTGTCCGTGCGCGACGGCGGCGGCGTCTCGCCGGACACCTGGTACACCCAGGTGACCGTGCCCGTCGGCGGCTACAACTTCACCGCCGGCGGCAACGTCTATGTGACATTCCAGGACATCACCGCCGGGACACCGGCCGTGAACGGCGAATGGACCGTGGCCGGCACAGGACCATGTGGGCCGGAGTGCAACAACCACGGGAAGATTTCCTACGTCCGAGCCCTCACGTTCGCCTACCGCGCCGTCTGCGGGCATTGGCTCCGCACCTGGGCCTGGGATCAGGTCAAGAGCCCCCAGAGCGGCTACGGATGGTCCTACCGCGACACGCAGGTCTCCTGCTCGTGACGAAGGGTCCGGTGGCTGCCACGTTGGCCCGCGACATGCCGGCTCTGTACTCGTCTGGGCGAGGCCTGGATGCTTGGTGAGGATGTCGTTCACGACGGCCAGGGTCAGCAACAGCCACTTCAGCGACGAGGTATCTCCCCGGACCAAGGAGCGCAACCACGCCCACGGCGACGGGCGACTGTTGGTTGCCCGCCACGATCAGATCGAAGGCTTGGCTGAACAAGGGTCTGACCGCGTCGTGATGCCGTTGCGGTATCGCAACCGTGGGCGATGGTGGATCAGCGGGAGTTGGCGTCTCCGGCTGCCTCGAGAATCCGCTTGAGCGCCGCGAAATTCCTGTCGCACGCCTTTCGGAAGGACCGAGCGATGAGCGGCTGGGCAATCCGGGCCGGCCCGGCGACGCCCATCTCACACGACCACTTCAGTGCCGTTCCCGAGCCGTTCGGCGCGAGCCGCCAATGGCCGTGAAACTCCGGACCCGTCATGCTGTCGATGTCCATACTCTCGTTCGGCACGAGGGCCACCAGTTTCGACTGGATGCTCATGCGACGCGGGCCCATGCGACGAACCTCATGGAACGTCAGACCGGCCTTCCATGGTCCCGGCTGGTCAGGCTCCATCACCACCGACGATTCGTCCCACCTCGGATGGTTCTTGGCGTCGGTGAGGAACACGAAGACGACCTCGACCGGCTGATCGATGCTGATCTCGACGGCATGCTCGATCATGTCCCTCAGTACCTCCGCTCGCCTACGGGAGCGGCCAGGCTACTGAACGTTGACGCCGGAGGCCGCCATCGGAGGTCCCTGGCTCGGGTCGCCCTCAGCTGCCGAACCCGTGAGTGCTGTCCCCGCGATGCGACGGATCCGACCGGGCGTGATCACAACGCCGGCATTTTGGGAGCGGACGCAAGTCGTTCGTTCTCGCGTCCTTCTTGGGCTGTCCCGCCAGCCGTGCGCGGGGCTTGGCCGTCCGCGAAGATTGCCCGATGAGCGCCTACCTCGTCTACAGCTACACCGTCACGAACCCCGACGCCTACCCGACGTATCCGTCGGCGGCGATGCCGACCCTCGACGGTCACGACGTGGAGGTTCTCGTCGCCGACTACGAGTCGGAGCCGATGGAAGGATCCCCCGCCCCCGTGACAGTGGTCCTCCGATTCGAGTCGAAAGAAGCGGCCCGCGCGTGGTACGAATCGAACGCCTACCAGGCGATCAAGCACCACCGTACCGAGAACACCGAAGGCTTCGTCGCACTCTGCGACGGCTTCGTCATGCCGAGCTAGGCACGTCCCTGGACCAGGAGCCACGACCGTGAGGATGCCGAAGCCGACCGACGCCGACCGCGCCCAGTTCGCGGCGCTGGCTCCCGACGCGCCCGGGGTCGAGGTCAAGCCGATGTTCGGCAACCTCGGCGCCTTCGTCAACGGCAACATGTTCATGGGGCTGTTCGGAGCGGACATCGGAATCAAGCTTCCCGAAGCCGAGCGCACCGAGCTTCTCGGCCAACCCGGCACGGGGCCTTTCGGACCTGAGGAGCGGCCCATGGGTGGCTACGTCACGCTTCCGGCGACGTGGGAGGCCGAGGACGCTGCCCCCTGGATCGATAGGGCGCTGGCACATGCGGCCACACTGCCTCCGAAGACGCCGAAGACGGGGAGGAGGAAGACGGGTCCGTGAGCGTCGATGTCGTCACCGAGATCGATATCGACCGACCCGTCGAGCTGGTCGCCGCATACGCCGCCGACCCGAGCAACGCTCCCGAGTGGTACGAGAACATCGACTCGGTCGAGTGGAGGACTGAACCGCCCTTGCAGATGGGCTCGGCCGTTGCGTTCGTCGCTCGCTTCCTGGGAAGGCGCCTCGTCTACACCTACCAGGTGGTCCGCCTCATCCCCGGCGAACAGCTCGTCATGCGGACCGCCGAGGGGCCGTTCCCGATGGAGACGTCCTACCTGTGGGCACCCTCGGAGTCCGGAGGAACCCACATGACCCTGCGCAATCGAGGCGAGCCCGCTGGCTTCTCCCGGATCATGGCGCCGTTCATGGCGCCGGCCATGCGTCGCGCCAACCGCAAGGACCTGGACAGGCTCAAGGCGATCCTCGAATCACGCCACGCGTAGCTGCTGCTCGCGCCCACGGCGTCCCCCGACACCGGGGCGCCGCCGGGTTGGAAGTTGTCCATCGTTCCATCGTCGCCGGAGCGCGCTTGACAGCACGCTCGGTCCAGCCGTACTTTCACTATCAGTTAATTAGCCATCTAGGAAAGTACGGACCGCTCGAGTGACGACCGCGATCGATGAGGACCGACTCACCGAGACCTTCGCCGCACTGGCGAATTCGACGCGGCGAGCGATCCTGGCGCGTCTGGCTGAGGGTGGGGCGACCGTGAACGAGCTCGCAGAGCCGTTCACCCTGACGCTTCCGGCAATCTCCAAGCACATCAAGGTGCTGGAACGGGCCGGGCTTGTCGTGCGCGGCCAACGAGCCCAGTACAGACCGTGCGTCCTCGACGCCACGCCACTCGAAGCCGTTTCGACCTGGGCCGATCGCTACCGACCGGTGTGGGAGGCCCGCTTCGACCGGATGGACGACTACCTCAGGCAACTCCGGCGCCAGGAAGGGGCAAGCGAAGCCGATGACTGACACCCAGAATTCCCGGGACGCGGTGGTGATCGAACGCACCTTCGATGCACCGGTGGTACTCATCTGGCGGATGTGGACCGAACCGGAGTTCCTCAAGGAATGGTATGGCCCCGACGGAGCCTCCATCCCGATCGCGAACATGGACGTGCGCGTCGGAGGAATCCGTCGGGTGTGCATGGAGATGCCGTCGCCGAACGGCCCGATGCAGATGTGGTTCACCGGCGAGTACCGCGAGGTCGTCGAGCACCAGCGACTCGTCTACACCGAGTCCGTGTCCGCCGAGTCGGGCCCCGTGTTGTCGCCCACGAGCCCGGGCACTGCCGGAGGACACCCCATGATGACCGAGGTCCGCGTCGAGCTCGAGGCCGTCGGAAACCGGACGAAGATGGTCATGACCCATGCCGGAGTCCCGAGCGACTCCCCGGGTGCGGCGGGCTGGGCCATGGCCCTCGACAAGCTGGCCGCCAACATCGCGACGAACAGAGGCCGATAGCGCCCAATCAGGGCCCGCATGACGTGAGGTCGGCAGCGTCTGCAGCCTTCGGTCGAGGGGTCAATACTGGGGGCCGATGCGCTCTCGTGCGGTCGTGGGTCGGGACAGGGAGCGGGCCGTCCTCGACGCCACCCTCACGAGGGGTCGGTCGGGCGGGGGAGGTGTGCTTTTCGTCGAGGGCTCGGCCGGCGTCGGAAAGTCGGCATTGGTCCGGTCCTGTCTCGCCGGTGCGCCCGACGTGATCGAGGGACGGGCCACGCCGCCTCCTGCCGCGTCATACCGCGCCCTGGTCGAACTGGCACTCGGCGCGGTACGGGCTGGCGCCCGCGCTGATGACAGCCGCCTTCGAGTGCATAGGGCGTCGTTGTCGGTCCTGCTCGGCAGCCCCCACGGCGGGCTCGACCCGAGCGCCTCGGAGCCCCCGACGCCGATGCACATCGGCGAAGCGCTGCTTTGCCTCTGCCAGACCGCACTCCACCCCACGCCGGCCGTGCTGGTGATCGAAGACCTGCATTGGGCCGATTCGGAAACCCTTGCCGCGGTTGTACCTCGCCGATCGTGTCCGGGGGACCGCCATGGCGCTGCTCGCCACGCTGCGCCCGGACGGCGCGGCCGCAGCCGTGGTCGAACGCCTACGCGCCAGGTCGAGCGCGGAGGTCCTGGCCCTCGACGGCCTCGACGGCGCAGGTGTACACGATCTGGTCGTCTCCTGCCTGGGCGGCGAACCGCCGTCGGAACTGCTGGATGCGCTCACCAAGGCCCAGGGCGTCCCGCTCCTCGTGGAGGAGATGCTGGCCTCGATGGTCCAGCGCGGCGTGCTGGCGCCCGACGCTTCTGGATGGCGCTACCGGAGCACCGCTTCCACCGTGGTTCCGGCGAGCGTCGAGGCGAGCGTCCGCGAGCGCCTGGCCGAGCTGGCCCTTGGACAGAGAAGGATCCTGGAGGCTGCCGCCCTGCTCGGTGGCGAGTTCGATCCCCACCATCTGGTGGCGGGTCTCGCCGTCCCGAGCGACGAGGTGGACGAGGCCATGCGAGCGGCAGAGCAAGCCGGCCTCCTCGCACCGGACTCGCCGACCGGGCGGCCACGCTTTGCCCACGCGCTCGTCCGGGACGCCGTGCTCCATGCGGGTTCCAACCTCGACCTGGCTCGAACTGCGTCCCGTCTGCTCGACGCAGTGCTGATCCCCGTCGCCGGTCTCCCGGTCGACGGCGAGTTGGGCGCGACCCTGGCAGTCGTCGCCGGCGAACCTGCCCGGGCCTCAGCGCTCTACGAGGAGGCCGGGAGACAGGCGGTGCACCTCGGATTGCCTTCCGCCGCCGCCGCCGCTTTCCAACGGGCAGTCGATGCTCTTCCCGATGGGCAGCCGACGCTTCGTCTCCAGGAACAGCTGCTGAGCGCGCTGGCATCGGCCGGCGATGCCACCCAGGCGCTGCGCGTCGGGGCCTCCGTGCAGCGCCAGCTCGCCGCCTCTGGCGCCAGCGACGACCGCCGCCGCGCCGCCATTGTGGCCATGGCGAGGGCGTCGGCCAACGCCGGGCGGTGGCAGGATGCCCTCGACGTCCTGGTGGCCCTCGCGCCCGAGTCCCGGTCCCCAGCGTCCCATGCGTTGGAGGCAACCGTCCTGCTGGCCCTGAACCGGTTCGACGATGCCGAGCATGCGGCGACGCGCGCCCTCGGCGATCCAGACGTGGGGGCGGAGGTGGTGTGCGAGGCGGCCGAGGTGCTGGGTCGCTTGGCCCGGCGCTCTGATCTCGAGGAGGCACGGCGCTGGTTTGATCACGCAGCCGGAACGGCGGAGCTCCATGGGCTGGGGCTTTGGCGCGCCCGGGCTATCCACGAGCTGGCCACCATCGAGCAGCTCCGGACATGTGGCGTGACGGGCTTGATCGAAGCTCGCGAGGTGGCCATCGCCGCCAGCGCCCCGGGACTGCTCTCCGCGGTCGAGTTCCATATCGCCGCCCTCCACGGCGCACGGTTCGAACACGACGAGGCGCTCGCCGCGGCGCGGCGTTGCCTCGACACCGCCCGTCGACTGGGTGCCGACCATCAGGAGGCGTGGGCCTGGGACCTGATCGCTCAAGCGCACGCCATCAATGGCGACCGCGAGCGCGCTCGCGCCGCCGCCGACGAGGCGACCAGGCTGGCTCCCGACGATCCGGAGATCACCGGCGTCGCCTGGGGCACCGGGTGCGGCCTGGCGGCGCTGATCGCCGACGATCTGGATGTGGCGCTCGCCCGTTGGACCGACGCCATCGGTGCGCTTCGCGCCCTGCCCTCCCCGACGCCGCTCCCTCCCTGGTACCTCTGGCCCCTCCTGGCCACAGTCCACGATGTCGAGGGCGACGGCGGCATCCGGGCGCGAGGCGAGACCGACGTGACCGGCCTGCGGATCGCCACTGGTCCCGACGGCCTCTGGCACCTAGCCGACGCAGTCGCGGCTGGGCGCCAAGGCGACGCCGAACGCGCCGGACGAGCAGTCGTCGCGGCCGACACGTGCTTCGCCCTATGCCCGGCGTTCGCCGGCTACGTGCATCTCGGACACAGAATCGCGGCGGAAGCGGCCATCGCCGACGGGTGGGGCGAGCCTGGACGCTGGCTCGCGGAGGCGACAGCGTGGGCTCGCCCCCGTGGCCTGGCCGGTCTCGAGCGGGCATGTGTCGCCCTGAGCCGTCGGGCCGGCGTTCGCCAACGACGCCGGGGTCGTGGCGACGCCGAGGTTCCCGAGGAGCTCGCCAGGCTCGGCATCACCAGCCGGGAGGTCGACGTCCTGCGCCTCGTCGCCACTGGCTGCACCAACAACCAGATAGCGGAACGGCTCTACCTTTCCCTTCGTACGGTGAAGGGCCACGTCGAAAGCCTCCTGGCCAAGACGGGCACGACCAACCGGACGCAACTCGCCGCCCTCGTCGTGCCATCCCCGCCCTAAACCGGTCATCTGGCCGGTCCGCTCGCCATCGGATTGGCCCATGCTCAGGGTCACATCCAACGCAGCAACAAGGAGAGACCGATGACCGAGCATCCCAACACCACCCTCGCCCGCACGATGGTCGAGGCTTTCAGCCGAGGCGACCTGTCGGCGGTTCGCTCCGCCTTCGCCGATGATGCCGTCTGGGACCTCCCCGGCCGCGGCGCAGTAGCCGGTGAGTACATCGGCCCCGATGCCATCGTGGGGTTCCTGGCCAAGGCCTTCGAGCTCTCGGGCGGAACATTGCATCTCGATGTCATCGACATCCTCGGCAGTGACTGGGGGGCGGTCCAGGTCCAGCGGGTGTCGGCCGACCACGCCGGCCGCACACTCGACTGCATCGAAGTGCTGGCCCACCAGATCGTCGGCGGCAAGATCGTCCGGACCCATCACCGACCCGATCAACAGGCGATCGACGCCTTCTTCGGTTGACCCCTTGACCGTGCCGACGGTACCCGGGCGGCCCGGAGCGACGGTGGCGACTCGCTATGAGTGACGGCCCAGAAAGGCCACGAGGCTCGCCGTGGGTCCGGCGTCGTCGGAGACCTCGATCGGCGGTTTGAAGTCGTGGCCGCGCATGGCCGGATCGGCGAACAGCATTGTTGCCAGCTCCGCCGTTGCCGCGGTCAACTGCTCGGGTATCGCCACGTCCTGGCCGGTGGCCGTGGCCAGGTCCCATCCGTGCACGGTCGACTCCAGCACGAGCAACTGGACGGCGATGGTGTTCGGCATGGGGCCCCACGGGAACTCGGTGGCGCCGTCCGCGTCGGCCGCGGCCCACGCATCCAGGACGCCGGGCCACGAAGCGTGGTAGGCGCCAGCCGGATCCTCGCCCGACAGGTCGTCGTCGCTCGGGTCCACCTGGGGGCTGACCCTGCCGTTCGGCACCCCTTCGGCGAACGCTTGGAGCGCCCCGACCATGTGGTTGACCAGCATGCGGACGGTCCAGTCCTCACAGGGCGTCGGCAGCGCGAGCTGATCTGGCTTCACCTCCCCGACGACCCTCGATGTCCAGGCGAACGCGTCCGGCAGCAACCCTGTGTCCACGTGGAGCCTCCCCTCGCGGCGACCAGCGACTGTCAGGCTACCGGCGAGCATCTTCCGGCGCTGGATGCCGATGGAGAGGCCCCCGACCGCCGGTATTCGTGGCTCGCCGTCGTCGGTATGGCCGGGAGGGGCAAGTCCCGTCTCGCCGTCCAGTCCGCCGAGATCATTCCAGGCTCGCTGGCGTCGCGGCGTGGGCCGCTCGCCGTCGGTCGGTCTGACCACACCACACCGGGCGCTGGCTGAGGACCTGCTGCCGGCGGCCCGGTAGCTCGGCGACCGGAAGCCGCGTCCCCCCTACCTTCCCGGGACGATGTTGTTTGTGCGGCGAAAGAGGTTGTCGGGGTCGTAGGTGTGCTTCACCGCGGCCAGGCGGGCGAGATTGCGCCCGAACGCGGAGTCGACGCCCGTGCGGGCGTCGTCATCGTCCAGGCCGGTGAAGTTCAGGTAGCCGCTGCCGGTCCCATACCGGGCGAAGTCCGCGGCCGTCGAACGCACCCACGCCTTGCCCTCGGCGTCCGTGTCGGAGTCGCTCCAGTTGCCGTCAATGGACATCATGAAAGGCGAGGACCGCTCCGCAAACGCGGTGTCCTCCGGGCCCACGTCGGAGATGGCGCCGCCCATGTGCCAGAGGTTGACGATGGTCAGCGGCGCAGGACGAGTGGCGGCGGCGCGGGCGAAGGTTTCGATCGCCTCGTCGCTCAGCTCGGTCACGTACTGCGACTTCCAGTAGGAACGCAGCGTGTTCCTAGGTGACGAGCTGGTCGAAAGCGGACTGGACGGCGACGTAGGGCATGGGCTGGGAGATGTCCAACAGCGGCGTGCCCAGCTCCCGGAGCGGCTGGAGGGCCGCCATGCCGTCCCCCACGTCACCGACGTACATCCCACCCACGATGCACAGGGCCCGGTCGTGGATCACCGGGGGCATGTGAGGGTCGGCGGGGAAGGTGAACGAAACGGTTGCAGACGTCACCTCCCGGGGGGCGCCGAGGCAGTAGTCGCGCCAGCCCCGCACGACGGACGGAAGCTCCGCCGCGTCGTACATGACCCCGGCGAAGGCCACGATCGGCCCGTGGGCGTGGAGCCGGAAGGTGAACGAGGTCACCACACCGAAGTTCCCGCCGCCACCTCGCAGCGCCCAGTAGAGGTCGGGGTTGCAGTCGGCTGACGCGGTGCGGACCTCGCCGTCCGCGCACACGACCTGGGCCTCCACGACGTTGTCACAGGACAGGCCGAATTTCCGCCGTACCCACCCGTACCCCCCGCCCAGGGTGAGGCCGCCGACGCCGGTGTCGGAGATCACGCCGCCCGGGGTCGCCAGCCCGAACCTCTGTGCCTCACGATCGAGGTCGCCCCAAAGGGCACCCCCTTGCACGTATGCCAGCCGCCGCTCGGGGTCGATCTGGACGCCCCGCATGGGCCCCAGATCGATCAGCAGGCCGCCATCAATCGTCGAGAGGCCGGCGATCGAGTGGCCGCCGCCCCGGACCGCGACGGCCAGCCCATGGCGGCGGGCGAAGTCGACCGCGTCGGCCACGTCGACCGTACCCGAGCAACTCACCACGATTCCCGGACTGGCCTGGTGCATGGAGTTGAAAGGCGGCCGCATCTCGGCGTAGCCCGGGTCGCCCGGGACCAGGACGGCGCCGCGGAGCTGCACCCGCAGCGCGGCGACCTCCTCGTCGCTCACCTCGACAGTCCCGCCGTCCAGGGCGCGCAACACAGCACTCACTCGCTCTCCTCTCGCTTTCGTCCGTTCCCAGAGTCTCCGGGCGGCTGGCCCTCGTTAC
Source organism: Acidimicrobiia bacterium (assembly GCA_023264995.1). Taxonomy (GTDB): domain Bacteria; phylum Actinomycetota; class Acidimicrobiia; order Acidimicrobiales; family AC-14; genus CADCTB01. The sequence continues at coordinate 1,104 of JAHFUR010000056.1, read as the reverse complement.
AGTCGCCGGCGTCGCCTGGAGCTGGAGCTACGCACCGCGAATCCCCCCTTGTCCGGAAGGCTCGTCAGCACCGATGAAACCGGCCGGGTTGTCGAGCATCGCCTTCGAGGATGCCGCTCTCTCCGGCGAGAGGCCGTCCGCCTTGGCCGGAACATGAGCTGGCGCCACGGGAGGCCCTGGGCCACATCGGCCTGGCGTCGGGTGCTGGGTGAGCACGGGCGGTACGGCGAGGCGTTTGGACCACGCCCGGCTGGCGTCGGACCTCGCCGAGGAGTCCGAGCATCCGTATTGGATGATGCTCGCCCGTTTGGTGCTCGGCGCCGTTCACGTCGACCTGATGGAGGCTGATGTGGCGCGCCGGGAGATCGACACGCCTTCATGATGGCCACCGAGCTCGGTTCGGACTCCTGGTGTCCCACGGCCGGTGCCTTCCCGGTCGATGCGTCCCTGCTCGCCCGCAACCAGGCCGCGGCCCGCGCCGTGGTCGAATCGTTCCCGGCGGATGAACCCCTGGACCGGGCTGGGTCCCTCACGATGGGGCCTTCGCCACCTGTGGCGGGGCCGTGCCGAAGTGGTCCTGGCCGATGGCGACCACGCCTCGGCCGAGCAAAGTCGTCGAAGGGCTGTGCGACGTGATCTCTCGCACCGGCGACCCCGGGCCGCGCTTCGAGCTGCTCCGAGGCCGGGTCTTGGCCGTAGCGGGCCGGCAGGCTGACGCCGTGATCAGCGAGGTCGAGACGGTCGCTGTGCCTGGTGGGTCACGACGATCATGAGGTGATCAGTGCGCCCCAGGTCGACCGGAGTCGACTTGGCCGGGTTTGGTGGACGGTCGCGACATCGGCGCCGGAGGGAAGAGCCGAACGTGGCCCGGACCATTCGGTCCGTCCTCCAGCACCTCGCTCCGGTCATGGGAACAGCGAGGCGTACCGCGGCTCTGCCGGGCCCGAGGGCCCGGCAGAGGTCGGAACAGCTAGTTACTGAGTGCTACTTGCGCACCGAAGCGGTGACGGGGACGTCACGGCGGCGGGCCTGACGGACGAAGGCCACGAAGCCAGCGCCGAACAGGGCCAGGCCGAGGGCGCCGAGGCCGACGGTCAGGGCGAT
>JAHFUR010000022.1 GCA_023264995.1 Acidimicrobiia bacterium | reverse complement strand
TCTTCTTCACTGGTGGTCCCCTTGCTGTCGGTGTTCTTGGCGAACGCCCGACTCCCTACCATCAGGCAGGGATCAGGCGGGGGACCACCACCTCAAGTTCCACGACGAGCGGGACAACCTCTCTGCATCCCCCTGGCTCGCGCTTCCCACTCGTACACTTTCGGAGGGCGGGCGTCGTGATACCAGCTCAAGAGAGCGATTGGCCATTCATCGCCCGGGCTCAGTACGCGATCTCTACCCAAAAATCGCGGCGGGTGGACTGAAACGCTGAGCGTATCGGGGTCCGGACTATTGCCTGACTCGTTCCAGACCTGCGCGCCTTGAGCACCGAATCTAATCTCGACGGCCTCTGCGGGCCCTCGACCATTGTTAATAACGACAACTTGCAGGTTTGAGTCCCTGCTATCCACTACAGCGCGGCCGCCGCGATCCGGGTTCCTATAAACAACGTCAAGGCTCGGCTCCGGGGGACGATCAGGTACGGCCCACGGTATCAGGGCGGCCATGCCCAGGAATATTGTGACTAGGACGCCATATCTAGCACCGCTGTCGCTGACGAGAGCGAAGGTTGGAATACTGGCAACGAGCCCAAAGCCGAGAACGATGAGCATCTTGGTCCGCGTTCCCATCGTGGCAGCCTAGCCAGCATTGAGCCTGACTTGGGTAAAATGGGATCGCCGACGACGCGCCGACGCTAGTTTCACCCTAAAGGCGCCATGCGGGTGTCGTCCAGATCCTCCCCGAGCCGAGTCGCGGAGCTGTTCTGCTTACCATCCCGAAACCATGCGGGCTAACCATTCACTACTTTTTCGTCCTGATGGGGATCGGCTTCAATAATTAGACGCTGCATCCGGGAGTTCCACACTTGGAAGATCGCGGACGCCTTCGACACCCGTCTAATTGCAGTGGCTATCCTTTTGGAGGGCTTGTTCAACGGCCGTGCAATGGCTGCGAGCGAGGCGACTATATCCGCCATCGCATCGCCATTGTCCATCGCTTCACGCATCTGACTTGCGGCCGTCTCAATACTAGTAGGTAAGTCGCCTAACTCTTGCAACCGATTGGAATCTGCCTCCACGGCCTCGATCATCACAGATATTCCGCTATCTGCGCGCGCTAGCTCCAACTCCCAAGCGTTAGCAGCAGCCTCCAATTGAGCGGCGTATGCCGTCAATTCGTGACCAACGTCTCTGGCGACGACGAGGCGGGAGCTTGCCCCTCCCTTACCCTGAGAATCCATCTCTGCGATCTTCGCCTGGGCCGTCCGGAACAGTGCACCGATGGCTTCCGTGACGTTCGTGATTTCCTGCATCGAATCGAGAAGCAGTGGGAGTGCGTCCTCCAGTTCAGCCAGGCGCTCTAAGAAGAGCATCTGCTCGTCGTCATCGTCATCTTCGATGGCTGGTTCGTGAACCGCTTTGTTGTTAGGTGGCGTACCGTCGCCTCCGCTCGGCGCGTTCAATCCCGCCCAAAGGCGGGTTGCCGTTACTGGACGATGATTCCCCTGGAGACACTCAGCAAGACTTGCCGCCAAGTGTTCCCGTGCGTCAATCAAGCCAGCCTCGCTGCGACGAAACTTGATTGTGCGGATCACCGTGACATCGAATGGGATGCGGCCCATTTCGGCGATGCTTATCGTGCATCGGTTCCGCGTGTGACGCAAGCCTAATTCATACATGACATTTGGGTTCCCGCCGGAGAGGTCTGCTATGACGATATCCACGTCGCGCAGTAGCTCGAAGACCTGCTCCGGAATCTCCCCGGGCTCTGCGATGGAATCTGCGCGGATCGGAGTTATGCCAAAGATAGCGCACGCCGGCAGAATCACCTCTTCCATGACCTTCACGGAATTCTCAAAGATCAATTTCTCGTTGGTCCCGTGTTCGGCGAACTTGTCACCAATAGGACCGATCACAAAGCAGGAGACACCCTTGCCCGCCGAAGGTGTGTTCGTCGTCGTATCTGACACCGGGCCGCCTCCTGGCTCTCTCAACTGTAGGAGCCACCATTGTCGCAGCGGCACCGATGCGACCGGTGGATGTCCGTCGCCTGTCGAACCAGATGGCTGACCTCAGAGCCCAATCCCGATGTCGAGTGAGCGACTAGGGACTGGGACTTCTCGCATCCACGGTCGGTCACGCGTTGGACCTTGCTGCATCTGCGTGCCTCTGGCCGGCGCCTCAATGGTGGCGTCGAGTACCTGGACCCTTGCGCCGAGTTGGTCGAGGCGATGGGCGGCCCCGGGGTGGATGGTGAACCAGGCCGAGCGCTGGTCCTGCTGCTCGACCAAGCTAGCGATCCGGCTGGTGATTTTCGCCACGGCGTCGTCGATGCGCTTGGCCTCGGGCGTGCGGATGTCGTCGACCGTCCGGGCTGACGCTAAGAGCAATGCTCGCCAATGGACGAGTTGCGTCTCCTTCTCGCGCCGCTCCCGCCGGGTCAGGCGCCCACTCGTCAGGTTGCCCTGGAGCCGCGTGACGTTCCTGGTTGCCTCATCGTGGGCGATCACGGCCCGGTTCAGCGGGTGATTGGCGTAGCTGCCTCGACCGGTTTCCAGGTCGGCCCGCCGGCGGCGCAGGCGATCCAGCTCGCGATCTGCCGCCCGGATGGCGGTGGTGGGATCAGCGGGGATGGCGGCGAGGATGGCATGGCGCTCGGCTAGGAGCTCGCCCCGACGCAGGGCGGCATCGACGTCCCATCGGCGCGCCGCAGCACTGTGACCGGTGGCCGGAGATCGGTCGATGACCCACGTCAGGCGCCGCTCGACCTTCCACTCCCGACGCAGGTCCTCGGCGGCCTGATCGGCCGAGTCGGCCACGACGTAGACCGCCGAGCGGTCGGTGGCCCGGCTCATCTTCACGTAGGCCAGCTCCCGGCCGCCGCCGTCCTCCAGGGCGTGCGCCCGCTCCACGGTGGCGCCCTGGCTGCGGTGGACGGTGACGGCGTAGCCGTGGGCCAGGCGGTCGATGCCGATCTCGTCACCCCGCAGCACGCGCAGGGCGTCGCCGTCGTCCATGCGCACCGACAGCGACCGCTCATCCGTGCCGAGCGGTGCCGGTCTCCGAGGTCACTACCTTGCCGCCGGCGCCAGGCGCCAGGGTGACGACCCGGTCGCCCACCGCATACGCCGTCCCTCCCGGGGCGGTCAGCTCCTCCTTGCCCAGGCGTCCCATGCCTCTCCAACGCTCCCGGGCCAGGCGGTTGAGCTCGGCCACGTTGGCCCGCCGCCAGGCGTACATGGCCGCGTTGCGTCCCTCCGCCATGTCAGCCGCCCATCCGGCGACGGTGGCCTCCAGAGCGCCGGCTCGGTCCGGTGCTGTCCGAAGGCACCCCGATCGCGCGTAGCTGGCAACAGCTTTGGCAACATCGCCGGCGCGGAGCTGCTCAAGTGCAGCGCGAGTGGCAACGTCGCGCTGGCGCACGTTCTCCTCCAGGATGTGCACCGCGGCGCCGTAGCGGCTCACCAGGGCCTCGAAGCCACCGCCCGGGCCCACCGCCCCCAGCTGGCGGTGGTCGCCCACCATCACCACCTTGGCGCCGGCATCGCCGGCGGCCCCCAGCAGCCGCAGCATGGCCGCGTCCTCGGTCATGGCTGCCTCATCGAGAATGGCGATGTGGCGATTCGTCAGCTGCAGCTGGCCGTGGTCCAGGCGCCACGTCAGCGAGGCCAGGGTGCGGGACTGTTCGATGCCGGCTGCGTTGCGCAACGTGCGAGCGGCCTGGCCCGAGGTTGAGGTGCCGATCACCTCGAAGCCCTCGGACTCGAAGGCGTCGGCCACCGCGGCCAGGGCGGTGGTCTTGCCCGAGCCGGCCACGCCGACGACCAGCTCGGCGCCCCGACCGGAGGTGGTGATCCCCAGCACGGCGGCCCGCTGGCCCTCGGTGAGGTGCCTGCCCAGCGCCTCCTCGTGATCGGCGATGGTCATGCGGGCGACGATGCCCTCCACCGCCGGAGCGTCGCCGCGGCTGACCTGGCGCTCGACAGCGGCGGCGATGGCCGCTTCGGTGGCCACCGTGGTGGCGGTGGCCCACACCGGCCCGTGAGCGCCGGCGGTGGCCACCAGGGGCAGGGCCTCGGGGTCGGCCAGTACCTGGTCGACCATGCGGGCCAGCTCGCCCGCACCGAACAGCGCCGGGGCCACCGCCACCACGACGTGGCGGCGGGCGAAGACCTTGCGGGCGGCCAGGGGGCCGTCGGGGGCCAGGGCCTTGGCCACCACCTCACGCTCGTTCAGGCGTGCCGGCCGGCGGTGTTGGCGGCGGTGCTCGGACACCGCCCGCTGCAGAGCCTCGATGCTCCAGCCCACCGATTCGATCTCGCCCCGCCAGCGGGCCATGAGGTCCTCGGCTGGTTCGTGGCGCTTGTCGGCCCGGGTGTTGCGGGCGATGATGCCCTTCGCCCGGTAGGACGAGTAGCCCAGGCGGTCCATCTCGGCGTCGATCTCCGCCGTGCGCTTGGAGTGGACGGCCAGAACCTCCTCGGGGATGCCGGCGATGCGCCAGTGGCCGAGCTTTCCTGACGGGCCGTCGTCGCCTTCGATGCCGTAGCCCAGGCGGACCGCTTCATGGGCGGCGGCCATGCGGCCGAACATGGTGGCGGCGTGGAGGTGCTCGCGCAGGAGGGCAGTGTGGGCCCCCTTCCAGCCGCCCTTGCCGTCGGCCATGTGGACGAGGTTGGCGACCAGGACGTGGTCGTGGGGGTTGGGGTCGCCGGCCCGGGAGGTGGCGTGGCGGGTGACGGCGTAGATGATCCCGCCGGTGCGGGTGATCACTGCGGCGTCGCCCCGCCGGCCGCCCTGCTGGATGAACAGCCGGTCGAGGTAGAACAGGGTGGCGTCACGCTCGGCGTCGAGAATGCGGTGCATGTGCTCGGCCCGGCCGATCACCCCCAGCTCGGCCACCGACTTGTGGGCGGCGATCACCAGCTCCATGCCCGGACGCTTCGTGCGCACCAGGCGCTCGCCGGTGGTGGGGTCAACGGCACCGCCGGGGCCGTACATGGCGTGGAACTGCTCCGAGGTCACGGGACCGAACAGGCCGAGGGCGGAGGCGCCGGAGCCGCCCCAGACCAGCGGCGTCTCGCCCCGGGAGGCGTAGTAGGCCAGGGCCTGGCCGGGGTGGTCGTCGGCCCGGAGGCTGACGTTGGCCTCGTGGTAGGCCACCGAGTTCACCCCCATGATCGCCATGAACGCCATCGGGCACCCGACCCCGCAGGCTCCGCCTGCAATCGTCTTGGAGGCCTGCGGCCTCTCCTGCCCTACTACTGGTGTGCTGGCCGGCGTTTCGCGACAGATGTCGCGTCCGGCGTTGCAGCACACCAGTAGTACGGGTGGAACGGGACGGTCCCGGTCCGAAGGAGGACCGATCAGGAGTGGCTGGCAGCGAGAAGCTTGTGCGGCGGATGCTCACCACGGAGGAAGCGGCTGCGTACCTCGGGACAGCGGTTCGGCACGTCCGCCGGCTCGTCGCCGACCACGAGCTGAGCCGGTACAAGGTCGGCGGTCGGAACCGCTTCGCCGACGTCGACTTGGACGCGTGGCTCGATGCCCGGCGGGTCGGTGGCACTCGCCGGCCGATCGTGCGCCGCCGTCAGCGCTGAGCGTCAAAGGCATCCATTGACATTGAGGTGACGCCGGCGCTGAGATGGTGCTCCTTCGTCGTCGGCCGGCGCCGTCGACACCGACGGGGCCGGGGAAGGGGTGGAGGAAGATGGGTTCGATCCGCAAGAAGGAGGCCACCGGACGGTGGGAAGCCCGGTACCGGGATCCCACCGGCAAGGCCCGGTCCCGGAGCTTCGACCGGCGCACCGACGCGAAGGCGTTCCTCAGCGCGGTCGAAGCGGACATGCGCCGAGGGAGCTGGCAGGACCCAACCCTGGCGGCCCGCCGGTTCGAGGAAGTGGCGCACGAGTGGCTGCAGAGCAATCCCGGCAAGAAGCGCACGACGTACGCCCGGGATGCCGCCGCCATTCGCGTGCACCTGTCGCCGGTGCTCGGCAACCTCCGTATCGGCCAGGTCCGGCCGAGCGACATCCAGACAACCGTCGAGCGGATGCGTACCCGATGCCTCGGCTCACGCGCGATCCGGACGAACTACGGCGTCCTGCGGGCCATCCTCAACTGGGCTGTGAACACCGACATCATCGACCGGTCCCCGTGCCGGGGTGTCCGCCTTCCTGCGCTTACCGCCGTCAAGAAGCCGGTCGTCTCGGCTGACGACGTGCTACGCCTAGCCGACGCGATCGCGCCCGACTACAGGGTGACGGTGTTCCTGGGTGCCCTGGGACTGCGCCAGGCCGAGGTGTTCGGGCTGCGGGTCGGCTCGATCAACTTCCTCCGCCGGACGATCACCGTCGAGGCCACGGTCAACGAGGTCGAGGGCCTGATCGTCGAGGGCGAAGGGAAGACGCCGAACTCGAACCGGACGTTCTCCGCGCCCCAAGAGGTGCTCGACGAGCTGGCCGCCCACCCTGGGACGGACCGGTCGCACGAGCCCCGAGGATCTTGTGCTTCAGGCGCCCGGCGGCGGCCCCGTGCGAGCGACCAACTTCCGCTATTGGGTCTACACGCCGGCTCTCATAGCAACGGGCCTCGACGGGCTCACGTTCCACCGCCTCCGCCACTCGGCCGGTCACATGATGCGGGAGGTCGGAGTTCCGCTCGAAGTGATCCAGCGCCGGCTTGGCCACGCCTCGATCCGCACGACTGCTGACATCTATGGAACGCTTCCCGAGAACGTCGACCGGGCCGTCGCAGACCAGCTCGACGGGCTCTTTCGGGCGTCTCGGAAGAGCCAGAAATCTGGGCCCGCCCGCGCCGGCGACGGCCACGCACCGCCGGCCTGAGACCCGTTCGTGACCCCTCTTGTCCCACCGCGTCCCAACTTCTTGTGGGATGGATGTGGGATGGGGGACATCCCAACCGGTTGTCCAGTCCGAAGCGCCGCCGATATACCCCTCTGACCTGGGCTTTTCCGGTGGAGGTGAGCGGATTCGAACCGCCGACTTCCACGTTGCGAACGTGGCGCTCTGCCAGCTGAGCTACACCCCCGGGGTTCCCCAGGCTAGTCGAGGGCGATGGAGGCCCTGTCGAGCGCCGATTGGAGCCGGGACTGCAGGACCGTGATGGTCAGGTCGCCCCTTGTGCGCTCGAGCACCGCCCTGAGCGCGTCGGTGGTGCGCCGGAGCCCACCGCTGACTGCGTCGGGATAGTCCATGGCTACGAGCAGCCCGTAGGCCTCGTCCATAGTGGCGAGGAGAGACTCTCCCCGGGACAGATGGCCTTCGCGGAGGCGGTCGAGGATGTGCCGGCGCAGCTCGCTGGCCGCCTCAGCCAGGCCGTTGAGCCAGGCGGCGGCCGGCACGTGGAGCTGCGCCGGCGAAGGGAGCGGTGCGCTCCCGACCATGGCCGCAGTGAGGCGGGCTTCGGCGTACTCCTTGGCCGCGTCGTGAAGGGGGCCGCTCCCGACGAGGGACGGGAACGGCGCGAGGGCGTCCTGGGCTTCGCGGAGGGCGGCGCCGGCCTCGTCGGCCAAGCGCAGGGCCTCGTCGGGCCGCAGCTGGTGGACAGCGCGGATCGAGCTGCCGCAGGCGCGGATGGTGCGCCGGCAGGCAGCCAGAGCGACTTCGCGAGCGGCGTTGGCGGCGTCAAGCTCGACGCGCACGGCGGCGCCGAGCACGACCAGCTCCGGCGCTCGGTCGGCAGGCCCCGCCGGGCCGGTACCTTGAACCGGGCTAGTTGGCCGACCGGCGCAGCAGCGCCGGCTCAACCCGCAGCAGAGCCGGGTCGACCCGGTTGGCGCCCGGCAGGAAGCGGACCTTCATGTCGCGCTCGGCGGCCACGTTGCGCTGGTGGACGAGGAGGGCGACGTAGGCCACGAGGAGGATGTCGGCCACGACGTGGGCGACGAGCATGATGCCCATGGAGAACAGCAGCCCGAGAGCCAGGGTGGCCACCGAGGCGACCAGCAGGGCGGTCAGCACGTCACGCCGGCGGCGGATGGTGCGGCTGCGGGCCGCCGACACGGGCGACGGGGAACGGACGCCCCGGACCGGTACCCGCGAGGGGGTCATCGACGCAGGGCGGGAACTGCGCAACGGGCCGTGGACCGGCGTCAGCGCCGCTTGGGAGGCGTGGGAGCGGTACCAGTGGTCCCCGCCAGAACCGTGGCCCATGTGAGGGCCGGTGCGGCGCAGGACCGACAACTGCCGTCGGAAGTTGCTGATCGAGTCGCCCGGTCGACCCTCTGCCCGAGCACGGACAGCGGGGGGAATGAGTACTGCAGCCCAGATCCCGGCGAGGACCAGAAGAACCAACGTCACGCTCCTCAGACCTTCCTTTACCTCGATGGACGGTACTGCGCCACGACCCGCAAACCGCGGATGGGGGGAGCCGGCGCCCCAACTTCCTACCAGTCGAGGCAGGAGGAGGCAAGCGGGACGATCAGTCTTGGACCGCTCGACGGTAGATTCCGTTACGTCCGCCGGTCTTCTCCCAGAGGACGAGCTCGGTGATCATGATCGACCGGTCGACCGATTTGCACATGTCGTAGATGGTCAGGGCGGCAACGGCACAGGCCGTCATCGCCTCCATCTCGACGCCGGTACGGTCGATGGTCTCGACCTGGGCCTCGACCTCCACCGAGTCGTCGCCGATCGTGAAGTTCACGAAGATCGAGCCGACGAGCAGAGGGTGGCACAGCGGGATCAGGTTGGGGGTCTGCTTGGCCGCCTGGATGCCCGCCACCCGGGCCACGGCCAGGACGTCGCCCTTGGTGAGGGAGTTGCTGGCCACCATGGAGGTGGTCTCCGGCTTCATCATCACCTTGCACCGGGCCAGGGCCCGTCGATGGGTGGCCTCCTTGGGGGTGACGTCGACCATGCGGGCACGGCCCAGCGGGTCGATGTGCGTCAGGCCGCGGTCGCTCATCGGGCTGCAGCCTTCGGCCGCTGCCCCGCTGCGCGGGGCACTGTGCTACTTGGTTCGCTCGCCTTCGGCTCCCTCATGAGCCCCGAGTCTACGGCGAGCCGGTACTACCCACCGATCTGGCTCATGGACCGGTCGGGGCGGACGAAGTTGACCTGGCCGATCGAGTGGCCGGCCCACTTGGTGCCGACGTCGGCCACGATGGCTGTTGCCAGGTCGTCGTCGGAGCCGCCGGACCGCAGGACCGCCCGCAGGTCGGTCTCCTTGACCGTGAAGAGGCAGTTGCGGAACATCCCCTCGGCGGTGAGGCGCACCCGGTCACAGCTCCCGCAGAACGACTGGGTCACGCTGGCGATGACGCCGATCTCCCCTCGCCCGTCGAGGTACCGGAAGCGTTCGGCGGGCGCCGGCCCCCGCACCTCGACCGGCTCCAGCGGGTAGACGGCGCCGATGGCCGCCACGACCTCGGCGCCGGGCACGACGGTCCGCGGCGACCAGCCGTCGTCGGCGTCGAGGGGCATGAACTCGATGAAGCGGACGGTCACGCCCCGTTCACGCCCGAAGGTGGCGAAATCGACGATCTCGCCGTCGTTCACCCCTCGGATCAGCACGCAGTTGAGCTTCACCGGCGAGAGCCCGGCGTCGATCGCGGCGTCGATCCCGTCGAGCACCTGAGGCAGCGCATCGCGTCGCGTGACGGCAAGGAAGGTCTCCGGGCGCAGCGAGTCGAGGGAGATGTTGATCCGGCGGAGGCCGGCGGCGCGCAGGTCGTCGGCGAGGAGGCGGAGGGTGGCCCCGTTGGTGGTGAGCGAGAGGTCGGTACCCAGCCGGGCCAGTTTCTCGACGAGAACGGGCAGGTGGGCCCGCACAGTGGGCTCGCCGCCGGTGATGCGGATGCCGGTGAACCCGAAACGCTCGACGCAGACCCGGGCGATGCGCTCGATCTCCACGTAGGTGAGCAGGTCGGAGCGGGCCAGCCACTCCATGCCCTCCGCGGGCATGCAGTACCGGCACCGCAGGTTGCAGCGGTCGGTGACCGAGACGCGCAGGTCGCGCACCGTGCGCCCGTGCGGGTCGACGAGAGGTGCGGGGGCCACGGCCCGAGACTAGGTGAGCAGCATCACCTTCACGACCCCGCCCACGTCCACACCGTCGCCATCGGGGAGCAGGGCCAGGGCGTTGGCCAGGGCCATGGACCGGAGGAGGTGCGAGCCCTGGCCGCCGGACGACCGCACGTGGAGCCGGCCGTCGGCGTCGGCGGTGGCCACGACGCGTGCGAGATGGAGCTTGCCATCGGGCCGGCGGGTGAGCGCCTCGTCGGCGATGGCCGGTACCTCGGGCCGGTAGAGGGCGGCGTGCCCGGTCATCTGGCGCAGCGCCGGTCGGGCGAACAGCTCGAAGGAGACGAGCGACGAGACCGGGTTCCCGGGCAGGCCGAACACCGGGGTGAGGCCCACCGTGCCGAAGGCCAGCGGCTTGGCCGGCCGTACCGCCACCTGCCACCAGCGCATCTCGCCCAGGCGGTCGAGGACGACCTTGACGTAGTCGAAGTCCCCGACGCTGACCCCGCCGGAGGTGAGGATGGCATCGCAGGTGGCCACACCCCGCTGGATCGCCGCGGTGATCGCCGCCTCGTCGTCGGCCACGGTCCCCAGGTCGACGGGGGCCCAGCCGGCCTGGGCCACGAGGGCCAGCAGCATGGGCCGGTTGCTGTCGTGGATCTGGCCGGGCCGGAGGTCGCCGGGGCCGGGCACGAGCTCGTCGCCGGTGGAGAGGACGCCGACCCGCACGGGGGGCACCACCGTGACGGCACTCAGCCCCACGCTGGCCAGCACGCCCAGATGCCCGGGGCCCAGCTCGGTCCCCGGCTCGAACAGCACCTGCCCGGAGCGGAGGTCCTCGCCCGGGTGGCGGATGTGGTCACCCCCGCAGGCAGCCACTTCGATCCGCACCCGGTCCGTGCCCGCCGGCGCGGTGGACTCGACCATCACGACGGCGTCGGCGCCCGGCGGCACGGCGGCGCCGGTCATGATCCGCACGGCCTGCCCGGGGCCGACCTCCACGCCAGGGCCCGACCCGGCCGCCGCCGTACCGACCACGTCGAGGGTCACCGGCGCGCCGGTGGTGTCGGCGGCCCGCACGGCGAAGCCGTCCATGGCCGAGTTGGCGAACGGTGGCACATCGTGGGCGGCCGTGACCGTGCCCGCGGTCACGCACCCCAGGGCGCCGGCGAGGGGCAGGGAGCGGGGCGGCAACACCGGGCAGGCGGCCAGGATGGCCCGCCGGGCGTCGTCCACACTGATCATGGCCGGGCCGAGGTCAAATCAGTTTCTTGCGCTGCACCAGGTCGGCGAGGAAGGTGCGGAACCGCGGCCCGAGGTCCTCCCGGTCGATGGCCAGCTCGACGGTGGCCCGCAGGTAGTCGAGCTTGTCGCCGATGTCGTACCGCCCCTCTTCGAACACGTAGCCGTAGATCGTCTGCTGCTGGAGGAGCAGGGCGATGGCGTCGGTGAGCTGGATCTCGCCGCCGGCGCCGGGCTGGACCTGTTCGAGGCAGTCGAAGATCTCGGGGGTGAAGATGTAGCGGCCCATGACGGCCAGGTTCGACGGGGCGTCCTCGGGCCTGGGCTTCTCGACCACGTCGAGGATGCGGACCAGGGTGTCCTCGACCGCCTCCGGCAGGGCGCAGCCGTAGGAGCTGATCTCGTTGCGGGGGAACTCCTTGAGGGCCAGCACCGAGCGGCCGTACCGCTCGTGCAGGGCCACCATGTCGGACAGGACGGTGGACTGCCCGGTCATGATGTCGTCGCCGAGCATGACCGCGAACGGCTCGTCACCCACGTGCTGGCGGGCCACGGCGACGGCGTGGCCGAGGCCGCGCGGCTCCCCCTGGCGGACGTAATGGATGTTGGCCATCTCGGCGATGGCTTGCATCTCCTTCAGCATGTCGAACTTGCCGGCCTGCTCGAGGTAGTGCTCCAGCTCGAAGGACCGGTCGAAGTGGTCCTCGATGGCCCGCTTGCCGCGGCCGGTGATGATCAGGATGTCGCAGAGCCCGGCCTTCACCGCCTCTTCGACGACGTGCTGGATGGCCGGCTTGTCGACCAGGGGCAGCATTTCCTTTGGCTGGGCCTTGGTGGCCGGCAGGAACCGGGTGCCGAGCCCCGCCGCCGGGATGACCGCCTTGTGGATTCTCTTCATGGTTCCTCTCCCGTTCCCTGCGCATGCTCGACCCGGTTGCGGCCCTTGGCTTTCGCCTGGTACATCGCGCCATCGGCGGCAGCCACCAGCTCCTTGGCCGACAGGCCGTGCTCGGGGTAGGCGGCCACGCCGACCGAGATGGTGACGTCGATCGCCCAATCATCGACCCGGAAGGGGGCGTTGGCGGCGGCGGCCCGGATCTTCTCGGCCAGGGCCAGCGCGCCGGCCAACCCCGTCTTGGGGAGCAGGAGCGTGAACTCGTCGCCACCCCACCGGGCCACCATGTCAACTTCGCGCACCGCCTCGGTGAGCCGGCGGGAGAGCTCGATCAGCACCGTGTCGCCGGCCTGATGGCCGTAGCGGTCGTTCACCGACTTCATCTGGTCGAGCTCGACGAAGACCACCGCGAACGTCTCCGAGAAGCGCAGGGCCCGCGAGAGCTCCGACTCGAGGCGCAGGTCGAAGTTGCGCCGGTTCCACAGCCCGGTCATACCGTCGGTGAGCGACAGTCGCACCGCCTCCTCGTACAGGAAGCTGTTCTCGATGGCCGTCTCGGCCTGGCGGACGAGGATCTCGAGGGAGCCCAGGTCCTCCTCGTCGAACGGAGCCGGCCGCCCGTAGTAGGCCAGGACGCCGAAGGCGTGGCCGCCGGACCGCAGGGGGATGGCCATGGCCCCGGTCCCGGCGTCTGGCTCCTCGGGCGCGGGCCGGGTCGCGTCGCCGTCGCGTGGCCACAGGACGGCTGTCGCCTGCCGCGAGGCGGCGCCCGCCAGCCCCGCCCCACCGGCCAGCTCGGCGACCGGCGCGTCCCGCCCGGGGCCGGCCCGCTCCATGGGGCGGAGGCGCTCGCTGCCGGCGACGACGAGGAAGAAGACCCCGGTGGTGGCGCCCAGATAGGTGGTGGTCGTGTCCAGCAGGGCGGTCACCATGACCTGGCGGTCGCGCGTCGACCCCAGTACGTGGCCGAGCTGCGACAGTGCGTGGCGGAAGTCACGTAGCCGCGCCCTCGGATCCTCCACGGCCCAATGGTACGGCCTGCGGTACGCTGGAACTCGACCGGTACCTGTGCGATCCCCGCCGGACCGGGCCCCCGGGAGTGGTTGATGCCGAAGTACGAGTACGCCTGTAAGAGCTGTGGCGAACGCCTCGAGGTGGTGCAGTCCTTCGCGGACGCGCCCCTGACCGAGTGCCCTGCCTGTGGAGGCCCGCTCCGCAAGGTGTTCAGTGCGCCGTCGATCGCGTTCAAGGGCAGCGGTTTCTACCGCACCGACAACCGCAAGCGTCGCACCGAGCCGACGTCGGAGCCCAAGACCGAGAAGACGTCGGCCGACGCCTCGTCGGGCACGAAGGCCCCCGCGGCCAGCGAGCCCAAGGCTGAGCCGGCGAAGGCCGATGCCAAGCCCTCCACCGAGGCCAAGCCCAAGGCAGCCGAGGCCAAGACCGCGTAGGTCCATGGTGCCGTCGGCCGACATCGGCGTGTTTGGCGGCACCGCCTTCTACTCCTTCCTCGACGACGTCGAGGAAGTCGTGGTCCAGACCCCGTTCGGCGCTCCGTCGGCCCCGGTGGCCGTGGGCCGCGTCGGGGGCCGGCAGGTCGCCTTCCTGCCCCGCCACGGGCCGGGGCACGCCATCCCCGCCCACCGGGTGAACTACCGGGCCAACCTGTGGGCGCTGCGCCGGCTGGGCGTCAGGCGCCTTCTGGCCCCCTGCTCGGTGGGCTCCCTGCAGGCCCATGTGCGGCCGGGTGACTTCGTGGTGTGCGACCAGCTTGTTGACCGCACATCCGGACGGGCCGACACGTTCTTCGAGGGCCCGCTGCCCGCCCACGTGTCCTTCGCCGACCCGTACTGCTCGGAGCTGGCCGGCGTGGCCGTGGGTGCGGCTCGGGGTGAAGGGGTCACGGTGCACGAGGGCGGCACGGTGGTGGTCATCGGAGGGCCGCGGTTCTCCACCCGGGCTGAGTCACGGTGGTTCTCCTCCGCCGGCTGGGACGTGGTCAACATGACCCAGTACCCCGAGGCGGTCCTGGCTAGGGAGCTGGGCATCTGTTACTGCGGCCTCGCCCTCGTGACCGACTACGACGCCGGCGTGGCCCGCGACGAGGCAGTGACGATGGAGGAAGTGTTCCGCGTGCTGGCCGAGAACGTCCACCGGGTCAAGGCCGTGCTCCTCGCCGCCATCCCCGCCATCCCTGTCGACCCGGGCTGTCGGTGCGCCGACGGGGCCATGGACCCCGGGTCGCTGCCGGCATAGGCTCTCGGGCGCACCGCCCGGCTTCCCCCTCCGTGACTTCGCACTCCTCCGGAGGAAAACGCTGTGCGCCTGCGCCGTCTCACTCGGTCGCCACTCCCGTACTGGGTGGCCGTCGCCGCTCTGGCCGCCTTCACGGCCGTTTCCGTCGCCGGCCAGGTCGGGCGGGCCGACGCCCAGGCCGCCCGCTACGGGCACCTGCGGCCTGTCGTCGTCGCGGCGCGGGCCATCGAGGTCGGCGTGGTCCTGCGCCCGGCCGACGTGGTCGCGCGGTCGATGCCGGCCGCGTTCGTCCCTGAAGGGGCGCTCGGTGCCACGGCTGGGGTCGTCGGCCGGACGGTGGTCGTCCCTCTGTTCCGAGGCTCGGCCGTGGTCGCCCACCACCTGGCGCCCGACGGGCTCGAAGGCCTGGCCGCGCTGCTGCCGGCCGGTGCCCGAGCCGTCGCCGTGCCGACAGGGCCGGCGTCGGTCTCGTTGCGTCGAGGAGACCGGGCCGACGTCTTGGCCACCTTCGACCCGCCGCCCGCCGGCGAGGCCCCGACCTTCCCGGTGGCCGAGGCCGCCCCGGTGATCGACGTCGGGCCCGAGGCGGTCACCGTGGTCGTCGCCCCGGAGGAGGCTCTGCGGGTGGCCTATGCCCTGGCTGCCGGCGTGGTCACCCTGACCCTCACCGCAGAGGTGAGGCCAGGACTACCAGCACCGCGGCCCCAGCCACCAGGCGGTACAGCACGAACGGCCGGAACGACTGTGTCCTCACCACCCGCATCAGGAGCGCCACCGCAGCAATCCCGGTGACCCCGGAGGCGACGATCCCCCACAGGAACGCGGCACCCGTGCCCGGGGGCAGGCCGTCGGCGACCAGGCCGAGGCCCTTGTAGAGCGCGGCGCCGCCGGTGATCGGCACGCTCATCAGGAACGAGAGGCGGGCGGCCGAGCTGCGGTCGAAGCCCAGGTAGCGGCCCGCGGTCATGGTGATACCCGAGCGGGACACGCCCGGGGAGAGGGCGACGGCCTGGGCCAGGCCCATGATGACCGCCTGGCGGGGCCCGAAGTCGGCCTCGGCCAGGCGGCTGGGGAGCCGGTCGGCCACGGAAAGTACCAAGCCGAACACGATGAGCATCACCGCGATGAGCCAGATCTGGCCGAGGTGGTCGTTGATCACGCTCTCCAGGGCGGCGCCGACGACCGCCCCGGGCACCGCCGAGAGGAGGAGGAGCCAGGCCAGTCGCTCATCGGGGGTGCGGACGGCGCGATGGCGGACCGACGTGATACCGGCGACGGCCAGCCGGGCCAGGTCCTGCCGGAAATAGGCGATCACGGCCAGGAAGGTGCCGACGTGCAGGGCGACGTCGAACGTCTTGTTGAGGTCCACGTTGGCCGGCCCGGTCAGCTCCTTCCATCCGAACAACCAGGGCACGAGGATGAGATGGCCGCTGGATGAGATGGGCAGGAACTCCGAAAGTCCCTGGGTGATCCCGAGGACGATTGCATGCACGACGGGGATGTGGCCGGCAGCGGCCTGGGCGAGGAGGGGCACGGCCGGAGGTTAGGTGAGGGGGCCATACCGGGTGGGTGCGCGGCGGGTCGGCCGGAGTCCGAGCGTCAGGACCCGCTGAGCTGCACGTCGGCGATGACGAGGGTCAACCCGGCCGCCCCTCCCGGGAGCCACTCCCGGTCGCCACCCACCGCCACCAGGTCGAGGAGCATGCGCTGGAGGGTGGAGGCGATCGTGGCCTCCCGCACCGGTTCGGCCGGCGCCCCGTCGCGGAACAGGAGCCCTTCCACGCCGACGGAGAAGTCGCCGCTGATGGGGTTGGCGCCCGAGTGCAGGCCGGTGACCGACTGCACGAGGAGGCCGGTGCCCACGTCGGCCATGAGCTGCTCCTGGCTGCGGTCGCCCGGTGCGAGGCTCAGGGCCCGGCTGCCGGCGCCCGGTGTCGACCGGTAGCCGCCCCGGACCGCCGACGCGTTGGAGGGCTGGTTGCACCGCCGGCCGGTGTAGGTGTTGTGCAGGAAGCCTTGCAGCACCCCGTCGGCGATCAGGACGTTGCGCCGGCTGGCCAGGCCCTCGGCGTCGTAGCGGCCGGCGCCCCAGGCCAGGGGCTCGGTCGGGTCGTCGACCAGGGTCAGGAACGGCACGGCCACGGCTTCGCCCTGGCGGTCGGCGAACAGCGAACGGCCCTTGATGACCGATGACGCCGACAGGCCCGACGACAACAGGCCGAGGAACGACGCCGATACCGACGGGTCGAGGAGCACGGTGAGCCGGCGGGAGGCGGGCTTGCGGGCGCCGAGGAGCCGGGTGGACTTCTCGCTGGCGTCCTTGACCGCCTTGGCCAGGTCGAGGTCCTCGGGCGTACGGGCGACCGAATAGCCGGAGCCGGTCATGGTGCTGGTGCCCTCGCCGGCCATGGCCGACGCCACGATGGAGCAGCCAGAGCGGCGGGTGGTGGCCCGGATGCCCTCGGTGGAGGCCAGGGCCGACTCTGACATGGAGTCCCCGTACTCGGCCGACTCCACGCCCCGGATGCGGGGGTCGGCGGCCCTGACCGCCCGTTCCAGCTCCAGGGCCATCTCGACCTTGCGGGCGGTGGGGAAGTCGGCCAGCTCGGGCCGGAACAGATCGAGGTCGGCGGGCGCCACGCCGTCGGGCGCGGCCAGGCCGAGGTGCTCGTCGACCGTGCCGAAGCCGGCATTGTCGCGGGCCTCGTCGAGCGTCTCGGCCACGATGGCCTCGTCGAGGGAGGCGGCGTAAGCGAAGCCCTGCCGGCCATCGACGATCACCCTGACGCCGACGCCCTGGGTGTCGGCCGACGACAGCGACTCGACCGCTCCGTCGAAGACCTTCACCTCGGTGTGGTGGCTCCGACCGAGGAACACCTCGACCTGCTCGCCGGCCCGGGCCTGGCCGACGATACGGTCGGCGAGGGCGAGGAGGTCGCTCACGCTGCCGTTCCCCCGACGGTCATGGCGGCGACCCGGAGGGTGGGTTGCCCCGAGGACACCGGGACGCCCTGGCCGTCCTTGCCGCATGTGCCGGTCCAGGTGTCGAAATCGTTGCCGACCGCATCGATGGCCTGGAGGACCTCCGGCCCGTTGCCGATGAGGTTGGCCGAGCGGATGGGGTGGGTGATCTCCCCGTTCTCGATCATGTAGGCCTCGGTGATGCCGAACACGAAGTCGCCCGTGGCTGTGTTGACCTGCCCGCCGCCGAGCTGCACGCAGTAGATGCCGTGCGGGGTCTGGCGGATGATCTCGTCGGGGTCCTCCTCGCCGGCGAGTACGTAGGTGTTGGTCATCCGCACCATCGGGAGGTGGTGGTAGCTCTGGCGCCGGCCGTTCCCCGACGACTGGCGGCCGGCCTTGCGGGCCCGCAGGTGGTCCCACATGTAGTCGGTGAGCTCGCCGTCCTCGATGAGGGAGTTGCGCTGGGCCACGTGGCCCTCGTCGTCGATCGCGTAGGTGCCCCACTCGCGGGCGTAGGTGCCGTCGTCGACCAGGTTCACGAGCCGGCTGGCCACCCGGGTCCCGACCTTGTCACGGAAGACCGAGGCGTCCCGCCCGACGAGATCGGCCTCCAGCCCGTGACCGCAGGCCTCGTGGAACAGCACCCCGCCGGCGCCTCGCTTGAGGACGACTGGGAGGGTGCCGCTGGGCGCCGGGCGGGCCTTGAGCATCACCAGGGCCCGGCGGGCCGCCTCGGCGGCGATGTCGGCCGGGTCGACCTCGTCGAAGAGCTCGAAACCGACCGTGCGGCCGGGGGCCTCGTAGCCCGTCTGCATCCCGGTGTCGCCGGAGGCCACGCAGCTGACCATGAGCCGGGTGCGCACCTGGTCGTCGGAGGTGAGCAGGCCGTCGGAGTTGGCCACGAGGATCTTCCGGTGGCTGTCGCCGTAGGTGGCCCCGACCTGGCGGATGGCGCCGCCGGCGGCCCGGGCCGCGTCGTCGGCCTTGAGCAGCAGCTCGGCCTTGCGCGATTTGGGCACGTCCTCGGGCATCACCGACACCTCGTGGGGAGCGAGGTTGTCCCGGCGGGTCAGGGCCACTTCCCGCACCCCCCCGCCGCCACCCCGGGACGCTGCCGACGCGGCCTCGGCCGCGGCCCGCAGGCCCTCCTCGGTCAGGTCGGACGTGTGGGCGAACCCGGTGGTCTCGCCCCGCACGACACGGATGCCGGCACCGCGGTCGCGGCCCGAGGTCAGCTCCTCGATCTTGCCGTCGTCGAGGCGGGCCGATGACGACCGGCGGTCCTCGGCGAACACCTCGGCGAAGTCCCCGCCGGTCCGCAGGGCGGCGGTCAGGACCCGTGCGACGACTGCCTCATCAATCATGCTGCCTCGTCGATCATGCGGCCACGTCGGTCATCTGGCGATGGTACCGGCGGCGATCGGTCAACCGGGGGCCGTCGGTGGCCCCGGAGCGACCAATCGCTCGAGGAAGCCGGAAAGCGCGTCCCACCAGGCCTCGGGCTGCTCGAGTTGGGGCACGTGGCCGGCGCCGGCGATGACCGTGAGCGTGGCCCCCGGGACGGCGCCGGCGATCCGGCGGCAATCGTCGAGCATGGTGGCGTCGAGGTCGCCGGCGATGACGGCGGTGGGCAGGTCGAGCAGGCCGAGCCGGTGGAGCCGGTCGGCCTGGTCGACGAAGCAAGGGGCGAGGGCCATCCACATGTCGGGCGACGTGGCCACCAGGCGGGCGCGCGACTCCTCCGCGTACCCCGGGCGGGCCTCCTGGAGACGTTCGAAGGCGGCGAGGGACTCGGGGTTCTCGGCCCGGCGGGCGGCGAGGGCGTCGGCGAGCCCCGTCATGCCCGACTGGCGGACCACCCAGCGGCCGAGCTCGACCAGCTCCATGGTGATCCCCGGCACCGGCCCGTGGAACGTGCTGGCCAGGACCAGGCCGCTCACGCGGTGGGGATGGTCGAGGGCGATCAGCTGGGCGATGGCACCGCCCATCGAGTGGCCGACCAGGGCGAAGCGGCTCCAGCCCAGGGTATCGGCCAGCGCCAGCACGTCGGCGGCCAGGAGCTCGAAGCTGTAGGCGCCGGCATCGGCGGGGCGGTCGCTGCGGCCGTGGCCCCGCAGGTCGGGCGCGACGGCATGCCACCCGAGCTCGGCCAGCGGGTCGAGCACGCCGGCGACCTCGCCGGCGTCGGCGGTGAAACCGTGGACGAGCAGGACGGGCTGGCCGCCCTCTCCTGCCTCGGAGACCTGGAGCGTGACCTGACCGACATCGACCCTTCGGATGCGCATCGGGCGCGGAGGTTACCTACCGGTGTCCGTCGAGCGTCAAAGGCCCACGGCGGCGCCTAGTCTGGTGGGGTGGAAGGTAGGCGTCGGGCCAGGCTCTTACTCGGGTTCCGGGTCCTCGCCAGTGGCGCCATGCTGGCTGTACTGCTACCCAGGATCCACCTGGCGTCGCTGTTCCCGCAGCCGCAGCTCTCCACCTTGGGCTGGCTGGCCGGCGCCCTGGCCGTCTACGCGGTCGCCGTCGTGCTGTCCACCGTGCGCTGGTCCCAGGTGCTGCAGGCGCTCGACATCCCCTCCGAGCTGCCGCCGCTCGTGTCGCACACGCTGGCCGGCATGTTCGTGTCCAACTTCCTACCCAGCACCGTCGGCGGCGACGTCTTGCGGGTGACCCGCCTGTCGGCGGCCAACGGCCAACGCCCGACCTCGGTGGCATCCGTCGTCGTCGAGCGTCTGACCGGGTTCTTCGTCCTGCCGTTCATCACGCTGGTCGCCCTGGTCGGCAACCCAACGCTCCTCCACCTGGGCCGGGCCAGCCGTCTCAGCCTGACCCTGGCCCTGGGCACGCTGGCAGCCCTGGCGGCCATCCTGATGCTGGTGTCCAGCCCCGCGGTGGGTGAGCGCTTCGCTGGCCGGTCCTGGCTCGGGTTCGTGGCCGCCGTGCACCTCGGGCTGGTCCGCCTACGGCGGGACCCCAGCGCCGCGCTGGCCGTGCTGGTGAGCGCGCTGGCCTACCAGCTGACCATGGTGGCCGGCGCCTGGATGGCCGGCCACGCCATGGGTATCCACGTCGGCTGGTCGGCGATGATGGCCTTCATCCCCGTCGTCGCCATCGCCCAGGTCCTGCCGATCTCGGTGAGCGGGCTCGGCCTTCGGGAAGGCGCCCTCGTCCTCCTCCTCGTCCCGCTCGGGGTCAGCAGCGGCCAGGCGGTGGCGTTCGGTCTGCTCCTGTACGGCATGAACCTGGTCGTCAGCCTCCTCGGCGCCCCCGCGTTCGCTGTCGGCTCCCGGCCCGCCCGGGTCGTGGCTTGAGCGACGCGGCACCCGCCGACACCGAACCCGAACCCGAACCGCCGGCGCTCGCCGGCCGCTCCCGGCTCCGGTGGTGGAAGGAGGTGCTGTACATCGCCGCGTTCTACGGCGTCTACAGCGTCATCCGGAACACCCAGGGCTCGGCCACGGTGTCGGCCGCCCACGCGTTCGGCCATGCTCGCGCCGTCATCCGGGTCGAGCGGGTCTTCGGCTTGTTCGTCGAAGAACGGGTGCAGGACGGCTTCCTCGGCTGGCGCTGGTTCATCCAGTTCTGGAACCTCTACTACGGGACGTTCCACTTCGTCGTGACGATCGTCGCCCTCGTATGGCTCTTCCGGCGTTTCCCCGAGCGCTATCCCCGTTGGCGCAACACCCTCGCCGCCACCACGGCTCTGGCTCTCATCGGGTTCGCGGTCTACCCGCTGATGCCACCCCGCCTCCTCCCGTCGAGCTACGGGTTCGTCGACACGCTCAAGGACTTCGGGAGCCTGTGGTCGTTCGAGTCCGGGCCGGTCGCCAAGGTGTCGAACCAGTACGCGGCCATGCCCAGCCTCCACTTCGCCTGGTCCACGTGGAGCACGCTCGTCCTTTACCCCATGCTCAGCCACCGGTGGTCGCGGATCCTGGTCGCCCTCTACCCGGCGGCGACCCTCTTTGCCATCGTGGTGACCGCCAACCACTACTGGCTCGACGCCGCCGGCGGCGCGCTCGTCCTCGGCGTGGGCGCGGCCGCCGGTTTCGCCATGGCCGCGGCGACCGCGGCGCGTCATCCGGTTGGTGAGGCAGTGCCGAACCGCGCCTAACCTGCACGGTCGAGGGGGAGGAGAATTGGTGCGAGTCGTACCGGGAATCGCAGTTGCGCCCCCTAGCCTGTCAGCCATCGCCACGCGGGTCGAGGCACGCGTCGCCGGCATGCTCGACGGCGAGCTGCAGCGCTGGTCGGAGGTCGACCGTGACCTGGCCGAGCCGGTCTCGGCCCTCCGCGACCTGGTCCTGGCTGGGGGCAAGCGGCTCCGGCCTGCGTTCTGCCACTGGGCCTACGTCGGTGCCGGCGGTGGCGCCGAGGACACCGCGGTCGTCGACGCCGGCGCGGCCCTGGAACTGCTGCACACCTTCGCCCTGGTGCACGACGACATCATGGACGGCTCGGCCACCCGCCGGGGCACCGACACCATCCACGTCAAGTTCGAGGCCGGCCACGCCCTCGACGGCTGGCGGGGCGAGGCCCGGCGCTTCGGCGAGGGCGTTGCCATCCTCGTCGGCGACCTGGCCTTTGTCTACGCGGACCAGCTCCTCACCGGTGCGCCCCGCGCCGCCCACGAGGTCTTCACCGAGCTCCGGATCGAGGTCAACGTCGGCCAGTACCTCGACCTCCTCGGCACGGCCCGGGGCCGGGTGGCCGAGAGCACGGCGCGGCGCATCTCCCGGTTCAAGTCGGGGAAGTACACCGTCGAGCGGCCCTTGCACCTGGGCGCAGCCCTGGCTGGTCGCCTCGAGGACCTGGCCGCCCCGCTCTCGGGCTACGGGCTGCCCCTCGGCGAGGCCTTCCAGCTGCGCGACGACCTGCTGGGCGTGTTCGGCGACGACGAGGTCACGGGCAAGCCGGTGGGGGAGGACCTCCGCGAAGGCAAGCCCACGCTCCTGTATGCCATGGCCGTCGAGCAGGCGTCGGCCGCCGACGCCGCCGTGCTGGCCCGCTACGGCGCCCCTGACCTCGACGACGACGACCTGGCCGCGTTGCAGGACGTGCTGCTCAGCTCGGGCGCGGTGGAGACGATCGAGGGCAACATCGACCGGCTGGTCGCCGAGGCCGTTGAGGCCCTCGGCGGGGCGGATCTCACCGGCGAGGCCCGTGAGGCCCTCGTCGAGCTGGCCTATTACGTCGCCGGCCGCGACCGGTGACCCCCCGGTGACCGCCGCTGGCCAACTGGTGGCGCAGACTGGGGCCATGACCCCCAGATCCGTCACCAGTTCGAAGCGGGACCGCCGATGAAGGTCGTCGTCGTCGGCGCCGGCCTGGGTGGGCTCTCGGCCACGTGCCACCTCGTGGGCCGGGGCCACGACGTGGAGGTGCTGGAGCGGGCCGACGTGCCCGGCGGGCGGGCCGGGCTCTGGGACACCCAGGGCTACCGGTTCGACACCGGCCCGAGCGTGCTGACCATGAAGGGCATCCTGGCCGACGCCTTTGCCGCCGCCGGCGCCGACATGGCCAGCCACCTGACCCTCAAGCCCGTCGACCCGATGTACCGGGCCTGCTTCGCCGACGGCTCGGCCATCCACGTCCGCCACGGCCGCGAGGCCATGGTGCAGGAGATCCGGGAGACGGCCGGCGCCGCCGAGGCCGCCGGGTTCGTGCGGTTCTGCGACTACCTCACCGACCTGTACAAGCTCGAGCTGCCGAACTTCATCGACCGCAACTTCGACACCATCCTCGACATCGCCAAGCCGCCCTGGCCGCTCTTCACCCTGGTCAGGATGGGTGGGCTGCGCAAGCTGTCGAACGTGGTGGCCGACTACTTCTCCGACCCCCGGCTCCAGAAGCTGTTCTCGTTCCAGGCCATGTACGCCGGCCTCTCGCCGTTCGAGGCCTTGGCCATCTACTGCGTCATCACCTACATGGACACCGTCGAGGGCGTCTTCTTCCCCGAGGGCGGGATGCACGCCATCCCCCGGGCCATGGCCGAGGTGGCCGAGAAGGCGGGCGCGTCGTTCCGCTACAACACCACCGTCGACGGCGTGGTGCGGACGACCGACGGGAAGATCAGCGGGGTCCGCCTGCTCGGCGGCGAGGTCGTGGCCGCCGACGCCGTCGTCCTCAACCCCGACCTGCCCGTCGCCTACCGCGAGCTGCTCCCCGGCGTGCCCATGCCCCGCGTCGCCCGCAAGGGCAACTACTCGCCGTCGTGCGCCGTGTGGCTGGCCGGTGTGAAGGGCAAGCTGCCCGCCGGCGCCACCCACCACAACATCCACTTCGGGGCCGAGTGGGAGGGCGCGTTCGACGCATTGCTGAAGCGGGGCGTGCTCATGCCCGACCCGTCGATGCTGGTGACCAGCCCCACCGCGTCGGACCCGTCGCTGGCGCCGGAGGGCCATGTCTCGCTGTACGTGCTGGAGCCGACGCCGAACCTCGACGGCCACGTCGACTGGACGGCCGAGCGCGACCGCCTCCGTGAGCGGCTGATCGCTCGGGTCGCCGCCCTCGGCTACCCCACCGTGGAGGTCGACGTCGAGCGGTTCGTCGACCCCACCGACTGGGAGCGCCAGGGCATGGAGCGGGGCACGCCCTTCGCCCTGGCCCACAACTTCTTCCAGACCGGCCCGTTCCGGCCCAACAACGTCACGTCGAAGGCGCCGGGGGTGGTCTTCGTCGGCTCAGGCACCGTGCCTGGCGTGGGCGTGCCCATGGTCCTGCTGTCCGGCCGGCTGGCCGCCGACCGGGTGGACGAGCTGGCCCGGGGGTAGGCCCGCCGAATGGTCACGCTGGAGCAGTCCTACGCCCGGTGCAAGCAGCTCAACCGGCGCTACGGCACGACCTACTACTGGTCGACGCACCTGCTGCCGGCGGTCAAGCGCCACCATGTGCACGCCCTCTACGGGTTCTGCCGTTACGCGGACGACATCGTCGACGCGGTCGATGCCCGCTCCTCGGCGCTCGGCCGGGGTAGTTCTGCGACGCCGGCGCAGCGCCAGGCCGCCCTCAGCGACTTCGGCGACCGGTTCTTCGTCGACCTGGCCCGCGGCACCTCCGACGACGACGTGCTCAAGGCCGTGGTCCACACCGTCAAAGCCTTCGACATCGACCCGGACTGCTTCCGGCGCTTCCTGCGCTCGATGGCCATGGACTTCACCTGCGAGACCTACGAGACCTTCGAGGACCTGCTCGATTACATGGACGGGTCGGCGGCGGTCATCGGCGAGATGATGCTGCCGATCCTCGAGCCTCTGCTCCCCGACGCCTACGCCCACGCCCGCGACCTGGGCATCGCCTTCCAGCTTTCGAACTTCTGGCGGGACGTGAACGAGGACCTCGACCGTGGGCGGGTGTACGTACCCCAGGAGGACCTGCGCAAGTTCGGCGCCGACCCGTGGCTGCGCAGGGTCACCCCGGAGTGGCGCGAGTTGATGGCGTTCGAGATCGCCCGCACCCGGCGCTACTACGAGTCGGCCGACCTGGGGATCCCCATGCTGCCGGCCACGTCGGCCCGCTGCATCCGGGGCGCCCGGATGCTCTACTCGGGCATCCTCGACGAGATCGAGAAGGCGGGGTGCGACGTGTTCACCTCGCGGGTACGGGTCCCGACCTGGAAGAAGTTGGCCGTCGCCTTCCGGATGCTCCGGCCCTGAAGCGGCTCCTTCGGGCGCTGTTCTTCGTCGACGCCCTGGTGCTGGCCGGCGGGCTGTTCCTGGTCGGCGGCCGGTACTGGTCGGGCGATGTTGACCTGGGTGAGGCGCTGGCCCGCTTTCATCGCGCCGGCGCCTCGGCCACGACCGGTGTGCCCGTGCCTGGGCTGCCGGCGCCCGGCGTCTACCGGTACGTCACCACGGGCGGCGAGTGGGTGTCGTTGTTCGGCACCTACCGGGCCTACAGCCCCACCACGATGCGCATCGTCACCCGCCGGGGCTGCGGTGTCCGTGAGGAGCAGTTCTTCGTCACCCAGCACCTGGAGTACTACGACCGGTGCGCCGGCCAGCTGGTGACCTACGGCACCGACATCGCGTACTGGTGGACCCACGGCACCCAGGACTTCGGCTGCCAGGGTGGCTCGTTCGACATGACGGGCATGCGCCGAGGCGCCCGGGTGGAGTGGGACTGCTCGGACGAGGACACCAGGGCCCACCAGATCACCGAGTACGTGGGCGACGAGACGGTGGAGGTCGAGGGTGTGCCGTTGCCGGCCCGCCATACCCGATGGACGACTTTGTTCTCCGGGGCGACGATCGGCGGGGCGCTGGTGGACGACTGGTTCGACCCGTCGACCGGCCTGTTGCTGCGGGAGACGCGTGACATCGCCCTCCAGGTCGGCTCCCAGTTCGTCGGCCGCCTCGACTACACCGACAAGTCGGCCTACACGTTGCTGTCGGTCACGCCGTCGCGCTGACCCGACCCAACTGGTGACGGGACCGGGGGCGGTACCCGTCGCCGGCGTCACCGGTTCGGCAGTTACGCCGCGGTGCGGGCGCCTGCGGCCGGCCAGAAGTCGACCACGTCGGTGACGGGCACGAAGATGTCCTCCCCGCCGTCGAACACCCACAGGCTGCGGCCCCGGGTGGAGACCAGGTTCACGTCGTCGAGGCGGGACCCGTCGGCCAAGGCAAGGTGCACGCCTGCGCCTTCGAGCCGGCGCAACTCGAAATGCCTCTCTGCGGTCATCGGGCCGTTCCTCTCCGGGTTGATCCGTCGTGTGTTCTACGTAGAACATCGGCATGTCGGATG
Source organism: Acidimicrobiia bacterium (assembly GCA_023264995.1). Lineage (GTDB taxonomy): Bacteria > Actinomycetota > Acidimicrobiia > Acidimicrobiales > AC-14 > CADCTB01. Next base: position 49,623 of record JAHFUR010000022.1, on the reverse strand, counting down.
TGATACTGAAGCCTGCCCTCCCGCCGTACACTCGGCCATGGCCCGACGTGAGCCGGCGGTCGACGAGCCGGTGGTGGTCCCGATGTCGTGGGCGGAGTACCAGGCCCTCCCCGAGAACGTCCGCCACGAGTACATCGGGGGGTGCCTGGTCGTGAACCCGAACCCCATATTCCGTCACCAGTGGATCCTGCATGGGTTGGTCCGGTTGCTCAACGACGCCTGCCCGCCGGGGTTCTGGGCCCTGGGGGAGAGCGCGTGGAAGCCCGGCGCTGACGAGTTCGGGCCCGATGTCATGGTCTGCGAGCGTGATATTGACGGCGTCCGGCTCACCGGCACGCCGCAGGTCGTCGTGGAGGTGTTGTCGTCTCGCCCGGCGAACGATCTGGTCCGCAAGTCGGCCAAGTACGCCGCCGCGGGTCTGCCCCGGTACTGGGTGGTCGACCCCGCGGCACCCTCGATCACCGCCTTCGAGTTGCGCGACGGCGGCTGGGTGGAGGTGGCGGTGGCCACCGGGAACGAGCGGGTCGAGCTGGACTTCGGCGTCGGGCGGGTCACCGTGTGCCCGAGCGAGCTCCTGGCCTGATCAGCCGGTCAGGGAGGGCTGCCGGCGAGCCGCGCGCGGTCCGGGCTGGCTCGGCGCCGGTACCGGGCGGCCCTTCCACTCGACGGTGCGGCCGGTGCGGGCGCGGGCCCGGCTCTCGACGGCGAAGCCGGCCAGCACCAGCCGGGCCAGCGGGCTGAGCAGGCCGTAGGCCGGGTTCTGGCCCGCGACCAGGCGGCCGCCGGCGCTGACGACGACGGCCGCCCACGGCCGGCGGCTGGCGACGGGGGCAAGCAGCCAGGCCAGGTGGCGGGCGGGCCGGTCGTGCAGGGCAGCCGAGTTCTTGGTCAGGCCGGCCCGGATCTCCGACCAGCCGGCGTACATGCGGGCGGTCATGAGCGCCGGCGCCAGCCGGGCGTCGTGGCCGCCCAGGGCCAGGGCCAGGCTGCGGTCGTCGACAACCGAGCCCCGGACCGACGGGTGCCCGTGGCCGCCGACGGCCTCGTAGTGGTCGCGCCGGACCAGGAAGCACTGCCCGCTGGCGAAGCCCGGAGGGAACCCTTCCTGGGTGAGGGCCAGGCCCAGCTCCGGCAGCAGCAGGCGCTCCCAGAACGACCGGCACTCCAGGCCGCCGACGATGCTGGTCGACGTCGACCGGGTGGCCGCGGCCATGGTGGCCAGTGCCCCGGGGGCCAGCACGACGTCGGCGTCGACGAAGGCCAGCCATGTGGTCGTGGCCCCCTCGGCGCCGGCCAGGCAGGCCCGGGGCTTCCCCAACCACCCGGCCGGCGGGTCGCCGTCGAGGCGGACGACCCGGGCCCCGGCCGCGGCGGCGATGGCGCCCGTCCCGTCGCTCGACGCGTCGTCGACGACGACCACCTCGGCGGCCTCACCGAGGACTGACGTCACGCATGCAGCGATCACCGCCGACTCGTCCCGTGCCGGGATGATGACCCGCACGTCGATCGCCGGCGCCAGCGGGTTGGCGGCCAGGAACCGGCGAGCGGCCCAGCCCATGCGGGCCAGTCCGGCGGCCGAGGCGGCGGTGGCCGGCGTGACCCTCACCTATGAGGTGTACTTGCGCAGCATGGATGGCGACGACCACGTCCGCGACTGGGCCGCCCTGCACCGCACCGAGGCGCCCGGTGGGTTCGTCGGCGGGTGGCTCAAGGCTGCCGGCGCGGTCGCCCGCCCACTGGCCCGCGCCGGGGTGTCGCCCAACGTGGTCACCGTCGCCGCCTTGGTCATGGCGGTCGTTGCCGTGCCGCTGGCCGCCGTCGACGGGTGGACCGGCCCGGCCGCCGCCTGCGTGGCGGTCACCCTCTCCGGCCTGCTCGACTCCCTGGACGGGGCGGTGGCCGTGCAGGCCGGGCGGACCACCAGGGTCGGCTTCCTGCTCGATTCCGCCCTCGACCGCCTGGCCGACGCCGCCTTCCCGGCCGCGCTGGCCATCGTCGCCGGCGGCACGATGGCGCCGTGGGTGGCCGTGGGGGCCACCGCGGCCTGCTGGTGGCTCGAGTACGTCCGGGCCCGGGGCTCGCTGGCCGGCGTGGACGGCAGGCAGGTGGTCACGCCGGGGGAGCGGCCCACCCGCATCATCCTGACCGCGGTGGGCCTCGGCCTGCCGGCGCTGGCGCAGGCTGCGCTGTGGGGCCAGGTGGTCATCGTCGGCGGGTCAGGGATATTCCTGTTCGCCCACTCGCTCCGGCGGCTGTCGCACCAGGACCACCAGGCTCACCTCGACCGGCCCGCTCCCACAACAGGAGCGTGAGCACGATCAGGGCGAACCCGAAGAGGTAGTCCTCCACCGGGATGTCCCAGGGGAACCGGATCCCGCTGTGCTTGTCGGGGTTGTAGGTGACGATCGGGGCCGACAGCTTGGTCAGCCACCCGTCGACCAGGACCTGGAAGAACAGGATGATGGCGTAGGAGATCCAGAAGGTGACCTTCCGGAACAGGCCGGTCTTCAGCCAGAACAGCTCGACGGCCACAACGGCCACAACGGCCACGATCGACGCCCACGTGTACTCCATCAGTCCCGCCTCAGCACCCGTCGCACCGCTTCGAGGGTGAGCAGGCTGCAAATCGGGATCACGATGAAGAACGCCAGCTCCTCGACCGGGAGGTGGAAGGGCAGGTCCCACCCCGTGACGTACTTCGGGTTGTAGCCCCAGTGGTCGCGGGCGATGGCCACGATGTCCCAGACGACGAAGATGGCGAGCGGGATCCACATCGCGGCGAGCAGGCGCCGGGGCCGGCGCCAGACGCGGGCGCCGAACAGGAACTCCAACGGGAGCGTGATGAGCAGGCAGCCGCCCATCAGGGCCAGGTACTGGAAGCGGTCGGCGCCCATCGGGCCCCACCGTAGTGGGGGGCCGATTCCCGCACGGGCCGGCCCGGGGGTAGGTTGGACCATCGGGATGCTTCTGGAGACGATCACCGGGCCGGGGGACCTCCGGAAGCTCGACGAGACCGAGCTGGAGCAGCTGGCGGGAGAGATCCGGGCATTCATCGTCCAGTCGGTGTCGGTCACCGGCGGGCATCTCGGGTCGAACCTCGGCGTCGTCGAGCTGACCCTCGCCCTGCACCGCGTCTTCGAGTCGCCCAAGGACCTGCTCCTGTGGGACACCGGGCACCAGGCCTACGTCCACAAGATCCTGACCGGCCGGGGCGACCGGTTCTCCAGCCTGCGCCAGGCCAATGGCCTCTCCGGCTACCCGTCGAAGGCCGAGTCGCCCCACGATTGGGTCGAGAACAGCCATGCCTCCACGATCTTGAGCTACGCCCACGGCCTGGCCACGGCCCACGAGCTGCAGCAGGTCACCGACCGGCGGGTGGTGGCGGTGATCGGCGACGGGTCCATGACCGGCGGCATGGCCTACGAAGCGCTCAACAACATCGGCCACAGCGGCCGCAAGGTGCTGATCGTCCTCAACGACAACGGGCGGTCGTACGCCCCGACGATCTCGTGGTTGGCCGCCGGTCTGACCCGCATCCGGCTGAACCGGTCCTACGTCCGCAGCCGTGACCGCATCCAGCGGATGCTGCGCGGCGTGCCCGGCATCGGCGAGCACCTGGAGCTGGGCCTCGAGGGCATGCGGGCCGCGTCCCGGGAGGTCCTCGGCTCCGGCGGGTTCTTCGAGACGCTCGGCGTGCGCTACGTCGGCCCGGTCGACGGCCACGACATGGTCGCCCTCGAGGCCACGCTCCGGCGGGTCGCCGAGCTCGACGACGGGCCCATCCTCCTCCACGTCCTCACCCAGAAGGGCCGGGGCTACAAGCCGGCCGAGGACGACGACGAGAAGTGCCTCCACGACACGCCGGTGTTCGACCCCATCACCGGGCCACCCCCGTCGATGCCGACGGGCTACACCCAGGCCTTTGCCGACGCCATCGTGGCCGCCGGCGCCGCCGACCCTCGGATCGTGGCCATCACCGCGGCCATGGCCGGGCCGACCGGTCTCATACCGTTCCAGGTCCGCCACCCCGAACGCACCATCGACGTCGGAATCGCCGAGCAGCACGCGGTCACGGCCGCGGCCGGCATGGCCATGGCCGGCATGCGCCCAGTCGTGGCCATCTACTCGACCTTCCTGTCCAGGGCGTTCGACCAGGTCAACCTGGATGTCGGCCTCCACCGGCTCCCGGTGGTCTTCGCCGTCGACCGGGCCGGCATCACCGGCGACGATGGCCCGTCCCATCACGGCATCCTCGACATGGCCCTGCTCAGCAAGGTCCCCGGCATGACGATCTTCGCCCCGTCCTCGGCCCAGGAGGTCGAGGTCATGCTGAAGGAAGCGCTGGCGATCGACGCCGGTCCGTCCGCTGTGCGTTACCCCAAGGGGCCGGCCCGCCAGGTCCCCGTCGACGAGGTCGGGTCCGGCCTGTCGGCCCGGCTGCTTACGCGGGGCGAGGGGGTGTGCCTGCTGGCCGTCGGCAAGATGGTCGAGGCCGCGGAGGAGGCGGCCCGGCTGTTGCAGCAGCAGGGCGTGACGGCCACCGTCTGGGACGTGCGGGTGGTCAAGCCCCTCGACACGGTGATGATCGCCGACGCCGCCACCCACCCCCTTGTCGTCACCGTCGAGGACGGTGTCCGCCAGGGCGGCGCGGGGACGGCGATGGCCGATGCCGTCGGCGCCGCGGCGGAGGGCCGGCCGGCGCCGACGGTGGTGGTGCTCGGGGTGCCCGACCGGTACATCCCCCAGGCCTCGCCGGCCGCGATCCATGCCGCCATCGGGCTGGACGGTCCCGGTATCGCCGCGTCCGTCATACGGGCCCTCGAAGCGGCGGACGCGGTCATCGACCGCAACTGATGCGCCGACGCGGACCGTGGCGGGGCGCAGCCGCCACCGCCCTGCTGGTGGTGATGGCCGGGTGCGGGGGAGGGGGCGGGGGCGGCCCCGAGCAGGCCACCCGAGGTTCCGCCACCTCGTCCATCGTCGACACGACAACCTCGACGGCCCCGCCCACGACGACCACGGCGGCCGCCGGCGGGCGTACGACCACCACCGTGGCCCGCACGTCGACGACCCGGGCCGGCGGTGCCGCACCGACAACCACGGCCGCCTCTGGGCCCCGCGCCCTGGTGCCCGCCACCGCCGGCTCCTACCGGTACGACACGGTGGGGGCCAGCGCGTTCGTCGGGACGACGATGCCGTTCCCGGCGGTGACGACACTGGTTGTCGACCCGCCCTCCGGGACCCGCCAGCGGTCGGTCCGCGACCTGCGCGACGCGGCCGGCAACGGACCGGCCACTGAGTTCACTCTTGATTACCGCCCCGACGGGGTCTACCTCGTCGGAATCCGGCTGACCACGGGCTACAGCGGCACCACCGACTCGCGTGACCTTCGGCCGGCGGCGCCCCTCCTTCTCCTGGCCACGGGCGCCCGGCCGGGCGCCCACCTGGACGCCGATCTCACCGGCACGTCATCGGCCAAGCTCGCGGTCGACGTCCTGCGTGAGGAGCGGCTGACCATCGGTGGCACCGCCGTCGACACTTTGGTCATGCGGGCCACGGTGACGTTGCCGCCGGGCGATGTGACTGGCCGCCAGGAGCTCACCGTCAACATCGACCGGGGATCCCGCCTGTGGGTCAAGGAGCACTCGGTGTCGGACGCCTCGGCCCTCGGCGGGCTGTTCACCGCTCACAGCGAGTACACGGCGACCCTTCAGCGCCTGACCCCCTGAGCGCCTGACCTCCTGACCGTCGTTCGGAGGCGGGCCCGGCCGGTTTCGTGGGTGGGTCACAGGTGGTTGACAGGCCAGCGGCGCACGGTCGAGCGGCCGCGTCACCGGCCCGAGAGCGATGCCACCAGACGGGTGTAGAGCTCGTCGGCGTCGAGCGGCGTGCCGGCGATGCAGGTGGCCCCGAGCTTCCCGTGCTCGGGCACCGCGCCCAGGAGGTGGAGCGTGACGCCGACGCCCGACGCCGGGTCGAACGCCAGGCCGGCCCGGTCGGTGCGGCCGATCACGTCGGCCGGCGTGTGCCCGATGAGCCCGGGCAGCTTCAGGTTGTCGGTCGCCGTGTAGCAAAGGCGGCCACCGCCGGGCCTGACCAGCTCACCGGCGGCGGCGTCGTAGCGGGCGGCGCCGGCCAGCCGCGCCATCCAGTAGGGGTGGGTCGTCCCGCCCATGCGCAGGTTGATCTCACTGAGGTAGACGTCGCCGGCCGGGGTGGCCAGGAAGTCGATGCCGAAGGAGCCAATGACCCCCTCGCCGGCCATGACCGCGCCGACCCGCTGCGCCTCGGCGACGATCGTGGCCCGGTATTCCGCCGCGGCCGGGAAGCGGCACCCGACGTAGACCTGGCTCTCCGGCCCGCCGAGGATCTGGTCGTGGGTCGAGAGCACCTCGAAGGCGCCGCCCGGCGAGACCCGCAGCTGGGCGCTCGGCGACTTCAGGCCGGGGATGCGCAGCAGCTCCTCGACGATCGCCCCCCCGGCCACCACCTTGGGCCCGTAGGTCGGCCACGATTCGTCGCCGGCACAGAAGGTGGTGCGCGACGCGGTCAGCGGGTCGGCCAGCCCGTCCATCTCGATGATGGCGTTGCCGATCCCCGAGAACCCGTTGTCGAGCTTGACCACCACGGCCTCGGCGTCGGGCCGGCGCCGCCGGATCGTGGCGATGGCCGCGGCGACCCCATCGAGGGAGAACAGGTCCTCGGCGCCCTCGGGCCGGGGGACGCCGGCTCGCAAGGCCACCTGGCGCGAACCCGACTTTGACCCGAGCCGAGCCAGGTGCGCCGGCGCACCGTAGAGGGGCAGGCCCAGCGCCGTGGCCAGCTCCGCCTCTGCCGAGGTGACGACGAAGGGGAGCAGGGTCGCCCCGTCGACCCGTAGGCGCTCGACCAGATCAGGACGAGCGAGGATCTTCGCGGCCAGGCTGCCGATCGACGGGTCGCCCACCGAGACGAGGTCGAGGCGGGCGCCGGCGTCGACGGGGTCGGGTAGGAAGCGCAGGTAGTACTCGACGATGGCCGGGTCGACCGGCGACGAGGTGACGAAGACGATCCGCAGCGCCGGGTTGCGGAGGAGCAGGAGCACGAAGAGCATGCGCTCCTCGTAGGACTGGACCGCGGTGATCTTGGCCAGCTCGGCCACCGGGAAGGAGATGCTGGGCACCACGACGAGGGTGCCGGCAAAGTCGACCGGGATCAGGGACCGACCGCCCCGCCCAGGGCCTCGTCGATCGCGGCCAGCACGCCGGCGTCGAGGGCGACTCCCGAGGCCCCCACGTTGTCGTCGATCTGGTCGGGCCGGCTGGCGCCGATGATGGCCGACGCCACGTTCTCCTGGCGCAGCACCCAGGCCAAGGCCAGCTGGGCCATGGTGAGATCCAGCCCGTCGGCGATGGGCCGAAGGCGCTGGACGGCGGCGAGCACCTCGTCGGAGCGGAACCGGCCCATCATCCGGCCCGTCGACGGGCTGGCTCCCCGGGAGCCCGCCGGTGGCGGGGCGCCCGGCAGGTACTTGCCGGTGAGGGCGCCCTGGGCCAGCGGGGACCACACGACCTGGCCGATTCCCTCCGCGGCGCAGAGGGGGATCACCTGTTCGGCTTTGCGCCACAGCATGGAGTACTCGGGCTGGCTGGACACGAACCGTTCGACGCCGGGGACGGCCAGGGCGGCTGAGATCTGCGCCGGCGTCCACTCGCTGAAGCCGATCCAGCGGGCCTTCCCCGACCGCACCAGGTCCGAAAGCGCCTCCATGGTCTCCTCGATCGGGGTACCCGTGTCGTAGCGGTGGCACTGGTACAGGTCGACGTAGTCGGTGCGCAGCCGGCGCAACGACGCCTCCGACTGCTTGCGGATCTGGGAGGCCGACAGGCCTCGGTCGGTGTCGGACATGGGGAAGTAGACCTTGGTGGCCAACACATACGACGAGCGGTCGACGCCGGCGAGCACCTGGCCCAGGAACGACTCGGCCGCGCCCCGGCCGTAGACGTTGGCGGTGTCGAAGAAGTTGACCCCAACCTCAAACGCCCGGCGTACGCAGGCGGTGGCCCGCTCCGTCTCGACGTCGACCCCGTAGGTGAGCCACGACCCGAGGCCGATCTCTGAGACCATGAGGTCGCTGCGGCCCAGCCGGCGGAACTGCACCCCGCGTGCCTAGCACGCGCCCGGTGGCGCGCGGAGAACAGGGAAGAATGCCCCTCATGCGTCGCATTGGCCTCCTGGTGGTCTCGGCCCTCGTCCTGGCCGCATGCAGTTCGGGGAGCCCGGCGGCGGCTCCCGGCCCGCCGGTTGCCGGCGCGTCGACCACGTTGACCTCCCGCGCCAGCGCGACAGTCACGACCGGGCAGGGGGTGGCGACCCTTCTGGCGGCCGGCGACATCGCGTCCTGCGCGTCCACCGGCGACGAGGCCACCGCCGCCCTCCTCGATGCCCGGCCCAACGCCGTGATCGCCACCCTGGGCGACAACGTCTACGAGTCCGGCACCCCCGCCGAGTTCGCCCAGTGCTACGAGCCCACCTGGGGCAGGCACAAGGCCCGCACCCACCCGGCACTGGGCAACCACGAGTACGGGGTGTTCCGCGCCGGCGGCTACTACGGCGAGTTCGGGGCGGCCGCCGGCGAGCCGCCGCTCGGCTGGTACAGCTTTGACCTGGCCGCCTGGCACGTGATCGTCCTCAACTCCAATTGCGACGTCGTCGGCTGCGCCACGGGCGGGACGCAGGAGAAGTGGCTCCGCGACGACATGGGGGCCCACCCCGCCCGCTGCACGCTGGCCATCTGGCACCACCCCCGGTGGTCCTCGGGGGTCACCCACGGGCCCACGCCGGCCGTCGCTCCGCTCTACACCGCGCTCCACGACGCCGGCGTCGACCTGCTCCTGACGGCCCACGAGCACAACTACGAACGCTTCGCCCCCCTCGACCCGGCCGGCATGTTCGACCCGGCCCGGGGCATCCGGGAGTTCGTCGTGGGCACCGGCGGGCGCAGCCACTACCCGTTCGGCCCACCGGCCCTCGGGAGCGAGGTCCGCAACGACGCCACCTATGGCATCCTGGCCCTGACATTGCGGGCGTCGAGCTATCAGTGGCAGTTCGTGCCGGAGGCGGGCAAGAGCTTCACGGACTCGGGTTCGGCGAACTGCCACTGATCCGGCGGTCCGCCCATCGGGCCGAGGCTCAAGGCGCACGCGTGACCGGCCGATGGTTGTACCGACACGTTCGGGGCGAGCGCTGCGGGGGGCAAGAATGAACCGACGAGCGATGGCGGTAGGCGCGGTGGCGACGCTGCTGTTCCTGGTGATCGTCGCCGGCGGCGGCGGCCCGGCCTCGGGGAACACCCCCGAAGGCAGCACCGACACCGGGATGCTGAACGTGACCCCGAGCGATGACCTCCCTGCCGTCGCCCCGGTGACCATCGCGGGCACGAACTTCTTCCCCCGGAGCACGGTCGGCAGCGACGTCGTCAGCGTGGCCCAGTGCGTGCCGTCGCTCGACGCCTGCGGCCCGGCGACACCGTTCACTCTCCTCGCCGACGGCAGTTTCGGCGGTCCCTTCCAGGTCGTACGGATGCTCGTCCTCACCTCGGTGACCGCAGATTGCGGGTTGGTGTACGTCTGCGAGGTCCAGGCCAGCGGCGGCGGGTTCGCCGCCCATCACCTCACCTTCTCAACCGCGCCGCCGACGACCAAGCCGGCGCCGACCACGACCACGACCACCCGCCCGGCGACGACCACCACCGCCGTGCCGGCCCCGACGACCACCATCGACCGGCGGCCCGTACCAGGCGTCACGATCCCGCCGACCACCCGGGCCACCGTGCCCCGGTCCACGACGACGCTGCGGCCGACCACGACGACCAGCACGTCGTCGACCACGACCACCGTCCCGCCACCTCCCACCCCCGCCGGGCCGTCCCTGATCGCGGTGACGCCGAAGCACGAGGCGGCGGGGCCGCCGGGCGGAGGGCTCCGGGTCGAGGGCAGCGGCTACTCCTGCCCGACGGTGTACTTCTTCTTCGACGGGGTCCGCGTCGGCTCCGACACGCCCGACGCCGGCGGCAACGTCAGCAAGGGCGGCCTCTCCGTCCCCGGCGACGCCGGGACGGGCCGGCGCCGGGTCACCAGCTCGTGTGACGCCGCAGGGGCGACCGTGCTCCAGACGTCGGCGTTCGATGTCCTGCCCGTCTCGGTGCACCGGCCGGCGTTCGTGACCTCGCTGCCACTGCCCAGCCAGGTCTCAGTCGACCCGGGCCAGCTCCTCGCCAGCGCGGCAGTCGCGGTCGGGGCCATCCTGCTCGTCGCCTTCCCGTACGAGCTGTTCAACTCCACCATGGAGGAGAACTACGACGAGATCCGGGCCTGGTTCGGCCTGCCCCCCCGGAAGGTGCCCGACCCCAAGACCCGTAGCCATGTCCTGCCGTTCTTCGGGCTCACTGCGCTGTCGGCCGCCGCCTGCGGGTTCCTCAGCCCCGATTTCGGCCTGAACCGGACCAGCGCCGTGTTGTTCGTCGGCATGTTCGTCGCCCTGATCGTGATGGCGGTGGTGTTCAGCCTGCCGGCCGACATCGGCATCCGCAGCGAGTTCGGCGAGTGGGGCAAGCTCAACTTCCTACCCGGCAGCGTGGTCGTGTCGATCGTCTTGGTGCTGCTCTCGCGGGTCCTCCACTTCCAGCCCGGCTACTTCTACGGCGCCCTCGCCGGCTTGGCCTTCCGCAGCGCGCTGTCGGAAGGGGCGCAGGGGAAGTGGACGGCGGCCAACTGGATCTTCAGCCTGTTCGTCAGCGTCGGTGCGTTCTTCCTACGGGTGCCCGTGTCGGCCGCCGCGGCCCGGCCCGGGTCGAGCATCTGGTGGATCGGCCTGGAGATCTGCCTCTCCCTCATCTTCCTCTGGGGGGTCGAGGGGCTGGCGGTGGCCATGCTGCCGATGCGCTTCCTCGACGGCCGCAAGGTGTTCCGGTGGAGCAAGACGGCGTGGGCCGGCCTGTTCTTCCTGGGCCTCTTCGCCACCGTCCACATCCTGCTCCGGCCCGGGAGCGGGTATGTCGGGTCGACCACGGGCCACGTCGGGATTGGCGTCATGAGCCTCTTCGCTGCCTTCGGCGCCTTGTCCGTCGGGCTGTGGGCGTACTTCCGCTTCCGGCCGGCCCGCTGGGCCCGGTCGAGTTCCCACGTCTAGTCCAACCACAGGTAGACGAGGCCGCGGAGGCGCTCGATACCCGTGCCCTTGGTCGCGCTGACCCAGATGACGTCCTGCGGGGCCAGCTGGCAACCGGCCGCCACCTCCTTGGCCCGCTTGGCCCGGTGGGACGACTTCACCTTGTCGTGCTTGGTGGCGACGACGGCATGGGGCAGCTCGCTGGCCCGGAGCCAGTCGAGGAGCTGGACGTCGAGCCGGGTCGGGCCGATCTCGCCGTCGACCAGGACGACGACCATGGTCAGCGCCTCGCGTTCGAGGAGGTAGGTCTCGATCATCGCCTGCCACGACGCCCGCATGGCCTTCGACGCCTCGGCGTAGCCGTACCCCGGGCAGTCGACGAGGGTGGCGTCGAGCGTGTTCTCGACGGCGAAGCAGTTCAGCAGGCGGGTGCGCCCGGGCGTCTTCGACACCTTGGCGATCCCTTGCCGCCCGCTGAGGGCGTTGACCAGCGATGACTTGCCCACGTTGGAGCGACCCACCACCGCCACTTCGGCCCGAGACCGGGGAAGGTGCCGGATGTCGTCGGCGGACAGCATGAACTGCAAAGGCAGGGGTGGGGTCATGTCCGGTCCATCGTCTCCCATCGACGCCCACGCGTCGCGCCGGCGGCCTACGCTGCCGTGGTCACCAACCGCCAGCGCGGAGAGGAACCACCAATGGTCACCGTCGGACTGCTCGTCACGTTGACGGCCAAGCCGGGCAAGGGGGCAGAACTGGCTGCGTTCATCCGGTCAGCGGTGGCCATCGCGCAGCCCGAGCCGGACACGGTTGTATGGCTCGGCTACCAGATCGACGACCACACCTTCGGGGTTATCCTCGGCTTCGTCGGCCAGGCCGGCCGTCAGTCGCACTTGCGGGCGGCCTCGGCTCTCGCCGACAAGGCCGCCGAGCTCCTGGCGTCAGCGCCGGACGTGAAGCCCATCGACATCCTGGCCAGCAAGCAAGGCTGAAACCGGCTCGCCTCTTGGAGGCGGGCGGACCGGCCACGGTCCACCAGGGCCGTTGTCAGGTCGCCCCTCTGCGGTGCAGGAGCATGACGCCGTCCTTTTCGTACACCGATTCGAAGTCGCTCCGAATGGTGTCGAGCACAGCCTTGGGCTCGGGATCGAGCTGGGTCGGGAGTAGGACCCATTCCACCCGGTCGGCGATGGGCAGCCGCTGGCCCTCCTGGGTGAACGTCCCCCAGTACGCCGCTTTCCACGGGGTCGGGAACACGTAGACCTCCTTGCGATGGTCCACCTGCGGGACCCAGTTGTACATGGCCGAGATGGAGTCCTGGCCCGGGACCATCCGGATCGCTTCTCGCACCGACGCAGCTTGTGCCGAGTGGGGGTTGGCGGGCGAGAACTCGTCCCGCCCGATGGGCGTCGGCCCCCAAAGATGGGCGGTCACCACGGCGGCCCCGAGGACCAGCAGGACGAGGTTGCGTCGCTCGTTCATCGTCCGGCCGAAGTCGGCGATGCCGAGGATGGTGGCCACCATGATCAGGGGAGCCACCATCGTGCTGTAGTGGTAGTGGATGTTGTACTGGTACAGGAACGTGCTCACGGCGTTCGCCCCCAGCGGCATCGCCGCGATCAGCAGCGCGGACGGCGCCAGCAACGCAACCAGGGCGACGGGCGCGAAGAGCTGCCAGACGTACCACATCCGGTCCTCGACGAACACGTAGGAAATGACCCGGCCCGGGTGCAGGGCAGCCGTCCGGATGAACCCGAGCGGGCCGCCGAAGGGGATGCGCCAGCCGTTGAGGGTACCGACGCCGTTCAGGGCGGGCAGGAAGACCCAGAAGGCCGCGCCGGCGTAGAGGACCGACGCGGCACAGGTCAACAGTCCAACCCTGCGGTCGTGCTTCCATGCGATGTACGTCCCGAAGCCCAGGGCCGCGAGCACGGCATCCTCCTTGACGAGGAGGAGGGCGCCGAGGACGAGGAGGAACGTCGTCCACCGCTCCCGCGCCATGAAATAGGCGGCGAACAGCACGAGCGGGATCTCGAGCACGTCGGGGTGGAACTGCTCGAGGTTGGTCCAGCCGAGGACAGGCTGCAGTAGGAAGGCAACCGCTAGGAACGCAGCCAGGCGCTCGTTGCGGAGCTTCTCGCGGGCGAGGAGGAACGCAGGCACGGCGCTGGTCCCCACGGCGAACGCCTGGGCCACGAGGAGGACCTTCGCCGAGGGCCGGATCCAGTAGAAGGGCACGAGGGGCAGCAGGGCGAACGACGTGTGGTCACCGAACAGGTTGCGGCCCATGATCGTCACGAACGGGGCGTGGAACCGGCTCAGCAGCCAGAGCCCCTGGTCGTAGATGCCGAGGTCGAAGGCCTGCGTGCCCAACCCGTCGTGGTTGCGCACTGTCCACGCGGCAAAGAGCACGACGTAGGTGAGGGAGGCGCCGGCCACCAGCAGGCGCGCCCGCCGGTCCGGGCTGATCGGAGCGTCGTCGGCTACCTCGGCCGGGCTTCGTCCCGACGCGGCGCCGGGTGGGCGGCGGCGAGCGTCGGACCTTGGCCCCGACCCGAACGGGGGACGGTGGTCGCCGCCGACCGACGCCGAGGTGGGCGTCCGCTCCGGCCACCAGCCGCGCCGGCGGAGAAAGCCGGTGAGCCGGTCGAAGTCGACGGTGTCGCGGTCCACGTCCTGCGACTGCGTCGGGCGCTCCCGGGGCCCAGGCCGATCGTCGTCCTCGCCGGCTGGCCCGTCCCTCTCCATGAGCCCTGCATTCTTGTTCAGGAGCACGGGCCAGGACATACGACGTCCAGCAGGCGACAACACCGGACAAGCCGCGCGTACGCTCTCGTCCACTGTGGCCCAGGGGCACCGTCGCCGGACCGCCTACCTCGTGCTCACCGCGGCCGGCGCCGGCGTGCTGCTGGCACTGCTGGTACTGCCCTGGCACACCTACGCCGTCAGCGTGAAGGGGGCTGGCTCGTTCCGGTTGGAGCGCACCGCCGTCGAGTCCCCGGGCAAGGGCCTGGGCCGGGTGGCGGCGGTGCTGGCGGCCGCACTGGTACTGGCGGGCGCATCCGCCCTCTCCCGCCTCAGACCGGGTGTCGATGCGTTCCTCGTCGCGCTGAGCATGGGCCTGGTCGCTGTACTGGGTGCCAAGCTCGTGCTGAACACTGACTTTCTCGGCTCAGGAGCGTGGGTTTCGGTGGTGCTTGGGGTCGTGGTCAGCTCGGCCGGCCTGAGCCTTCGACGCACGAGCGGGTAGCACGGGTTGTTTCGTTGTCTTCCGCCCCAGGGCGACCCTGGACAAGGCGGTTGATGGTTCGTAGTACGTTTTCCGCCGTGAACGACCGTTCCGCGTTGTCAATGCTCCTCCGGGTTCGCGCCCTGGCGTGGCGCATCCGCCCCGCGACGGTGGCGCTCGGCGCGATTATCCTCGTGGGCGCGGGCATCTCCTTCGCCGACACGCCGGGCACCACCCTCACCGTCTCGCCGGCGACCAACCTGCCCGACAATGCGAGCGTCAATGTGAGCGGGGCCGGCTTCGGTGCGAACGTCTCCGGGTTCATCGTGCAATGCGTCCCAGCTGACTCGATGGGCACCGACGACTGCTCGGACGACATCGGCCTGTTCACGACCAACGCGAGCGGCACGTTCGGGCCGGTCCCCGTCAACGTGACCCGTACCTTTCTCGCTGGAGGCCTACAGCGGTCGTGCCCCGGCACGTACGGCAACTGCACCGTCTTCGCCGAGGTGAACACGTTCAAAGCTCAGGACCACGCCACGATCTCGTTCTCCTCAGGCGGGACGACGACGACCGTGACGATCCCGCCGACGACCACCACGTCGACCAGCACCATCCCGCCGACGACCACCACGTCGACCAGCACCATCCCGCCGACGACCACCACGTCGACCAGCACCATCCCGCCGACGACCACCACGTCGATCAAGACGGTCCCGACAATCACGACGTCGTCGACCACGGTCCCGCGGACGACCACGACGTCGTCGACGACCGTCCCGACGACCACCACGTCGACCAGCACCATCCCGCCGACGACCACCACGTCGACCACGGTCCTGACGACGTCGACCACCGTGGCCGACCAATGTGCTCTCCTGCGGGCTCAGCAGGCGGCCGTCAACGCACAGATCACCGCCGTCCGGAACGCCTTGCCGGGCGACCTCTCCGCGCAGGACCGGGCCGCGTATATTGCCCGGCTCGAAGCCCTCCGGGAGCAGGCCAACGCCCAGTACGCAGGGTTGCTGGCCAGCAAGGGCTGCTCGCCGGCGGCGAACGCGGCCGAGGCCAGTAGCGGCAGCTCTGACCTGAACACGGTCGGTACCGCCGACCCCGCGGGAACTGCCGACAACCCGCTGGAGCACCACTGAGCCCTGCCGGCTTCCGGAGCCTGAAGGCTCCTGGTGTGTCGGGGCCCCATGCCCGTCGACAGGAGCTCGAGGAGCGCCGGCATTCCGAGCTGCGGCTACAACTGGGACGGAAGCCTACGACGGGTACCGACGACCTCTACGCTGGGCGTTCATCGCGGCAGCCGCGTCGGCAGCCGTTCCCGCCCTCGTAGCTCAGGGGATAGAGCATCGGTTTCCTAAACCGTGTGTCGCAGGTTCGAATCCTGCCGAGGGCGCAGACAAAGGTGCTGGTCAGAGCGCTGCATCGTGAGAACTGCTCCCAGAAAGTGCCTTACATAACGCGTTTGTCCCATCTAACTGTCCCATCTAGCGGCTAAAGTGCGAATCTGTGATTCGCTCCCTGCCCCTTCGGACCGAGCAGCCGCCCGACGACGCTGTCGTGGTCATCCGTGGAGGGGTGCTGGGTCGGACCAGTGTCGAGCAGACGGCCACACGTTCTCTCCGACTCAACGGCGTGTTGGGAATCTCGGTTGAAGGCGCGATCGGGGTGAGCGTCCTGGATGCGTGCCAGTCAAGTCGGCGGCTGGCGCCCTACCGTCGCATCCGCACTTCACGCTCGTCCTGTCGGACCTGTCAGAGCTGACGATCGCGCGACTGGACCGGTGTTTCGACGATCCAATACCCAATCCCGCGAGTGGCCCTCGGGGGTAGCGTGTGAGACGGAGGCTTCCTGATGAACGACTACGACCTCGCCGTCGACTTCATGGACATGACGAACGACGGGCGTCTATGGACACTCCTGGAGGACGGCCGTCCCGGTTTCGTGCCGATCGCCGGCCGGCATGTCATCGTCGGGTGCGAGGACGCCGACCCTGCGGTGGCGCGGATCCTTTCCGTGAACGCCGAGGGCCACATCGAGTTGGAGGTACTGCCAGGCAGCGTCGACTCGCACCGGGACTTGCTCGCGCCGACCTGACCGGCGGCTCTGGCGGCGTTCGGAAGGTGCGACGGCCGTGAAGGGGTCGATGCGGGAGAAGCGCCCGGGCTACTGGGAGCTGCGGGCTTTCACCGGAGCGGACCCGCTCACCGGCCAGAAGCAGTACCGGACTCGAACTTTCCGGGGCACGAAGCGCCAGGCCTCGAGCGCCCTTGCCGTTCTCGTCACCGAGGTCGACGGTGGCGTGGTCGAGCCCAAGAAGTGCTCCGTCGCCGAGCTGCTCGACGCGTGGCTGGAGCACATCGAGAACGTCGGCCGCTCGCCGTCGACGCTCCTCGGGTACCGCCGGCTCGTCCGTCAGCTGCCGCCGGGCTTTCTGGCTCAGCCACTGGCCAAGGTGACGCCGAAGGTCGTCGACGACCTGTACCGGTTCCTCGCCCGGCAGACGGGCCGGAAGCCGGCCACGGTGCTGCGGTTCCACACCGTGCTGCGCGCCGCCTTCGCCCAGGCCGTGCGCTGGGGCTGGCTCGACCGCAACCCCATCGAGCGGGCCACGCCGCCCCGGGTGCACTCGGTCGAGACGGTCCCCCCGACCGTCTTCGACGTCCTTCGTGTGATCGACCGCGCCGCGGCGTCAAGGAACCCCGAGAACGCCATCGTGTTCCGGATCGTCGCCGCCACCGGCTGCCGGCGGGGCGAGGTCTGCGCCCTCAAGTGGTCCGACGTCGACCTCGACGGCGACGCTCCGCGGGTGGTCATCCGGCGAGCCGTCCTCGACCTCGAAGGCCGGCGCACCGTGTACGACACCAAGACCCACGCGTTGCGCTGGATCCGGATCGACGGAGAGACGGCGCGCATGCTCCGAGCCCAGCGGGACAGTGCAAAGGACCTTGCCGAAGCGGCCGGCGTGGAGTTCTCGACGGACGACTTCGTCTTCCGTCGGTCCCCGGGCAGCAGCGAGCCTCTGCCGCCGAACCGCATCGGCCAGGCCTGGCGCCGGCTGTGCCGAGAGGTCGGCGTGGAGGCCCGTCTGCACGACCTCCGCCACCTCCAGGCGTCGCTCCTGCTCGACGCCGGCGAGGCCATCACCACGGTGTCCGCCCGCCTCGGCCACCGGGACACCTCGACGACGCTGAAGATCTACAGCCACCTCATGCCCGGCGCCGATCAACGCGCAGCGGAGATTGTCGGGAAAGCGTTCTCACGGCCGCCTGGCGACGAGACGGAGGAGTCGTAGGTGCGGGTGGGCGACGTCTGCTTTGCGCTGATCGCGAAGCTACGAGAGAGGTGGCCCTACGGGGAGCCCGTTGCTCCGAGCAACCTCAAGCTCGGCGAGAAAACGGAGGACCTTCTCCTTGCTGTCGAGGCGCCGGCCGTCCCACGTGATCGACACGTCGTCCGCTGTCGGCGAAGGCGCTCGTCGAACCGCATCCGCCAGGTCCTCGAACGTGAGACCCGGGGCCGCGTCGTCCACGGTTTCACGATACCAACTGTCGGGCTGTCCGATGTGATGGCGCGGTAGCATGATGGCATGGCTCGAAAGACGACGACTGTTCGACTCCCGGAGGAGCTGGCTGCGACGGCGGAAGTCGTCGCCCGTGGTCGCGGTATGAGCGTGAACGGCTTGGTGATCGAGGCCCTCATCGCCGAGATCGCCCGCGTCAAGGACGACTCCGACTTCATGGAGAAGCTGCGTGCCCTTACCGAGCGGGACCGGGAGATCCTCGACCGCTTGGCTGAGTGAGGTACCTGACGCTCGCGGAAGCGTTGATTATCGCCGAGGCCGTCACCGGGATCGATGCAGTCGTGTTGGCCCGTGCGTCCCGCGTGGAGTTGCTCGACTCAGCGCTTCATGCTCCCCAAGCCGGCTTTGGCGACGAGGAGTTCTATCCGGAGTTCGTCGACAAGGCGGCGGTTCTTGCTGTTCGCATTGCGCGGAACCATCCTCTCCCGGATGGGAACAAGCGCCTCGCCTGGCAAGCGCTGACGATGTTCTGTGCCCTCAATGACCACAGCCTTCGCGTCGAGCCGGATGAGGCCGTGGAAACGATGCTGGCGATTGCTGCGGGGGAGCTCGACGAGGGTGCCGTGGCGCGCTGGCTCAGCCCGTATCTCAGCCGCAACGTCTGAGAAGTGAATAGGCCCCCAGATCTACACAGAGCGGGCAATCCATCACGCCAGGTGGCCGATTCTCATCCGTCGTGGCGGCCCAAGGCCATGGGGGTCTGATTCGGCAGTGTGTCGCATCGAGTCGAACGGCTGACGGTCATCCCTCAGGACCGACTGGAGAGTGCAGGCTCTGGGTCGGGCGGGAAGCGAGAAGCGCGGGTAGGTCCTCCGTGATCGTCCGAACGAAATTTTCAGGCGGCGGCATACAGCACGCGAGCGCTGGCCGAGACCTGGTCGCGGAAGAGCCGGCTCAGGTCACCTGCGGTGCGGAGGTCGACCTCTCGCCCGAGTAGCTCCGCCAGTTCCAGTTCGAGCGCGGCGAGGTGCAGCAGCCCTGGAACACGTCCCGGCTCGAACTCCACAAGCAGGTCTATGTCGCTGTCGGGTCGGAGTTCACCTCGAAGCGCCGAGCCGAACAGGCCAAGGCGCCTTAACCCGTTGGCGCGACAGAACGTCTCCAAGACGTCGTCGTCGATCGTGACTCCAGGCGCCAGCTCCACGTTGCCAGTGTTGCAGCCGTCGGGATCCCTCGCACGGATTGGCGGGAGGGCGGGTCGTGCCATCGCCCCTACCGCCGGCGTCAAGGGCCGCTCCGGGGCTCCACTGACGCTCCGCTCCTCGCTGGGCTGCGCCCACCCTTGACCCCGCCCGGGGCGATGGCGGGGGCGGGCCATGGATCGGATGCCTCACTGCGGCCCCGTTGGGGCCGGGCATCCGATCGTGGGAGGTCGGTCGTCATGGCGGAGCCGGTGGAGTTCGGGATCGAGATCACCCTTGACCGGCGGGAGGTCTTCGACGTCGTCGCCCGCTGTGAGGAGGTCGTGGAACTGGCCGAGGCCGCGGCGCAGCCGGAGATTGCGTTCCTCGTGGAGGGCGCGCGCCGCTTCCTCCTGGGGCGGTTGACCGGAAGCCCGGGTGGCCTCGACGGTTAACGCCGGGACTCGTCCTCAGCCGGTCGGAGGCGGGCTGCGCCTGTACGAATCGATGTCGGCCTGACAGAGCATGACGTCGCGCCCCACCTTGTACGCCGCCAGAGCTCCGGCGTCGATCAGGGCGTAGAGCTCCCGGAACGAGACGCCCAGTTGCCGGGCGGCGTCGCTCGTTCTCACGCTGGGACCGTCCTGGCCGTCGATGCATTTCATGGTAGCTGGCTCCTTGGGCGAGATCTGGGATTCGACCCCTTGCGCGAGTCACAGGCGAGTAGTTACAATTCCGGAACTTTCAGCAGGCCCTGGGCGCTCCGACTCCAGAATCGGCCAGCCGGTCAGGCCGCCAGGCCCCGTACGTATTCGTTCACGGCGACGGTGGTGGTGCCATGAAGTTCCCTGTGTACCGGTTCTCCGAGGTCCTCCGTACCCTCCGGAACGAGTCCGGCTTGACCGTCCTGCAGGCGGCTGAGCGAACGGGCTACGGCAACTACGAGCGATGGGAGTCGGGCGACACGAGGGTCGGGCCCGAGTACCTGTCGACGATCGCCGAGGTGTTCGGCGTCGCGGGCGACCTGTGGCTGCTGGCTTACGCCTGGCTCGTCGACCGCTACACGCCCCAGCCCGGCGCCGGGTTCTTCAACCTCACGCCCCAGAGGCTCAAGCGGGTCCTGCGTGGGCTTCCCTCGGGCGAGGTGGACTTCGGAGAGCAGGCCAATCTGGCGGTCCGCGCGATCGGCCACGGGCAGTTGGCGGTCATGTGCCTGATCGCCCGCTACGGGCCGGCGTACGCGGGTGCCGACACAATCCTGGTTCTGGCCCCGACGCCCCGGGCGTCGGCGCCGCCGGCCGATCGCTCGGGCTGCATTCTCGATCGATACACGGACGTCCTCGGCGACCTTGCCAGGTACGTCTCGCGCACCTTCCTGTTGGCGGGCATGGGCGACGTCTCCCATAACGTCGGTGTCGCCGTGTTCCGGCACATCCTTCTCCTGCTCGCGGAGCCCGAGTCGTTCATGTTGCTCGTGAACGCAGCGGGGGATCGCCCCGCCGGGAAGCTGCGAGGGCTCGACGGATTGTCGGCTGCGACCCTGCGCACCGCTCCGAAGGTGCCTCGACTGGCCGCAAGAGAGATCGAGGACCTCTGCCGGCTGGCAGCCGTGACGGAGGACCGGCCGGTGACCGTCGACGAGATGAAGGCCGAGCTGCGGGCCATCGCACGTGACGACGAGTTCTGGGGCGAGGTCGTCGACCTCGGCCCTGACGGATTACTGGCGGCCCTCCAGGAGCTCGTGGAGGACGAGCATTGGTGGCTGTCGACTCACGACTGGCCCGTGACCAAGGTTGTTCCGCAGCTGCCTGACCCCGACCCCGCACTCATGGCCGAGCTGAAGAAGCTCCGGGATCAGCTCGACCGGCGGGCCCGGCGGGCGATCCGGGAGGAGGTGGCCGGTGCGGCCGCCACGGCGCCGCCCAAGGTCGCGCTCGACGCCTCGCTCGTCCTGCGGCGCGAGCACGCCAGTCGCTGACGGTTCCCGCGCCAGTACCTTCGGGGCGTGGCGCGCACGTGGTTGATCATCGACGTCGAGCTGGCGAGCGGCGGAGGGCAGAGGGACTTCTGGCCGCGGCCCGGGCGGACGTTCGTGGCCGCCCGTACGCACACCTTCGAACAGTTCGCCGAGGCGATCGACGACGCCTTCGCCCCGCTGGGACCTGGCCCACCTCCACGAGTTCGTCCTCGCCGACGGAACCGCGGTCGGCACGCCCGACGACGAGTTCGACGAGGACCGGGTGATCCTCGACTCCCGTCGTACCAACCTGAGCCGCCTGGCCGCCGGTGAGCAGTTCGCCTACGTCTTCGACTTCGGTGACGACTGGACCCACCTCTGCACGGTCGGTCCCGAGCGCGCCGACCCCATCGACGTCTACGGCGGGGTTCCGACCAGACCGGCGGCCATCTTCGGCTGGGGCGACCTACCCGACCAGTACGCCCGGCGATGGATCGGCGATGACGGCGAGAGCCCGCCTCCTCCCGACCCCGAAGGCAGTGACCTTCCGCCGATCTTGCCGAGGTGGCAGCGCCGGCGCACCTGAACGCCTCAAACCGGTCAACCCCCTTTTCCACCGCCTGAGAGGGGGATGACCCCGGCGACGCCGGAGCGCATCGTTCACGACCATGAACGACGCCGCAAACCCCATCCCCAACGGTGACCGACCGAACCCGTGGCTCGACGCGGAAGAGGTCGCACCGCTGCTCTGCACGACCGCCCACACCCTCCGGCGGCTGGCACGCGAGGGCCGTAGCCCTGTCGTCGTCCGTCGCATCGGAGGGCGCTGGCGCTTCTCCCGCCGGTCCGTCGAGGCCTTCGTCGACGGCTCTGACACCGAGGAGGCGAGCTAGCCGTGGCGCGCCCAAACAGCCGTCCACACACTTGCACCGGCGTGCCCCCTGCCGTCGCGCGCCCAGGGCGGCGGTCGTGTTGAGCATCGGCCGCCTGAGCCTCGGCCAGGAGGCGTACTACCTTGAAGAGGTCCTCGCCGGCGCCGAGGACTACTACCTCCACGTCGGCGAGGTTCCCGGCCGGTGGCTCGGCCGGGGCGCCGACCGTCTCGGTCTCGAGGGCCGAGTCGGCACCGACGATCTGCGCGCCGTCCTCGCCGGCCGGCGGCCCAGGAGCGATGAGCCGCTGCGGGCGACGAACGCCAGCCGGCCCGGGATGGACCTCACCCTGTCGGCCCCGAAGTCGATCTCGCTGGTCTGGGGCCTGGGCGACGAGGCCACGGCCGCCGAGGTCGTCGCCTGCCACGACCGGGCCGTCGACCAGGCCATCGAGTACCTCGAACGCCATGCCTGCCGCGTCAGGCGTGGCCACGGGGGCACCGAGCTGTACGACGCCGACGGCTTCGTCGGTGCCGCCTTCCGCCACCGCACCAGCCGGGCCGGCGATCCCGCCCTGCACACCCATGTCCTGATCGCCAACATGGCCGAGGGCCCCGACGGCCGCTGGACCGCTCTCGACAACCGGGACCTCTACCGCCACGGCCGCACCGCCGGCTTCGTCTACCAGGCCGTTCTGCGCTACGAGCTGGCCCGCTCGACCGGGCTGCTGTTCGAGGAGGTGGCCCAGGGCCACGCCGATGTCGCCGGCGTCCCGCCGGCGTTGCGGCGGGAGTTCTCCCACCGTCGCCAGGAGATCCTCGCCGCCATGGAGCGGCACGGCGCGGCGTCGGCCAAGGGTGCCCAGGCCGCGACCCTCGACACCCGCCACCCCAAGGACGAGCACGTCTCGGAGCCCGAGCTGCGCCACCGCTGGGCAGTGAGGGCCGAGCCGTTCGGCCTCGACATCGGCGCCCTGCCTCGGTTGGTGCGCACCCCGGTCCTCGACGTCGACGACGCCGACCTAGCCGGCCTGCTGACCGAGTCGCACGCCACCTTCGCCCGCCGTGACGTGGTCCGCGCGCTCGCCCAGGCCGCCACCCAGGGAGCGTCGCTTGACGAGCTGGAGCAGGGCGCCGACGCCATGCTCGCCGGCCCCTACGCGGTCGCCGTGGCCGAGGGCCGGTGGACGACGCCGGAGATGCTGGCCCTGGAGCGCCGGATCGTCGAGCTGGCGATGTCGCCCGCTCCGCCGGCGGCCGTCGTCGGGCGCGACAACATCGACCGCGCGCTCGACGCCCGTCCCTCCCTCGGCGCCGACCAGCGTCAGGTCGTCGCCGCCATCACCGGCTCCGGGCGTCCGATCGACATTGTCATTGGCCCGGCCGGTACGGGGAAGACGTTCAGCCTCGACGCAGCCCGGGAGGCGTGGGAGTCCGCCGGCTACCGGGTGCTCGGCGCGTCGCTGGCGGCCAGGGCCGCGGCCGAGCTGCAGAACGGCGCCGGCATCGCCTCCCAGACCATCGACCGTCTCCGGAACCGCCTGGCCACCGGCTACGAGCGACTCGACGAGCGCAGCGTCCTCGTGATCGACGAAAGCGGCATGGTGGGCACCCGCCGGCTGGCCGCCATGATCGACGAGGCCCGGGCAGCGCGAGCGAAGGTCGTCCTCGTCGGCGATCCGAAGCAGCTCCCGGAGATCGACGCCGGCGGCCTGTTCGCCGCCCTGGCCCACCGCCTGGGCTACGCCGAGCTCACCGAGAACCGCCGCCAGCGCGATCCCGAGGAGCGGGCCGTGGTGGCCGAACTGCGCCTCGGTCACGTCGAGGCGGCCATGGACCGCATGCAGCGCCACGGCAGCGTCATCACCGCCGACAACGCCGACCAGCTTCGTGACGGTCTCGTGGGCGATTGGTACAAGGCCCGAGCCGGTGGCGACGACGTCCTCATGGTCGCCGCCCGCCGCTCCACGGTGGCCGACCTCAACGGCCGGGCCCGTGAGCTGCTGGCCGCCCGGGGCGAGCTGGGGGAGGAGGTGCTCGACGCCGGCGGCCTGAGCTTCGCGGTGGGCGACGACATCCTGGCCCTGCGCAACGACTACCGCCTCGGCGTGCTCAATGGCACCAGGGGCAAGGTAGCCTCGGCCACCAAGGACGCCCTGAAGGTCGACCTCGGCCGCGGGCGGAGCGTCGACGTTCCCGTCGACTACATCGACGCCGGCCACCTGACGTTCGGGTACGCGGCAACGGTCCACAAGGCCCAAGGCGCGACCTGTGACCGGCTCTTCGTCCTCGGCGACGACACCTTCACCATCGAGACCGGCTACACGAGCCTGACCCGGGGCCGGCTCAGCAACCAGCTCTACCTCGTGGCGCCCGAGGCCGAGCTGAGCCACGGCCCCCAGCCCGAGCTTGACCCGGTCGCCTCGTTCAAGGCGGCCCTGCACCGCAGCGGGGCCAAGACCGCTGCCATCGACCACCTCGCACCGACAGGGGTTGACCTGTGAACCAGACCGCGCAACAACAAGGCGACGACATCCTCGGGAAGCTGGGGATGGCGGCGCTATTCGTCTTGATCGCACTGCTGGTGGTGGCCTGGGCCGGCGCCCAACTGGCCACGCTCATGACCCACGGCCATCCCCTGCACGCGACGTTCCAGCAGGCGGGCGAGGCCATGCTCGCCATGCGGGACCACATGGGCGATCCCCGCGCCGCCTGGTTGCCCGAACAACGGGACCAGTTGCCCGGCCCGATCCTGTACTGGTTCTCGACGATCGTGGCCGCCGTGGCCGGCATCGGCGTGGCCTTCGTCGCCTGGAAGGTGTTCCGTGACCCGACAGAGTCACTCGGCCAGCGCCGGCGGGCCGGCGTGTCCGCCCAGGGCCGGCTGGCCAAGCCGATGGAGCTGCGTCCGCTGCTGATCCGGCGGCCGGTGCCGGGACGCTTCGTCCTCGGCCGGGTGGGCCGGCGCCTGATCGCCACCGAGGCCGTCGGCTTCATCAAGCGCCGGCGCCGGTCATCCAGCGGACCCGGCGCCGTGATGCCGGTGGGGCCGAGTCGATCGGGCAAGACGACGAACATCATCAACGGCGTGTTCGAGTGGCGGCACCCGGCGATCCTGGTGTCGCTCAAGAACGACTTCCTCGATGCCACCGGGAACTGGCGGGGCTCCCTCGGCGAGGTCAAGGTCTTCGACCCGAGCGGGGTGACCGGCCGGGAGAGCGCCACGTGGAGCCCGCTGCGCAGCGCCAAGACGGTGAGCGGCGCCGTGCGGGCCGCCCGCCAGATCGCCGAGGCCGCACCCCGGCGGGACTCGAGCGGGGAGGGCGGCGACTTCTGGCTGCAGATGGCCGAGAGCCTGATTGCCGCCTTCCTGATCGTCGCCGCCAACGCCAAGGACCGGACCTTCGCCGACGTCGTCGGGTGGGTGGTCGCGACCGACATGCCGATCGATGAGAACGTCGGCCAGGTCCAACCCCTGATGCGGGCGCTGAAGGGCGACGGCGATCCGGAGCGCAAGGCCGCCGGCGAGTTCGCCAGCCTCGTGCTGGAGGGTCTGTGGCGCAACGACCACCGCACCGTGTCGGGCGTCTACGCCACGGCCCGGACCATGGTGTGGCCGTGGATCGATCCCCTCGTGGCCAAGGCGACTTCGAGCTGCACGATCGACCTCGACTGGCTGCTGGAGAAGAACAACACGCTCTACGTCTGCATCCCCCTCAACGACCAACATCGGTTGCGGCCCGTCCTCGGCGG
Organism: Acidimicrobiia bacterium; assembly: GCA_023264995.1. Classification (GTDB taxonomy): domain Bacteria; phylum Actinomycetota; class Acidimicrobiia; order Acidimicrobiales; family AC-14; genus CADCTB01. The sequence goes on along the minus strand of JAHFUR010000022.1, from coordinate 23,952 downwards.
CATGCTCAACGACCTCGTCGGCCGGGCCTTCGAACGGTTCATCCAGACCGGCAAGCCGCTCGACCCGCCCCTGCTCCTCGTGATCGACGAGGCGGCGACGCTGCGGCCAGACCAGCTGCCTTCCTGGGCCTCGACATTGTCAGGGATCGGCGTGCAGCTCGTGACGGCCTGGCAGTCGGTCGGCCAGATCGAGGCGGCATACGGCAAGCAGTCCCAGGCCATCCTGACCAACCACCTGACCAAGCTGTTCTTCGCCGGCATGAGCGACGCCGCCGGCCTGGAGTACCTGAGCCGGCTCCTCGGTGACGAGCACGTCCCGTCCCGGCTCAGCAGCCAGTCGGCCTACTACGACGGTGATCGGCAGAGCGTCACCGGCGTGCCCCTCGTCCCGCCGGCGGCTCTCCGCCAGATGCGTCCCGGCGACGCGCTACTCGTCCACGGGACGTTGCCGCCGGCGCACGTTCGGATCAAGCCGTGGTACCGGAGCCGGCGACTTCGTAAGAGGTCGTCCACATAGGAATCGCCGCGTCGCCTGGCGCGACGACGCGGGGACGGCGTTGGGCCGGACGGACCGATGCGAAAGGGGAACGCCGCTATCTCTCACGAGCGGCTGGTAGTCCCGGGTCGATAGTGGGTTTGTCGCAGCAGCTCGGCGTCCTCGCTGATGATTGTGCACGTCGACGTCGGCGATCCACACAAGAAGCTCAGGCCTGAACGGTGAGACTGTGCCGTTGTGAACCTCCGCGAGCGAAGCCTGGCACGCGGCCGTGTGTACTCGGGCGACGGTCGATAGCTCACTCCGCCGGCTCGGGCCAGACTTGGGCGAGACAGAAGTAGTGAGAGGAACGCGATGCCTGAAGTCGACGAGATCAGGGAGGAAGCACGCCGCAACACCCGCGGGCGCTTCGAGCAGTGGGCGAAGAATCCGACGTGCGCCGCCAACATACTTTCGGCGGTGCACAACGTCCGGCTCGACGCCGCAGCGAGGCAGGTAGGTCTCGTCCCAAGCTTCGGTCAGTCGCCCTTTGCGATCGCTCGCGGTAACCGGTTCGAGGCCGGGCTCTTCTACGACGAGGCTGCTCGGCTGCGGGAGGGACTCGAGCGAAAGGGGTGCCTTCCCCCCAGCTCCGCCGGGTTCGTCGACCTCCGGCTGAAGATGAACGGCGGCAGGCATGTGTCCACGGTCGATCAGGCGCTCGAGCAGACCACGCGATGGTTGGCCGACATTGCCACCGACCGCACCAGCGTCGCCTCGATCGTAGCTGCACCGATGGTCAGGATCCCGAGAGGCGTCATTCTTCCCGAGGCCCTGCTGATCATCGATGTGGTCGCCGTCCTCGCTGAGGAGGGCAGAGTTCGACTCCGGGTCGGTGAGATCAAGGTGTTCCCGGACCGAGGAGGTCACACCGACCCGCACCAGCTCGCGTCGGCCCGAGCGCAGGCTGGCCTGTATCAGCACGCCCTGACGCTCGCCGTCGCCTCGCTCGAACTTGCAGATACGATCCATGTCTCTACCGACGGCTTCCTCATATTCACCTGGCCGGGGTCGAACTCGCCGGCGGTACGGCCGAGTGAGGACCTCACCTATCAGGCGATTCGAGCTCAGCGGGGCTTCCTCCGCCTCGAGGAGGTCGCACAGTCGCTTGTTCGCGACGATGACTTCTCGGCCGACAACCCGACCCTCGTGCAGCGAGTCCTGGAAGCAGAGACCGACTACTCGGAGTCCTGTTTGTCGTTTTGCGATCTCGCGCCCCGATGCCACGCCGCGGCGAGCGCGGCGGACGATCCGATCATCCTCGGCGGGGAGGTGAAGCGAGTTCTAGGCGACACCTCGCTGACTCGTGCCATCCAACTGCTCGGCGGGGCTGAGCCAGTGGACGATCGCGAAGCGGACCTGCAGCGGCTACTGACGGAAACATGAGAATCCGAGATGTCGCTCTGAAGCTCAGCGCCTGGGACGGCGGGGCCCCGACACCTAGGTACGAGACCTTGCACCACTCGCTTGTAGCGCCCGACCGGGCGATGATCGTGGCCTTCGTCCGGATGGCCGGAGAGTCCCGACCGTGGGGGATCGCCTGGGGCACAGTCGGGTTCAAGCCCACGGTCGAAAGCGTCCCTGACGGCCGCGTCCGTGACGACGTGAGTGCACTCTGCGCAAACTTCGCCGAGGCCCTGCTGTCGCACATGCGTGTGCATAACTGGACCTACGACCCAGTGGGACAAGCTGCCGCCGTTGACGAACTGCGGCAGGTGTGGCTTCCCAACGGACAGCACCTCGCCATGCTCCACCAGCTGAACTACACGTTCTCGCAGACGAGGTTCGGCGGGGTCAACCAGGACATCCTTCAGGCGCTGGGACGGCTCGCCGGGTGGATGTTCCGTGACTGCAGCCGGACTGGTCATCAACACGTGGTCGACGCCAGTCGCGCCCTGTCGAATGCGTTCGCCTTTCCCGCACAGGACGCCCGAACCGCCCATCTCGGCTATCAGCTGGCATGGCTCGTGACGCACGGGGACCGCGATGACCGCATCGTGGCGGCCTCGGCTGCGGAACAGCTCACTATCTCACCGACCATGGACCCGTCGATCGAGCGCGACCACTTGGCTGACCTGGTCGAACGATGGCAGGCAGGCCGCCGTGAAGGCGCGCCGCCGCAGGACGTCGAGGCTCTCATCCGAGATGTCCTCGTGGTCGAGCTCGACCGGCGCTGGCACCGTACCGAGCAGGCGTACACCTACCTCGCCAAGAGCAAGCTCCCCGTCAACCCCGGCGTCGACGCCCTCGTCGGCCAAGCCCACAAGGAGTTCTGGTTCCAGCACCAACGGATCGAGCTCCGCCAGAACGACCCGGCGCAGGGCCCGGCCTTCATCGCGCATCCCGAGACCGACTATCACGGTTCCTCTGCAGCGTCCCGCTACCTGATCCATGCGTCAAACGACGAGGGATACGACGGTCACCTCGTTCACCACGACCCGGCGCTGTTTCGCGAGGCGATGGCCGATGGCCGGGCACTGGTGGCAACCGTCACGGAGGTGGTGAACCTCGGGAGCGGGAAAGCGACTGTCCCGGTGTGGGTGGTCGATCTTCGAAACGAGGCACCGAGCCGAGTCCGAGAGAGCAGCCGCCTCGTTCCCTATGGCTCTAGGGGCCACGAGGCAGTGGTGACTGCTTTGCGGTTGATCGAGGGCGGGGTCGGGGTCGAGCTCGAGCTCGAGTGGACGACGAGAAAGACCATGCCGCTCGCGTGCGGGATCGCCGCCAAACCGATCGACCACGCGTGGATCGGGCAAGAGCTCGCGTTCGTGATGGCTGACGCGGCGGACCTCACGCTGCGCCGGAGCCAACGCGTCTGGGCTGCGAAGGACGGCCCGGGCGCATGGCTCACCCACGGCAAGGCTCCGGCCCCGGTGCAGATCGTCGACGATGACGGCGCGGCCGATGTGCTTGTCGACGACGTCACGCAGATCTCGGAGAGCTCGACGTGAGCTGTGAGATCGAAGAACAGTACATGGCGCTTCGCCAAGATCTGGTCGACCACTTCAACGGCAGCGGCCGCCTTGCCGTGGTGAAGGCGCCACCAGGGTCCGGGAAGACCTTCACGCTGATCGAGGTGCTGAAAAGGCTGGTCGGATCGGGCCAGCGGATTGCAGTGGCTGCCCAGACCAATAGCCAGGCCGACGACATCTGCCTCCGATTCGCTGCCGACCACCCTGACGTTGCGACTGCACGCTTCTCGAGCAAGAACTCGTTGCCACCGGCGGGCTTTCCCGCGAGCGTCACGTGGCTGACTGCGACCGCGCAGCTCCCTACTGCGCCAGGCGTGACGGTCGCGACGACGGCGAAATGGTCTTTGACCGATGTCGGGGTGCCGTTCGACCTGTTGGCCGTCGACGAAGCGTGGCAGATGAGCTGGGCCGATCTCATGCAGTGCGCGCTGCTCAGCGAGCGGTTCCTGTTGATCGGCGACCCCGGCCAGATCCCTCCCGTGGTGACGATCGACGTTCGCCGGTGGGAGACATCGCCGCGTGCGCCTCACGAGGCAGCACCCGAGGTCGTGCTGGCCGAGCCTTCCTTTGAACCCGAGCGCTACACGGGGTCTCTCCCGGCCTGCCGACGTCTTCCGCATGAGTCGGTCGACTTCGTACGGCCGTTCTACGACTTCGACTTTCATGCGTTCGTCGAGCCCGGCGCGCGCGGCGTGGACCTCGCCCGAGGCGACCCCCTCGGCGACCTCGCTGACGGCCGGCCAATGGTCCTGACCGTTCCGACCCCGACCCACGGCCCTCCACTCGAGGTCGACCACGAGCTCGCCGGAGCGGTCGCCGAGGTTGTTGCTGAACTCCTCACATCGGAGACAACGGTCCGACTGGGCGCAGCTGGAGACGCGGGTCGGTCACTCACGCCCGCCGACATCGGCGTTTCGAGCAGCCACCGGATCATGAACGCAGCCATCGCGAAGGAGTTGGCCACCTGGAGCGGTGCGATCAGGGTCGACACGCCCGAACGTTGGCAGGGACTGGAACGCCCGGTGATGATCGTCCTACATCCCCTCTCAGGCGTGACCAATCCATCCGCGTTCGACCTCGAGACAGGACGGCTGTGCGTCATGGCGTCTCGGCACCAGGCTGGCCTGGTCGTCCTGACGCGCGATCACGTCGGTTCGACACTCGCCGACTTCGTGCCGAGCGCGGGACAAGCTCCTGGCCGGCCCGACGTCGTCGGGCGAGGGCATGACTCGCACATTCGGTTCTGGACTGCGCTCCGCGACCAGGATCGGATCCGACCCCTCAGCTGAGTGCCGACTTGCACACGAACCGGACGTCGCAAGCCTGGCACTTCGCCAGCTCCGGTGCTGGAGTGAAGTCGCGCAGCCGGAGGGCGTCGGCGGCAGCGCGCACTGTCGATTCCGCGACGCCGACAGCTCCATCGTCGACCGCGACGGGATGCCGTTGTGTCGTCGCCATATCGTGGATGAATGCCGCCTGGACGGTCAGGCCCTCGCGTCGCCCTGCATCGACGTAGACCTGCAGCTGGAGTGGTTCGACCGATCCGCGGGTCGACGTTTTGTAGTCGACGATCACGAGGTTCTCCGGGTGTGACTCGTCGCCGTCGTAGATCACGTCTGCCCGACCGCTGACCACCACGCCTTGCAGGGATAGCTCGAACGGTCGCTCGGTTGCCCAGGTCCGCCGAAGGTCGTCTTGGTGATCGTTGACGTACTTGAAGACGAGCTTGCGGGCGTTCTCTCGCATCTGCTTGTGCGCGGGCTTGTTGGCGAAGGGCAAGTAGAACTCGAAGGTGAGCAGGTCGTTGATCTGCCGAGGGGTGGGAAGCGCTCCGTTGGCCTTCGTCTGCTCGGCGATGACCCGCATCACGTGGTGTACGGCGTTGCCGTAACCGATCTCCCCCCGGATCGGAGCCTGGAAGCCGAGCTGGTTTCGCAGCAGGTAGCTTTGTGGGCATGTGAGGTACGCCGCCAGCTCGCTGTAGGTCACAGCGACGTCGGGCGTTTCGGTGCGCCTGGGATCGACGCCCGTCGGGTAGCCACCACCGCCTGCGAACGCGCTGCAGTCCTTCAAGTAGGGCGAAGGTCGTCGGCCTTGCTTGTTGACTCGCAGATGAGACGACAGCGCGACCCAATCCCTCGCGCGCGTGAGCGCCACGTAGAAGAGCCGCCGCTCGTCGGCGTCGGTTCCCTCGTACCGAGCGGCGTCGAACATGGCCCTCGGGACCAACCAGGTCTGGGCTTGTCCCGTGCGGCTAGACGGAAAGCGACCGTCGGTCAGTGACGGCAGAAAGACAACCGGCCATTCGAGGCCCTTGGCGCCATGGACCGTCCCAAGGGCAACGGCGTCAGCGGCGAGATCCTCCTCACCATCGAAGTCGTCGTAGTTGCCGATCGCGTAGTTGACGAGCAGCAACGCGAGGTTCCGGTAAAACCACTCGCTGCCGATGGCGCCCCCGACCTGTTCCCCCGGGTTGGCAGTGTCGCGCCGGGATCGACGAGCCACACCCTCGTAGTCGCCGAGCACGGTCGCGAAGCGGGCGACAGTTCCGAGCCGGTTGCGCGTCAACTCGTCGCTGGTGTCCCACGCCGCAACGCCGAGCAGCGCGAGTAGCAGGTAGAAGTCTCCGACCAGGCTGACGTCGAAGTCCTCGATGAGCGTCCTTGGCTTCCACGCATCAAGATGGTCGCGGAGCGCGAAGGCGCCGGCGTCGTCAATGGCGAACACGCTTTCGTAGACGCCAACGAGGTCGTCGAGTGAGACCGTCTCGCGGCGTGTCCAACGACGGGCTGACCAGTCGATGTCGGCGAGCCAGGCATAGGTGGCGCCGAAGACCGCAGCTTCCGGTTGCTCGAAGAGTCCGGATCGGCCGCCAGGCTGCACGGGTACGCCATAGGTCTCCAGCGCGTCGAGGATGCAGGAGTAGGCGACCTTGCCTCGCACCAGGATCGCGATGTCCCGGTACGGGACGCCTTGATCGTGGAGGGCGACGACGTCGACGGCGAGGGCGTCGGCCTCGGTTTGCTCGTCCTGGTGACCGATCGCGATCGACACGGCGGGGCCGTCCTCCACGCGGTCGGGGCCCATCTCCTTGTCCAAGCGTCCTGGAATTGACTGGGCGAACTGGTTTGCTAGCTGGACGATCGGGGCGCGGGATCGGCGGTTCGCGAGCAAGCGGAATTGAGCGACGCCGTGGTAGCGGTCGACGAAGCTCACGATGTTGTCGACGTTCGAACCGCGCCACTGGTAGATCGCCTGGTCGTCGTCGCCCACCACGACGAGGTCTGCTGACCCTTCGGGCTTCGCAAGCCGGGCGACAAGGCGTTCCTGGGCCGGGTTGACGTCCTGGTACTCGTCGACGATCAAGTGGCGGAGCTCGGAGGTGACTCGCCGATGCACCTCGGGATCGTGGAGCGCCTCGACGGCTCGCACGATCTGGGTCCCGAAGGACATGAACCGGTACGAGTCGAGCCGCTCGTAGTAGTCGAGGAGCGTCGTGCGGAACTCGCCGTTGGGTAGACCCGACGGATCGATCAGCTCGTTTTCGACAACGTCGACGCTGCGCAGGAAGTTGTCGATGCCCTGGAAGAGCTTTCCGGCCCCGAACCGCTGCTTCAGTTTGAGCTGGGTTCCCTCCCGGTAGAGGAAGTTGACGAGCTGGTTCGAGTCCAGCGGGGTGTACGTCTCGTAGCGCGGAACGTGGGATTGCAGGAGGCGGAAGCAGTAGGCATGGATCGTACCCACGAACAGCCGGCCGAGCTGGTCGGTGGCACCCTCGCCGAGCGTGGCGGCGACCCGCCGCCGGATGCGTTCCTTGAGCTCCGCCGCAGCCTTATCCGTGAACGTGAACGCCACGATGCTCTCGGGTGGCTCGGCCTGAAGCAGCGACGTGACGCGTTGGGATACGACCTCTGTCTTGCCAGCTCCTGCGGCCGCGATGATCTGCACATGCGAACCGCGATGAGCGACGGCTGCTGCGGCCTCACCCTCCAGAACCGGGATGTCGCCGGGTGCCCCGTCCGTCACTGCACCACCATACCGAGAGATGTCATCTCGCTTACCGTGGTGCAACTCAAGCCGCCGAGCAGAGAGATGAGTGGATGATCGATCAGCCGCAGAAGGTGGACCTCTCGACACCCGAAATCGCAGCCATAAACCGAGAGTCGCTCGAAGACCTCTTTCCCGGCGTGATCGCCGACGGCGTGCTCGATGCCACCCGTCTCGGCGAGCTGCTCGACATCCCGGTGGCCGCACCGACCGATGGGCGCGAGCGCTTCGGGCTGATGTGGGCTGGCAAGCAGGAGGCGCTCCGCTCGCTCCTCACGCCCAGTAGGGGAACGCTCGTCCCCGATCTCGAGAGGTCGGTCGACTTCGACACCGCCCAGAACGTGTTCATCGAGGGCGACAACCTAGAGGTCCTGAAGCTCCTGCAGAAGGCCTACAACGACCAGGTCAAGCTGATCTACATTGATCCTCCATACAACACCGGTAACGACTTTGTTTACCGAGACGACTTCACCGACGGTCTTCGCGGCTACCTCGAGTACACCGGGCAGCTCGATGAGGAGGGGAACCGAACCGCAGCCTCTGCGGACACCCTTGGTCGGCGCCACAGCGGATGGCTGTCAATGATGTATCCGCGGCTAGTTCTCGCACGGAACCTCTTGACCCAAGATGGCGCGATATTCGTTTCCATCGACGACAACGAGGTCCAGAATCTCCGGCTTGTCATGGACGAGGTATTTGGACCCGAGAACTTCCTGGGATGTGTGACGGTTGTAAGCAATCTCAAGGGTCGCAGCGACGACAAGTTCTTCGCAACAGCGCACAACTATCTGCTCGGGTACAAGCGAAATGACTTCGTGCCGCGAGGTGTGCCGCTCCCGGCGGAATATCTTGACGACTATCCGGAGACCGACGGGAACGGCAATCGCTACCGACTGCAGGGGCTCCGGAAGCGCGGATCGAACGCCAAACGATCTGACCGGCCGTCCATGTACTACCCGTTCTACGTCTCCGAGGCCTCAGGGTCGGTCACGTTGGTGCGGGATCCTGCTCACAAGATCGAAGTCGTCCCAAGGCTGTCCGACGGTTCTGACGGACGATGGCGTTGGGGTTCCTCCACGGCACAGGCTCGTCTGAACGAGCTGAAGGGACGACAGGTCGGAAGTCTCGGGCGATGGGACGTGTTCCAAGTCGACTATCTTGAGCGGGACGGCCAGCAGCGCCGCGCGACACCCAAGACGTTCTGGGACGGATCTGAATTCGCAAACGAGGCCGGCGGCCTTGAGGTGAAGAAGCTGTTGGGCGGAAGGGTGTTCGACAACCCCAAACCTCTCGGGTTGTTGACTCGGATCCTTGAGTACTCGGTGGGGCGCGATGACGTGGTCCTTGACTTCTTCGCTGGGTCCGGGACGACGGGACACGCGGTACTCGGGCTCAACCGGACAGACGGCGGTCGTCGTCGATGCCTTTCGGTCAACCTGCCAGAGCCGACACCAACTGATTCAAACGCGCGCAAGGCGGGTTACTCAACGGTCTCCGAGATCACCTACGCCCGTCTCCGGGCAGCGATGGACGAGGTCAGCGACCAACAGGGCTTGCGCGTGTTTGCACTCGGGCGGAGCGGCTTCACGGCATCTACGCCGACCGAGGCAGAAGGTCTATTCAGCCTGAGTGAGTCAACGCTGGTGGACTCCGCGCTGCGGATAGAGGCATTGGCGGCCGAAATCCTGATCAAGGAGGGGATTCGGCTGGACGCACCATGGCAGCGGACCAAGGCTGGTGCGGCGTGGACAGTCGGGGCGGACGGCGTTCTCGTCGTCCTGTCGCCGGCGTTGGCTGACGAGACGATCGAGGCTGCCCTGTCACTTGAGTCACGAGTCCTCGTGTTTCTGGAGGATGGTTTCGCCAGTCGAGACTCGGTGAAGGTCAATGCATTCACCCGAGCCCGCGAGCTCGGCGTCACGATGAAGACGGTCTGATGGCCGTCCCGATCCGGTATGACCCGAACCAGCAGTTCCAGCGCGACGCGATCGATGCCGTGGTCGAGCTCTTCGCCGGGCAGGAGTCGCTAGAGCAGGGGCTCGGCATGGCCAGTCTCGCCGAGGATGGAGCGCTCTTTGAGGAGCTCGTGTTCGGGAACTCGCTACAGCTGACAGCGGAGACCGTCATGAGAAGCCTCCGTCGGGTCCAGGACCGTCCCGTCATGCTGGAGGACGGGTCCGAGGTGCCGTCGATCAGCGACCTCCTGCGACGCGATGTCGCCGATGGTGAGATGCCGGTCCAGTTCAAGGTCGAGATGGAGACGGGCACCGGGAAGACCTACGTCTACCTTCGCACGATAGCGGAGCTGCACCTGAAGTACGGGTTCCGGAAGTTCGTGATCGTCGTACCGAGCGTCGCTATCCGCGAGGGTGTGCTCAACAGCCTCAAACTGCTGCGGGATCACATCCGGGAGCTCTACGACGGGTTGCAGTACGACCACCACGTGTACGACGGCAGCGCACCTGGACGCGTCCGCCAGTTCGCCACTGCGGCGCACCTCCAGATCATGGTGATCAATATCGCGGCGATGACCGGCGACGCGAACAACCGCCTCATCCATCGGCGAACCGATGCCCTCAACGGCTATGCCCCGATCGAGTTCCTGCGAGCGTGCCGGCCCGTCGTGGTGATGGACGAACCCCAGAGCCTCGACGGTCCGACGCAGGTGCCGGCGGTGGACGCTCTCCAGCCACTCTTCCGCGTGGGGTACTCGGCCACTCCACCCGAGGGCGCGCACCTTGTCCACCGGCTCACGCCTGTCGACGCCTACAACCAACGGCTGGTTAAGCGCATCGGCGTTTTCTCCCTCACGAAGGACGAGGATCTCAACGAAGCCTTCGTCGATGTCGTGAAGATCAACGCGCAGCCGGGGTCCGTAACCGCGACTGCCAGGATCCACAGGGCGACGAGGCAAGGAACGAGGCTCACGCAGATTACGCTGCGGAAAGACGACGACCTCTTCGACCTTAGCGGTCATCGCGAGGTGTACGCCGGCTGGGTCGTCGAGGACATCCTTGCGGATAAGGGGGTGGTGGACTTCGCCAACGGCTGGCGCATCTCGGCCGGGTCGACGAGCTCCGAGACCGACGACCAGCAGCAGCGGCTGATGCTTCGACAGGCCATCGTCAGCCACTTCGAGAAGGAGCTCCAGCTGCTGCTCCTCGAGAAGCGGGGCCAGATCGCCGCGCCGATGAAACCCTTGACGTTGTTCTTCATCGAGCATGTCGCCGACTACCACCCCGAGGGCTCCAAGCTCCGCCGGTGGTTCGTCGAGGAGTACGAGGCGCTTCGCAACGATGCTCGGTTCCGAGCAGTGGCTACGAGGCTGCCGCCCGTCGAGAACGCCCACGCCGGCTACTTCGCCGAGGCGAGGGGCGTGCCGAAGGAGGCGAAGGCTGACTCCAAGGATGCCACCGACGCGTTCGAACGGATCATGCGGCGCAAGGAGGAACTGCTCGGCTTCGAGGAGCCGCTTCGCTTCATCTTCAGCCACTCGGCGCTGGCGGAGGGTTGGGACAACCCGAATGTCTTCACCATCTGCAACCTGCAAGAGGGCAAGTCAGTGATGCGGAAACGCCAGCAGGTCGGACGCGGGCTTCGGCTGCCCGTGATGACGAACGGCGACCGCTGCCATCTCGAGGCGGTGAACCTGCTCACTGTCGTGGCGAAGGAGTCGTTCTCGTCGTTCGCCGCTCAGCTTCAGAAGGAGATCGAGGAGGAGACCGGCGTCACCTTCACGGGTCGGATCGTGAATATGCGCGAGAAGAAGGTCGTGCACCTCGGGGCCAATGTGCTCAAGTCGTCGGCCTTCACCGACCTCTGGGAGCGGATCTCCCTGCGGACCTCGTACCGGGTGGCCTTCGGTACCGGTGCCGTCGTTGCTGCGGCGGTTCGTCGAATCAACAAAATGCCCAAGGTCGAGAAGGCGAAGTTCCATCTCTCGAAGGATGTGGTGACCGTCGGCGCCGCCGGCCTCGGCGGGGGGGGTGGCATCGATCTCGGCACGATCGAGTCCGAGGCAGCCATCCAAATCCCTGACGTCGTTCGTGAGCTGTGCCGGAGGCTGCCGCTGAGCCGGGCGACGATCGTGCGGATTCTCAAAGCATGCGATCGACTCGACGACGTGAAGGCGAACCCCGCCGTCTTCATCGACCAGGTGGCCGACTGCATGAACCGCGCGCTCTACGAAGAGCTCACCGATGACATCGTGTACACACCGACCGGCGACTCCTGGCCGGCGTCGATGTTCCGCGACCGCCACCAGGACGAGACGGTGGCGCCACGTGTGGTGCCGGTGGCAAACAGCGTCGCCGACATGATCGTGTGTGACTCCGAGGTCGAGGCGAGGTTCGCCCTGTTCCTCGACGGGCGAAGGGACGTACCGCTCTTCCTGAAGCTCCCCGATTGGTACAAGGTCTCTACGCCGCTCGGGAACTACAACCCCGACTGGGCATTCGTTCGTGACGAGGCGGCTGGGCGTCGGTTGTACCTGGTGCGCGAGACCAAAGGCAGCTCCGACATTGAGAAGCTCCAGTGGGAGACCGAGGGTTGGAAGATCCGCTTCGGCGAAGCCCACTATAAGGCAATCGACGTCGACTACGCGTTCGGAGACAACCCCCTTGAGCTCATCGAGCCTGTCGCCGGCGCTGCCCTGGTGTCGCTGCGTGCACTCGAGACGAAGGAGCAGGTGGAGCCCGAGGATCGCTTCACAACACATCTCCCCGTGTACTCGCTTCAGGCCGCGGCCGGCTACTTCGGCGATGGGCACGAAGTTGAGGCCCAAGGGTGGATCGACGTGTCCGGCGTTGCCGGTGTCGGCAAGCTCGACGAATTGATGTTCGTGACCCAGGTCATGGGGCGCTCGATGGAGCCTCGAATCCCTGATCGCGCCTACTGCATCTTCCGTCGCGTCGGCGCCGGATCGCGAGGAGGCAAGATCGTGCTCGCCCAGCACCGGGACATAGCTGACCCGGAGAACGGCGGGTCCTATACGGTAAAGCGATATCAGAGCGCCAAGCGAACGGTTGACGGTGAGATCGTCGGAACGGTCGAGCTGCAGCCCTTGAACCGTGAGTTCGAGCCCATCATTCTCACGAACGTCGAGGACGGCGAGATCGCCGTCATCGGCGAACTTGTCCAGGTTCTCGCTTGACGCACGGTCCCCGCCCGAGCGACTGACCGCGTGGATCCCTCTTGCCATTTGGTGGCTCTACGCGAAAGAGGGTTGAACTCAATTGGCTCCCAGGCGTCGGGGCACGGATCGTAGAGGCTTGATCTCGCCGGTGTCGGGGTCGACGGCCTCCCCGAAGGCCCACAGGATCTGGCCCCTGACCCGGCCCAGGTCCGGTAGCTGTGGGCTTGGCGCTTCTGGTTCTTGATGAGGTGGTTCAGGCTCTCGGCGAAGCCGTTCGACGCCCCGCCGCTGACCGCGTAGTTGGCGATCTCGGCCCGCCAGTCCCGCAGGGTCTTGGCCAGCTTCACGAACGCCTCGTGTTGACGGCCTGACTTCGTGGTGACGTAGGGGTCTCCTCCGGCCGCGCACATTGGTGACGCCGGATGGGCAGGCCGGTGGTGGCGGCGACAACGATGGGCGGTCCTACTCACGCGAGTGGGCCCCTCCCTATCAGTTGGTCGCTGCCCGCGAGGGGCCCAAGGCGGTGTTGCCACCGATGGCCATCGTATGGGCCTGCGCCCTGTCCGTCGACGAGTACGTCGCCGCGGGCCGCGCCGTGGTCGTCCCCCGTCCGGACTATCCGGCGTAGGCGGCGGCGATGTCGTTCTGGTCCGGTTATGAACGCTCGGTCCGCCACCGCGGCCCCTTCCTGAAGCTGTGGGTGCGGCGGGCTCGCTGCCGGCGCTGCGGGGCCAGCCACGCCCTCGTCCCCTCGTTCTGCCTGGTCGGGCGACTCGATGACGTCGAGGTCCTCACCAGTGCGGTCCTCACCGCCGTGGTGGGCGAGGCCCGTGGGGTGCGGCCGGTGGCGGAGGAGGCCGACGTGCCTCACACCACCGCCCGGGACTGGGTCCGCCGGTTCTGCCGCCGGGCGGCGCTGGTGGCCGCGGCGTTCGCCGCAGTGGCCGAGGAGTACACCGGTCGCTTCGTGAAGATCGCCCTGAATGTCGCCCACCGGCCCGGGTCGACGTCGAACGACCTGCACGTTCTGCTCCAGCGTTGGTTCGGCCCGTCCGCCGGCCAACCGGGGACCGACCACTACGTCGACCTGGTCAAATCCGCGAGCGGCTTGCTCCTGCGGCCCGCTGCCCGTGACGCCGTTCCGGCCGAGGCCGAGGAACGGACGGCATAGCCCGGGTCAGTCGAAGAGAGAGGGTTGCGGCTCGGGGGCCTGGCGCGTCAGTCGCTGATGTTCCGCAGCGGCACGGTCCTCGGCTGGTCGATCGCGCAGGGGTAACTGCGAGGCGAGCTTCTGACCCCAGGCCCTGACCGTGGCCGAGGCGTCGTCGGCGGCCCCCCGTAGGGCCGCCTCCCGGTCGGTCTCGGCCAGCAGCTTTAGCGCCCGCAGCCGCACCGTGCCGTTCGGCCAGGCACAACCCAGCTCCGTCAACGCTTCGCGCGCTTCCGGTGGGAGCGAGACGGCTGCGTCGAGGAGCCCGGCCATGGCCGCGTCGCCGGCGCCGGCGTCCATCCCGTCGATGCGCACGAGGACGTCGGCGGTCTGGCGCGGCTCGCGTGTGACGATGCGGGCGGCCGCCCATCGCCGCAGCGGCGGAGGGATCATCCGGTCGATGACTACCGCGGTCCGGCCCGGCTTGTGCCTTCCGCGCTTGACGCGGACTGTGCCATCCCGCAGCCACTGCTCGGGTACGGGCCAGGCGAGCTTGTCCTCCCAGAGGAAGCCATCGGCGAGCTGGTCGAGATCCCCTTCGTCGAGGATGCCCGACTGCTCGATGTCGACGATGAGGGGCGCGGTCACCCGCCGCCAGCGCAGGTCGGTGCAGATGAGCTGGGCAGATCGCAGCGCATGGGCCGGACGGTCCCTGTGGAGCCTTTGGAACGCGCACACCGCCTCGAAGGTGTTCGGCATCGCCCGCAGGTGGACGTTGCCGGCCAGGTACCGCCACAGGGCGTCCGGCGTCGCCGCCCCGAGGATATGGGCGGAGTCCTCAAGCCAAGGAAAGATCATTCGAGGCCGTCACCCAGCCAGCGCCGGTAGGCGGCCACGGTCATCGCCACCTCGGGGTGTGCGACCGGGTCGACCGTGACGTCGACGAGCGCAACCGTCCACTTGCCGGTCGGGCCCTCCACAGTGGCTCGCAAGCCGAAGCGGGCGCCGCCGTCCTCGACCGCCGTCAGCTCCACGGGCTGGCCCATGGCGGTGGCGCCGGCGGGCACGTCGAGCAGCTCGTCGAGGACGCAGGCGAACGAGGAGAGCTGCTCATCGTCCCCGTAGGCGTCGACGATGATCTCCTCGATCCGGTCGTCGAGCTCGGCGTCGGACCACGACACCCGCTCATATTGGCGCGCCGCCGACGCCGGCGTCGGGATGGGGAACAGTAGTTCTGGGCCTTCACCGTGCGAATGGCGTCCCGGATGCCCCCCGCTTCGGTGCGACCGTAGTCGGGTGGCTGCGCGGACGAAGCGGTCGATCTCGATGCCGCCTGATCCCATCGCCGAGGTCACAGAACTCCTCGGCGCCGGCCAACGGCACCGCCGAGCGCGCCTGTACGATGTGATAGTGAGCGATAGTCATCGAGACGACGACTGGGACAGCGTTCCCGTCGTGTCGGGGGCGGAGTGGGTGGAATCTGTTCGTCACGCGGGCCCGTCGACCCCCGATGACGTGTCAGTCACCTGGGACGGTCGTCGGCTCGACACCAAGGACAAGGTCCTCGCCTTCCTTGCCGAGATCGAAGCCGATCGGACGGCGGGGGTCAGTCTCGATGAGATCTTCAGACGCCAGGACGAGCTCCGTTCTCGAACCTGATATCCACCGCCTCATTGAGGTTTTCGACCGGCACGGACTCGAGTATCTGGTGGTCGGAGGAGTGGCCGCCCGGGCCTACGGAGCCGTTCGCCCGACCGGTGACGCCGATTGCCTTGTCCGGCGAACGGTGGACAACTTCGAGCGGCTGGCGGCGGCGATGCTGGAGTTGCATGCGCGGCTTCGCGTGGAGGGGCTCTCTGATGCCGAGGCCGCAGCCCTTCCTACGCGTCTCGACGCCACATCGCTTGGCCGCATGGAGATCTCCACGTGGCGAACCGACGCCGGCGATGTCGACATCCTCGTCGACATCCCCGACCGCCATGGGCGCCACCGCCGTTACGAGGAACTGGCGGGTAGGGCCCAACGGCTTGACTACGCCGGCATCAGCATCCGAGTCGCGGGCATTGCTGACATCGTTGCCTCGAAGGAATGGGCCGACCGACCAAAGGACCACGAGGCGCTGCCCGAGCTGTACCAGCTGCGAGAACGTGCCCGAGAATCGCAGGCAGACCAGCCTCCGCCAGCCCAAGGAGACTGAGGCCGGCGTCGGACCACGACACCCGCTCATGTTGGCGCACCGGCGACGCCGGCGTCGTGATGCTGGCAGCCAATGATTGCACCGCGATCTGGTTACCTGATGAGGTAGCCGAGAGACGCGGCGGCGCGGACCAGGTCGGGGAGAAGGCCTGGGTGAGACAGCGGCACGTCGAGATCGGCGGTTGATGGCAATGCAGTTTCCGCACGCTCGAACAGCACGAGCGCGGGATTGCCACCGTGCATCGACGACGGGTACCAGATCCCTTCGATCCTCGGATAGGCCTTGTACATCGCTCGCGTCCAGGCTTGGGCGCGCGGACGAGGTCCCGACGCGAGTGCCTCGTTGGCGCCGGCGCGAGTGGGCCAGTGGCCCGTCAGATCGAGTAGCCGCACCGATCGTGTCAGGCGAAAGCCGGCGAGGCACCGGTCGGCGGCGGCCCGGTCGACCAGGCGCGACCCCTGGAACACCTCGGCCACGCAGGTGACGAGATCGCGGGCGGCGTACAGCACGCCGCGCAGCTCGCCGGCCATGTGATGGTCGAACCGAGCGCTGGGAAGAGGGCCCTCAACGCGAAACTCGCGCCACGTCGTGGGATGTGTCCCACCTCTGGGGTAGATGCGAGCGACAAGGGTGCCGGCACGCACCGTGTGGAGATCTGCTTTGAGCCGCCGGAGATCATCGACGGGCGGCGGATGTGGGAACTTCGGCAATCAGAGCTCGTCGATGGAGCCGGCCATCACTGCCACTCCTTCGGGCGGTCCGCCGGAGGCCAGCCAGGCGATGGGCGACACCGCCCTGTCCTGGAGCGTCAAGTCGGAGTTCGGCGTTGTGAACCAGCGGACGACCGCCACGGGATGCAACGTCGGAGACAGCCTCCACACCACGCCCTCGACGCCGGGGATGATCCTGTTCGACTCAAGCTGGAAGTTCGGGATGCGCCATCCCCCTTGGTGCTTGAAGGCGTAGAGGGAGCGTGCGTAGATCCGCTGGCGGACACGACTGGGGTCCACCCCCAGCCGTTTGGCCAAGGTGGATACGGTCGTCGACTGCGAGACGATCTCGGCATGCGCGGCGGCAAGTCCGGCGATCGGGCCGAGTTCCTCGGCGCGCAGCGGCTGCAGCGATGCACCCAACCTTCTGAGCGTGGACTGCTGTGCCTCGCCGAGGTACTCGACTGGGCGGACGTCGACCACGCTCAGCGGCCCGGCCCGATCGGCGAACTCCTCCAGCGCGGCCGCGAAATCCTCCTCGTTGACGCCGAACCGCCGCTCGAGCAGCTCGTGGAGCGTCATCGCCATTGATCTTCCTCCTGTTCTCTCCTGACAGGATAGAACAGGAGAGCGGGGGTCGACGGCGAGCCGTGCGGCCGCGCCCGTCGCGCCGATCGCCGCTTGACGCGGCCGATCGAGGACGGCTCGGCATATCCGTCCTCTGGTAAAACGAGGTCATCGCGGGACCTCGTTCTCCGCCGTGAGTGCGCCCGCCGACCGCCGCCGAACGCGGCTCGCCAAATGGCGCCGGCGCATTTGGGCAAATGTGAAAGTGGGCCATCTAATGGGCCATCTTTCGCCCGCGGACAGCCCGGTTCTGGATGGCCCACCCTGTGCAAAACGTTATCCACAGGACCGGCCAAAACTGCTTCTGACCTGCGAGGATGTGTCCGCCGGGCACCGGATGGACCTGTGGAAAACCGCCGCCCAGGGCCTTTCCTAAACCGTGTGTCGCAGGTTCGAATCCTGCCGAGGGCGCAGACAAAGGTGCTGGGGCTTCACGAGACCGCCGGGCATGCTGGCTCGGCCCGTAGCTCGGCCAGAACGCGTCATTCGGGGGAGAGTGCGCTACCGCATCGAGCGGCTGATCTTCAGGTCCTCCGTGATCGTCGCCCAGAGGACGTCGAGGTCAATGGCGAAGTAGTGGTGAATGAGCCGGTCGCGAGTACGGGCTGCAGCAGACCAGGGCACCGACGGGTGAGCATGGCGCGTCGGCTCGCTGGTCTGCTTGGCCGCCTCGCCGACGATCTCGACCAGAACCTGAGGGCCCTCTCGGCGGCTTCTCGGAGGTGGGCGATCCGAACGAGGTCGTCAGGCGGCGTCATACAGGACGCGAGCGCTGGACGAGACCTCGTCGCGGAAGAGCCGGCTCAGGTCGGCTGCGGTGCGGAGGTCGACCTCTCGCTCGAGTAGCTCGGCCAGTTCCAGTTCGAGCGCGGCGAGATGCAAGAGCCCAGGAATGCGGCCCGGCTCGAACTCCACGAGCAGGTCGATGTCGCTGTCGGGTCGGAACTCTCCTCGAAGCGCGGAGCCGAACAGGCCAAGGCGCCGCACCCCGTTGGTGCGACAGAACGTCGCCAGGACGTCGTCGTCAATCGTGACTCCCGGAGCCAAGTCCACGTTGCCAGTATTTGCAGCCATGAGGATCTCTCGCACGGGGCGGCGGAGGCCGAGGCGTGCCATCGCTCCTAACGACGGCGTCAAGGGCCGCTACGGGGCTCCGCTGGCGCTCCGCTTCTCGCTCGGCTGCGCCCACCCTTGACCCCGTCCGGGCCGACGGCGGGGGCGGGCCACGCCGCCGATCCCGGTCGATCCGAACGCTAGAGCCAGTGCACCCGGTCCTTCAGGGCATCGTCGCCGGGGTGGAGCTTCAGGAGAGTATCGAGCGCCCCGACGAAGCGGCCGATAGTGGCTCGACTTCGGGGCATGCTGGCATCCGCGGTGAAGATGAGGCCTGAGTGCGCTCGGCCGTCGGCGGCCCAGCGTCGGTAGATCGCCGTGAAGTCGGCCACGTCGTTGGTCATGAGGGCCCGCGCCTCGTCGGAACAGATGGCGAGGATTCGCTCGTCGTCTTCGCGCTCCCAACCCCGTTCGACGGCGGCGACGGCGTCGTGACCGGCCTCTCGTAGTCGCACGGCAATGTTGGGCGAGTAGTGATTGTCGAGAGCAAGCCTCAACGGAGCGCGTGCTGCACGCTCTCCCAGCGCGCTCGCTCCGTTTCGGCGACGCGGTCGGCCTCGGCGGCGTCGGCGTCGACCTCGTCGGTGAACTCCGCGTAGTAGTCCAGCGCGGCCCGCACCAGGCGTGGGTCAATCCCAAGATATTCGGCCGTCGCATCTACATCGGCGTCGTTGGCCCGCAGCGTCGCCACCACCTGATGGACATCGAGGCGGGTGCCGACCACCCGAGGTTGGCGCCGACCGGCGGCGCCGGCGTCGAAGCGAATGAGCGGGTGGCGCTCGACGCGAACGGCCTCCCCGAGCAGCCGATCAGCCAAGGCGTTGCGGGTCTCGCCGGTACTGACGGCCGCCTCGTCAAGCAGCTCGGCGGTACGGCCGGACAGCCGGAATGAGCGTTGGACGGACTTGGGCGCGGTCACGACTTCAAAGTATCCCACTGTCACCCAATCGCAAGTCGACGTGGCAGAGGCGCGGGCGTGTTTCGGCACTCGCGCCGCGCCAAAGGCTGAGGCGATGGTCGCCCGGGTCCCTGGTGCTCGGCGTGCACGCCGGCCGAAATGGAGCGGGTGGGGCGGTATCAGACTGATACCGTAGCCCGATGGCCATGACGCTGCGCCTTACCGAAGATGAGCAGGCCGCGCTCCGCGAACGCGCCGAGGCCGAGGGCATCTCCATGCAGGAGGCGGCGCGCCGGGCGGTGCGTGAGTACGTCGTCCACGGCCGCCACCGCGACCGGGTGTCGGACGCGGCGAGACGGGTCATGGACGTGCATGCCGAGGCCCTCCGGCGCCTCGGTGAGTGACGCCGAGGTCGAGTACCTCGACGTCGAGGACCTCGTCGACCTGGCTCGGCTGCTCCTCGGCAACCCGCCCCCGATCCGCGACATGGGCCTCCTCGGCTCGGCGGCGGCCCGGCCCCAGACGACGGTGTTCGGGGAGGACGCCTATCTCAACATCTGGACCAAGGCGGCGGCGCTCCTGCAGTCGGTCGTCAAGAACCACCCGCTGATCGACGGGAACAAGCGTCTCGGCTGGCTGTCCACGGCGGTGTTCCTGGAGCTCAACGGGGTTGCCACCCATCGGGCGTCCAACGACGACGTCTACGGGTTCGTTGTCGCCATCGCCGCTGGCACCCGCACGGTCGAGGAAATCGCCGAGGGTCTCCGCTGGCTGGCGGGCTGACCTGCGAGGCGGCCGAAGAGATCCGCGTCCCGCGGGAGCGCCGGCGTCGATCGCACGCGGCTCGAAGCTGGCCGGATCGGCGATCTTCTGGGCACTCGAGAACGAGGCGGGCCTGACCGCGCTGGACCAACGAGTTGCGCCGGTAGAGCTCAGCCCGTTCCCCGGCGCGCCGGACGGCTCCGGGCCCTACATTGGCGCCCGATGAGCGCCTTCCTGTTCGCCACCCAACCCATCACCGGCCACGTCGTGCCCGCGCTCTCCATCGTGCGCACGCTGGTCGAACGCGGCCACGATGTCCGCTGGTACACCGGCGAGAAGTTCCGCGCCAAGGTGGAGGCCACCGGCGCCGAGTTCGTGCCGTACCAGCAGGCATACGACTATGACGACGCCGACTACGACGCGGCCTTCCCCGGACGGTCGAAGCTCAAGGGCCTCGGCCAGATCAAGTTCGACTTCCTGCACCTCTTCGCCAAGCAGATCGAGGGCCAGCACCGTGACTTGGAGGCCGCGGTCGCGCAGCGCCCCGTCGACGTCACGGTGGGCGACCCGTCGGTGTTCGCCCCGTTCACGCTTCACGAGCGGGGCGGCCCGCCGAATGCCGTCTACAACATCACCTGCCTGGGGGTCAGCGGTGGCGACGTCGCCCCGTTCGGGCTGGCCCTGCTCCCCAACGACTCGCTGTTCGGGCGGGCGCGGGTTCGCGCCCTGGAGTTCCTCGCCCCGAACGTGATCTTCAAGAAGGTGTCCGACGAGATCGGCCGGCAGTGCCGCAGCCTCGGGGTCAACCCCCGGAAGTTCGAGGGCCCCCTTGTTTCGGACTACCTGTACCTGCAGCCGACCGTCGAGGCGTTCGAGTACCGCCGGGCGGACCTGCCGCCCCAGCTCCACTACATCGGAGCGCTGTTGCCCGACGCGCCCGACGACTTCACCACCCCGCCGTGGTGGCCCGAGGTCACCGCCAAGGAGCGGCCTGTGGTGCTGGTCACCCAGGGAACCGTGGCCACCAAGGCCGACGAGCTGGTCGCACCGACGCTCCGGGGCCTGGCCGGGGACGACGTGCTGGTGATCGCAGCGGGGGTGGCCGATCCGGCCGCGCTGGGCCTGGGCACGGTGCCAACCAATGCCAGGGTCGAACGCTTCGTGCCGTTCAAGCCGCTGATGCCGATGGTCGACGTCTACGTGACCAACGGCGGGTTCGGGGGCGTGCAGTTCGCCCTGTCGAACGGCATCCCCATCGTCGCCGGCGGCAAGACCGAGGACAAGGCCGAGATCGGCAACCGCATCACCTATAGCGGGTGCGGGATCGACCTGAAGACGGCCACGCCGTCGCCCGAGCAGGTGGGCGACGCCGTCCGCAAGGTCCTGGCCGACCCGACATACCGTGAGCGCGCCCGGCGCATCCAAGCCGAGTTGTCCGCCAAGAACGCGCCAGCGGAGGCCGCGTCGCTCCTCGATCGGCTGGCCGAGACCAAGGCACCCGTCCTCCGGTCCTGAGTCGATGGGCCGCATTTGACCGGGGCGATCGTCGGCGCCGTCATGAGCGAGGTCGCTGCGGGCGCGCTCTGTATCGCCTTACCGACCGGCGCCGGCCAGATCGCGGGCGCCGGCGTGCCAGAGGTCGAGCACGTCGTCGGCCGGGCAGCGGCCCCGGTCGACGTAGCGGTCGGCGAACTCGACCACGAGGTCGACGTGACGGGGCCCGACACCCAACCGGGGTAACCCGTTGATCGCCGCGCTGAAACACGTGCGTGCGGCGGAGGCCAGGTCGGGATGGCCGAGGCCGTGCACCGCGGCGTCAGCCCAGCGGCCGGCGACCGGGCGGCAGGCGCGCTCGGCCAGGGCGAAGGCCTCGGGGTCGTCCATCAGCGCGGTTGTCACCGCCACCGCCACCTGCCACCAGGGGTCGGGGAGTGAGTCGATCATGCGTAGCTCGAGCCAGCCCTTCGGTCGCACTGGCGGGAACAGCGTGGTCAGGTGGTACACGAAGTCATCCAGCGTGGGGTAGCCGACCTCGTGCCCGTCGGCCATCCACCGTGCGAAGGAGAGCGGGCGCCGCGCCGGCGCGAACGTGTCGGGCCCGACGCGTAGAAGCATTACCTGGGCGTCCAGTGCGTACCGGGCCCAGGCGTCGGCGGGCGACAGCGGCAACGTCGCCGGCGCCGACCGGCTGGGGTCGAGCACCGACCAGATTTGCTGGCGGGACGATCGGGCGCCGGTGGGCGAGCCGCCGGCCAGGGGAGAGTTGGCGAAGGCGGCAACCAGCACCGGGCCGAGGGCGTGGGCCAGGCGCCAGCGGCGGGCCAGCCCCGCGGGGTCGCCCAGGTCGAGATTGACCTGCACCGACGCGGTATTGCACATCATGGTGGCGCCGGCCCCGCCGTCGCCCTCGAAGTAGGCCTCCATGGCGTCGTAACGGGGGTTGTGCACCACCCGCTCGGCGCCCCGGGCCGGGTCGAGCCCGAGGGCGGTCGTGGCCAGACCGGCGGCCTCGAGGCGGGACCGGAGGGCAACGAGGTCGGCAGCGGTGGCGTCGATGGCCGCCCTCGGGCCGGGCCGGGGCAGGCTGCTCAGCTCGATCTGCCCACCCGGCTCGATGGTGAGACGTCCGTGCTCGGGGAGCGGTGGGCCGGTGACGACGCCTGACAGTTGGGAGGCCGAGGGCCGGCGATCGGTGTCGCCGGCAGCCATCGTCAGCAGCTCGAGCTCGACGCCGACCTGGCCGGACTGGTCCCCGGGGGTGAAGCAGTGGCGGCGGACGTGGTCGTGGACAGCGACAGTGGTGAGTGACCGCGTGGGCGCGGGCATCTCCTCTACCGGTGCCCGAACGAGGCGGCAACCCATGTGAGGTTGCGGACGGGGGACAGCCAGAGATGGAGGGTGAGCATGGTCAGTACCTTCCGTGATCGCAGGTGCGAGAAACCAATCGAGGAACAGTCTCGCCTGGCGGCACGGCGTTACGGCGTCGGGGCGCACCCGCCGCGGCCGGCTACCGGTTGGGCCCCCGCCTCGTGGCCCGCCGGCTGGCCAGCAGGCCGACGACGCCGACGAGGATCAGCAGGACCGGCCAGGTCCAGCGGGCGGCCAGGCCGGCGCCGCCGCTGAGGAGCGACACGGCGCCGAGGCCGGCGAAGCCGGCCCCGGCCATCAACGAGACCACGTCGAGGTCATGCGAAGGCACGGCGCACCTCCACTTCGCCGACGCCGGCCTTGGCCCGCACGATCAGGCGGCCGGCGCCCTCGCGGCCGGGTTCGACAACCGAGCGCCGGATGTCCAGCCCGTCGGACTGGCGCCCGAGGAGGAGCAGGTTGCCGGCGCCCACGTGGGCGTCGATCTCGGCGGCCACGCCGTCGGGGAGGACGATGGCGATGTGCCCGGCGGCCACCGAGGCCACGATGGTGAGCGTCTCACCGCGCAGGTCGACGGCGCTCAGGTCGACGGTGAGGTCGCCGGCGGCGAGCCGGTAGGGCGAGCTGACCTCGTCGAGCGACGCCGGCCGGTAGGCGACGTCGCCGGCGCCGCCCCGCACCGGCACGTCGATCACCGAGGCCGCGGCCAGGGCCAGGGCGAGCACGAGGCCGATGGGGATGAGCCACCGGGCCCGGCCCCGCCAGGCGCCGACCACCAGCGCCCCGCCGGTGAGGAGCAGGGCCAGGGCCAGGCCGGTGGTGGCCGAGACGCCGGCGAGCGCGAGCCCGCCGGCCAGGACGGCCAGGAGGCTCAGTGTCACCGGGACGACCGCTGACCGGGGCTTGGCGGCCGCCGGGGCCGCCGGGGCCGCCGAGCCC
>JAHFUR010000021.1 GCA_023264995.1 Acidimicrobiia bacterium | reverse complement strand
GTGCCCAACCTGGTCATCGCCCGCATCGGCGCCGGCGGCAAGGTGACCATCTACAACAACCTCGGCTCCACCGTGGTGGTGGCCGACGTGCAGGGCTGGTTCACCAACTGACGCGGTGAGGCACTGAACTGCTGAACCGCCGCCGCCGGCGCCTGGGACCATCCGGGCGCCGGCGGTGTCGCGCCCGGGCACATCGGGGCACCCGAGAAGCGGCGCGCCCGGACGCACCCGGGCGCCGGAGAGCGGGCGCGCCCGGACGCACCCGGGCGCCGGAGATATGGTCGCCGCCGTGACACCCGGCCCGAGGCAGTCGAGCCGGCTGGCCGTCCTGGCCCACCTGCTGTCCCTGGTGGGCGGGTTCCTCGTCCTCCTGTACTGCAACCGCGACCAGTGGTTCTTCGGCGACGAGTGGGACTTCCTGGGCCACCGGGGCGTCTTCCATGCCGAGCGCAGTCTCTGGGCGCCCCACACCGAGCACTGGTCGACCGGGCCGATCCTGCTCTACCGGGGCCTCTACTCCCGGTACGGCCTGCACAGCTACGTGCCCTACGTGGTCGTGCTGCTCCTCTTCCACGTCGCCGTCGCCCACCTGCTCTGGCGGCTCATGCGCCAGGCCGGCGTCGATGTGCCGCTCGCCACCGCCGTGGCCGCCGTCTATGTGGTGCTCGGGGCCGGCTACGAGAACCTGCTGTGGGCCTTCCAAGTGGGCTTCATCGGCTCCGTCGCCTTCGGCTTCGCCGCCCTCCTACTGGTGAACCACGCCGGACGGTGGGGGTGGCGCGATGTCGTCGGGTGGCTGGTCGCCATCGTCGGCCTCATGTTCTCCGGCCTCACGGTCACGTTCGTGGTCGTCGCCGGCCTGACCGTGTTGATGCGACGAGGCCGCTGGCAGGCCGCGCTGACGGTCGCCGTGCCGGGTGCGGTCTACCTCTACTGGTTCATCCACTTTGGCCAGAAGAACGTGGGGTCCGAACCGCGGACCCTCGACGACCTGTTCAAGTACCCCGAGTACATCTGGACCGGCCTCCGGTCGGCTGTCGAGCAGACAGTGGGGTTCTCGGGGGCGGGCGCGGTGGTGCTCCTCGGCCTGGCCGTCTTCCTGCTCCGCCGGGCGGGGACATCGTCGGGACGGACGGCCCCGGTCTTCGCCTGCGCGCTCGGTGCCGTGCTGCTCTTCGCCATCATCGCCGCCGGCCGGGCCGGGCTGGGGGTCGAGCAGTCCGAGGCGTCCCGGTACACCTACGTCGTCATGGCCCTCGCCGCACCAGCGATCGGGCTGGCGCTCAGCGAGCTCTGCGGGCAACAAGGTGCCGGCGGGCGACCACCGCCCGCCCGACGCGCCACCGTGAGCGGCGCCCTCGGCGGGCTCCCCGGCCCCGCCGACGATCAGGGCACCGCTCCCCCACTCGCCGGGCGGGCCGGGCGCGGCCGGCGCACCGTCGTGTGCCTCCTCCTGCTGCTCGTGGCCGTCCACAACGGGGGCATCCTCCACGACCAGTCGACGGACCAGAAGCGCCTCGAGCAGCGCCTGAAGGCCCGGATCCTCGCCGCAGCGCAGCTCGTGTCGTCGCCGGCGGCGATCATCGGCGGGAACCCGGAGCCCGAGTACGACCCCGACATCGTCGTCGCCGACCTCCGCCGGATGCAGCGCGACGGCAAGCTGCCCCGCCCCACCCGCATCACCCCGGCCGACCGGATGGCCGTGGCCACCGTGCTGCAGTACGCGGTCGATCCCACCGGGCTGGAGACTCCGTACGCAGCCCCGCTGGTCGACGGGGTCGTCGGCGGCACCGACGAGCGCGGCGCCGGCTGCATCCGCGTCTTCCCGTCCGCGCCCGTCGTGGAGCTCCACCTGGCCGGTGGGAACCCCATGTCGCTCCGGCTCACCACCGAGGTCTCAGGCGTGGTCACCGGGTACCTGCGGATCTTCACTCCCGCTGTCCTGACCGGCGATCCCCACCCCGACCCGGTGAAAGCAGGCGTGCCGGTCTATGTGAACGTGACCGCGGCGGTCGACCAGGTCGTGCTGCGGGTGCCACCGTCAGGGGTCACCGAGGTCTGCGGCGTCCTCTGACGCCGGCGCTGGCGGCACGAGCGTCGTCGGCGCGCGATGCTCGGGGGTCCAACGAGAGGGGAACCTGATGACCGGCGGCACGGGAACCAGCGGGCGAGGTAGGCGGGGCGTCCCGGTGCCGCCGCCCGGGTTCCGTTCCCCCTCCTGGGTGGTGCGGGCCGCCTGCCTCACCGGCCTCGTCGCCGCCAGCGGGGCCGTCCTCACCGTCGCCGCCGACGCGGTCGGGCTCCCGAAGGGCTACAACAAGGCCCAGACCGCCGGCGCCGCCGCGCTCGCCGCCCCCCAGGACTGGGCGGTCCTCCGCCGGGGCACGGCCAGGGACATCGGGCTCTACGTCCCCCTGTACCTGGCCTACGGGTTGGCGGTGATGGGCATCGTCAGCCCGGCCCCACGCCGGCCCGAGGCCGCGCCGCACTGGTGGTCACGCCTCCCGCGCACGTCGCCGGCGCTCACCGCCGCCATGGTCGGCATCGCGCTGGCCGACGTCGGCGAAACGGTCCTGTTCCGGGCGTCGCTCACCCGGTTGCTCGCCGGCGGAGGGGAGCCGCAGATCCGCTCGCTGGTGCGCGCCCGGGAGGGCGGTACGGCCGCCAAGCTCGGGTTCGCCGCGCTGGTGCTGCTGATGCTGGCGGTCCGTGTCCTGCGCCGGCCGCCGGCGCAGGACGGCAGCCACTTGGCCGGCTAGATCGTCCCGTCCTCCACGGCCCGGGCGATCCACGGGATGACCTCGTCGAGGATCACGTCCAGCGGGGTGGTGGCCTCGAAGCCGAGCACGTCCTTGGCCTTGGCCGTGTCCGGAACCCGACGCTGCACGTCGTGCTCGAACGGGTCGTCGGACACGTAGCGGAACGGGGCGTCGTGGCCGCTCCTGCCGCTCAGGCCGTTGACCTTCCGCCAGATCAGCTCGGCCAGCTCGAGCACCGTGGTCGAGGTGGCGGTGGAGAGGTTGAAGTCGTCGTTGCGGGCGGCCGGGTGTTCCATGGCCGTGACGATGCCCTTGGCCAGGTCGCCACCGTAGGTGTAGTGGCGGATCTGCGACCCGTCGCCCAGGATGTGCAGGGGGTCCTGGCCCTTCAGCACCTTCTGGACCAGGTCGGGCACGACGTGGCTCATGGCCAGCTTCACGTTGCCGGACAGCACCTCCACGTCGCCCAGCGCCCGGCCCTCGCCGATCCCGACGCAGTTGAACGGGCGGACGATGGTGAACGGCAGCTCGTACTGGTCCCAGGCGGCCCGGGCGAAGTACTCGACGGCCAGCTTCTGGAAGCCGTAGGACGACTTGGGGGGCGGGCAGTCCCGCTGCTGGCCTTCGTACGACGGCCAGGAGGTCGCCGACTCGAAGACCATCGACGACGACATGTACGTGACCTTCTGGAGCCGGCCGGCCCGATGGGCGGCGATGGCCGCGTCGCAACTGGCGGCGGTGATCCGCTCGTTGGCCGCCAGCAGGTCGTACGCATAGGTGTGGAAGTAGGAGATGCCCCCGATCAGGGCGGCGCCGGCGATGAAGTGGTCGCACCCCGACAGCAGGTTGGTCATCAGCGTCACGTCGCGGCAGTCGCCCTCGACGAGCTGGTAGTTGCAGTGGCCGTCGAAGGACTTGGCCACCCTGCCGTACTTGGAGAAGTTGTCGACACCGACGACCGTGTGGCCCCGCCCGAGGAGCTCCTCGACGACGTACCCGCCGATGAACCCCGCGGCGCCGCTGACCAGTACCCGGCTCATCGGGCCGCCGAGCGGGACATTGTGCTGGTTGGCTCGCTCGCCTTTGGCTCGCTCATGTGATGACCCTTCCGGTACGCCGGTTGAGCTCGTGCAGGTCGAGCTTCGGCCCGAAGGCGAGCAGGTACCAGCGGAGATAGCGGGACAGCCAGGCAGCCATCCTGAAGTTCGAGACGCCGGCGGTGCGGTCGAGCCAGATCGTCGGCAGCTCGGCCACGGGCCGGCGGAGGCGCCGGGCCTTGGCCACCAGTTCGATACCCATCTCGAAGCCGGCGTCGGACTGGATCCCGACCTCGTGGATGAACGCCTTCGAGTACGCCTTGAACGAGTTGGTGGCGTCGTGGGTACCCACCCTGGCGAACAGGCACAGGGTGCGGCCGGCGGTCCGGGAGAACAACCGCTTCAGGCTGGGCACGCCGACCTGCTGCCCACCACGCGAGTAGCGCGACGCGGCAGCGACGACCACGCCCCGTTCGACGAGCCGGGCCAGGGCGTCGATCTGCTGGGGGTCGTCGCAGCCGTCGGCCATGGTGACGACCACCACCGGGGCCCGGGCCGCGTCGATGCCGAAACGCATGGCGTCGGCCGGGCCGCGCCCGTAGGTGTTCAGGGTCGGCACCAGGCGGTCCTCGTCGGCCGCGTACTTCTCCAGGTACGCCACGGTGGTGTCGTCCGGCGTGTCGAAGACGACGAGGATCTCGCATGGGAGCGTGACGGACTCGAAGACCCGGTCGAGGCAGGCCACGATGGCGTCGCCCTCGTTGTGGACGGGGATGACCACCGACACCCGCGGCGGGCCCGGGGCCGTCACACCACCACCCCGTTGCCGTACAGGTCCCAGATGTCGACGACGGGCTGGCGGGGCTTCAGGCCGGCGTAGGCCTGGTGGGGGGCGCCGACGACGAGCACGTCGGCGCGACCCAGGACATCGTCGAGGGGCAGGAGATCGGGGTCCGACCTGACATGGGGGTCGGTGGTGAGCACGCCCGCGGCCTTGAACCGGAGGATGCGCTTGAGCTTGTAGCTGAGGCTGTCGCGCGTGTCGTCGGACTCGGCCTTGAACGCCATACCGAGGATGCCCACGGTCATCGTGGCCAGGTCGAACCGCTGCTCGAGGCGGTGGACGACATAGAGGGGCAGGCCCTCGTTGACCATCATCGCCGCATGGCCGAGCGTGAAGTTGTTGTTGTTGAAGGCGGCCAGCTGCATGGTGTCCTTGAGCAGGCAGGGGCCGGCGGCGAAGCCGGCGCCGGGCAGGTCGGCGGCGCGTGGGTAGTCGTACGCCATGGCGCCGCGGATGCGCTCGAAGTCGAGCCCGAAGTCGTTGGCGATCATGTAGAGCTGGTTGGCGATGGCGAAACGGATGTAGCGCCACGTATTGGTGAACAGCTTGGCCAGCTCGGCCTCCTCGGGGTCGAGGGGGACGACCTGGGCGGTGAGCGCCCGGAAGAGCTTGGCCGAGCGGTCCGTCGCCCGTTCGGTGCGGGCGGCCACGATCTGGGGCAGCTCGTACAGCTCGGTCATGGCCTTGCCCTCGGCGATGCGCTCAGGGCAGAACGCCACGTCGGCGTCGACCCCAAGGCTGGCCACGAGGCGCTCGACCATGGCCGTGACCCCCGGGTACAGCGTGCTGCGCAGCACCAGCAACTGGCCGTCGCGCAGGTAGGGGGCGAGGGCGGCCACTGCGTCGGGCACGGCCTGGGGCTTGGGGTTGAGGTGCTCGTCGACCGGGGTGCCGACGACCACGACCACATGCTCGGCAAGGGCGACGCTGGCCGGGTCGGTCGTGGCGTCGAGGGTGCGGCCGGCGACGCGGGCCATGACCTCGGGCCCGCCCGGCTCGTCGAATGGCATGCCGCCGGCGTTCACCCGGTCGACCGCCGCGGGGTTGATGTCGAAAAGGGTCACGCGGAGGCCGCGGTCGGCAAAGGCCAGGCCCAGGGGGAGGCCCACACGCCCGCAACCCCCCACGACGACGACGTCTCGACTGAAGTCCTCGATGCCGCACGATAGCCTGCCCCCCGTGGCCGCTCCGCTCGTGGCGG
The DNA here is from genome assembly GCA_023264995.1 of Acidimicrobiia bacterium. Taxonomy (GTDB): domain Bacteria; phylum Actinomycetota; class Acidimicrobiia; order Acidimicrobiales; family AC-14; genus CADCTB01. Next base: position 70,460 of record JAHFUR010000021.1, on the reverse strand, counting down.
CCCTGTGTGGGGGCGTCGGTGCGGCCCGCTTCCTGCGGGGCCTGGTGGACGTCGTCGAACCCCGACAGGTCGTGGCCGTGGTCAACACCGGCGACGACACTGTCCTGCACGGCCTGTCCGTCAGCCCCGATCTCGACACCGTCACCTACACCCTGGCCGGCGCCATCAGCCGGGAACGGGGGTGGGGCCTCGAAGGCGAGACGTGGGCGGCCATGGAGGCCCTGGCCCGTTACCCCTCGTCGTCCTCCTGGTTCGGCCTCGGCGACCGCGACCTGGCCACCCACCTGTTCCGGAGCCAGCGCCTGGGCGACGGCGCCCCTTTGTCGACCGTGACCGCCGAGATCGCCGCGGCCTGGGGCGTCGAGGTCTCGGTGGTGCCTGTGACCGACGACCGGTTGGAGACGCTGATGGACGTCGAGGGCGAGGGGGAGATCGGTTTCCAGGACTACTTCGTCCGCCGGCGGCATTCGGTGGCCGTACGAGGGGTGCGGTTCCGGGGCGCCGAGGCGGCCCGGCCGGCGCCGGGGGTGCTCGAGGCGCTCGCCGCAGCCGGCGCGGTGGTCATCTGCCCGTCGAACCCCATCGTGTCGATCGGGCCCGTGCTGGCCGTCCCCGGCGTGCGCGATGCGGTGATCGCCCGCCGTGACCAGGTGGTGGCCGTGTCCCCCATCGTCGCCGGCGCCGCGCTGAAGGGCCCGGCCGACCGGCTCCTCGCCGAGCTGGGCCACGAGGTGTCGGTGGTGGGGGTGGCCCGGATCTATGCGCCATTGGCCGCCGTGCTCGTGGTCGACGTCGCCGACGCGGCGCTGGCGCCGGCGGTCGAGGCGGCCGGCATGCGGTGCGTGGTAACGCCGGCGGTGATGCGGGGGGCGCCCGAGGCCGCCGCGTTGGCCCGGGCCGTGCTGGCCGCGGTGGCGCCATGACACGGCTGGAGATCATCCCGGTGGAGGGCCTGCCGGAGGTCCGCCCCGGCGACCGGCTGGCACCCATGCTGGCTGCATGCGCCGAGCTGGTCGATGGCGACGTGGTGGTCGTGACCCAGAAGGTGGTCTCGAAGGCCGAGGGCCGTCTGGTGGCGGTCGACCCCGACGATGCCTCCGCCTACGCCGCGATCCTCGACGCCGAGTGCGTGCGGGTGCTGCGCCGGCGGGGGGACCTCGTCATCGCCGAGACCGGGGCGGGGTTCGTGTGCGCCAACGCCGGCATCGACCGCTCCAACGTCCCCGACGGCTATGTGACCCTGCTCCCGGTCGACGCCGACCGGTCGGCCCGCCGCATCCGCGACGGCCTGCGGGCGTCACCCGGCGTCGAGGTCGGCGTGATCGTGTCGGACACGTTCGGCCGGCCCTGGCGCCAGGGCGTCACCGACGTCGCCATCGGCTGCGCCGGCATTGCCGCCGTCGTCGACCTGCGGGGCACCGCCGACGCCATGGGACGCACACTCGAGGTCACCGAGGTGTGCGTGGCCGACGAGCTGGCTTCCGCCGCTGAGCTGGTCATGGGCAAGGCCGCCGGCGTGGCCGCCGCCATCATCCGGGGCGTGGACCCGGCGTGGTTCCGCTCCGCGTCGGTACGGGCCGAGGTCGTGCGCCCGGCCGGCGAAGATCTGTTCCGCTGAGGTTCGGCGCCTCAGGCCGGATGCTGGACCAGCGCGTCGAGCATCTCGAACAGTGTGGTCACCTCGGCGTACCCGCCGCTCGATCCCAGGGAGTCGACGAGGTCGACGGCAACGGTGAGGCCCAGGGTCGGCAGGTAGGCCAGCAGGGTCGTCTGCCCGTAGTAACCGATGGCAAAGAACTGCGGTACGCCTCCGGCGTCGATCCGGCAGGGGCAGAAGCCGATCGTCCCCGGGCCGAAGCCCGAGACCGTGTCGATGTCGGTCATGTGCGCGAAGGCGGTTGCCGACAGCCCGACGTGGTCGCGCAGGATGGCGTCGCCGGCGGTCAGGAGGTCGTCGAGGCCGGTCTCGATCCCCCCGGTCGCCCCATTCGGCGCGCCCGGGCGCGGGGCCAGGTGCGTCGTGTCGTGCAGCCCCAACGGCTGCAGCAGCATGCCGGCCAGAAGGTCGTCGTACGAGCGGCCGCTCACCTGCTCCAGCAACAAGCCGAGGGGACCAGGTAGTTGGTGCTGGAGTACGAGTAGGCGACCCCTGGCTTCGCGATGAGCGGGTCGGCCACGCTGGCCATGACGGCCGAAACCGGGTCGTGGACCGCCTCGGGGTCGCGGAGGTACAGCGTGGTACCCCCGTAGCTCAGAAGGCCGCTGCGGTGCTCCAGGAGCTCGTCGACGGTGATGCCGTCCTCGTACGGGAAGTCAGGCAACGACCCCAGCCGCGGCAGCGGACCGGCCAGGTCGATCAACCCGGCCTCGGCGAACCGGTGGACGAGGTTCGCCGTGTAGAGCTTCGTCAACGACGCCACGTCGATCCGGTCAGCGACCGACATGGCCTGGCCGGTGCCCGGTCGCCAGCCGATCGCGCCGCTCCACCGCAAGCCTGCGCCGGTGATGCCGACGATGGCGCCCGGTACGGCGGCGGCTGCGGCCCACGGCGCCAGCAACCCGTCGAGCCTGGCCGCCAACGCCGACGCGGCCGCGCCGGTCACCGGGCCAGGACCGACGGCATCGGCCGGCGAGCCGGGATCGACCGTGAAGGTCGGCGGGTCGGGGGCCCGCGAGGGTACTGGCGGCCGTCCGGAGGCCGTGGCCGCCATCGTGCCGCCCACCCGCCCTATCGGGATGCCGACTGAGGCCCCGCCGAGGGCGGCCAGGGTGGCCAGGACGAGGACGGGCCGGGCGAGATCGGCGGGCCGGTAGCGGGCTTGGTCCGGGCGCGGGCGGCGGGCGGCGACATCCTCGATCCACCCGAACAGCTGGACGGCGACCAGGGTACCCAGAGCAGTGAGGAGCACGAGTACGGCGGCGCGCGGGACCGGGGCGGTGATGCCTGTGAGCTCCACGGTGTTCAGAGCCACGATCACGGCGGCGGTGTGCCAAAGGTAGATGGTCAGTGAACGGCGGCTGATGGCCCTGATCGCCCCACCCGCGACCCGAGTGGCAGCCAGTCGCCCCAGGGCCCCGGCGCCGGCGAGCGCAACCGCCAGCCAGGCTGCTCCGACGAACAGGTGCAGCGGATGGGAGTTGTTGACCACACCGAGCGGCACCGGCTGCGTGAGCCGCCATGCGATGGCCGCCCCGGTGGCCAGGGCGGCGACGGCCGCCCAGCCCCGCCGGGAGACCCCCCGGAGGGCACCGTCGCGATGGAGGAACCCGACCATGAGGAAGACGGAGTACAGCGCCAGGTCACCGGCCCCCCAGACGGTGCCGAACCCGGCCCGGCCGGCGCCGGTGCGGGCCAACGCGTCCAACACGAACACGGCAGTAACGGCCACCAGGACGGCGCGCCAGCGAACGGCCCGCACCGCTCGGAGGAGCAGCGGCGAGGCGAGCAGCAGCCACGTGAGCGTGCGCAGGTACCAGAGGTGGGACGACAGCCAGCCGCCCTCCCACGCCGAGCCGTGCGGATCGGTGAGCGGGAAGATCCACGCGAGCGTCCGGTTCAGGTTTGGCTTGGGGCGTCGGAGGGTAGGGTCGGTTGACGAGCCCGGCCTGTGCCGTGTTTGTCGCGCCTCTCGCGAATAGTGTGGTTTCCTTGCGGTATGCGGAACCGCAGGGCCAAGGCCTTTGCGGCCATGCTGGGTGCCGCGGTCCTGGCCGGCTGTGCGGCGGCGCCTGGAGCGCCCAAACCCGAGGTGCTGCGCGCCGTGGCGCCCGTGGTCCCGACCGTCGCCCAGTACTCGACGGCTGCGGTGCACGCGGCCCCGTCGAGCCCGGCGCCCACGTACCTGACCGCCGGCGTCCACGAGCACCAGGTCGAGCTGGACGGCCAGGTCAGGCGCTGGACCACGGTCGTGCCCCCGACCGCCGAAGGCTCCCGCCCATCGGCCTTGGTCGTCGTCCTGCACGGGGTCGGGGGCAACGGGGCCGACATGCGGTCGAAGGGGTTCGACCCCCTGGCCGCCGAGCGTGGCGTGGTCATGGCCTACCCGGACGCGTTCGGCGGCGCATGGAACGACGGCCGGCCGGGCACTGACCCCGTCGTGCCCGGCGTGACCGTCGACGATTCTCGGTTCTTACGGCTGCTGATCGAGGAGACGACGTCTCGGACCGGCGCGGACATCAGGCACGTCGCCGTCGTCGGGTTGTCCAATGGGGCGATGATGGCCGCCCGAGTGGCGTGCGACCTCGCTGACCAGGTGTCGGCGGTGGCGCTCGTCGTCGGATCAGCGGGCCAGGGCTTCGAGCAGACTTGCCGACCGGTACGGCCGGTCGCCGTGATGGTCGTCGCCGGCTCTGACGACGCCACGGTCCCCTACGGCGGTGGACGGGTTGCCGACTGGCAGGGAAAGCGGCGGGGGTACGTCGCCGGGGTCGACGCGTTCGTCGACTTCTGGCGGGCCCAGAACGGCTGCGCATCCACGCAGGTGGTCCCTGGCCCGCCGACGGTCGGCGTTGCCAGTGCGGTCGGGTGCCGCACCGGTGGCGCTGTGCTGCGGTACCGGGTGGAGGGAGGCGGCCACGACTGGTACCAGCCGCCGAAGTTCGACACCACTGCGGCGATCTGGGACTTCACGGCCCAGCGCTTCTCCGTCTCCGCCTGACCCGACCGACCGCCGGCTCGGCGGGCATGGCGGTTGTGACCAGCAAGCCTGCACTCGTCGCCCACAGCACCGCCGCGGCGCCGAGACCGGGCAGCAGCCTCCACACGGCGGCCGGCACCCCGGCGGCGCCCAGAAGCGCCGTGGTGGCGGCCACCAGCAACAGCGCGGCCGCCGTGAGGTAATAGAGGCGGACCCGGAAGAGCCGGGCCAGCGGGAGGAAATGCACGCCCACGACAACGCACACAACCGCGGGGACCCACTCGGCGCGGTCGGCGCGCACGAGGACGTTGATGGACACGGCGATGGCGACCGACTCCCCCGCCACCACCTGCGCGAACCGATTCCGGGCACGCCCCGGACTGATCCCCTGAGTGCCGCCGACCCGAGCGCCGGCGGCGGCCCGGCGAAGGCGGCGTGCCCCCATCATCAGCACGGTCACGATCGCGGCGCCGGCTGTCAGCACCGGTACGACGAGGACCGCGGTGCCGAGGGCGCCCACCACCGACGCGGCCCAGACCATGCCCATGACGGCGCCGACGACGGTCCCGGAGGAACGACCGCGGAGCTCCTCGTTGCTCATGCCTGTGGCGAGCGGCCCGGTCGTGGGCAGGCCGGTGGCAGTCGGCACCTCAGCCCTTCATCGTCACGGGGATGCTGACCGCCGTTCCTGATCCGACCGTCCCCGAGAACGTCAGCGTCATCATCGACGGCGCCCCGCGCCCACCGACCATGCCGAGCACGCCACCATGGGTGGCGTAGGTACCGTCGGCCCCGATCCGGAGCTGCATGGGGTGGGACCCGGCCTGCAAACCCGCCGGGGACATCTGCATGTCCGAGTTCGGCTGGAAACCAGTCGCCTGCACTTGGTACTGCAGTGGCGAGGACTTCTGCGTGACACAGACCCGCGCTCCAGCTTCGGAGGCGCACGTCGCCGCATTCGCGGCGCTGGTGCAGCCGGCCGCGACCAACACGCCCGCGACGCCACAGAGGAACAGTCCGTGCTTCATGGCCATGCCGGTGCCCGTCCTCGTCCGGACCGAGCGGCCCGACGTTCTCAGCTTCCCCGCCGGTTCGGGATCCCAAACGACCAAGCCGATCGCAACGAACCGGTGACCGCTTTGGGGTCGCCGGCCGCCGTACCGTCCCCGGTTCGTCAGCTGGCGCGGGCCTCGAACCAGCGCAGCACCTCGCCGGCGCCGGCCTCCATGGTGGTCCATGACTTCCAACCCAGGTGGATCCCGGCCCGGGTGGGGTCGAGTGAGGAGCGGGCCAGCTCGCCGGACCGGGCTGGGGCGTAGACCGCCGGCGTGCCGACGCCGGCGGCGGCGGCCATCGTGGCGTACAGCTCGTTCACCGACGTCTCCACGCCCGTGCCCACGTTCATGAGCAACCCGCTGCCCTTGTGGGCGGCGCGGGCGAAAGCGTCGACCACGTCGTCGACAAACACGAAGTCGCGGGTCTGGGTGCCGTCGCCGAAGATGGTGCACTGCTCGCCGGCCAGAAGGCGGCCGGCGAAGATGGCCACCACGCCGGCCTCGCCGTGGGGATCCTGGCGGGGGCCGTAGATGTTGGCCAGGGCCAAGGCGGTGAACTCGATGCCGTGCAGCTCCCGGTAGGCGGCCAGGTAGTCGCACGCCGCCTTCTTCGACACCCCGTAGGGCGACAGGGGCCGCTGGGGGTGCGACTCGGGGACCGGCAGCTTCTCGGGCTCGCCGTAGAGCGTGCCGCCGCTGGCCGCGAACACCACCTTGCGGGTGCCGGCCGCCCGGGCGCCCTCGAGCACGTTGAGCGTGCCGATGACGTTGACCTCGGCGTCGAACGCCGGCCGCTCGACCGACACCCGCACGTCGGCCTGGGCCGCCAGGTGGAACACGACCTCGGGCCGGCGGTGGGCGAGCAGCTCGATGACTGCCGGCTCGCGGATGTCGAGGCGGTGGAAGGTGAGCTCGTAGCCGGGGGTGGCCCGGGCCTCGGCCAGGTTGGCCAGCGAGCCGGTGGAGAGGTCGTCGACGACGTCGACGGCGTGGCCCTCGGCCAGTAGCCGGTCGACCAGGGTGGACCCTATGAAGCCGGCGCCCCCCGTGACCAGGGCCTTCATGACCCGTCCGCTGCCGGTAGCCGCAAGCCGTCGAGACGTGCCCCCGGCTCCACGACGTACCCCTCGCCGAGCACGCAGAGCCCCGTGAGCTCGGCTCCTTCCCCCACCTGGGCGGCCCGCCCGAGGATCGACCGGCTGACCAACGCCCCCTTGCCGACCACCGCGCCGGCCAGCAGCACCGATTCGAGCACTCGGGCGCCAGGGTGCACCTGGCACCCGGGCCCGATCACCGACCCGACGATCGAGGCGCCGTGCCCGACCGAGGCGCCGGCACCGACGACCGCCGGCCCCTGGGTCTCGGGGTCGGCGTCGGTCTCTCCGGTGGTCCACACGCCGGCCGGGGTCGGCATGGCGCCGGCCACCAGCGGTCCAGGTCGAGCGCCGGTGACGAGGTCGACTTGGGCCTGCAGGTACTGCAAGGGCGTGCCCGTGTCGGTCCAGTACGCCCGCGACGCGAACCCGTACACCGTGCCCGCGGCGGCGAGGGCGGGGAAGACCTCACGCTCGATCGACACCCGCCGGCCCTCGGGGATGTGGTCCAGCACCGAGGGTTCGAGGACGTACGTGCCGGCGTTGATGAGCGCGGCGCCGACTGTGCCGGGCGCTGGCTTCTCCACGAACGCCTCGACCTTGCCGTCGGCGTCGATCGGCACCAGGCCGAAGGCCGAGGGGTCGGCGACTTCGGTGAGGGAGATCGTGGCCTGGGCACCCCGCTCGTCGTGGAACGCGACCATGGCCGTCACGTCGAGGTCGGTGAGGACGTCACCATTGACCACCAGGAACCGCTCGTCGATCCCGGCGAGGCGGGCCGCGAAGCCGACGGCGCCGGCGGTATCGAGGGGTTCGGGCTCGACGGCGTAGGTGAGGCGCACGGCGCCGGCCCGCCCATCGGGGAAAAGGTCCTCGAAGGCCCCGTGCAGGTAGCCGAGCGAGAGCACCGCCTCGTCGATGCCGTGACCGGCAAGGTAGGCCAGCACCCGCTCGATCATGGGCACATTGACGATGGGCAGCACCTGCTTGGGCACGGTCAGGGTCAGGGGGCGCAGGCGCGTGCCCGTGCCCCCGACCAGCACCACAGCTTTCACGGGCGGCTGGTGGTGGTGGTCGGGGCGACCGTAGTGGTGGTGGGCGGGGCGGTCGACGACGTCGTGGAGGCCGTGGGGTCGACCGTGGTGGTAGGTGCGAGCGACGTCGGTGTGCCCACGTCGCTCAGCTTGTCAAGGTTGCCCTCCGATGGCGGCCGGGGGATGTTCGTGCCGGCCGGGACGAAGGCGATGGTGATCAGCTGGCCGTCCTGAGGGCGGATGGACGATGGGTTACCGGTGACGATGTGGCCCTGGTCAGAGGCCGCCCGGCTGTCCCAGACCCTGGTCTGGACCGTGCCCGGCCCGTTCTCGCACTTGTCGCCGTTCTTCTTGGTGTCCTGGCCCGGGACCTCGAGCTTGTCGGCGGAGATGTTGGCGCCGACCGTGTCGAAGTAGATCTTGAGCACGGCCCGCTTGCCCGACGACGACGCGCCGAACGGATGGATGTGGACGACACCATCGCCGTGGCCGTGGATGCCGAGCGGGTCGCTGCCTTCGGGCAGGTCGGGCACGAACGAGCCGCAGATGTAGAAGCCAATGGCGGCGTGCCAGTGGTCGCCCGCCTGGCCCGTCGCCGCGGCGATCGGCCGGCTGGTGTCCGGCTGGCGCTGGTCACGGCTGTAGACGATGCCTGCCGTGCCGAGGACCACGACCATGGCCATGAGGCCCGGCCAGACCCACGACGTGGTGCCCCGCCGGGTGCGACCGCCCCCGGTACGAGCCGCCCGAGCGACCTTTTTTGCTGAAGATGCCTTTCCCATTGCTATCCGACCGTACTAGGTGGCCGGCGGGCCTCCGCGGCGTGCTGGGCCCACGCGGCCAGGGTCCGGACGGCCAGGCCGGCAGCCACCAGCGGCACCAGGGCGCGACGCGGCCCCTCGCTGGACTTGACGACGAACCGGAGCAGTGAACGATGGTGCTCGGCGATCATCCGGTAGGGCACCAGGCGGCTCGACCCGCCGAGGGCGTGGACGACCCGGCCCGCCGGCTCGTAGCCGATGCGCCAGCCGGAACGGCCCAGCCGCCAGCACAGGTCGACGTCCTCCACGTACATGAAGTAGGCCTCGTCGAAGCCGCCGACCGCGTCGAACGCCGACCGGCGGACCATGGCGCAGGCCCCGCTTACCCAGTCGACATTGCCCAGGGCACGGTCGTGGTCGGCATCGAGCATGCGGTACCGCCGGGTGTAGGGGTTGGCCGGCCAGACCAGCCCGAGGAAGGCATGGCCGAAGGCCACGGTGAGGTCGGGGAACCGACGGACAGAGGGGTACAGGGTGCCGTCGACGTTCTCCATGCGTGGACCGACCACGGCCAGGCCGGGATCACGGTCGAGGGCGTCGGCCAGGGCCTTCACTGTGCCGGGCTCGACGACAGTGTCGGGGTTGAGGATGAGCACGTAGTCGCCGGTCGTGACGGCGACGCCGCGGTTCGCGCCCGAGCCGAAGCCCAGGTTGGCGCCGGTCTCCACCACCCGCACGTCGGCGTCGGCCGCCCGTGCCGCGGCCGGTGAGCCGTCGGAGGACGCGTTGTCGACGACGACGACCTCCCCGACACCTTCCGAACGCAGGCTGCGCAGGCAATCGGGGAGGTAGGCGGCGGAGTTGTAGCTGACCACGACCGCGCCGACGGCCATTGGCCCGGTCATCGCACCTTGCCCCAGCGGTAGCGGACGAGGGTCGCCAGGGCGCGCGCCCGGTCCGGCCAGTCGAACTTGCGGCCCTCGCTCGCCGGCCGGCCCGAGTAGGAGACCGGGACCTCGTAGATGCGGTACCCGCGCCGGAGGACCTTGGCGGTGATCTCCGGCTCAAAGTCGAACCGGTCGGACTCGATGGTGATCTCGTCGAGCACCTTGCGGGTGAAGAGCTTGTAGCCGCACTCCATGTCGGAGAGGCTCGTGTTGTAGAGCAGGTTGGTCACGAGCGACAGGAACCGGTTCCCGACCCAGTCGGAGGCGGCCATGGTGCCGCCCTCGCCGTTGAAGCGGCTCCCGTAGACCACATCGGTGCGGCCGCGCAGGATCGGCCGCAACAGGCGTGGCCAATCCTCCGGGTCGTACTCGAGGTCGCCGTCCTGGATCAGCACGAAATCACCGCGCACGTGGTCGAGGCCGGTGCGGATGGCCGCGCCCTTGCCGAGGTTGGTCGGGTGCCGCACGACCTGCACCGTCGAGTCCTCTAGGGCGGTGAGGATCTGGGAGGTCCCGTCGGTCGAACCGTCGTCGACGACAACGATCTCCAGGTTCACCGGCAGCTCGACGCGGCGCATGCGCCGGAGCACCTCGACCACGGTGTTGCGCTCGTCGAAGACGGGCACGATGACCGAGAGGGTCCGGCCATCGGGGTCGAGCGGTTCGTCGGTCATCGCGAGAACCACGCCGCGGTACGGGCCAGGCCCTCGTCGAGGCCGACCTCGGGCTCCCACCCGAGGATGGAACGGGCCAAGGTCAGGTCGGGCCGGCGCTGGGCCGGGTCATCGACCGGGCGAGGGTCGAAGCGCAGCTCCGAGGCCGAGCCGGTGAGGGCCAGGACCTTCTCCGCCAGCTCGAGGACCGTGAACTCCTTGGGGTTGCCGATGTTGACCGGGCCGACGTGGTCTGAGTCGAGGAGGGCCAGGAGGCCCCGTACCTCGTCGTCGACGTAGCAAAAGCTGCGGGTCTGCTTGCCGTCGCCATGGATCGTGATGGGCGTCCCGGCCAGGGCCTGCACGATGAAGTTCGACACCACCCGACCGTCGTCGGGGCGCATCCGCGGGCCGTAGGTGTTGAAGATCCGCACGATCCGCACGTCGACGCCGTGGTGGCGGTGGTACGCCATGGTGATGGCCTCGGCGAAGCGCTTGGCCTCGTCGTACACGCCGCGGGGCCCGATCGGGTTGACGTTGCCCCAGTAGGTCTCCGGCTGCGGGTGGACGAGCGGGTCGCCGTACACCTCGCTCGTCGACGCCAGCAGGTACCGGGCCCCCTTCTCCTTGGCCAGGCCCAGGGTGTTGTGCGTGCCGAGGCTGCCGACCTTGAGGATCTGGATCGGGATGCGGTCGAAGTCCACCGGGGAGGCCGGGCTGGCGAAGTGGAGGATGGCGTCCACCGGGCCGGGGACGTGGAGGTAGTTGCTCACGTCAGAATGGACAAAGGTGAAGTCCGGTCGCCCGGAGATGCCGTCGAGGTTGTCGAGCGAGCCGGTGACCAGGTTGTCGACGGCCACGACGGAGTCGCCCCGGGCCAGGAGGGCACGGCAGAGGTGCGAGCCGAGGAACCCGGCCCCTCCGGTGACCACCACACGCCGCCCGCCACCGTTCATCGGCCGATGCCGACGTAGGTGAACCCCCGCCGGCGGAGCGCCGCCGGGTCGAGCAGGTTGCGGGCGTCGACGATGCAGGGCTGGGTGAGCGCGGCCGCCACCTTGGCGAAGTCCAGCCGGCGGAAGTCGTCCCACTCGGTCAGGACGACCAGCACGCCGGCGCCCTCGCACACCCCGTAGGGGTCGGCGCCGACCGAGATGCCGGCCAGCCGAGGGTCGGCGTGGGCCGGGCTGACGGCCGGGTCGAAGGCTCGCACCTCGGCGCCCCTCTCGGTGAGCCGGCGGAGCACCTCCAGGGCCGGCGACTGGCGAAGGTCGTCGGTGCGGGCCTTGAACGTGAGGCCCCAGGCCGCGATGGCCACGCCGCCCACCGAGCCGCCGGCCATGCGCTCCACCTTGTCGACCACCCGGGCGAACTGGGCCTCGTTGACCTCGTGCACGCCTCGCAGCAGCCCGAAGTCGTAGCCGGCGTCCTCGGCGATGCGGATGAGGGCGCTGATGTCCTTGGGGAAACAGCTGCCGCCGTACCCTGGGCCCGGCTTGAGGAACTCGAAGCCGATGCGCTTGTCGTAGCCCATTCCCAACAGCACGTCGCGCACGTCGGCCCCGACGGCCTCGCACACGTTGGCAACGGCGTTGGCGAAGGTGACCTTGGCGGCGAGGAAGGCGTTGGAGGCGTACTTGATGGTCTCGGCCGACGCCGGGTCGGTGACGATCACGGGTGCCCGCAACGAACTGAACAGTGCCGCGACGCGTGCCGCGGCCACCTGGTCATCGGACCCGATCACGATCCGGTCGGGGTTCAGGCAGTCGTGGACCGCCGAGCCCTCACGCATGAACTCGGGGTTGGACACCACGGAAACGTCGTCGCGACCGAGGACCTCCTCGACCACCCGGGCCGAGCCCACCGGCACCGTTGACTTGTTGACGACGATGGACTCCGGGCCCAAGAGCGGCCCGATCTCCGCCGCCGCGGCCCGGATGTAGGACAAGTCGGCGGAACCGTCGTCGGACTGAGGCGTGGGGACACAGAGGTACACGAACTCGGCCGCGGCCACTGCTGCCGACGCGCCCAGCACGAACGACAAGCGGCCGGAGTCGAGGCCCTCACGGACCAGCTCGGCCAGACCGGCCTCGAGGATCGGGATGTCACCGCGTGACAGCCGCTCAACCTTGTCGGCGACCACGTCGGCGCAGACCACGGTGTGGCCCATGTGGGCGAAGCAGGCCGCACTCGTGAGGCCGACGTAGCCGGCACCGATCACGGCGACGACGCTCATCCGGTGACCGCCAGCTCCCCGACCAGGCGGGCCAGCGGCTCGTGGTGGTCGGCCAGCAGCGGGAGGCCCGAGAGCCGCAGCGCGGCGTTGTCCAGCACGCTGAAGGCCGGGCGGGGCGCCGGCCGCGGCGGCTGCATCTGGGCGGTGGTGATGGGCGTGACCAGGCAGGGGTCGAGCCCGGCGGCCACGACCGCGTCGCGGGCGAACCGGTACCACGTCGTCGGGCCCTGGTTGGTGACGTGGAACACGCCGGGCAGCCGGGCCACGATGAGCCGGCGGAGCATGCCGGCCAGGTCGTCGGCGAAGGTCGGGCACCCCCACTGGTCGTCGACCACGGTGAGCGGGTGGCCCTCGGCCGCCCGGCCCAGGATGGTCCTGACGAAGTTCCGGCCGTGGCGCCCGCACACCCACGACGTGCGCACGATGGTGTCTTCGGGGCCGAGCGCGGCCTCCCCTCCCAGCTTCGACCGCCCGTAGACCGAGAGGGGGTTGACCGCGTCCCACTCGTGGTACGGCCGGTCACCGCGGCCGTCGAACACGTAGTCGGTCGACACGTAACAAACCCGCGCGCCGACCATGCGGGCCCCTTCGGCGACGTGGCGGGTGCCGAGGGCGTTCACCGCGTACGCCCGGTCGGGCTCGGTCTCACACCCGTCGACATTGGTCCACGCGCCGGCGTGGACCACCGCGTCGGGCGACGCGGCACCGAGCACCTGGAGGACCTGGTCACGGTCGGCGACGTCGAGGGTGGCGTGGTCGCACGCCACCACCTCGTCACCCGCGGCCATGCAGGCATCGACCACCTCTCGGCCGAGCTGCCCGCCGGCGCCGGTCACGAGCACCCGCATCAGGGGGTGCCCGGCTCGTCCGGAGCGGCCTCACCCTCCCACGCCGATTCCTGCACCGGGGCCCGGTCGCGCAGGGGCTCCCACCACTCCCGGTTGGCCGCGTACCACGCCACCGTGGCGGCCAGGCCCTGCTCGAAAGGTACCTGGGGCTCCCAACCCAGCTCGGTGCGGATCTTCGTCGAGTCGAGCAGGTACCGGCGGTCGTGACCGGGCCGGTCGGGGACGATGGTCTTCAACTCGGCAGGCTTGCCCAGGGCGCCCAGCACCCCATCGGCGATCTCCTCGATACTGCGCTCCACGCCGCTGCCGACGTTGTACGTCTCGCCGACGCGGCCCCTTTCGAGCACGGCCTCGATGGCCCGGCAATGGTCGGCGACGTGCAACCACTCCCGGCGGTTCTTGGTGGAGGCGTACATCGGCAGCGGGTCGTCGTCGAGGGCCAGGGTGGTGAAGAGGGGGATGACCTTCTCGGGGAACTGGTACGGGCCGTAGTTGTTGCAGCAGTTCGTGACCGTGACGGGCAGGCCATAGGTCTCGTAGTACGCCCGCACGGCGTGGTCGGCGCCGGCCTTGGACGCGTTGTACGGCGTACGGGGCCGGTAGGGCGACTCCTCGGAGAAGGACTCGTCGGTGTCGAGGTCGAGGTCGCCGTAGACCTCGCAGGTGGAGATGTGGTGGAACCGTGACACGCCGGCCTGGCGCGACGCCTCGAGCAGGGCCTGGGTGCCCAGCACGTTGGTGCGGAAGAAGAGCGCCGGGTCGAGCACGGCCAGGCTGTTGTGGGACTCGGCCGCGAAGTTGACCACCACGTCGATCGACTCGGCGCGCAGGGTGCGCTCCGCCGTGGCCTGGTCGGCGATGTCACCCTGCACGAACCCGACCGTGCCGTCCAGGCCGGCCAGGTTGGCCCGGTTCCCGGCATAGGTCAGCAGGTCGTAGACCACCACCCGGTCAGCGGGATGGGCCTCGGCCCAGTAGCGGACGAAGTTGGCACCGATGAAGCCGGCTCCACCGGTCACGAGAAGTCTCACGCGCCAACGCTAGGTGACGGGGCGCCGGCCGGGCGACTCCGCTGGCGACGGACCGGCGGGTCAGCAGGGCGGGACGGTCGTGCCCTTCGGCAGGGGGACGGGGGAGATGTTGGCCACGACGGTGGTCGTCGGCGCCGTCGAGGAGGTGGCCGTGGTCGGCGCGGCGGTCCCGTTCGGCACGGCGGCCTTGAGCCCGGTGTAATCGGTGCCGACCAGCAGGTTGAGGTCGACCGACTTGAGCGTGGCGTCTTCCTTGAGCAGGGCGGGCGTGAGGAGGGCGCTCTGGACGAGCTGGGCCTTGGCCAGCTGACCGGGTGCGTAGGCGATGGTGGTCTTGGGGGCCGGTGCGCCGGCGTCACCCCTGTCGGCCACCACGTAGCCGGCGGCGGTCAGGCTGGCCGCCGCCTTCGCCGCCGCCCCTGGTGTGCCGACACCGTTCAGGACCCGGATCCGCACGTCGGAGGGCTTGACCGCACTGGCGGGCACGGTCGTGGCCGGCGAGGTGGTGGTGACGGTGCTCGACGGCACGTCGAGCGATGACCGGCCGTTCAGAAGGTCGATCATCGGCTGGGCCTGCGCCGTCTGGAGCTTGAGCACGGCCTTCCCGTCGATATCGGCCGGGTCCGTGGGCAGCGTGCGCAGGACGACGCGTTCGGGGTCGAGGGAGCTGAACCGCCGGCCGAGGTTCGAGAGGTCCTTGGTCGACAGGGCCGAGTCGAAGGTGACGTCGTGCACGCCGACGTCGACCAGGCGGTTCAGGGTGAGCGGGTTGGTGATGCCGGCCGAGAGCGCCTTCTTCATCATGCGGCGGATGAAGTCCTGCTGGCGCTCGATGCGGCCGAGGTCCCCCCGCCCGTCGAACTGCCAGCTGCCGTTGATGAGGAACTCCATGTTCCGGCTCCGCACCCACGACAGGGCCTTGTTACCGTCGAGCTCCCAGCACCCGTTCCGCCCCAGGTCAAGGCCGCTCCCCTTGTCTCGTACGGGGTAGGGCACGTACATGGTGACCCCGCCGACAGTGTCGACGATGTCCTTGAAGCCGCTGAAGTCGACCTGCACATAGTGGTTGATCGTGATGCCCAGCGTCCGCTGGACGGTGGCCACGAGCTGGTCAGGGCCGCCCAGGGCGAAGGCGGCGTTGACCCGGTCGGAGAAGTTGGTGTTGGCGATCGGCACGTAGAGGTCCCGCGGGACCGACACGATGGCCGCCTTCTGCTCCTTCGGGTTGACGTGAAGGAGCATGATCGTGTCGCTGCGCTGCCCGGTCACCGAGCCTTTGCCGAAACCGGCGGCCTCCGCCCCGTTGAGGTTGGCCCGGCTGTCGGAGCCGACGAGCAGCACGTTCATGACGGCGCCGGGCTCGTCCTCGGCCAGGGCCGGGAGCTCGACCCGGGTGATGTGGGCGAGCTTGCGCTGGACATAGACGGAGCCCAGGCCCACGAGCAGCGTGCAGAAGGCGGTAAAGGCGGTGACGCCGACGATCAGCCGGCGCCGGCGCCGGCGCTGCCGAAGGACTTTGGCCCGCGCCGGTCGGACCGGACGTACCGCCGCATGGGGGGCAACTGGCACCGAGACGGCATGCGCCGTCTCGTCGTGCGCCCGGTCGAGACGGTCAGCGGCGTCGGCGTCGGGCGAGGCGTCGCCGCTCCCGTTGGTCTCGGGTTGGCCGGCTCGCGTGGCCGCGATACGCAACCCCTCAGCCTCCGTCGCCGGCCGACCGGCTACCACTGGACGGCGACGGCCGGTATCGGGCCCGCCACGGCCGTACGGCGATAGGCAGCGGTCATGACCTCTCTCGTAGGATCCAGCGGGTGGACACGGCCGTCGTGGGCGGATATTCGCTCAGCGGCCTGCGCGACGTCACCGACGACCTTACCGTCCTCGACGCGCCCGGTCACGGTCAGTGGGCGGTCGTTCTCCCGTTCGACGCCTCCCCGGTGTGCGCCCGGTTCGACCGCCGCGCCCCGGCCGCAACCGCCGGTCCCACCCCCTTCACGCCCGTGCCCGACCACAGCTGGACGTCGAGCCTGGACCGCGACCAGTTCGGCCGGGGGGTCGATGCGATCAGGGAGGCGATCGCCGCCGGCGACGTCTACCAGGTCAACCTCTGCCGGCGGCTTTCCGCCCCGGTGCCCCGCGGCTTCGACATCCTGGGCCTGGCCGGCGCCCTGGGTCGGCAGAACCCGGCCCCCCACGCGGCGGCCGTGGTGCTCTCGTCGACCGGCGTGGCGATCGCCTCCGCCTCGCCGGAGCTCTTCCTGCGCCGTCGCGGCGATCTGGTGGAGACCCGCCCGATCAAGGGCACGGCGGCGGCAGGCGGGCCGTTCCTCGCCAAGGACCGGGCCGAGAACGTCATGATCGTGGACCTCATGCGCAACGACCTCGGCCGGGTGTGCCAGTACGGCTCCGTCGTGGTCCCCGAGCTGTGCCGGGAGGAGCGCCACCCCGGGCTCTCCCACCTGGTCAGCTCGGTGCGGGGGCGGCTGCGGGCCGGCGTGGGATGGGCCGAGCTCCTCGACGCCACGTTCCCGCCCGGGTCAGTGACCGGCGCCCCGAAGCTGGCGGCGATCGAGATGGTCCGCCGGCTGGAGCCTGTCCCGCGCGGGGTCTACTGCGGTGCCATCGGCCTGGTGGACACCGACCGGGCTGCCGGCGACCTGAACGTGGCCATCCGCACGTTCTGGGTCGAGGACGGCCGGCTTCACCTCGGGACCGGAGGCGGCATCACCTGGGACTCCACGCCCGAGGGCGAGTGGGCCGAGACCGAGCTCAAGGCCCGCCGGCTGCTGGCCGTCGCCGCCGGCACGCTCACGGCTCGGACCGCCGAGCCAGCCGCATGACCGAGATGAACGTGCTCTGGATGAACGGGGCCCTGGTCGACGAGCCCGACGCCCGGGTCTCGCCGCTGGACCATGGCCTGCTCACTGGCGATGGCGTATTCGAGACTCTCCGCGTCACCCAGTCGGAGCCTTTCGCCGTCCGGCGCCACCTCGACCGCCTGGCCCGGTCCGCGGCCGTCATGCGCCTCCCGTGCCCGCCGGCCGCCGAGGTCCAGGCCGCCATCGAGCAGGTGGTCCGGGCCAACGGCATCACCGAGGGACGCCTGCGGGTGACGGTGACCGGGGGGGCCTCAACCCTCGGGTCGGAACGAGACGCCGGTGCGCCGACGGTGATCGTGGCCGCCGGGGCCCTCCCGTCGTGGCCGGCGGTGGCCGACGTCGCCACCGTCGCCTGGCGCCGGAACGAGCGAGGCGCCCTGTCGGGGGTCAAGTCCACGTCCTACGGGGAGAACGTTGTCGCCCTGGCCGACGCTCACGAACGGGGTGCAGGCGAGGCCATCTTCGCCAACCTGGCCGGGAACCTGTGCGAGGGCACGGGGAGCAACGTCTTCGTCGGCATCGGCGGCCGGCTGTTGACGCCACCGCTGTCCGCCGGGTGCCTGGCCGGCGTCACCCGCGAGCTGGTGCTGGAGATCGTCGAGGTCGTCGAGGAGGACCTGCCCCTGGCCGCGCTGGCGGCCGCCGACGAGGCCTTCCTCACGTCGAGCACGCGTGACGTGCAACCCATCCGATCCGTCGACGGCCACTCGCTGGCCACCTGCCCGGGGCCGTTGACGAACGCGGCGGCGACCGCCTTCGCCGCCCTCCTCGCCCGCAGCACCGACCCGTAGGGGCCGCGGCTCAGTTCAGGGTGCAGGCCGGGACGGCGACCGGGCCGTGGTTCGCGGTCCAGACGTTGGCGTCGCAGTCCGGGGTGCGGTTCGAGTCCCAGAGGTCGTTGATCCCGTTGCCGCCCGCGTTGTTCGAGCGCAGGACGTTCCCCCGCCCGTTCGGGTTGGCCGCCGGGAACGACCCGGCGGTCGGTGCCCGGCGGGCGACGCTGACCCCGCTGGCCGCGTTCTGGTAGGAGCCGTTCCCTTCGACGACGTTGCCGAAGCCGAACACCCGGATCCCGTCGCCGGGGACCGCGCCCCGGAAGCCGTTCCCGGCCACGGAGTTCCCCGAGACCAGGTTGCGGGTGGTGCCCCCGAAGAGCGAGATGCCGTCCAGCCCGTTGCCGGCGACCTGGTTGTTGATGATCTGCGTGTCCGTGACGTTGGGCTCGATGCGGATGCCGTCGTTGTCGCAGAACGGCGATCCCCCCTTGCGGCAGCCGACGTTGTTCAGCACCCGGTTGCCCCGGATCACATTGAACTGGGAGTCTGCCGGCGGGTCGGCCGGGTGGTCGCCGTCACCCCTGATGACCCCGATCCCCGAGAACGGCCCGTTGTTCACGGCCAGGTTGTCCTGGATGACGTTGGACGACGAGCCCTGGACGAGGATGCCGTCGCCATACAGGGCCGTCGTCGGCCCCGCCAGCCCGAACACACCACCGAGATTGTCCCGCGCCGTGATCGTGCTCACCGTGTTCCCCGACCCGCCCAGGATGACCACGCCGCCGTCGAAATCCGACACCGTGCCGTTGCGCACCGTGACCCCTTGCCGGCCGTGCAGGAGCACCCCCGCACCGTCGCCGGTGCTAGCCGTGCCGTAGATCCGCCACCGCCCGAGGTTCAACGTGATCCCATCGGCGCCGATGACCAAGCCGTTGTCCGAACACGGCCCGAGGTCGGACGTCAGGGTGGTGCTCGCGGTGATCGTCTGACCGCACACCAGGCCCCCATCGGCGCCGGCGCTGCCGGTACTCGGTACCGTCGCCGAGAGAGCAACCACGAGCAGGGCACCGAATTTCCGCGATCGGTTCATTGGCGCTGGTCTAGATGTCGGCGGGCCCAAGGGCAATAGCGCGAAATCACAGCTATCTGACGATCACGTCTACCTCACGTGGACGACGTCGCCGGCGGCGATGGCCCGGCCGTCGACCACCAGCCGGCCCTCTCCGTCGATACCGTCGGCCATACCGGCGACTTGTCCGCCCGGCACCTCGACGTTGACCTGCCGGCCGATGGTCGAACACCTCTGCCGGTACCGGGCAAGGACGTCGCCGCTTGGCTGGGCCAGCACCGCCAGCCATGCGGCCAAGAGGCGGTCGCGGTCGGTGCCCGGGCCGAGGCACGCGGCCCCGGCGGGCGCCCAGCCCAGGTTGAGGCCGAGGCCGACGACCGCGGCGTCACCTACGAGCTCGGAAAGGATCCCGCCGAGCTTGGCGTCGTCGAGCATCAGGTCGTTCGGCCACTTGAGGTCCACCTTGGCACCGGCAACCGCTTGGCACGCCTCGGCGGCCGCGACACCCGCAGCCAGGGTCACCAGCGGTGGGACCGGGCGCAGCACGACCGAGACGAGCAGGGCCGAGCCCGGCCGCGACTCCCAGGTCCGGCCCCGGCGCCCCCGGCCGGCGGTCTGGTGGTCGGCGACGACGACGAGGCCGTCGCCCGCCCCCTCCCGGACCAGGTCGGCGGCCACCCGGTTGGTGGAGGCGACCTCGGTGAACCACCGGACATCGGAGAAGCGATCGGGGGTCACGCTGTGGGCCATTATTGCCCTCTCATGTTCGAGAGGGTCCTGATCGCCAACCGGGGCGAGATCGCCGTCCGGGTGATCCGGGCCTGCCGGGAGCTGGGTATCGCCAGCGTCGCCGTCTACTCGGAGGTCGACCACCGGTCGCTCCATGTCCGCCTGGCCGACGAGGCGTTCGCCCTGGGCGGCGAGACGGCGGCCGAGAGCTACCTCAACACCGAGGCCATCCTCGACGCGGTGACGGCCAGCGGCGCCGACGCCGTCCACCCCGGCTACGGCTTCTTCAGCGAGAACCCGGCGTTCGCCCGAGCGGTGGCGTCCCGGGGAGCGGTGTTCGTCGGGCCACCTCCCGAAGCCATGGAGGTGATGGGCGACAAGGTGTCGTCGCGCGTCGCCGCCATCGCTGCCGGCGTTCCCGTCGTGCCCGGGACTGACGGCCCCATCTCCTCGGCTGCCGAGATCCTGGCCTTCGGCGCGGCCCACGGTTGGCCGGTGGCCATCAAAGCGTCCTACGGCGGGGGCGGGAGGGGGATGAAGGTCGTCGCCGGCCCTGACGACGCGGTGGCCGCCCTCGACTCGGCCCGGCGGGAGGGCCAGGCGTACTTCGGGAGCTCGGAGGTCTACCTCGAGCGCTACCTCGACTGGCCCCGGCACGTGGAGATGCAGGTGTTCGCCGACAGCCACGGGAACGCGGTGTGGATGGGCGAGCGCGACTGCTCGAGCCAGCGCCGCCACCAGAAGCTGATCGAGGAGACGCCGGCGCCGGGCATGACGCCCGAGCTGCGCCGGGCCATGGGCGAGGCGGCGGTCAACGTCAGCCGGGCGTGCGGCTACACCAATGCCGGCACCGTCGAGTTCCTCACCCAGGGCGGCGAGTTCTACTTCCTGGAGATGAACACCCGCCTTCAGGTCGAGCACCCCCTCACCGAGCTGGCATGCGGCATCGACCTCGTGGCCGAGCAGCTGCGGGTGGCGTCGGGCTCGGCCCTGTCGTTCACCCAGGAGAGCCTGTCGCCCCGGGGTCACGCTATTGAATGCCGGGTCAACGCCGAAGACGTGGCCGGCGGGCGGTTCCTCCCCTCCCCCGGGCGGCTCACCCGCTTCTCCCGGCCCGGCGGCTTCGGCGTGCGGATCGACGCCGGCTACGGCGAGGGCGACGCCATCACCCAGCACTACGACAACCTCATCGCCAAGGCGCTGACGTGGGGCGCCGACCGCGAAGAGGCCCGCCGGCGGATGCTCCGGGTCCTCGGCGAGATGACCATCGAGGGCGTCGCCACCAACATCGACGCCCACCTCCGCATCCTCCGGCACGCCGACTTCATCGAGAACCGCCACTCCACCCGGTGGGTGGAGGAGCGCCTCGACTTCTCGGACATGACGTCGGCCCGGGCCGGCGCCGGCGCCCCGCCTCAGGCTGAGACGCCCCGTGACGTGGCCGTCGAGGTCGACGGCCGGCGCTATGACGTCCGGGTCTGGCTCCCCGAGGGGACCGGGGCGCCGACGGCCTCGTCGCCGGCGCCCGCTCGGCCCCGCGGCGGGTCGGGTGCTGCGGCCGGCGCCACCGGCGGTGGGCGGGTCAGCGCGCCCATGCAGGGGACGATCATCGAGGTGCTCGTGTCGGTGGGCGAGGCGGTCACTGTCGGACAGGCCCTGTGCGTCCTCGAGGCCATGAAGATGGAGAACGAGGTCGACGCCGAGCGGGCCGGGACGGTCACCGAGGTCCGCGTGGCGGCTGGCGACAACGTGAGCGCCGGCGACGTCCTCTTCACGATCGAGTGAACCGGTGACGGTCGGGCCGGCGGGGACCTGTCGGACCGTCACCAGTTGCCGGGGCCCGGTGACGACGCCCGAACCATGACGGCCGAGCGGGGACGCTGGCCAGGCGGGGGTCGAGCGCATCGCGGATGCCGTCGCCCAGGAGGTTGAAGCCGGCGACGGCCACGCTGATCGCAAGGCCCGGGACCAGGACCACATGGGGGTTGGACAGGAAATAGACGCGGCCGTCGTTGAGCATGGCGCCCCACTCGGGCGTCGGCGGCGGTGCCCCCAGGCCCAGGAAGCTGAGGCTGGAGATGACCAGCACGAGCTGACCGATCTCGAGGGTGGCGAGCACCACGACCGGGGAGATGACACCGGGGAGAATGTGGCGGGTCACGACCCGCCACTGCCCGGCGCCCGTGGCCCGGGCCGCCTCGACGAAGGGCCGCTCACGCAGGGACAGGGCCAGGCTGCGGACGGTCCGCGCCGAGCCGGCCCACCACACGGTCACCAGGGCCAACATGACGGACAGGAGGCTCGGCGTGAACAGGCCGGCCACCGCCAGGGCCAGGACCAGGCCGGGGATGGCGAGCACCACATCGACGAGCCGCATCAGCACCGTGTCGGCCAACCCACCCGCGTAACCCGCCACTGTCCCGATGACCAGCCCGATCACGGTCACGAGCGCAGCCGCGATCGTGGCCGAGCCGAGCGTGAGCCGGGCACCGTGGAGGAGGCGGCTCAGAAGGTCGCGCCCCAGCCCGTCCGTGCCGAGGAGGTGGTGGAGCTCGGGCCCGTGCAACCGGTCGGTCGAGATGGCCAACGGGTCGCTGGGCGCCAACGTCGGGCCCAGCAGAGCGGCCACCGCACACACCACGACCAGTGCCAGCCCGACCCGTGCCGTCCGGTCGGTGGCCAACCGCCGCAGGATGAGGCGGCCGAGCTGTCCGGAGCCGGCATCGGGCAGCGGGTCGACGCGGGCGGGCACTAGGACCGCCTGCCGGTGCGGATCCGGGGGTCGAGCCAGGCGTAACCCAGGTCGACGGCGAAATTGACGACCACGTAGACCGCGCCGGCGAAGAGCACGAAGCCCTGGATCAACGGGTAGTCACGGGCGTGAACGGCGCTGATGGCCAGGTCGCCCATCCCCGGCCACGCAAAGACGTACTCCACCACCAGCGAGCCCCCGAGGAGGTGGCCGAGGAGGAGGCCGATAACGGTGAGAAGGGGGACCATGGCGTTGCGCAAGGCGTGGCCGATGAGCACGGCCACGGTGCCGGCGCCCTTGGCCCGCGCCGTGCGGACGTAGTCCTCACCCAGCGTTTCGAGCACGGTCGACCGCGTGAGCCGGGCCAGCACCGCCGCCGGCCCGAGTGCCAGGGTGACCGCCGGGAGCACCAGGTTGGACGCCGACCCGAAGCCGAAGGCGGGCAGCAGATGGAGCCGCACGGCGAACATGAGGATCAGGACGTAGGCCGCGAAGTACGCGGGCACCGACGCGGCGAGGAGGGCGCCGACCCGGCACAGATGGTCGGCGATCGAGCCTCGGCGCACGGCGGCGAGGATGCCCGCGGGCAGCCCGATGAGCACGGCCAGCACCGCCGCCGCCGCGGCCAGCGCCGCAGTCCGCGGGATCCGCTCTCCCAGCGCCGTCGAGACCCGGAGGCCTTTCAGCCACGAATGGCCGAGGTCGCCATGGGACGCGGCGGCAAGCCAATGCAGGTACTGGGCGGTCAGCGGTCGGTCGAGCCCCATCAGCCGCCGTTGTGCCAGCACCTGCTCGCGGGGCGGCGGCTGGTTCAGCCGGTGCTCGAGCACGACCTCGGCCGGGTCACCGGGCGCCAGCACCCCGAGCCCGAAGGTGATGACCGAGACGCTCAGGAGCGAGACCAGCAGCCACGCCACCCGCTCGACGACGTACCGGGTCATCCAGGCCCGGCTCGCGCTACTTGGTCCGGTAGGTGGCGGTCCAGGACTGGAGGTTGACGGACGGGTGGGCCACGAAACCGGCCACGCTCTTCTTGAAGGCGAAGATCTGCGGGAAACTGGTGAGCGGGATGGCGTCGGCCTGCTCGGCCAGCAGGACCTTCATGGCGTCCACCGACTTCTGGGCTGAGGTAGCCGTATCCGGCGCGGCCACGGCCTGGTCGACCAGGGCGTCGAACTTGTCGCCGGCCGACGTGAACTTGATCCGGGCGGCCGTGTTCTTCCCGTACCAGAGCCGCGACACGATGCTGGCCGGGTTGCCGTCGTTCTGGTTCCAGTAGTTGATGTCGACGTCCCATGCCCCGGAGTTGATCTTGGCGCTGTAGGCGGCGCCGTCGGAGGCCTTGTCGACCTTCAGGTCGATCCCAGCCCGTCGCGCCTGAGCCTGCATGAACTGCAAGCTCTCCGGCTCGAAGTCGAACTGCGCCGGCGTGACGAGCGACAGCTTCTTCCCGTCCTTTTCCCGGATGCCGTCGCTCCCCTTCTTCCACCCCTTCTGGTCGAGCAGCGCCTCCGCCTTGGCCAGGTCGCCCGTGATCGCCGCGATCTGGCTGGCCGCCGCCCCGAGCACCGACGGCGGGCTGACGGTGGTGATGGCCTGGGCCGTCCCCTGCCACTGCTGGTCGGCGAGCGCCTTCGGGTCGAGGCTCCACGCCAGCGCTCGGCGCAGGTCGATGTCCTGCATCAGCGTGTTCGGGTCCTGGCCGTGCAGGTTGAACGACAGGACGACGGTGGCACCCGGCGGGGTGGGCGCGAGCTGGAGGTCGGGCCGGGCCTTGACCGCCGCGGCCTGCTGCGGGGGCAGGAAGTAGATGCCATCGACCTGGCCGGACTCGAGCGCCAGGCGCCTCGTGTTCTGGTCGGGGATGAACCGGAAGACGAGTTGGCGCAGCTTGGCCTTGTCGCCCCAGTAGGCGTCGTTCCTGAGCGCCGTGAAGTGGTCGTTCGGCGAGTAGTCACCAAATTTGAACGGCCCGGTGCACACCGGCTTGTCGACCGGGTCGGTGCCCGGGGCGATGATGCTGAAGTTGGGGTGGGAGATCTGCTCCGGCAGGCGGAGGTTGGCCTGCGTGGGCGTGATCTCGACGGTGAAGTCGTCGATCACCTTGGTGGAGTCCGGCCCGATGAACGACGTCAGGGCCAGGCTCTTCGCCGCCACCCGGGCCATCGAGAACCGGACGGCCTCGGCGTTGAACGGCGCACCGTTGTGGAACGTCACACCGCGGCGCAGTTCGAACCGCCAGGTGTTGGTCCCGACCAGGCTCCACTTCGTGGCCAGGACCGGCACCGGCCGCAAGTCGGTGTCGACACCCAGCAAGGTCTCGCAGATGTTGGCGTTGTCCGGCCACATGCCGAGCAGGTTGCGGTCCCGGGTGATGTACACATCGCCGGGCGTGGCGACGGTCAGCGTCTGCTGGTCGTCAGGCAGGGCGACCGCCGCTTGCGTCGTCTGCGTGCTGGCCGCCTTGTCGGTCCCCCTCCCTCCGCCACCACAGGCCGCAGTCAGGACAAGGAACACAACCGCCACGCGCAGCTTCATGTTGGAGCCTCCCCGGGTGCCGACGGCCGACATTCAACTACACGGCTCGGGGCGCGGGTCGACCCCCGGCTACTCGGCGGCCTCGCTCAGCGATTCGGCCAGCGAGGGATGCACCAGCAGGCTGTCGACCACGTCGACGACCCGCAGGTTGCAGTTGACCGCCAGGGCCAGCACCGAGATGAGCTCCGCCGCGCTGCGGCCGACGATCGACCCGCCGAGCACGATGCCCGTCGCCGGGTCGGACACGATCTTCACGAACCCGCGCGCGTCGTCATTGATGAGCGCCTTCGGGTTCGACGAGAACGGCACCTTGGTCACCCGGATCTTCCGGCCGGTGGCGAAGGCCTCGGCCTCGGCCACCCCGACCTCGGCGATCTCCGGCTCGGTGAACACGGCCTGGGCCGCCTTGTCGTAGTCGAGGTGGCGGTGCTCGCGAGCCTGCATGCCCATGACATGCTCGGCGATCATCCGGCCCTGCATGGCGGCCACCGACGACAGAGGCAGCTTCCCGGACACGTCGCCGGCGGCGTAGAGGTGGGGCAGGTTCGACTGGCAGTGCTGGTTGATCCGCACGTACCCCAACTCGTCGACCTCCACGCCGGCCTCCTCCAGCCCGAGCCCCTTGGAGTTGGGGACCGAGCCGATCGCCAGGAGGGCGTGACTGCCGCGTGCCACCCGGCCGTCGTCACAGCGGACGGCGACGCCACCGTCCTCGTGGTCGATCCCGACGGCGCGGGCGCCGATCAGCAGCTTCACGCCCCGGCGCAGGAACTCCTCCTCGAGCGCGGCTGCCACCTCGGGATCCTTCTTGGGCAGGACCTGCTGGCGGCTGACCACCAGGGTGACCCCCGCGCCCAGCGACGCGAACATGTGGACGAACTCCACGCCGGTGACCCCCGACCCGATGACCACCAGGTGCTCGGGCATCGTGGGGGGTGGGTAGGCCTGCCGGGTGGTGAGGACACGGTCGCCGTCGGGGCGGCACCAGTCCGGTATGCGGGGCCGGCTGCCCGTGGCCACGAGGATGGCGTCAGCCTCGATCTCCTCGGTGCCGCCGGCGGTGCTCACCACCACCCCGTGCGGCCCGGAAAGGCGGCCGGTGCCCCGGACCACCCGCACCCCTTGGTCGGCGAGCAGCGCCTCGATCGAGCCCCGCAGCTTGTCCTCGATCGAGAGGATGCGGTGCTTCATGGCGCCGGCATCGATCACTGCCTGCAAGGGGGCCAGTCCCATACCCGGCGCCCGCTCCACGAACTCGATCGCCGCGCCGGTGGCGATCATGGCCTTCGACGGGATGCAGTCCCAGAGGTGGGCCGCGCCCCCGACCACGTCGCGCTCGACCACGGTGACGTCGGCCCCGAGCCGGGCGGCGTTGGTGGCGGCCTGGTTCCCGGCCGGCCCGCCTCCGAGGATCACCAGGCGCACGGGCACCCGCACAGGTTACGACGGGGCGGGGCGCAGGCCGAGCGGCGGCCCGAGGGCGACAAGGGTCGCTGGATGAGCGCCTTCGGTTAGGACGACTGGCGGTGCACGACGGCCAGGAGGGCGGCATAGGACCGCACCAGCAGTTCCCGCTCCTGGGCCACGAGCGGGCTGTCGAGCACACACCCGGCGGCGACCCACTCGTCGGAGACGTCCATGGCGTCGGCGCGCAGCGCGGCCGCCGGCCGGACCGCCTCGCGCTCGTCCCCGTAGACATAGGAGTAGAGGTCGGTGAGGGTCTCGACCAGCTCGGCGCGCGCCCGGTCGCGCTCGAGGCCCGGCCCGCGCTGCACGTCGCGATGGGCTCGCCACCAGGCGATCTCTCGGCGGGCGGCCTCGGCGGTGTCGAGCGACTCGCCCGAGTCGCGCGCCACGAGCCGGTAGAAGCGCTCCATACAGCGCTTGGCGCCGGCAGGGTCGTTGTCGACCGGCGGCGCCCATTTCTGGTTGGCCCGCAGCACCAACCACGCCCCCCGGAGGGTGCGGGGCCACGACATGCGGAAGCCGCAGCGGACCAAACCGACGGACGCGACCAGGAGCGCGAACCATTCGTGCCGGTAGTACGTGACCCAAGCCCGGCACTCGAAGGACCCGACCCGGCGGGGATCGAAGTCCCGCATCGGGCTCGGGCCGGCCTGCCTCCTCATGGGACGACCTGCAGCTCCTCGGCGAAGTGGCACGCCGCCTGGTGGCCCTGGCCCCGGTCGATCAGCGCCGGCTCCTCGCTGGCGCAGATGTCCTGGGCTTTCCAGCACCGGGTGCGGAACCGGCACCCCGACGGCGGGTCGGCCGGGCTGGGCAGGTCGCCGGCCAGCACGATCCGCTTGCGCTCGCGTTCGACCCGCGGGTCGGGCACGGGCACGGCCGAGAGCAGGGCCTGCGTGTACGGGTGGGCCGGGTGGTCGTAGATGTCGTCCCGCCGGCCCATCTCGACGATCTTGCCCAGGTACATGACCGCCACCCGGTCGGAGATGTGGCGCACCACCGAGAGGTCGTGGGCGATGAACAGGTACGACAGATTGAGCCGCTGGCGCAGCTCCTCGAGCAGGTTGAGGACGCCGGCCTGGATGCTCACGTCCAGCGCCGAGACCGGCTCGTCGAGCACCAGCACGTCCGGCTCGAGGGCCACGGCGCGCGCCACCCCTATCCGTTGGCGCTGGCCGCTCGAGAACTCGTGTGGGTACCGGCCGGCGTGCTCCGGACGGAGGCGCACCAGCTCGAGGAGCTCACCAGCCCGGGCCCGAGCCGCCTTGGACGACATCCCGTGCACGATCAGGGGCTCGGCGATGATCGACCAGACCTGCATGCGCGGGTTCAGCGACGCGTACGGGTCCTGGAACACGATCTGGAGGTCGGCTCGCAACTTGCGGAGGTCCTTACGGCCCAGGGCCAGCACGTCGCGGTCGCGGAAGCGGACCTCGCCGCTGGTGGGCTCGATCAGGCGGAGCACGCACCGCGCCGTCGTCGACTTGCCGCAGCCCGACTCCCCCACCAGCCCGAGCGTCTCGCCTTCGATGAGGTCGAACGAGACGCCGGACACGGCGTGGACCTTGCCGCCTCCCCGGACAGGGAACTCCTTGACCAGGTCACGGACGCTCAGGATCGCCGTCCCGTCGCCGGCGGCCGGACGGTCGGTGGCCGGCTGCACGCTCACGTCCGCACCGGGCCCATCTCCTCCGCGAAGTGGCACGCAGCCTGGACGCTGCCGACGGTCCGCAGCCGCGGGTCCTCGACCCGGCACTTCGGCTGCTCGTGGGTGCACCTGGGCTCGAACGCGCACCCGTCAGGGAGGTGCAGCAGCGACGGCGCCCCGCCACCGATGGACACGAGCGGGCCCCGGTTGGTGTCGGTGAGGCGGGGGATCGACGCCAGGAGCCCCCGGGTGTAGGGATGGCGGGCCTGCTCGTAAACGTTGTCGACGGTGCCCTGCTCGACCACCCGCCCCGCGTACATGACCGCCACCTCGTCGGCCAGGCCGGCAACGACGCCCAGGTCGTGGCTGATGAGCACGATGGCCACCCCCTTCTCCTGGCGGATATCGCGGAGCAGGTCGAGGATCTGGGCCTGGATGGTGACATCGAGCGCGGTCGTGGGCTCGTCGGCCACCAGCACGTCGGGGTCATTGGCGACGGCCATGGCGATCATGGCCCGCTGGCACATGCCGCCGGAGAACTGGTGGGGGTAGTCGCGGGCCCGCTTCTCGGGCTGGGGGATACCGACGAGCGCCAGCAGCTCCACGGCCCGCCTGGCCGCGGCCTTCCGGTTGATCTCGGGGTGGTGGATACGGATGCCCTCGACGATCTGGTGACCGATCGTGTGGACCGGGTTCAGCGAGGTACGGGGGTCCTGGAAGATCATGGCGATCCCCGAACCCCGCACCTTGCGCAGCTCGGAGGGGGCCAGGCCGAGCAGCTCGCGGCCCTTGTAGCGGACCGAACCGGTCACTTCGGCGCTGGCGGGCAGCAGCCCGAGGGTGGCCAGCATGGTCACGGTCTTCCCCGAGCCTGACTCGCCGACGACTCCGAGCACGCGCCCCGGCTCGAGGGTGAGGCCGACCCCGCGCACGGCCGACACCCGGCCCTCCAAGGTCGGGAACGTGACCTGGAGGTCGGTGATGTCCAGGACGGGAGCCATGCCGATGGTGAGCGTACGTCGCCGCGTGGCGTGGGCGCGGCGCCCGTGCCACAATCCGGGCGGGGAGCCCATTGCCCCAAGGGGGGTTGACGAACGTGAGACGCAAGACGGTGCTGGCCATCGTGCTGGTCGCCATGCTGGCCGCCGCCTGCGGTGGTTCCGGCACGACCAAGGAAACGACCGCGCCCGGCGCGCCGCAGCCCGACACGAGCGCGGTCATCAACATCGCCGCGCCCGAGGACAGCTGGCCGGCCCAGGGCGTCGGGGCGGCGTCGACCACGTTCGACTACCCGTTCAACACCAATGTCTATGAGCCGCTGGTGTCGCTCGGTTCGGACTTCAGCCTGAAGCCTGGCCTGGCCGAGAGCTGGGAGACCATCCCCCCGAACACCACCCGCTTCCACCTCCGCAAGGGCGTCACCTTCCATGACGGGAGCCCTTTCACCGCCGACTCCGTGGTTTACAGCTGGGGTGAGCGCCAGCAGGCGGGCAAGAGCAACGCCGGCGTCGTGGCCACCCTCGGTCCCGACTCGGTGAAGAAGGTCGACGACTTCACCGTCGACTACACGCCCAAGGTCCCCAACCTCCGCCTGCCCGAGCAGCTCGTCCACCCGTCGGGGTCCATCGTGCCCCGGGGCAAGGACTTCGACTCCAACCCGCCGGTCGGGACCGGGCCGTGGAAGGTGGTCAGCTACACCCCCGGCCAGAGCGTCGTGCTCGACCGCAACGACAGCTACTGGGGCCCCAAGCCCTTGGCCCAGCGGCTCAACATCCGGTTCCTCCCGGACCCCCAGACCCGGGTGGAGGCACTGAAGTCCGGCCAGGTCGACTTCGTCGTCGACCTCCCGCCGAACGCCACCTCCACCCTGGAGGCCAACAAGGCGTTCAAGGTGGTCAAGTCCAAGCCGGGCCGGGCCTTCCTGATCTACATCAACAAGACCGACGGGCGGCCCGGCGCCGACCAGGCCGTGCGCCAGGCCGTCGCCCTGGCCATCAACACCAAGGACTACGTCAGCGTCGTCTTCGAAGGCAACGCCGCTCCCGGCCGGCTCATGGCGCCCGACGAGCTCCTGGGCGATGCCAACAAGCAGGTGGCGGCCACCCCGTTCGACCCGAAGCAGGCGGCCACCGTCCTCGACAACGCCGGCTGGAAAGCCGGCTCCGACGGCATCCGGTCCAAGGACGGGAAGCGCCTGACCATGAAGCTCCTGGGCCAGGCCGACACGCCGGCGGGCAGCGGGGAGTTCGTGCAGGCCCAGCTCAAGGCGGTCGGCATCGAGGTCCAGATCGTGCCGACGCCGGACACGCCGACTCGCAACACCCTCTACAGCAGCGGCAAGGGCGACTACGACCTCGACCTTGAGGGCCCGAACCAGAACGACGGGAACCCGGCGTTCCTCCCGGTGCTGCGGATGTACTCGAAGAACGCCAACACGGCCCAGTTCGCGCCGGGTGCGGCCTTCGACACCCTCGCCGAGCAGTCGATGGCCGCCGCCACCCGGGCCGAGGTCCAGAACCTCTCGGCCCAGATGCAGAAGATCCTGATCAACGACACCTACATCGTCGTGCCCCTGGCCGGCGTCTTCCGCATCTTCGGCATGAGCTCCAAGGTCAACCTCGGCGACCCCCACCCGTCCAACACCAACCAGACCTGGTTCAGCCTGTCCAAGACCAAGTAGGGCTGGCATGGGGCGGTATGTCCTCCGCCGGCTCCTCATCGCCATCCCCACGCTCCTGGGGTTGTCGCTGCTGATCTTCACCCTGGTCTCGAACGCGCCTGGCGACCCGGCCGAGGAGCTGGCTCGCCGGCGCGACAGCCGCAACGAGGTCAGCCGGGCCGACATCGAGCGCGTCCGCCACGAGATCGGGCTCGACCGGCCGTTCGTGACCCAGTATGTCGACTGGCTGGGCGGGGCGGTCCACGGCGACCTGGGCACGTCGTTCCTCCGCTCGACCTCGGTGGGCCATGAGATCGGCAAGCGGGTGCTGGCATCGGCCCAGCTGGCCGTCACCGCCCTGGCTGCCATCCTCCTGCTGGCCGTGCCCCTGGGGCTGGCCGCGGCCATGTACCACCGCCACTGGCCCGACCACGTGCTGCGCGTCCTCTCCCTCGTGGGCGCGTCGGTGCCGGGGTTCTTCCTCTCGTACCTGCTGATCATCCTCTTCGCCACCCGCCTGGGCCTGTTACCGGTAGCCGGGCGGGAGGAGCTGGCCAGCGTCGTCCTGCCGGCCATGGCCCTCGCCGTCGGGCCCACGGCCGTGGTGTCCCGCCTCCTCCGGTCCAGCCTGCTCGAGGTGATCTCCGAGGACTACATCCGCACGGCCCGCAGCAAGGGCCTGGGCTGGCTCGGCGCCGTGCTCCGCCACGGGCTCCGCAATGCCGCCGTCCCGGTGGTCACCTACCTGGGGACGGTGCTCGGGGCCCTGCTCGAAGGTGTCGTGATCGTCGAGGTGATCTTCGCCTGGCCCGGGCTCGGCCAGCTCACCGTGCAGTCGATCAGCGGGCGCGACTACCCCATGATCCAGGGCCTGGTCCTGTTCGCCGGCACGGTCTATGTGGTCATGAACCTGCTCGTCGACCTGTCCTACGGCCTGCTCGACCCTCGCATCCGCGTCGAAGCGGCCCGGTCGACGTGAGCACCCCCGAAGTCACGCTCCGCCAGGCCGGCGACGCTTTCGTCCCTCAGGGCCAACCCGTCCTGCGCCGGTTCGTACGGGACGCCTCGGCCATGGCCGGCCTGAGCATCGCCGTGCTCGCCCTCCTCGCCGCCCTCCTCGCGCCCTGGCTGGCCACCCGCGACCCCACGGCCACCAACTTCGGGAGCCGCTTCGCCTCGCCGAGCCGCAGCCACCCCATGGGCACCGACAACCTGGGCCGCGACGAGTTCTCCCGGATCCTGCACGGGGCCCGGCTGTCGCTGGGCATGGCCGTGGCCGGCACCGTCGGCATCAGTGTCGTCGGCATCACCCTCGGCCTGGTCGCCGGCATGTACGGGCGGCTGGCCGAGACGTTGATCATGCGGGTGGCCGACGTGTTCCTGGCCCTCCCCACGCTCATCCTGGCCCTCGTCGTCGTCGGGCTGCTGGGCCAGGGCCTGCGCAACCTGATCATCACGATCGTCCTCGTGCAGTGGCCGGGCTACGCCCGCATCGTGCGCGGGATGACCCTGAAGGTCCGCGAACGGGACTTCGTCGAGGCGGCCCGAGCCGCCGGCACCTCACGGCTCCGTATCGTCGCCCGCCACGTCGCCCCCAACCTGGTCGGCCCCGTCGTCGTCCTCAGCACCCTGGACATGGGCCGGGTCCTCCTGGCCGTGTCCGGGCTGTCGTTCCTCGGCTTCGGCATCTCACCGCCGACGCCCGAGTGGGGCGCCATGCTGGCCGACGCCAAGATCTACCTCGACCGCGCCCCCCAGCTCCTGGCCTGGCCCGGCCTGTCCATCACGACCATGGTGCTGGCGTTCAACCTGGCCGGCGACGGCCTGCGCGACCTCCTCGACCCCCACACCACCGACGACGGCCCGGGATGGCAAAAGGGTCGGCGCCGGCGCCGGGCACGTGCGCACCTATCGACTACATGACACAATCGCGGTAGGGACGGCGGAACGGGGCGCGCTGGGCGCCGACGCTGTCTCTTTGCACGTCCTTAGGGGGAAATGTCATGCGTCGTAAAGCACTTGCTCTCGTCATGCTCATGGGGATCCTCGCCGCCGCGTGCGGCGGTGGGTCGGACTCCAAGAACACGGCCCAGACGGCCACCACGGTGTCGTCGAAGCCCGACCCCAACGGCGAGATCCGCATTGCGGCGAACGAGGACCAGTGGCCCGTCAACGGCACCGGCGCCAAGGCCACCCACTTCATGTACGTCTACAACGTCAACGTGTACGAGCCGCTGGTCTACCTGGCCTCCGACTACACGCTGAAGCCCGGCCTGGCCCTGCGCTGGGAGCTGCAGCCCGACGGCAAGACCTGGCGCTTCTTCCTCCGCCAGGGCGTCAAGTGGCACGACGGCACCCCGTTCACCGCCGACGACGTGGTGTGGTCGTGGGGCCCCCGCCAGAACGAGGGCAAGACCCTGAGCACGGTGCAGGGCACCCTCGGCAGCGCCGACGCGGTGAAGAAGATCGACGACTTCACGGTCGACTTCACCCCGACGTCCCCCAACCTCCGCCTGCCGGAGCAGATCGTCCACCCCGAGGGCGCCATCGTGAAGAACGGCACCCACAACGACACCGCCCCCTACTCGGGCACGGGCCCGTGGAAGTTCGTCAGCTACACGCCGGCTCAGACCGCCGTCTTCGAGCGCAACGACAACTACTGGGGCGAGAAGCCGCAGTTCAAGAAGATGAGCATCCGCTTCTACCCCGACCCCCAGACCCGGCTGGAGGCCCTCAAGTCGGGCCAGGCCGACTTCGTGATCGACCTGCCCGCCGATGCCACCAAGGCGCTCGCCGCCGACAGCAACTTCAAGGTCGTCACGTCCAAGCCGGGCCGGAACCACCTGCTCTACGTGAACAAGCTCGAAGGTCGCATCACCAACGAGAAGGCAGTCCGGGAGGCGGTCGCCTACTCGATCGACCGCAAGGCCTACGTCGACGTCGTGCTCGACGGCAACGCCGAGCAGGGCCGGTGGATGGCACCACAGTCGGTCCTCGGCGCCTCGGCCAACAACGTGGCCCAGCTCACCACCGACCTGGCCCGGGCCAAGAAGGTCCTCGACGATGCCGGCTGGAAGGTCGGCTCCGACGGCATCCGCAGCAAGGGTGACAAGCGCCTGAAGCTGATCCTGCTGGGCCAGCAGGAGGTGCCCGAGTCGGCCCTCGTCGTGATCCAGTCCAACCTGAAGGCCGCCGGCATCGACGTCGAGATCAAGAAGACGCCCGACGTCGCCACCCGCAACGCCCTCTACAACTCGGGCAAGGGCGACTTCGACCTCGACCTGGAGCCGCCGAACCAGAACGACGGCAACCCGGCGTTCCTGCCCGTGCTCCGCATGTCGACCCGCACGGCCACCAACATCCAGTTCGCCCCCAACGGCGCCCCGGCCACCCCGAGCGGGCCGGCCTTCGAGGCCGAGGTCGACAAGTCGATCGCGGCCAAGACCACCGCCGAGGCCCAGGCCGCCTCGGCCAACATGATGAAGATCCTCTCCAACGACGAGTACCTGGTGATCAACCTGGCCGGCGCCTACCGCATCTATGGGATGTCGAAGAACGTCAGCTTCACCGACCCCCACCCGTCGTTCACCAACCAGACCTGGGGGAGCCTGTCGATCGCGGCCAAGTAGCCAGCGGCACCACACGGCCCTGGTGACCTGAGCAGGTGGCGCGCTACTTCGGGCGCCGCCTGCTCGTCGCCGTGCCGACGCTGCTGGCGCTGTCGTTCCTCATTTTCGCCCTCGTCTCGAGCGCCCCCGGCGACCCGAGCGAGGAGCTGGCCCGCCGGCGGACGCAGGACCCGAAGCCGGCCGAGATCGCCGAGGCCAAAGCCGAGCTGCACCTCGACCGCCCGTTCCTCACCCAGTACGGCCTGTGGCTCAAGGGGGCGCTGACCGGCGACCTCGGCCCGTCCTTTGCCAAGAAGCGCCCGGTCGTCGACGAGATCAAGGACCGCTTCGGCGCCACCGTAGAGCTGGCGTTCGCCGCCCTCCTGCTGGTGGTGGTGATGGCGGTCCCCCTCGGGGTGTTGGGGGCCATGTTCCATCGGCACTGGGTCGACCAGGGCCTGCGGGTCTGGGCCCTTCTCAGCGCCTCGATCCCCGGGTTCTTCTTCGGCTACCTCCTGATCATCGAGCTGGCCACCCGGCTCAAACTTCTGCCCGTGGCCGGACGCCAGGGTCTGCCCAGCCTGATCATGCCGGCCATCGTCGTCGCCGCCCTGCCCACCGCGGTCATCTCCCGCCTCCTGCGGGCCAGCCTCCTCGAGGTGTTCTCCGACGACTACGTCCGCACCGCCCGCAGCAAGGGCCTGAACTCGTTCCAGATCGTCGCCCGCCACGGCCTGCGCAACGCGGCGATCCCCGTGGTCACCTACCTGGGGACGGTCTTCGGCGGGCTTCTCGAGGGGGTGGTCATCACCGAGATCGTCTTCGCCTGGCCCGGGGTGGGCCGGCTGACGGTCGAGGCCATCTCGCAGCGGGACTACCCGATGATCCAGGCGGTGGTGCTGATGGCCGGGACGATCTACCTAGTCGTCAACCTGGCCGTCGACATGCTTTACGGCGTGCTCGACCCCAGGATCAGACTGGAGGGCCGCCGATGAGCACCTCGGGGGCCGTACTGCTCCAGGCCGGCGAGTCGTTCACCGTCACCCGAGGGAAGGCGTTCAGGCGCCTGGTACGGGACCGTACCGCTGTCCTCGGCCTGGTCATCATCGTCCTGGTCGGGACCGCGTGCCTGCTGGCCCCCCTCCTGGCCCATCACGACCCGATCGCCACCGACTTCTCCAACCGCTTCGCCTCGCCGAGCCGGTCGCATCCCCTTGGGACGGACAATGTCGGTCGGGACGTCTTCTCCCGCATCCTCCACGGCGGGAGGCTCTCGCTGGGCATGGCGGTCAGCGCCACCGCCGGCATCACCATCGTCGGCCTCCTGCTCGGCCTGGTCGCCGGCATCTACGGGCGGTTGGCCGAGACCGTGATCATGCGCACGGTCGACGTGCTGCTGGCCATGCCGACGCTCATCCTGGCCCTGGTGATCGTCGGGCTCCTCGGCCAGAGCCTGCGCAACCTGGTCATCACCATCATCCTGGTCCAGTGGCCCCGGTACGCCCGTCTCGTGCGGGGCATGTCGCTCCGGATCCGTGAGCAGGAATTCGTCGAGGCCGCCCGCGCCGTCGGCGCGACGCGGTTCCGGATCATGCTCCGCCACATCGCGCCGAACCTGGTCGGGCCGGTCGTCGTGTTCAGCACCATCGACATGGGGAGCACCCTCCTGGCCGTGTCCGGGCTCTCCTTCCTGGGTTTCGGGGTTGGTCCGCCGACGCCGGAGTGGGGCGCGATGCTGGCCGAGGCCCGGGGGTTCATCGGTAAGGCGCCCCAGTTGCTGGCCTTCCCCGGCCTCTCCATCACCTTGATGGTGCTGGCCTTCAACCTGGCCGGCGACGGCTTGCGGGACCTCCTCGACCCTCGCACGGTCGAGTCGACCCCCGGTCTCGAGCGCGGGCGCCTCCGGCGCCGCAAGGCCCCCTCGCCGGCGGCCGGTGCCGGGACCTCTCAGGTAACCGGGAACGTCATTTCGTAGCGCAGGCGCCCGCCGGCGTCGAAGACCCGCACCGATCGCAGGTCCTCGGCCGCCAGGCCGACGGGGATGGCCAGCGAGCCGTGGCCCTGGTCGATGGAGAAGCTCCCGACGGGCACGGGCGTGTCGCGGCCCACGCCGAGAGCGTCGACGGTGAACGCCGCCGACAGGCCGTCGGTGCGGTCGAGGCTGACGACCAGCCACGTGGGCTTGTCGCCGTACACCACCGCCCGGCAGGTCCAGTGGCCGTTGGCATCGCTGGCCAGGGCCGTCCGGATCTCGGGCGCCGGCGCAGTCCCGCCCGACAGCCATGTCGCCCCCACCGCCGACATTGCGGCGACGAGGGCGGCGGCGGCCACGCCCGCCAGCACCCGCCGGCGACGCGGGCGGTGCGAATGCCGCGACGGGACCGCCACGCCCATCCGGGCCAGGACCTTGGACTCGAACCCCGGTGGCGGCTCGGCCGCCGGCGCCAGGAGGAGCAGGCGGTCCGCGGCTTGGGCCAGGTCGGCCACCAGCTCGCGGCATGCCACGCACCCGGCCAGGTGGTCGAGCGCACCGGCCCGCTCGGCACCGGACACCGTGCCGAGCGCCAGCTCGGCGGCCAGCCCCTCCAGCTCGGCGCAGGTCACTGGTCGGAGCCTCGCCTGGCCATCGACGATCGGACCTTCGCCAGCCCGGTCCGGATGCGGGTCTTGGCCGTGCCCAGGGGTATGGACTCGATCTCGCTGATCTCGGCCGCAGTGCGCCCGCACAGGCCGGCGAGCAGCAGGGCTTGGCGCTGTTCGGGCGGAAGGGTGGCGAGCGCCTCCCGCAGCTCTCGCATCTCGTCGTTCGTCTCGGCCGCCGCCTCGGGGCTCCGGGCCGTCGACACCCGGTCGTCGAGGGCAGCGAACATCTCGGGGTCGACCGGCTGGGCCCGGCGAAGCCGCATGGCGTCGATGGCGAGGCTGCGGGTGATGACCAGCATCCACGTATGGACCGAACCCCGCCGCGAGTCATAGGAGGGCGCGTTACGCCAGGCCCGGAGGAAGGCCTCCTGGGCGACGTCCTCGGCCAGGTCGGGGTCGACGACCATGGACCGGGCCAGCCCGTAGACCCGGCTCTGGTACCTGCGGATGAACGCGGCCGCAGCGTCGCGGTCGCCGAGCGCGAAGCTGGCGAGAAGCGTGTCGTCAGAGGCGGCGGGCATCGTGCACGAGGGTACGTCGCCGACCCCCGGGGAGATTGCACCAATCCGTCCGCCGTCACCTCCCGTAGGGATACCTGACGGGAACGAACGATCCGGGAGGAAGAAACATGCGAGCTCGCAGACTGTCCGCGGTGGCCCTGGGCGCGACCCTGGCGTTGGCCATGACCGCCTGTGGGAGCGACGACACGCCGGTCACCGCCGGCGCTGGCGCGGCCCAGGCCCCGGCGACCACGCCCACCACCGCGGCCCTGGCAACCACGACCACGGCCGCGCCGAAGGCCACGGTCGCCACGGCCACGACGGGCCTGGGGACGGTCTTCGTCGACGCCTCTGGCAAGACGCTCTATACCTTCGACCGCGACACCAGTCCTACGAGCAGCTGCACCGGCAACTGCGCGGCCACGTGGCCGCCGCTCGTGCTGGCCTCCGGGGCCACCACTGCGGTGGCCGGCACGGGCGTCGGCAGCCTCACCGTCGTGGCCCGCCCCGACGACGCCACCAAGATGCAGGTGGTGTGGAACGGGAAGCCGCTGTATTTCTACGCTGCCGATACAGCACCGGGCGACACCAAGGGTGACGGCGTGGGCGGCGTCTGGCACGCGGCCAAGCCGGCCTGATCAGCTGGCCCGGACGGAGCGTCCCACCTCCGCAACCATGGCGCGGCGGGCCGCCTCCCGTTCCGCGGCGGTCCGCCCTAGGACGCTCCGGAGCTCGGCGACGAGCGCAGTGATCTCGAAGGGCTTTCCCAGGTAGCCGTCACAGCCCAGCGACCAGCCCTTGAACGTGTCCTCGGGCAACCCCTTGACCGTGCACAGGACGACGGGGAGCGAGGCCGTGCGAGGGTCACTGCGAACGCGGGCCAGGGTCTCCCATCCGTCGATCTCGGGCATCTGGACGTCGAGGAGGACGATGTCCGGCAGCTCGCCGGCGGCCAGCTGCCGGAGGGCCTCGCGACCGCTCGCCGCGGCAGTCACCGCGAAGCCAGCCATCGTCAACACCAGGTCGGCCAGCAGGCGGATGTCAGCGGCATCGTCGACGACCAGGGCGCGGGGCGGTCCCGGCTGGCCGTGCCCGGTCACTGGTCCACACTCCCGTTGGGACCGGGGACCAGTGAATGCTCCCTAGACCGGCCTCCCGGGCCGGTCGCTGCCGAGCCCCGCGAGAGCACGCCGGACGGACGCTTGACGCCCGCGGCCGCCAGCGGCGAGGTGGGGCCAGCACCGCCCCTGGACTGCTCCGAGCCGGGCGTGATCATCGCCGGGAGCGACACGGTGAACGTGCTCCCCTGCCCGATCGCCGTCTCCACCTTCATGGTGCCTCCCATGGCGTCGACCATCGACGACACGATGTACAGGCCGATGCCCGTGCCGCCGAAGCGCCGGTCGTCGCTTGACTCGGCCTGCCAGAACTTGTCGAAACAGTGCCGAGCCTGCTCCTCGTCCATGCCGATCCCGAGGTCACCGACGGAGATCTCGACCCTGTCGAGGTCCCGCCGGCTCCGGAGCACCACCGGGGCCCCGTCGGAGTACTTCGCCGCGTTGTCGAGGAGGTGGTCGACCACGGTCCGCAACGCCAATGGATCGCCGTAGGCGACCAGCGGTTCGTGGGGGACGTTGAGCACGACGTGGCACGCGGTGGCGTCCTGGAAGGCGTTGCCCCGCTCGACGATCAGGGCGCGCACGTCGACAGGTCGGATGTCGACGGTGACCCGGCCGCCCTCGATCTTGCTGGAGAGCAGCAGGCGGTCGACGATCGACGAGAGCTCCAGCGCCCGCCGGCGAATGGCCTCCACGGCCTCGGCGCGGCGCTCCTCGGGCATCGTCGGGTAACGCAGGATGGTCTCGGCGAAGCCGGCGATCACCGTCACCGGCGTCTTCAGCTCGTGAGAGGCGGTGGCCAAGAACAGCGTCTTGGCCTCGTCGGCCTCCTTGAGGCGGGTGATGTCGCGCAGCGAATGGACGACCTCGAGACCCCCCTTCTCATCGGCCACGGAGAACACGCTGGCCAGGAGGGGCTGGCGCCGGCCATCGGGCAACAGCCGCCATACCTCCCGGCCCGGGCCGGCCTCGGCGACGAGAGGGTCGTGCAGGAGCGGGCACCCGTCGCGGCAATCCAGGGGCCGTTCACCCTCGTGAAGGCCCAACGCCCGGGCGCAAGGGAGGCCGATCACCGGCCACCCCTGGCCGCCCATAAGCCGCTCGCCGGCCGGGTTCGTCTCCAGGACGACGCCGGACCCGTCGGTGACCACGATGCCGTCGGCGACACGGGCCAGGATGGTCTCCGCCTTCTCCTGGAAGCGGTGCGAGCTGACCGCGGCGATGCGGTGGTCGCTGGCGATCCGGCCGACCACGACGACGAGCCCGCCCATGGCCAGCGCGAAGACGACGAGCAGACCCGGCGCGACACGACCGTCGGTGGGGACGACCGCCTGGGCGAGGCCGGTCAGGACGACGCTCAGGACGAGGAGCGCCGAGGCGCTGCGCCGGCTCCACAGCGAGGCGGCCAGGCCGACGGCGAGGGCGTCGGCCAGCAGCAGGATGCCCCAGGCCCACGGGACGAGGCATTGCGCGGCGAACACGATCAGGACGTCGCCGACCGGCCCGCCGTACATCGCCACTCGCCGGCCTCGGCTGGTGGCGATGGCCACGAGAAGGAGGACCGTCCATGGCAGCCACACCAGGCCGATGGCGCCGAGAAGGAGCGCCAGCGACGAGTCCCACCGCTGTACCCCCGCCAGCCCGACGGTCGTCGTCACGACGGCGGCCAGTACCCGGGCACCGCCGGCCGCCCGCATGGTGGCGACGTCCGGTTCGGTCATCGGGGTGGGCGTCGCCGGGCCGGCGCCGACGTTCACGGGGACGCCGCCAGCTCCGGCACGGTGACCCGCCGCTCGGCCACCGCCATTCGGTTCCGACCCTCGGACTTGGCCTTGTAAAGGGCGGTATCGGCGGCCAGCAGCGTGGACTCGATGTCGCCTTCGGCTGCGGCCACCCCCACGCTCAGGGTGAGGACCGTCTCCGGTCCCGGGCGGCCCGGGTGCGGGATGGCCGAGTTCTGGACCGCCTTGCGGATCCGGTCGGCGGCGGCGGCGACCCGGCGTACGCCGGCGGGCAACACGACAAGAAGCTCCTCGCCCCCGTAGCGGTAGGCCATGTCGGCCTCCCGTAGCTCGCGGCGGATGACCGCCGCCACCTGGCGCAAGGCTTCGTCGCCAGCCAGGTGGCCGGCGATGTCATTGATCGACTTGAAGTGGTCGATGTCGAACAGGGCCACGCCGAAGGGCTCGTGGTAGCGGTCGCGACGAGACCAAAAGATCTCGAGGTCCTCGCTCATCTTCAACCGGTTGCCCAGCCCGGTGAGCGGGTCCTGGCGAGCCGTGGCCGCCAGGTCGACGTTGGAGCGCTCTAGGCCCCGCTGGCGCTCGGCCAGCCGGCGGTGGAGGTCGGTCACCCGTTCGGCCACCATGAGGCGGAGCCGGAGGTCGAACGGCCGCACAGGCTTGACCAGGCAGTCGTCGACGCCGGCCGCGATGCCCGCCAGGGCGTGCTCGCTGTCGTCCAGCGCGGTCACGAGCATGAAATAGATGTACTCGATGGCATCTCGTGCCCGAATGTGCTGGCACAGCTCGAGCCCGCTCATGCCCGGCATCATCCAGTCGCTGACCACCACGTCCACCGGCTGGGTCTCCACGATGCGGAGGGCCTCCGCCCCGTCCTCAGCCGGCATGGCCGTGTGGCCCATGCTCCCGACCGCCTTGGCCAGGACCAGCCGGACCACTGGGTCGTCGTCGACCACGATCACGTTCATGCGCTGGCCCGGAAATTCACGAGCCACAGCTGGACCCGCAGGAATTCCTGGTGGAGGTCCTCGACCAGGCGTCGGGCCGTGCCGAGGTCGCGCTGGTCGGCGCTGACCCGCAACTCGCGGCACAGGTCGGCCATCCCCCGGGCGCCAAAGCTGGCGGCGCTGCCGGTGAGCGAGTGGGCCTGGTCGCCGATCGCCGCGAGGTCCGAGCTGGCGACTGCCCGGTCCAGGGCGTCCAGCCGCCCGGGGACGGCGCCGAGGAAGGCAGTGAGGAGCTCGCCCAGCACGCTTTCACCCTCACCATCGGTGATGCTGGCGAGCTGCTCAATTACCCCCTTGTCGACGGGCCCGAGGTCTTCCATGACCTCATCCACCGCGGGGCTGGCCGCTGGTCGTTCCTGTCCCATCCCGGCTCCCTGTTCGGCACAATCGATTCGCCTTGTCTTTGTCGACAGCGCCGGCCCAGGACTTGAACCCGGTCGAACGACGGATGAGAGGGGCACCGCTTGCACTATCGGCCGTTCCTCCCATGGGAAGGCCCACGCCAACCCAACCCTTGCCCAACTCCTACCCTGTGAGGGTGCCCTCACAGCCAACCTCGGCGGGGAAAGTCCTCGTGGTCGACGACGACGAGGCAGTACGGGTGCTCCTGACCCGCTACCTGGAGATGGAGGGCTTCGAGGTCGAGCAGGTCAACGACGGTGGCGAGGCCCTGGCCGCCATCGCCTCGACGAAGCCCGACCTCGTCCTGCTCGACCTGATGCTGCCGGCCGAGGATGGGCTCGACATCCTCACCAACCTCCGCCGCCACAGCGACGTCCCGGTGATCCTCCTCACCGCTCGGAGCAGCGAAGCCGACCGGATCATGGGCCTCAAGCTGGGCGCGGACGACTACGTGGTCAAGCCCTTCTCCCCTGGCGAGCTCACGGCCCGGATCGCGTCAGTGCTCCGTCGTACCCGCAACGCCCTGCCCCACTCCATCCTCCAGTTCGACGGCCTCATGCTCGACCTCGCCACCCGGGAGGTCACCGCCGGGAACCTCGTGGTCGCCACCACGGCGCGGGAGTTCGACCTCCTCGCGTTCCTGGCGTCCTCACCCCGGCAGGTCTTCTCCCGCCAGCAGCTTCTGGCCAACGTCTGGGACTCCTCGGAGGAGTGGCAGGACCCCGACACCGTCACCGAGCACATCCGCAGGGTCCGCCGGCGGATCGAGCCCGATCCAGACCATCCCAGGTGGATCAAGACGGTGCGTGGCGTCGGGTACCGCTTCGACCCGTGACCTGCAGCCCGCTCCGAGCCGTGCTCGCCCAGGACCGGACCGGCCAGGGCCCGCCGGTCGTGCTGGTCCACGGCGTCGGGATCGGGCCGTGGTCCTACGCCGGGCTGGCCCGCCGGCTCGCCGTCGACCACGAGGTCGTGGTGGTGCACCGGCGGGGCTACGGCAGGAGCGCCGGCCTGGCCCTGCCCGCCTCGTTGGGTGGGCAGGTCGACGACCTGGCCGACCTGGGCGTCGGGCCGGCGGCGTTCGTCGGGGTCTCCGGCGGCGCCACGCTGGTGCTCGCCCTGGCCATGTCGCACCCCGAGCTGGTGACGGCCGCCGTGGTCCACGAGCCGGTCGTCGGGGCCCTCGCTCCGGAGCTGCACGCCCAGCTCAGCGCGGCCGCAGCGCGGCTGGCCGCGTCGGAGGGCGAGGCCGGGGTATTGGAGTTCGTCCGTGCCCTGATCGGCCCGTCGATGTGGCAGCAGCTCCACCCCTCCCAAGTCGCCGCCGCGGCGTCGTGCCCAGCCGTCGTCCGAGCCGAGGTCCCCCAGTTCCTGCGCTTCGAACCCGACCCAGTGCAGCTCCGGGCCCTCGGCGGCGTGGCATTGGTCAGTAGCGTCGGCGAGGCGAGCCCGGCCAGCCGTCATGCCGCCGCAGCCGCAGTCGCCGCCCACACGGGCCGCGCCCCGTCGGTGCTCCCAGGCGCCGGCCACTTGGCCCAGCTCGAATGCCCGTCCGCCCTGGCCGCCCTGCTACGCCACGCCGAGTCGCTGGCGTTCGAGGGCGGCGCCCGCAGCCACCAACAGGTCTTCCCGGCCCGGCGCGGCGACAAGCTGCACCCCGACTGGTAAGCCCGCCGACCACCCGCACGGCACTGAGACAGCAGGAAATCCTGTGAAGCTCCACGGGATGGCGTTACGAGACAGCAGGAGAAGGTGCCGGGCGAAGTCAGCCACCATTGGGGCGACGATCGGGACCGTCGGCATGGCCAGCAGGTCAACCTCGGCGAAGACGCCCAGAAGGCTCTCGGTGAGCTCGGCCCGCAGGCGCTGGGCGTCGATGTAGTCGACGGCGGCGATGGTGTCGGCCGCGTCGAGCTGGTCAGCCACCTCCTCCCAGTAGAGCCGCCGGTCGGCGCCAAGGGAGCGGTGGAAGGCGGCGGCCTCGCACCGGCTCACCACGAGGCCGGCGCTGTTGGCGGCCTCCAGGTCGCCGGCGCTGGGCCGGCGGGCGGTCGACACCAGGCATCCCAGGCCGGCGAGGGCGGCGATGGCCGCCTCCACACATGAGGTGACGCCCGGGGCGGCCCCGTCGAAGGACGCTTCAGGCACACCGAGGCGCAGCCCGGCCACCCCGTTCCCCGCCCAGGGCGCCACGGCGGCCATTCCCGGCCTCATGGCGTCGAGCATCGCCGCGGCGTCGGCGATGGTCACCGCCATCGGCGCCACGTGGTCCATCGTCCACGACAGCGGGACGACCCCGGCGGTCGGGACTGTCCCGAACGTCGGCTTGAACCCGACCACGCCCGAGAGCGCCGCCGGCACGCGGATGGACGCCCTGGTATCAGTGCCGAGCGAGCCGAGGCCCATGCCGGTGCTCACGGCAATGGCCGAGCCACCACTGGATCCTCCTGGTATCCGCGACGGGTCGTGAGGGTTGCGGCTCTGCGGGGTCGTCACGCCCAGGGCGAACTCGTGGGTGCTGACCTTGGCCAGCATGACGGCGCCGGCCGCCCGCAGCAGCGCTACGGACGCAGCATCGGCGCGGGGAAGGTCCTCGTACGCGGCCGAGCCGGCACGGGTGGGGGCTCCGGCGATGTCGATCACGTCCTTCACCGTGATCGGGATGCCGTGCAGCGGTCCCCGCCATCGGCCGGCAGACGCCTCCGCGTCGAGGGCGGCGGCCTCGGAGCGGGCGGCATCGGCCATCAGGTGGACGACGGCCTGCAGCTCCGGGTCGTGCTTCTCCACCGCCAGGAGCGCCTCTTCGACCAGCTCCACGCTGGTGGCCCGCCCGGCCCTCAGGTCGGCGGCGGCCGCGCCCAGTGGGCCATGGACGACCCCCGCCGGGGGCATCGGCCCAGCCGGCCCACGGCCGGCGGGCGCCGGCGG
This sequence comes from Acidimicrobiia bacterium, assembly GCA_023264995.1. Taxonomy (GTDB): domain Bacteria; phylum Actinomycetota; class Acidimicrobiia; order Acidimicrobiales; family AC-14; genus CADCTB01. Next base: position 25,699 of record JAHFUR010000021.1, on the reverse strand, counting down.
TGCCACCGCATAGGCCGGCGGCCGCGCCGCCCGGTCGGGGCGGTACTCGGACAGGTTGGCGAGCGCCGCGGCCATCGCCTCCCGCCCGACGCTCCCGACCGGTGTCACACCGCGTCGGCCGCCTCCGCTGTCACTGGTCGGCGTCAAGCCGCCTCCGCCATCACTGGTCGGCGTCAAGCCGCCTCCGCCATCACTGGTCGGCGTCAAGCCGCCTCCGCCATCACTGGTCGGCGTCAAGCCGCCTCCGCCATCACTGGTCGGCGTCAAGCCGCCTCCATGGCATCGAGGAGGGCGCTGGACGGGGCCACGGCCCCGAACACGCCGCCTTGCATCTTCACCATCTGCAGGGCGGCCAGGTAGTTGCCGTAGTCGGTGGCGCCGGTGCAATCCTCGAGCAGGAGGCACTCGTACCCCTTGTCGTTCGCCTCCCGCATCGTCGTGTGGACGCAGACGTCGGTGGTGATGCCGGTGAAGATCAGGTGGGCGATACCGGCGACCCGGAGCAGGAGGTCCAGGTTGGTGGCGTAGAACGCACCCTTCCCCGGCTTGTCGACGATGGCCTCGCCGGCGATCGGTGCCACCTCGGGCACGATCTCCCAACCCGGCTCGCCTTTGACCAGGATGCGCCCGCACGGCCCGGTGTCGCCGATGCCGGCGCCGATCCGCTTCGACCGCCACAGCTTGTTGGGCGGGCAGTCCGACAGGTCGGGGAGATGCCCCTCCCGGGTGTGGACCACCATCATCCCGGCAGCCCGGGCTGCGGCCAGAACGACCGCCGTGGGCTCGAGCCCGGCCCGGGTGAGCTTCAAGTCGTACCCCATGGCGTCCACGTAGCCGCCGGGGCCGCAGAAGTCGACCTGCCAGTCGATGCACACGAGTGCGGTGCGGGCCGGGTCGACCGGACCGTCGTAGGGCCAGGTGTACGGGTCGGCCGCCACTTGCTTCATGGTTGCTCCTTGCCGAGTAGCTCCAACAGGTCGGACGTGGTGCCGATGGCGCCGAAGATGCCGCCGGACATGGTGATGCTGGACAGGGCCCGTTCGCCCACCGCCCGATCGTGGGGGGCGGCGGCGTCGGCCAGGGCCAGGGCCTCGTAACCCCGGTCGTTGGCCCCGCTCATCGTCGAGTAGACGGCTGTCTCGAGGCCGAGCCCGCCAACCGCCAGGTGGTCGCACCCGAGGGCGCGCAGGTGCAGGTCCAGCGAGCTCCCGGAGAACCCGCTCATCCCAGCGCACTCGACAGTCAGGTCGACGACCTCAGGGTCGAAGATGCTGTCGTCGGCGCCGGCCTTGCGCACGACGACGACAGTGCCGCCGGCATCGCGCACCACCTTGGCCGCCCGCTCGAGCGCGCCCAGGGCGGCCTCCGGGTCGATCGTGCGGGCTGCCCACCACCCCTGGGCCCCGACGACGACCAAGGCCAGCCGCCTCGGGTCGAGCGTCCCGCCGTAGGGCCAGGGGTAGGGGCTTGTGCTCATCTGCGTCAGGAGGGCAGCTTGCCGACGACGCCGTCGACGAAGACTTTGAGGTCCTCGATCGCCGCGTAGTCGGGCACCATGCCGTCGGCGAAGAGGACCTTACCGTCCTGGCTCATCACCGGGCCCTTGAACGGCGAGCCGTCCTTGGCGCTGATGGCGGCCCGGGCCTTGTCGATGTCGGCCTTGGTCTCAGCGCTCACCGACGGCCCGTAGGGCGACTGGACGAACGGGTTGCTCCCGGTCTTGAGCCCGACCCGGTAGTTGGCGTTGAACTTCGAGCCGGTGAACTTGCCGTCGATGGTGGTCTGGACGATCTCGGTGTAGAGCGGCCCCCACCGCCACTGCGAACCGGTGAGCCACCCCTTCGGGGCCAGGGTCGAGGCATCGGCGTGGTAGCCGACGGTGAAGGCACCCTTGGCCTCGGCGGTCTTGATCACGGTTGCCGTGCAGTCCTGGTGCTGGGTGATGACGTCGACTCCCTGGGACAGCAGGCTGTTGGCCGCTTCGGCCTGCTTGCCCGGGTCACACCAGTTCGACGTGTTGACCACGTAGGTCTTGGCTGCCGGGTTGACCGACTTGGCCCCCAGCTCGAAGGCGTTGATGTTGTCGATGCTCTGGCTGATCGGGAAGGCGTAGACGTAGCCGAGCTTGTTGGTCTTCGTGGCCTTGCCGGCCGCGATCCCCGCCAGGTACACCGGCTCGTACACCGTGCCGAAGTAGGTGCCGAAGTTGGGCGGGATGGTGCCGGTGGCGATGTTGCCCTGCTGGATCACGACCACGTCCGGGTGGGCCGCCGCCACCTTCTTGGCCGGGTCGAGGTGGCCATAGCTGGTGGCGAAGATGATCTTGGCCCCGTTGGCGATCATCCCCTCCATCACCCGGGTGGCGTTGTCGTCCTCAGGCACGTTCTCGGCCGTCAGCACCTTCAGGCTCGGGAAGGCCTTGGCCACGTCCTGGCTGCCCTCAAAGGCGGCCTGGTTGTAGCCGTAGTCGTCTTTCGGGCCCACGAAGATGAAGCCGACCGCCTTCCCTCCCGTGCCCGGCGCCTTCGCCGAGTCACCTCCGGTGGCGGTCGTCGTGGGCGTGCTGTTGCTGCTACACCCCGCCACCGCCAGGCCCATCACCGCGAGCAGGCCCGCGCTCCTCCTCCATCGCTTCCCCATTGCATTCCCTCTCTCTGTTTGGTGTTGCTCGGTGGTCCCGACGGCCGGCGTCAGGCGCCGGTCATCTCGAAAACCTTCTTGAGCCCCTCAGGCGCGGCGTGGGCCCGCTTGCGACCGAGGACGACGAGGACGCCGATCGTGACCAGGTACGGGATGGCGTCGAGGGCGAACTGGTTGAACCCGTAGCCCCGGGCCTGGAGCGCCGGCGACAGGGCGAGCGCCGCACCGAACAGGTAGGCGCCACCGACGGCCCGCAGGGGGTGCCAGGCCGCGAAGATCACCAGGGCGACGGCGATGAACCCCCGGCCCTGGGTCATGTTCTCGAACCAGGCGTTGGCGTAGGCGGTGGAGAGTTGGGCCCCGCCGATGCCGGCCAAGGCGCCGCCGCCGATGACGGCCAGGTACCGGGTGCGCAGCGGCGAGTGCCCGTAGGCGGCCAGGACCTCCTGGCGCTCGCCGGCCGCCCGCATGATCAGGCCGGGGCGGCTGCGGTAGAGGAACCACCACACGGCGGGGCCGGCCAGGTAGGACAGGTAGGTCAGCGGGTCGTGGTTGAAGAAGATGTCCCCCAGGCCGGGGATCGACGACAGCCCGGGGATGGCGATCGGCGTGAAGGCGTTGATCGACCGGCCCACGTAGGCGGCGCCGAACAGCGACGTCAGCCCCAGGCCGAGGAACAGCACGACGAGGCCGGTGGCCAACTGGTTGGCGCCCCGGGACAGGACCAGGACCGCGTGCACGAGGGCCAGGAGGGCGCCGGCGCCGGCGCCGGCGATCACGCCGACCCAGGGGTTGCCGGTGCTGGCCGTCACCGCGTAGCCGGTCAGGGCGCCGACGAGCATGCAGCCCTCGGTGCCGAGGTTGATGACGCCCGCCCGCTCGGACACCGTCTCGCCCAGCGCGGCGTAGAGGATCGACGTCCCACCCCGGACGGCCCCCACCATGACTTCGACGGGCAAGCTCATGATACGACCGCCGGCGCCTGGGCCGCGGGTACGGCCATGACCTTGGGCGCTTTGGCCCGGAACTGGCCCCGGCCCATGACGGCGACCAGCACCAGGCCCATCAGCACGTTCACCGCCGCCGCCGGCAGGCCCGAGTCGAGCTGGAGGCTGTCGCCGCCAATGGCGATGAGGGCCAGCAGGACGGCCGCGCCGGCCACCTTGACCGGTTCGTGGCGGGCCAGCCAGGCGGCTAGGAAGGCGATGTAGCCGAAGTTGAGCGTCATCCCCGGCCGCAGCTTGAACTCGGCGCCGGCGAAGTGGACCATGCCGCCGAGCCCGGCCAGGGCGCCGCCGACCACCATGGCACTGAGCAGGAGTGCGGAGACGGGCAGGCCGGCCCGGCGGGCGGCCTCGGCGTTGCCACCCACCACCCGGAGGCGGAAGCCCCAGGAGGTCCATCGGAGCAGGCCGAAGATCACGGCCGTCGCGACCACGGCGATCAGGAAGCCGGCGTGGACCTTGCTCGTGCCCAGGAGGGGCAGGCGGGCCGCCACCGCCAGCTGGCGGGTGGCGGGTTGCCCGGAGCCGTGCTTGTCCTTCCACGGCTGGTAGATCAGGTAGAGCAGCAGGTCGATGGCCACGTAGTTCAGGAGCAGGGTGGTGATGGCCTCGTTGACCCGCACCGTCAGCCGCAACACTGCCGCCAGCCCGGCCCACAGCCCGCCGGCGGCCGCCGCGGCCAGCATCATGACCACGACCATGACCCCACCGGGCAGGGTGCCGTCCAGGGCGAGGGCGACGCCGCCCGCGGCCACCGCGCCCATGATCACCTGGCCCTCGCCGCCGACGTTGACCAGGCCGGCCTTGGCCGGCACGGCCACCGCCAAGCCGGCCAGGATGAGGGGCGACGCCTTCACCAGCACCTGGCCGATCGACGTCGTGTTCATCACCGTCGACCGCCACATCTCGCGATAGACGTCGACCGGGTTGGCACCCTTGGTCATCACAAAGGCCCCGAAGAGGACAAGGGCGCCGGCATACGCAAGCGCCAGGCGGCCCGCGCCCCGGGCCAGCTTGGCCCGGTCGATCGCGGCCAAGCGGCTCATGGCGCTCCCTTCAACATCAGCTCGCCGATGGCGTAGCGGTCGGTCTCGGCCGGCCGGACGATGCCGGCGACCCGGCCGGCGTGGAGGACGAGGATGCGGTCGGACAGTTCGAGCAGCTCGTCGACGTCCTCGGAGATGACCAGGACGCCGGCGCCGGCGGCCCGCCGTTCGAGGAGCAGCTCCTGGGTGCGGCGGGTGGTGGCGACGTCGAGGCCCCGGCTCGGGTAGGCGGCGACGACCAGCTTGGCGTCGCTCCCCAGGGCCCGGGTCAGGATGACCCGCTGGATGTTGCCGCCCGAGAGCTCGGCCACCCTGCGGGCCTGGGGGGCCATGCGCAAGCCGGTCCGTTCGTCGAGGGCGGCCATGCGGGAGCGGACCTTGGCCCAGTCGATCCCGAGGCCTTTGCGCACGCCCTTCAGGTCGGCCAGGGCCATGTGCTCGGCCACCGACAGCCCGGGCACGACCGCGTCGGCCACCGGGTCCTCAGGGATCCCGACACCGCCGGCTTCGATCGCGGCCCGGGGACCGCCGCCGGCCAGGTCGGTACCGGCGACGATGACCCGGCCGGCCTCGAGGGACCGCAGGCCCAGCGCCACCTCGTACAGCTCGAGCTGGCCGTTGCCGGAAACACCGGCCACACCCACCAGCTCGCCGCTGGCGATCGTCAGGTTCACGTCGTGGAGCGCCAGGTGACCGCCGTCGCCCCTGGACGACACGCCGTGCAGCTCCAGCGCCGTCCCGGCGCCCGAGCGGGGTGCGGGGCGCGATGCCGGCAGGGCCGGGACCGTGCGGCCGACCATGGCCTCGATGAGGGCCCGGTCGTCGTAGGCCGTCGGGTCGGCACCGACCATGACCATGCGCCCGCCGCGCAGGACGCTGACCCGGTCGGCGATCTCCCGGGCCTCGTGGAGCTTGTGGGTGATGATGACCACGGACAAGCCCCGGGCCCGGAGCTGGCGCAGGCCGGCGAAGAGGGCGTCGACCTCCTGGGGGGCGAGCACGCTCGTCGGCTCGTCGAGGATCACCAGCTTGGCCCCGGCCATGAGGACCTTGAGGATCTCGACCCGCTGGCGCTCGCCGATGGAAAGGTGGCGGACGAGGGCGGACGGGTCGCACGCCAGCCCGAAATGGTCGGCCGCCTCGGCGATGTCCCGGGCCAGCTTGGCCCGGTCGAGGCGGATGCCCTTCAGCGGCAGGGCCAGGGCCACGTTCTCGGCCACGGTCAGCGCCGGCACCAGGCGCAGGTCCTGGAACACCATGCCGATCCCGAGCTTGCGGGCCGTGGCCGGGGAGTCGATGCGCACCGGTGCCCCGGCAAAGTGCAGCTCGCCGGAATCGGGCTTGTTGACGCCGTAGATGAGCTTCATGAGGGTGCTCTTGCCGGCGCCGTTCTCGCCCAGCAGGGCGTGCACCTCCCCGGCTCGGACCTCGAAGTTCACCGAGTCGTTGGCCACGACCTCGCCGAAGCGGACCGTGAGATCCCGCACGGCCAGGAGCGGTTCGCCCTCGATCGTCGGCGCCGTCACCGGCTCAGTCAGCAAGCTCATGCCCGCATCCCCCCTCTTCCGCTCACCATGCGAGCCAGGGCGCGGGAGGCCCGCTCCTCGACCACGGCCATGGACTCACCCAGGTGGACACCGAACCGGGCCACCGCCAACGTCAGGTCCCCGACCAGGACGGCCTCGACGATCTCCAGGTGCTGGGAGATCGTGCGACGGACCCGCTCCTCGGTGAGGAAGTCGTGCATGCGCACCATGCGGATGCGCTCGTTCACCATGCGAAGCAGGTCGGCGAGCGAGGGGTTGCCCGACGAGGCGGCCAACCGGACGTGGAAGTCCTCGTCGAGCATCACGAACCCCGGGTCAGGGTCGGGCGCGGCCTCGGCCAGCCCGCGCCACTCGTCCCGCAATGGCTCGAGGAGGGCGGCGTCGTGGGCCGTGCTGCGCCCTCCCAGCGCCGGCCGGCGCAGGCCCTGTAGCTCGAGGACCAGGCGGACCTCGTAGAGGTCGTGCACCATCGACACGTCAGGCGCGGTCGGGTAGAAACCGCCCTCCGGCGAGCGCTGGACCAGCCCCTCGGCATCCAGGCGGAGCAGGGCCTCTCGCACCGGCGTGCGAGACACACCGAGCTGCGCAGCCAGACGTTCTTCGGTCAGCCGGCGGTTGAGCGGGTAGTCGCCGATGAGCAGGCCGGTCTTCAGCTCGTCGTAGGCCCGCTCCCGTCGCAGGCCTGCTGGCCGGGCTGTATACAGACCTGCATCCACCCCTCGGACAGTACGGAACTCAGGTTGCCCGCCGGTCTCCCGGGCTTTACGGGTCGGGGTCGGCTTCCTTGCGCGCTACTGAACTGGTGACGCCGGCGCGGCCTCGACGCCGTCGGGCAGCACAAACCGGAAGCGGCTCCCGCCCGACGGGTTCGGCTCGACCCAGATCGTGCCGCCCCGACGTTCGACGATCCGCTTGCAGATGGCGAGCCCTATACCCGTACCCTTGAACCGCTCCCGCGGGTGCAGCCGCTCGAACATGGCGAAGATCCGCTCGCGGGCGCCATCCTCGACGCCGATGCCGTTGTCCGCCACGGTCACCGTCCAGGCATCAACTCCCCGCTGGGCCCAGACACGAAGCTGGGGCCGGCGATCGTCCGGGACGAATTTCAAGGCGTTGGCCAGCAGGTTCCGGAACAGCTGGACCATCTGCACCGGGTCGCCGGCCACCGACGGGAGGCGGTCGACGATCAGGATGGCGTCGCGTCGTTGGATCTCGTGCTCGAGCTGGCCCAGCGCCTCGCCGACGGCGTCGCCGAGGGCCACCGGCACCACGGTGACGTCGTCCGAGTCGACCGAGCAGTACCCAAGCAGGTCCTCGATCAAGCGGTCCATCCGGCCGGCGCCGTCCATGATCCAGCCGACGAACTCCCGGGCCTGGGGATCGAGCTGAGGCCCATGGGCCCGGTCGAGGAGGGCGGCGAACCCGGAGAGGATCTGGAGGGGCGACTTCAGCTCGTGGGCGGCCAGGTAGGCGAAGCTGCTGAGCTCGGCGTTCGACCGGACCAGCTCCCGTTCCGCCCGCTTCTGCTCGGTCACGTCCACCAGCTGTACGACCAGATAGGGCCGGCCGGCGCCGGCGGTCGCCGAGTAGCTGATCGCGGCCCAGATCCTGCGTCCGTCGGCCCGGGCCAGACGGGCCTCGACCGAGGCGGCCGGCGCGGTCCCCTCCGCCACGGACCGCTGGGCCGCGAGTGTGGCCTGGCGGTCGTCCGGGTGTGCCAAGTCCGCGATGGCCCGGCCCATCAACTCCTCGGGTTGGTACCCCGTCAGCCGGCACGCCGCCTCGTTGGCATGCACCACCCGGTCGTCGAGGTCGACCACGATCGTGGGCAACGGGGCGTGCTCGAACACCTCGCGGAAGTGCGCCGGCACCAAAGGACGTGGCTGCACCGCCGTCCAGGCCCGCAGCTCGACCACGCGGCCCTGGTCAGCGGCTCGGTCCGGCTCCGGCGAAGGCGTCACGGCCCCACGACATGGGTTACTGCGGATATGGGCATCTCAACGCCTCGTGCTCGGTGAACCCCTCCGTCACGGATCGGCCGCGCGTTCGTACCGCTTGAGGGGTGCAAACGCGCAGAATCCCCGCCGGTGGACCGGTCGGGTGGTGGGTGGTAGGAACCAGTGATGCGACGTGCCCTGCTGGTCCTCCCGCTCCTGGTCGCCGGCGTCTTGGCCGGAAGCGTGGCGGCCGACGCCGCGCCGGCCCCAGCGGCCGCCGAGCGGTGGGCCCTCATCGTGGGCGTCGACCACTTCCAGGGGGCGACACGACCGAACTTCGGCGCGGTCGCCGACGCCGCCGACTTCCGCCAGGCCCTCCTCCGGGCCGGCTTCGCCGACGACCACGTGAAGGTGCTCACCGACAGCGGGGCCACGGCGGGCGCGGTCCGCTCCGGGCTGCAATGGCTGGTGGACCACAGCGGCCCGACGTCGCTCTCGGTCTTCCATTACTCCGGCCACGTCAAGCAGGTGGGCTCGACCGAGTACCTCTGGCCCCACGACAACTCGTTCATCGCCGACACGGAGCTGGCCAGCAAGGTCCGCCAGCTCAAGGGCCAGGCGTGGGTCGACATCTCCGGGTGCGAGGCCGCCGGCTTCGACGAGGGGATCTCCGGGCCGAGCCGGCTGTTCACCGCCTCCTCGAAGGCAACCGAGAAGTCCTACGAGATCCCCGACATGCACCAGTCCGTCTTCACCCTCCTCGAGATCGAGCAGGGCGTCCTCCAGGGCCTGGGCGACGCCAACCATGACGGGCGGGTCTCCGTGCAGGAGGCGTTCGCGTACGCGGCCCAGCGGGCGCCGCAGCTCACCGCCGGCCAGTCCCAGGGCGCCCAGCACCCGGTCATGGCGGGGGGCGACGGCACGCCGCTGTTCCTCGACGCGGTGGCCGCGCCGGTCCCGGCCGCACCGCCGGTCAAAGCCAAGCAGTGCCTGCTGTTCCTCTGCTTCTAGCTCGACATCTCCACGGCGCCGCCCCCGCCGCCACCCCGGATGAGGTCCTGCAGCTCGGCGGCCGTGAGCGTCTCCTTCAGCACCAGGGTCTCGGCGATGGTGCGCAGGTCGCCGCTGTTGTCGCCCAGGATGGTGCGGGCCGCCTGCTCGGCCTTCTCCAGCAGCTCCCGGACCTCTTTGCCCCCCTCACCGTCGTCGTTGCGGGCCGGGCCGTCCTCCTTACGACCGGCCAGCTCGAACCGCCCGGTCATGGCCAGCCGCTCGACCATGCGGCGGGCCAGGCCGGCCGCATGCTCCAGGTCGTCCTCGGCTCGGGTGCTGGGCTGGCCGAACACCTGCATCTCGGCCGCCCGCCCGCCCATGAGGACGATGAGCTGGGCCATGAGCTCGCGCTTGGTGAGGACCTCGCGGTCGTCGGTGGTCGACCACGGCGACCGGCCGAAGGCCGCCCCCCGGTTCACGATCGACACCCGCGACGGCGGCTGCACGCCCCGCAGGAGCACTGAGAGCAGGGCGTGGCCGGCCTCGTGCACGCCGACGAGCTCCTTCTCGTCGTCGGACATGAGGCGGGCGCTCCGGGTGCCGGCCAGCACCCGGGAGACAGCCTCGTCGATGTCCTCCGGGGCCACGCGGTCGCGGTGGCGACGGGCGGCCAGGAGGCAGCCCTCGTTGACGATGTTGGCCAGCTCGGCCGCGGTGAGGCCGGCGGTGTGGGCCGCCACCTCGCCCCAGTCGACCCGGCGGGAGACCGGCCGGGCGTCGGCGTGGAGGCGGAGGATCTTCTCCCGCCCGCTGCGGTCGGGCCGGTCGACCTGGATGCGGCGGTCGAAACGACCGGGGCGGAGCAGGGCGCCGTCGATCAGCTCCGGGCGGTTGGTGGCCCCGATGATCATGACGCCGGCGGAGCCCATGAAGCCGTCGAGCTCGACGAGCAGCTGGTTGAGCGTGTGGTCGAACTCTCGCTCACCCGTGGTGTCGGCGCTGCGGTGGCGACCGATGGCGTCGAGCTCGTCGATGAAGATGATGCAGGGCGACGACTTCTTGGCCGCTTCGAAGAGCTGGCGGACCCGCGCCGCCCCCAGGCCGACGAACTTCTCGACGAAGCTGGTGGCCGACACGAAGTAGAACGGCACCCCGGTCTCGCCGGCCAGGGCCCGGGCCAGCAGCGTCTTCCCGCAGCCCGGCATGCCGTAGAGCAGGACGCCCTTGGGCATGTGGGCGCCGAGGCGCTCGAACCGGTGGGGGTCGCGCAGGTACTCGACCACCTCACGCAGCTCGGAGATGGCTTCCTCGAGACCGGCGACGTCGGCGAAGGTGACCGATTCCATGCGGGCCTTCGGGTCGTTCCGGTCGACCTGCTCGACCTTGAACGGCGTCTCCCCGCCGCCGCCGGCGGCAGCGACCGCCCGCCCGCTCCGGCCTTCCTTGCGCCGGCCTGAGAACCGGCCTCCCGGACGTGTCATTCGGAGCGTCACGATAGCCGTCCCGATGATCAGAACGGCGAACCCGATGACTTCGGGCCTCGTCAGGATGGAAAGGCGCACGGGTACCCTCTCAATCGGCCTCGACGTCGTCCTTGTCGGGAGCGCTTGGCAGACGAAGCCCAACAGGATCGCGCAGTGCGGCCGGCGTCGCCACTAGGTCTTTCGGCCTAACGCGAGCAGAACTGAAGCATGGATGTCCGTGGGAGACTGCAACCATGCCTGCGGCACCGCCGGCCGCCCCTCCCTCGGGGCTGCTGCTCTTCATCCGCTACGCCTTCATGCCCAACAACCTGGGCTATTGCGGGGGCAACGAGAACGAGATCCTGTTCGAGCACGCGGTCGAAGGCCGGCCCGATCCCCGCCTGGCCCCCATGCTGGTGAAGTTCACCGGCGCCGTCCCCTACCTGCGCACGATCGCGGCGGCCAACGGGATCGGCGACCCGTTCGACCCACGCGTGGTCGAGGCCTACTGGATCGGCAACGAGCTGCTCGACCACGTCGAGGCCGGCGACCTGTACCGGTCGCTCGACGAACGGTTCGGCGCCCATCTGCCGGCCAAGGTCCGGGCCCAGGTGCTCCGCAAACCACCGGCCGGCGCCAAACCGTTCCACCTGTTCCACGTGCTCGACGTCTACCGCCACCTCGAGTCCGAGGCGGTCGGCATGGCCACCATGGAGAGCTGCCGGATCAGCTGGGGCCAGGTGCGCGAGGTTGACGGCGCCAGCGTCGTCGTCGACCGCCAGCCGCTCGTCCAGGTCGACGGGAAGCTGGCGCTGGGCGAGGCCCGGGCCGAGCGCGTCCTGCGGGCGTTCGAGGGCCGGGGCTTTGCCGACGACCTGGCCGCCGGCGACTGGGTGTCGGTCCACTGGGGCTGGATCTGCGAACGCCTCGACGCCCGCCGGCTGGCCAATCTCCGCGCCGCCAGCGCCACCCACCTGGCCCTGGCCAACCAGACGATCTGACAGCGCGAGGCCGGGTTCGGTTCAGTACTCGGTGGCGGCGACGGGCGCGGAGCCCTTCGGGCGCGGCGGGGCCACCTGCACGATCGCGACCCGGGTGCCGACGTCGACCATGGAGAACAGCTCGGCCTCGTTCTCCTCGGTCATGCGGATGCAGCCGTGGGACTCGCTGAAGCCGATGGAGCTGCGGTTGGACGTGGCGTGGATCAGGATGGCCGGGGCGTCGAGGCGGAGCGCCCGGGTGCCCAGTGGGTTGCCGGGGCCGGGGCCGATCACCGCCGGTAGGCCTTTGGCCCAGGCGCTCCCCGGGTTGTGCCACGACGGGTTCACCAGCTTCTGGGTGATGTGCCACACCCCTTCGGGGGTGAGGTAGCCGGCGGCGCCGGTGGCGACGGGCCAGGACCTCACGATCTGGCCGTTCTCGTAGAGGTACAGCTTGTTCTCGCCGGCCCGCACGAGGACCACCTTGGCCAGAGTGGGATCGGAGGCGGCGCGCAGCGGCCTGGCCACGAGGTGGACCGCAGTGTCACCGGCGGCGACGCCGGCCATGATCGCCCGCTTCGACGCCTCGACATCGATCTCCTTGCCCGCCTTCTCCGGCACAGCCTTGACCCAGCCGCTGGAAATGTCGATGTCGGCGTCCTTCGGTGGCGCGCCGATGACCCGGCCGGCGGCGGCGACCACCTCGTCGAGCCGGCCCGGGCCCCACGCCGGCTGCACATCGACGACCGACGTGCTGCCGGCGCCGAACAGCACGCCGGAGACGCGCGACCCAACCGTGACCGTCCGGCCGGCGTTCATGGCTTGGCGGACGGCGGCCCGGACGTCGACCCGGTAGCCGAGGTCCCACGGCGACACCTGGCTCCTGAAGGCGTCGACCGTCAAGGTGACCGGGCGGTGGAGGGGCGCCTCGACCGCCTCGCCGACCCGGGCGACGGCCGCGTCGACACCGAGCCCGCCAACGTCGATGCCTTCGACGACCGTCCCCGCCGGCAATGTGCCCCGAGCCTGGCGGTCGACGGCGGCAGCCGTGAGCGAGCCGGCCAGCACGACCGCCAGAGTGAGCGGGAGGACGATCGCCCGCACCACGGTCCGCCTGGCCACCCGGCGACGCTACCCCAGGCTCGATCGGGCCCGGGAGCCACCGGGAAGCAAGTTGCGGAGGGTGTCGAGCTCCTCGATCTGCAGTGCCTTGGCTGCGGCCAGGAAGGCCACGCCGCCGGCGATCACCCCGGCAAGGAGCTGGGCCAGCGCCCGCTCCCCGCCCGGGCCCATCAGGGCGTCGACCCCCCACACGGCGAGGAGCATGGCGCCGGCGGCGAGCAGCGAGGCGGCGGCAGCCCGGCCGAGGGCGGCGAACGTGCGGGCCGCGTCGAGCCCGCCGATGCGCCGGGAGAGGAGGACACCGGCCAGTGTGGCGCCGGTCAGGTAGCAGAAGGAGTGGGCCAGGGCCAGGCCCTGCACGTGGAACAGGGGGAACAGGACCAGGGAGAAGACGGCATAGACGGTGTTCAGCACCACGTTCACGAGCGTGGGGGTCCGGGCGTCCTGGCGGGCGTAGAAGGCGCGGAGGAGCAGCAGGTAGAACGAGAACGGCACCAGTCCCAGGGCGAACATGTTCAACACCTCCGCCACCAGCCGGCTGCTACCGGCGCTCATGACGCCGTGCTGCAAGAGGGTTGTGACCAGGGGCCGGGAGAGCACGAGGTAGCCGGCGGTGGCCGGGAGCAGGAGGAGGCCCATGAGCCGGAGCCCGCTGCCGACCGAGGCGCGGAAGCCGTCCTCGTCGCCCTCCACCGCCTGGGCCGACATTCGAGGGACGAGGGCGGTCATGATCGACACCGCGGCGACCCCGTACGGCAGCTGGAAGAAAGCGAAGGCCGTGAACATGGCGGTCGGGCCACCCCGGACCCCGTTGGCCAGGACCAGGCCGATGCCGAAGCTGAGCTGGTTGGACACGACATAGCCGAGGGTCCAGAGGGAGAGCCTGGCCAGTTTGCGGACGGCGGGGTGGCGGAAGTCTGGCCGCCACTGGAGCCGGCCCGGCAAACGTCGCACCGACGGCCAATGGGCGATGGCCAGGACGGCCACCCCTCCCGTCGTGCCCACGGCGAGCAGCAGCTTCTCGGCCAGGGCAGTGCCGACGCCGGCCTCGCTCGGAGTGCCCGACACGATGGCCGAGAAGGCCAGGAAGGTGGCGATCACGACGACGTTGTTGGCGATCGGGGCGAACATCGGGACGGCGAAGCGGTCGTGGGCGTTGAGGAGCCCCCCAGCGATGGCCGCCACGCCGTAGAAGAGGATCTGGGGGGCGAAGATACGGAGGAAGAACGTGGCCAAGGCCTGCTGATGGGCCTGCTCGGCACCGGAGAGGCGGAACGTGAAGAGGTGGATGATCCACGGTGCCCCCACGGCGGCGACGATGCTGATGACCAGCACCGCGAGGACCGACGTGGTCACCAGGGCGGAAACCGACTCCCATGCGTCGTCGTCGCGTTTCTTGCGCAGCTCCTCGACCAGCACTGGGATGAACACCGAGGTCAGCACCCCGCCGAGGATCAGCTCGTAGATGACGTTCGGCATGGTGTTGGCGATGTTGTACGAGTCAGCCAGACGCGACTCGGTGACGCCGAGGGCGAACGCCATCGCCACCAGCCGACCGAGCCCGGTGAGACGGGACAAGGTCGTGCCGACGGCCATGACCACTGCCGAGCGGCCGAGGTTGGCGGGGAGCCCCGCGTGGGGGCCGGGGTCTGGGTCGGCCTCGGCCATCAGAGGCGAGGCTACCGGCGGAACCGGAGGGTCAGAGGCGGCGGAGGGACACGTCGTCCACGTTGGCCCGCTGGGTCGTCGACAGGGACACCAGGATGTCGACGCTGATCGACGAGCCGGCGTCGGCCGCGGCCGAGGTCACGCTCACCTGCTGCCAGGATCCCGTGGCCGTGACGGTCGTCGTCCGTACCCGCACCACCTTGGAGCTGCGGTACTCGCGGAGGCGCACGGTGACGCTCCGGCCGGCGGGGGCTTTTACCCATGCCGACCCCGTGTACACGGCGCCGGCGGGTGTCGATGCCACCGAGTTGGGCGAATCGTCGAGCACGGCGTCGCCGGCGGAGAGCCGGCGGCCGATCTCGGCCGAACAGGCGCCGCCGTGGGCCACCGTGCACACCCGGGCCAGGGTTGTACGGCTGTCCCCCGTGCCCCAGCCGCCCAGACCGGTCTCAAAGCCCGGGTTGGGAAGGAGCTGGCCGGAGGGCGGGACGGTGGTGGAGGTGGTCGAGGTCGACGTGCTCGACGTAGTCGACGAGGTCGAAGTCGAGGTCGAAGTCGAGGTGGTCGTCACCGATGTCGACGTGGTCGTCGAGACACTGCCCTTGACCGCGTACGACGTCGACGACACGGGCAGCGTCGAGGCATCGATGGCTTCGAACATCGACCCGGGAACGTTCCGCAGCAGACTGAGGTCGTCGTCGTTCCAGCCCGGGTCGGGCGCGCCGCTCATGAACCACGACGAGCCGTTGTCGGCCAGGACCATCCCGTGCTGCTTGAGGGCCCGCAGGATCACCTGGTTCGCCGCGGAGTACCCGCTGATGTCGAAGCTGGCCTTGAGGCGGAACCACGCTCCCATCGGAGGGTCGGATGCCCCGCCGGTCGCAGCCTTGTGGCTGGCCGGCCAAACGTAGGCGTTCGCCGTCCGGGGGGCAGTGAAGCGGATGGCGTGGTCGATGTTCCCCGAGGCCACCTCGTCGTAGCGGACCAGGCCCGGCAGAATGGGCAAGCCGGCGGCGTCGCCCGAGGTCCAGCCCGCCGGCCGCATGGCGTTCGAGCCGAGGTCCCAGGTGGCGCCGGAGCCGGCGGTCCACGACGTGCCGCCGTTCTGCGGGTAGGCGCTGTAGAGCTCCCAGAGCCGGCAGGCGTCACGGTCGACGACGAGCACGTGGCGGTCGCCGGTGGACGCCGAGCCACCCTCGATGGGGGCATTGGCCGGGACCGGGTACGGACCGGGGTCGCTCTCGTCGGCGTAGTCGAAGGTGACCGGCACCCGGGCCTGGGTGCCGGGGACGGTCGTGAAGGGGATGCCGATGGGGCCGCCGTCCCAGGTGCCGCTCCCGAAGTCGGCCTTGAGCTTCGCCGTGGCCCCGATGCTGGCCACCCAGGTGGACGACTGGGCGTGGACGGGCAGCGCGGCGACGTCGGCGTGCCAGAAGGAGTCGGCCGGGAAGGTCGGGCACGCCGGCGCGCCAGGGACGGGTTTGGCCTGGCTGGGCGGGACGGCAACGGCGGCGGCGGCCAGGGCGACGACGGCCATGGCCATCGCCCGTCGGCGGAAGATGCTGGAGCGCATCACCGGGTCGTCGTCATGGTTGCCGATTTCCTTGAGCGCGAGCCGGCGCCCCCAGCCGGCGCAGGTGCGCGGCCACCTCGGTTGGCGAGGTTCTCCGTCAGGCGGGACCGTCCACGTTGACCGTCGGGACCCCTTGACCAGCGCGGACGACCACGATGTAGCTCTCGGCGCCGCTCGGGTTCGACTCGCGGTGGATGGCCCCGGCGGGAACGTGGACGAAGTCGCCGGCCACCGCCTCCACGACTGCTGCCCCGCCTGGGCCCGACTCCATCCGCAGCCGGCCCGAGACAACGTAGATCGAAGTCTCGTACCCACCATGGTGGTGCCAGCCCGATGTCATGCCCGGCGCTGTCCTGGCCATGCCGGCCCAGAGACCCTCGACCGCGATGGCCTGCTCGCGGACGATCCCCGGGGTCGGGTCAGTCTCGACCCGGCCCTCAGGGGTGATGCGTGACACCCGATCACTCGCCGCCACGGTCGAGAACTGTAACCCTCCCGCAGGGGAAGCCGGGCGCCACCAGATGGACGGCGCCCGGCCGAGTATCTTCGCTGCTGGGCGCTCCTATCCGAGCTCACTTCCCCAGCGCCAAACAGGCTGGACCGGCCTTCAGCCGTCCAGCCGCGCCCGAGCGTCTGGGCGGCGCAGCAGGACGACGACGGAAACGCCGATCATGGCCAGCACGATGACGCCGGCGTTCCGCGCCCTGCTGAGATCGGTCGAGGGGTTCGACGCGGTCGGTGAGGCCAGCACCGGGGCTGAAGCCTTCGCCGTCGTACGCGGATGCCGCCCGGACATCGTCCTGATGGACCTGAACACCTATACATGGTCGACGAACACGCCCAAGCCCCGACTGCTGACCATGACCAACATCGCCACCGGCCGGCTCATCAAGCTGCGCTGGGGCCCGGCCGACGATCCTCTCGACCCCGCCCACTCCTGTACCGCCACGCCGGCCGCCACCCTGTGCCTGGTGACCTACTGGGACACCACGGTGACCAAGATGACCTACTCCGCCAGCCAGTTGGCCCGCATCGAGGACCCCGGCGACCCCTCCGGCGCCGCCGCCACCCCCAAGACCGACTTCGCCTACGCCAACGGGGCGGCTGGTCTCGGTGCGCTCGCCCCTGGCCGCCGACGCGGTGGCCTCGGGTGGTCGCAGCGACGGGCCGGAGGTGCGCACCGAGATCGTCTATGAGACCACCGCCACCGCCGCGGCCCGGGCCACCTCGATCACCCTGCCCGCCCCCACGGCCGGGGCCTCCCGCCCGGCCCACAGCTACGACTACTCCTCCTCGTCCGCCCAGACCACGGTCAAGGTGAAGGCCAGCCCCACCACCGAGTTCACCTCCACGGTGACCTATGCCCGCGACGCCGGCGGCGGGCTGGCCGTGGGCGGCACCGACGCCGACGGCGTGGCCCTGCCCACCGCCGCCTACGACGCCGGGGACCGCCTCCTGTCCAGCACCGACGCCGCCGGGCGGCGTTCCACCGTGGCCTATGACGCCGATGCCGTCCGGGCCCAGCCCAGCGGGCGGGCCACCGACACCTACGGGCCGGCCCCGGCCGCCTGCTTCGGCACCGACAACCGCCCCAACGGCACCTGCACCTCGGCCTCGACCACCCCGGCGCATTCCGCCACCACCTATGACACCAACCCGGCCGGCGGGGGCGCCGTCACCGGCCTGGCCGCCACCTACTGGGCCAACCGCGACCTGTCCGCCGGGGCGGCGAACCACGACCTGGCGGCCGGCGCGGCCACGATGGTGCCCGCTCCCCTGCCCGGGGGCCTGGTGGCCAACAACTGGTCGGCCCGCTACACCGGCGAGGTGACCCTGGCCACCACCGGCACCTACAGCTTCGCCATCGTGCTCACCGGCCAGGCCCGCCTCTTCATCGACGACCGACCGGTGGTCGAGGCCTGGGCCGACCATCCCAGCGCGGCCACGGTGACGGGCACGTTCGCCAACGCGCTGGTCGGCCGCCACCGCATCCGCCTCGACTACGCCACCCACCCGAGCGCCCCCGCCCAACTGGCCCTGCGGTGGGCCCACCGAAGCGGCGATCGCCATGCCGATGACGCCTCCGCCGCCTCCTGCGTGCACCACGACGGCGCCCGACCAGGCCAAGTCCCTCAAGGACACCACCGGGGCCACCCCCGCGACCGGGGGCGCCCTGGTCCGCCAGTTCGTCTACGACGGCACCGGGCGGGTCATCCGCTCCTCCCTGGCCGGGGACTGGACCTGCACCGTCTATGACGCCCGGGGCCGGGTGACCTCCCTCGCCGTCCCCGCCTACGGGGGCGAGCCGGCCCACACCATCGCCTACAACTACGCGGTGGGCGCCAACCCCCTGGTGGCCTCGGTGACCGACAGCATCGGCCTCCCGGTCACCGCCACCACCACCATCACCGCCTCCGTCGACCTGCTGGGCCGGGTGGTCTCGGCCACCGACGTGTGGACCAAGACCACCACCACCACCTACGACCAGGCCGGGCGGGCCACCGACACCGCCGGGCCGGCGGGGGCGACCCACGTCGCCTACAGCGCCGCCGGGCGCATCGAGACCCAGAGCCTCGACGGCGCCGTGATGGCATCGGCACCGGTCAACCCGCCGGCGCCGGCCACCCCCTCCTACGTCAACGGCGAGCTGGTCAAGGTCTCCTACCCCTCGGGGCTGGGCAACGCAGGCAACGCCACCTCGCTGTCGGGCGTTGCCCGCCACGGCACGGGCATGATCAGCGGCCTGACCTGGACCGGCCCCGGGGGCTCCCTGGCCACCGACGTGGTGACCCGCTCCCAGTCCGGCCGGGTGGTCGATGAGACAATCGACGGCACGGACGCCAACACCACCGCCACCGTCGCCAACCCCTTGGCTCAGAACTTCCTCTATGACGCCCCAGGGCGCCTGGTGGAGGCCTGGTCCACGCCATCGCAGCATGTGGCCTACTCCTTCGGCGTCGTGTCGGGCTGTGCCAACCCCAACGCTGGTCTGAGCACCAACCGCAGCGCCACCACGCTGAACGGCGGCGCCCCCACGACCTCCTGCTACGACAACGCCGACCGCCTGACCTCCAGCACCGACACCGCGGTGGGCACCCCGGCCTATGACAGCCACGGCAACACCACCACCCTGGGCACCCAGACCCTCATCTACGACGGCGCCGGCCGCCACATGGAGACCAAGGTGGCCGGCGCCACCCTGGTGCGCTACGAGCGCGACGCCACCGGGCGCATCACCTCCCGCAAGGAGGGCACCGACCCCGCCGTCCACTACGGCTACGGCGGAGGGGGCGACTCGCCCTCCTTCGTCATGGACGCCAACAACAACGTCATCGAGGCCACCATGGGGCTCCTCGGCGGGGCCATGGTCACCAAGCGGGGGCTGCTCGGGGTGGGCGACGTGTGGAGCTACCCCAACGTCCACGGCGACGTCATGGCCGTCGCCGACAACGTCGGGGCCAAGCAGGGCGCCACCCGGACCTATGACCCCTTCGGCCAGGGCGCCCCGCCCGACAACTCCGCCGGCAACTTCGACTACGGCTGGCTGGGCTCGGCCCAGCGACCCATCGAGCACGCCGGGGCCCTGGCCACCATCGAGATGGGGGCACGGCAGTATGTGCCGAGTATCGGACGGTTCCTCCAGGTCGACCCCGTGGAGGGTGGTTCGTGCAACGACTACGACTACGTGTGCGGGGATCCGGTCAACCGGTTCGACCTAGGTGGAACGTGCCTGGAGGATCTGTGCGTCGGCGAGGCACTCATTGTTGAGGGATTGATCGCTTATGGCTTCAATCACTTTTTCGGGTCGCACGGCCCAAAGGCTGCCGATCCGAAAAAGCTACCCCGCACTGGGCCCTACCCTTACATTCCGCCGAAGGAAAAGGGCAATCCGGAATTTAAACGAGTGCGCGGTGGTGGCTTTGTCGACAAGGATGGCGCAATCTGGACGTGGGATAAGATGCACGGTGACCATTGGGACGTGTCACACCGGGGAGGTGGCCACACGAACGTCTTCCCTGACGGACGAGTACGCGGTGAGGACCCGAGCGCCATCCCGATCGGACGTCGTGATGATGATGACGACTAAAGCCAATCGCGGGATATGACGACCGTCGAGGAGCTATTCGACGCCCTGTGGGAGAGATTCCACCGGGAAGTGTCTGTATCGTTTGCACGCAGAACCACCGATGAGCAGTTTCCTTGGAGCATCATGGTCGAGGGTGACGTGGGGTCATACGCGGGCACGTCTTTGATTGACGCGTTACAGCACAGGCTCGAGGCGCCCCCTCCAGAACGCACGACAGGTTGGGGCGAGGATGCTCGATAGATGTCGTGCGTAATAGGCGAAACGTTCCCTATCAGCACGGCGTGTCGCTCGACTCGAGGAGGACGACCTGTCGGGTCGGCCCCAGAAGTGGAACACGCGTTGGCGCCTTGGTGCCTCATGGCCGCACGTAGCCGGCTGAATCGCATGCGTCCCAGGGACGCGTCGTCGTCGGTCAACGATCACGATAGGCCACTTACGACTCCCAACTGGCGACCTACGACGGGTGCCGCCGGCACGCGCTCCGAACGTGCCGGTCGAAGTCGACCTTGTTGCGCTCGGCCATGAGGCCAGCGAGAACGGTCGACAAGAGACCTCGCCCGAATCCCCCATTGCCACCCCGTGGAGGGCGGGTCGGCGAACGACTACGACTACACGGCGGGGGATCCGGTCAACAGTTCGGATCTGGCGGGACTGTGCCTGAGCAGCATCGGAGGACGCGCTGACTTATGGATTCTCGTCAACGGACAAGACTTCTATTGCGGTCTCAGCTATACACCATCCGTTATCCAAGGCAAGGCTGGAACAATCTTTGTCAATGAAAACGGAGATGGATGCAGCGCAAAGACTCTGACGCTGATCGCACTTGGACCCAAGCTCGGACCTCGTGCGATCAGCGCCTTTACTCCAGCATGCGAAGCCACGACTATCTCTACGATGTGCTCCGTGCTGAGGCCGCTAGAGGGGTAATGATTTATGGCCTTCGTGGTTCTGCCGATAGCATATTTTCATCGCTGGCCGGTCGCGTGTGTAGCAATACGGGCTATATCGGCACCTTCAACAAGGCGTCCTGCCAGGTGGCGCGTAAGGTCTTCAGCACCGGCCTGTACCTAAATACCCTGAAGGAGGGGGATCCGTGGCGATGACTTGGGAGAGGCGAAGCAGCGGCGCACTGGCCATACTTCTGGCGTCAGTTTATGGCGCGTGCGGGTTCAGTACTGCACCCGGAGCACCGTATGACTTCAACCAACTTGAACCTGTGATCAAGCCGATCCTTGGATTGTCGTCCCTTGAATTGCTGGAACGACGCGAGTTCGGAACCGACTGCCATGGGCAAGGTTGCGAGCGACCTCACCTCACCTACACATTCAGCGCTAAGCCTCCAGTTGACTGTGAATTTGTCAAGGGTCTTCCTAACGGACTGCCTGATGTGACGAAAGAATTCTTGCCGAATGCTCCGAACTGGTGTGCATTCGGTGGAGAAGTACAGGGCCATGGCGTTACCGTCGCTGGCTATATTACCCAAGGAGGTGACCTGCTTCATCTTGGAGATGGGACTGCGCAAGTAGTCCAGATTGCGATCTTCGCTAATCGTCTAAATCGGCGCGGATGACGCCAGTTGCTCGCCAGAGTCGAGGAGCCCCACCCGATCGTAAGCGTGTACAGCTTAGGGCCCCCCGATCCTGACCCCCGATAACTGGCAGAAACGGGGGTCAGGACGGGTTGGGGTCGGCGCGCTCAGGCCCTCAGGCGACCTGTACGGCGTCCTTCAGCGTGGCGGGGACCTTGTCGGGGAACGACACGATGAGGTGACGGTCGAGGGCCGTGGCCACCCGAGCGAGGGTGTCAAGGCGGTTGCGGGCGCCGCCGCCCTCCTCGAGACGCGAAATGACCGACTGCGTCGTCCCCATGCGGGCGGCGAGCTCTCGTTGGCTCAGGCCAGCCTCGACGCGAAGGTCGTAGATGAGCTGGCCGAGCGCGAGATCTTGGTTCACTGCCGTCCGCGTTTCCGCAGAGGGTGATGGCCGTCCTTTCTTGACGTCGTCCCAGCGCGAGTGGTTCGCCATATTCATCTCTCCCTCAAGGGTTGGCCCGAGCGCACTCGGCGGCGGCATCACGCGCCCGGGCGATCTCGTGGCGTTCGTTGTTGCGTTGCTTGCGGAACGTGGTCAGCAGGATGATCCGAGCGTCCTTCGTGAACCGGTAGGTCACGCGACGTGCTGTCGGTCCCAGGGCGAAGCGAAGCTCGAACAGCCCGTCTCCGAGACTCCTCGACAGGGGCATTCGTGCGGCCGAGCCGAGATCGGCGAGGCGGTCGACAATGACCACCGTCCGCTCCCAGTCGTCATCGCTGAGCACGTCCATCCACTGGGCGACTTCCTCGTGGAGTTCGACTTCCGCCACCCGATGATGATCGCATACACACGATCATCGCACAAGGGCGATCATGTAGGCGCCGACCTGGGCCACAGGATCCGGCGGGGGCGACCCACGTCGTCTACAGCGCCGCCGGGCGCATCCCGAGCCAGTCCCTCGACGGGTCGGTGATGGCCACCGCCACCAACAACGCCACCACCGGCGAGCTGATCAACGTCTCCTACCCCTCGGGGCTGGGCAACGCAGGCAACGCCACCTCGCTGTCGGCCATCGCCCGCCACGGCACCGGCATGATCAGCGGCCTGACCTGGGCCGGCCCCGGCGGAACCCTGGCCACCGACGCCGTCACCCGCTCCCAGTCCGGGCGGGTGACCGATGAGACAATCGACGGCACGGACGCCGATGCCGCCAACCCCAACTTCATCTACGACCCCCTCGGGCGCCTGACCAAGGCCCGGGTGGCCATCGGCGGGGCCACCCACGTCCTCGATTACGGCTTCGCCACCTCCGGGGGCTGCGGGGCCCAGGACGCCCCTGGCCGCAACTCCAACCGCTCCTCGGTGACCGACACGGTGGGGGGCAGCCCCACCACCACCGGCTACTGCTACGACAACGCCGACCGCCTGACCTCGAGCACCGACACCGCGGTGGGCACCCCGGCCTATGACAGCCACGGCAACACCACCACCCTGGGCACCCAGAGCCTGGTCTACGACGGCGCCGGACGGCACATGGAGACCAAGGTGGCCGGGACCACCCTGGTGCGCTACGAGCGCGACGCCACCGGGCGCATCACCTCCCGCAAGGAGGGCACCGACCCCGCCGTCCACTACGGCTTCGGCGGAGGGGGCGACTCGCCCTCTTTCGTCATGGACGCCAACAACAACGTCATCGAGGCCACCATGGGGCTCCTCGATGACACGTCCCTACATGTCATGAGCCTGGACTTTGACGTCTACGTCACAGACACCCACGGACATCGACGCCACGCGTCTCATTCGCACTATCCGTACACTAGCAAGAGCGGTGTTAACGGCGATAGCACCCTCTACATTTTCTACGGCACTATCGGTGCTGGCAATCCCAAAGGGAAACATGTTGGCCAGTACCATTCCGGACGGCACTGGTACACGCTTGAAGCGGCGACGCGGTAGAAATCGAAATGAGTGGAGTGGCCTCAGATAACAGCGGTACCCGATATAACATATCTGGCTATGCCAGCTATACAGTATAAGTAGGAGGAGCCAGATGGCTAGTCTAGGAACCGCTGCCGGACGCGTTGTCTGGTGGAACCAGCGGAAGGGCATAGGGGTGCTACGTTCGGAGGCCCTTATTGGTGATGTAATCACATTCTTCTCCGAGATCGAAGGATCAGAATACACCGATCTTAGTCCCGGCCAAGAAGTCGAGTTCGAGTACGAACCCGGCCAACAAGGCTATCCGTACCGTGCAAGAAGAGTTCGTATTCTCTAGATGGTCTGACCTCGGCGGGACAGGCGTGGAAACCAGCCCCGTGGAGGCGGGATCGGCGAACGACTACGACTACTGCGCTGGCGGTCCGATCAATTGCGCGGACCCCGAAGGGACCGCAATTGGCGGGAAGAACGTCGGCCCAAACCAGGCATGGTTTTGCGCCTTCAATTGAAAGAGGTGTCTGACCGCCCTCAACTCGCTTCGAAGCAGGTCTGAGGTGGCGACTGGCAGGTTCGGTGACATGTACGGCTGGACAGGCGGCCAGCGGAACGCATTCCGTCACGCCCGCTGGATGGCCATGATCTCCAAGCGCTATGGCTTGGGGTGGGCGGTCGGCCTGGGAGAGGCGCATGAAGCGGATACACCGAAGGCCTATCGTCAAGACTTCGAGGTCGACAAAGGGAATAACGACAATGGCGCCTACTTCGGCCAACTCCACAAGGATTGCGGTGCTGGTGAGGAACGTGGCACCAGCCGACAAGTGAGGCCATGAACGGCGTGCCGAGGACGTTGGGTGGCAGGGCGACGGGCGGTCATGTGACAGGGAACTGCCCATTCCCGGTTACATGGGCCGGCCCCGGCCGGGGTTCTCGCAGGTGAGCGGCCGGCGCCCACGGTCAGGCGCCGTCGGGGGACGACACATTCCCTGTCACATGGTGGCGCCCGACCCATGCTGCGCCGCCCACTTGTCGGTTGGTGCCAGCTCCCTTAACGCCACCCCTAATCGGAAGAAACGTGGGTCAGAAGGGCGGTGGATCGAGGCTTAGGCGCTCCGGAGGTACTGGCGCAGCGCTCGGCGGATGATCTCTGAGACGGTCACGCCCTCTGCTGCGGCCCGCTCCGCGGTCTCGACTCGCAGGCCGGGATCGAGACGGACCGATTCGACCACCTTGGCGGCATCCCCGAGGGGCGGCCGGCCCGGGCCGCGGCGGTGCCCTGCGAGCTGGCCGGGTTCATAGCCGCGATCGGCCTCATCGGCGAGGCCCTCGATCATCTCGTCGTCGATCGGCTTCCCGGTCCGGGTGTGGCCGTAGGTCCGCTCGCTCATCGGTCGTCTCCAAACAGCTCTCGTCGGGTGCTGCTCCGCAACGCCATGGCGTGGATCACGAGCTCGTCGTCTTCGACTGCCAGCACGACGAGCTCCAAGAGGTTCCCGGCCCGATCGGCGCCGGCCAGGAGGTACCGCAACGGGTCGTCGCCCAGCTCGACCCAGGCGACGGGATGTTCATACGCGTGGCTGATGTCCTCGTCGGGGACCTGGCGGCGACGGGCCGACCGAGGGATCTCCACACGGGATAAGCGTAGTACGAGAATGCTTCCATCAACGCCCACCGCCTGGCGACCTGACCTCGGCGGGTACGGCCAGCCTCGGAGGGCTGGCCGATTCCCATGATGGGCACTCGCCGATGCCCGAGCCGTCAAGGGCGCCTGCGGTCCTGCGCTGCGTTGCGGTCCTCGCTCGGCCCTCGGGCCGTCCCTTGACCGCTCTCGCTGTGGCCGGTCGGTGGACGTGTCCCGCCTTGGGCCCGGACGGCTCCCGCTACCGGCCCGGTGTTCCGGACGCCATCGGTCGGAGCACCTGACTCGCGAGAAGGCCGGTTCTCGCGGGTTGGTCCACCAGTTGGGGGCATTCCGACCGTTGGGTGAGCGACCCTGACCAGCCTCCCGAGCCCGGCGGTACCGTCCGGTGTCCCGTGGCTCGACCGCTGGCCGACGTACGTTCTGATCACCCCGTCCTGTACAGTTACCCGGTATGGACGTAGCCGTGAGCGAATTCCGGGCCAACCTCCGCGGCTGGCTCGAGCGGGTGCGGGAAGGCCATGAGGTTGTCG
>JAHFUR010000055.1:17875-20705 GCA_023264995.1 Acidimicrobiia bacterium | reverse complement strand
CCTCGGCGCGCTCCCGACGCCCGGTGACCAAGCCCCCGCGCCCCGGCCCGCCCCCGCTCCCGTCGCCGACCTGGCCGCCGCCCGCCGGCGCCGGCCGGCGCCGGCGAGACGGGTGTGGGCCCTGCCGGCGGTGGCCGCGGTGATCGTGGGCGTGCTGGGCTTCTCCGGGCTGCTCCTGTCCACCACCCGGTCGTCGGACCACTCGACCACCTTCGCCGGCGGGGCGCCCGAGTCGGGCGCCAAGAGCCAGGCGCCCGTCGCCGCGCCGGTGCCTCCGCCGACCGACCTCGGCGACATTGCCGATGCCGCCAGCCTCCGGGCCCGGGCCCAGGTCGCCCTCCCCCAGGCCTCCACCGGGCGGGCGTCGTCGTCGGCGAACTCCGGTGCTGCTTCCGACGCCACCGCTTCGTCGGCGCTGAGCGCGGTCGCGCCCGGCAGCCCGGCCGGTGGCGCCGCCACCGGCGTCCCGCTGCCGGCGCCCAACGTCGTCGGCACCCGCCCGTGCGAGGAGCCGGCCCGGGCTCGCCAGCCCGGGTTGCGGGAGGTTGTGTACTTCGCCACCGCCCGCCGGGGCTCGACCCCTGCCTACGTGCTGGGGTTCGCGACCGGTCCGGCGCCGGCGCCGGTCACTCTTTTGCTGCTGGCGCAGGACGGCTGCGCCGAGCTGCTCCGGTCGGCCGGGCCCTGACCGCCCCGGCGGCGGCCGCCAGGGCCACCGCCACCCACCCCCGCCAGGTCACCGTCCCGAGGCGGTGGCCGGTGGAGATCCAGCCGGCCCAGAGCAGGGCGGCTGCGGCGAAGGCGCCGGCGGCGCCAGCCTGGAGCCGGCTCCCGACCTTCGACACCGCCAGCTCGGCTTCGGCTACGAAGAGCCCGGCCAAGAGGCCCGACCCGACGACGGCCCACCCGTCGAACCCGTACTCCCCGAGGACGGCGGCGGCGACGACGGCCACCGCGGCGCCGGCGGCGAGGGCGAGGGACTGGCGCACCATGCCCGAGGGTAGGCTCCAAACATGGCTCAGGAGGGCACAGACTGGACCACGGACCTGCTGGACCGTCTCGACCACTACATCGGCATCGTCCGCAGCAACACCACCGACCGCCTGGTCAGGGTGGCGCGGCTCCTCGTCTTCGGGCTCATCGCCACGATCGTGGGCACGATGGCCGGGGTGCTGGGCCTGATCGCCCTTATCCGCTTTCTCGACGACGTGGTGCTCCCCAGCGGTGTGTGGCTGACCTACATGGTGCTCGGCGCAATATTCCTGGCCCTGGGGCTGTTCCTGTGGTCGAAGAAGACGCCTGCGACAGGAGATGTGTGAGCGACCGCCCCGTGCGAACCGAGATCCGCGATGTGATCATCATCGGGTCGGGCCCGGCCGGCCTGACTGCGGCCATCTACACGGCTCGGGCCAACCTGCGCCCCCTGGTGTTCGAGGGGGCCCTGTCGTCCACCGGTGACCAGCCGGGTGGCCAGCTCATGCTGACCACTGAGGTGGAGAACTACCCCGGTTTCGTCGACGGGATCCAGGGGCCGGACCTGATGATGGCCATGCGGGCCCAGGCCGCCCGCTTCGGCGCCGAGTTCGTCACCGACAAGATCGACCGGGTGGACTTCTCGTCCCGCCCTGGCCGGGTGTGGGTGGGCGAGGCCGAGTACCGCGGCCGGGCCGTCATCGTGGCCACCGGGGCCCGGGCCAAGATGCTGGGCCTCGAGAACGAGCGCCGGCTGATCGGCCACGGCGTGTCCACGTGCGCCACCTGTGACGGGTTCTTCTTCGGCGACCAGACCATCGCGGTCGTCGGGGGCGGGGACTCGGCGCTGGAGGAGGCCAACTTCCTCACCAAGTTCGCCGAGAAGGTCTACGTCATCCACCGCCGCGACTCGCTGCGGGCGTCGAAGATCATGCAGGAGCGCTCGTTCAAGAACGACAAGATCGAGTTCGTCTGGGACTCGGTGCCCGTCGAGCTGCATGGCGACGACCGCTTGGCCGGCGCCACGGTCAAGAACGTGAAGACCGGGGCCTTGACCCATCTCGATATCACCGGCCTGTTCGTGGCCATCGGCCACCACCCCAACACCAGCCTGTTCGTCGGCCAGCTGGCCATGGACGACGCGTCCTACCTGCTCACCCACCGGGGCACCCACCTCAACGTGGAGGGTGTGTTCGCCGCCGGCGATGTCCAGGACCGCACCTACCGGCAGGCCATCACCGCCGCGGGCTCGGGGTGCATGGCGGCCATCGACGCCGAGCGCTGGCTGGAGAGCCAGCCCCACGAGGCCGACATCGTGGAGACACCGACGGACTGGTGACGGTCGCCGGTGCGGAATGCGGCCGACCCGGCCGGCGTTCAACAGTTCGAATCCGAGGAGGCAAGGTCTGATGGCAGGCAATTACGTGACGCTCACCAACGAAACCTTCGATGAGGAGGTGGGCGGGTCCGATCTGCCGTTGATCGTCGACTTCTGGGCCGAGTGGTGTGGCCCGTGCCGCATGGTGGCCCCGGTACTCGAGCAGATCGCCGCCGAGAACGCCACCAAGATCCGCCTGGCCAAGCTCAATGTCGACGATGCCCCGGCCATCGCCCAGCGCTACAACATCATGAGCATCCCGACCCTCATGGTCTTCCAGGACGGTGTGGCCAAGAAGCGCATCGTCGGGGCCAAAGGCAAGGGCCAGCTCCTCGAGGACTTCGCCGAGTTCCTGTAGGCGCCGCCGGGTCGGCAAGGTGGCGGTTACCGCCAGCTGGAACGCCGGCCGAAGCCGGTGAAGGCCCCGGCGATGGCCAGGGCGCCGGCGATGATCAGCATCCACCACAGGGCATGTGCCGC
>JAHFUR010000055.1:0-17775 GCA_023264995.1 Acidimicrobiia bacterium | reverse complement strand
CGCCGCCGGGTCGGCAAGGTGGCGGTTACCGCCAGCTGGAACGCCGGCCGAAGCCGGTGAAGGCCCCGGCGATGGCCAGGGCGCCGGCGATGATCAGCATCCACCACAGGGCATGTGCCGCAAGCCCGATACCGCCGAAGAGAAGAGCCAGCACCAGCAGCAGTACGACGAGTCCCATGTGCATCCTCATTTCGGTAAGTGATCGAGTGATCGTTTCGCCTACAGGACTCTTTCCTGATTGGTGGTGACGTCAAACCTTCGGGATTGATGCCGGCGATTTGGGCGGGCGGCATTTCGCTGGTGGCCGCGGGCACGTCGGCCGTGCGGAATGAAATCGCTACGGTCGTGCCCACCAGGTGCCGATGGAGCATGTACGACCGAGCGCTGGCGAGGGCCTGCCCGGGTGCCACTCACCCAGGAGCATCGAATGTCATTCCTCCATCGAGCGCCCTCGCCGCCCGGGTGCGGCTCCCGGGTGATCGCCGGCGAGGGCTCTGCCGACCCGGTCCTGGTCCACCGCCTCCAGAGGTACTCCGAAACCGCCGCGGCGGCCAGCGTCGCTGTCGGCATCCTGGTCCTCTGCGGTTGGGCGTTCCATGTGGCCAGGCTCACCTCGATCGCTCCCGGGTTGGCATCAATGAAGCCGAACACGGCAGCCGGTCTGACCATGGTCGGCCTGAGCTTGGGGGCCGCAGCCCGAGCCGAACGGCGCGCCATTTCGGCGCCCCTCGTCCAGGGCTTGACCGCCGGGCTGGCGGCCACGCTCGGGTTCGCCACCCTGATGGAGTACTTCCTCGGTCGGGACCTGGGGATCGACCAGGTGCTCTTCCGGGCCCCGGCCGCCCCGTCCTTGTCGGCACCCGGCCGGATGGCTCCGACCACCGCGACCTGCTTCGTCTTGCTCGGCGCCGCCCTCCTGGCGGCGGGACGCCGGCGGTACCGGGCGTCCGCCCCCCTCAGTGCCATGGTCGCGGTGATCGGGCTGGTGGCGGCCATCGGCTACCTCTACGGCGTCTCCGCCCTGTACCGCATCTCCGCGTTCACCAGCATGGCCCCGCACACCGCGCTGGCGTTCATCGCCGCCGCGCTGGGGACCATGGCGCTGGGCCCGGAGCGCCGGGTGATCGCCAGCCGGAGCGCCGGCGGCACGCTCCTACGCCGCCTCCTTCCTGCGGCCGTCCTGGGCGTGATCGGCCTCGGGTGGGCGCGGTTGGCCGGCCAGCGGGCGGGCCTGTACGGCACTGAGTTCGGGCTCGGCGTGATGGTGGCCAGCCAGGTGGTGGTGTCGGTCGGCCTCCTCCTGCGGACGGCGCGGCTGCTGCAGGAGGTCGACGTCGGGCGTCTGGCCGCCGAGCGAGACGTGCTCTCCCTCAACCGCGACCTGGAGGACCGGGTGCGCCGGCGCACCCACGAGCTCTCCGCGAGTGAGCGGCGGACGGCGGCGATCATCGCCGCGTCCGCCGACGCGTTCGTGGCCGCCGACGCCGGCGGTCGCATCACCGACTGGAACCGCCAGGCCGAGCTCACCTTCGGCTGGTCCCGCGACGAGGTGCTTGGGCGCTCCCTCAGCGAAACGGTGGTCCCCGAGCGGTTCCGCGTCGCCCATGAGGAACTGGTCCGCCGCTTCCTCGATGCCGGGAACGAGCCCGTCCCCAGCCAGCGAGCCGAGCTGGTAGCCGTCGATCGCCGTGGTCACGAGTTCCCCATCGAGATGGCGGCGTCGGTCAGTGCCCTCGGGAGCGCGCCGAGCTTCAACGCCTTCGTGAAGGACATCAGCGAGCGCACAGAGGCGGAGCGGCAGCTCCGGCAGAGCGAAGAGCGCTTCCGGGTGCTCGCCGAGTCGGCGCCGGTCGGCATCTACCGCACTGACCCCCACGGCCGGTGCGTCTACACGAACCCGGCGTGGACTGCCATCATGGGGCTGTCGGCCGAGGAGACGATGACCGGCGGTGCGGCCCGGGCCTTCGTCGAGGAGGACCGCGATCGGGTGTACTCGGCCTGGGCCCACGCCACCGCCACGGGAGAGGACTACGCCCAGCGCTTCAGGGTGCGCCGGCCCGACGGGGCCGTCAGGTGGATCGACTCCCGTGCGGTGGCCTTTTCCGGGTCAGAGAGCGGCGGTGGGGCGGACGGGGGGTTCATCGGGACGGTGACCGACGTGAGCGCACAGGTCGAGGCCGATATCGCTCTGGCCGCGGCCCGGGACCTGGCCGTCGAGGCGTCACGGCTCAAGAGCGATTTCCTGGCCACGATGAGCCACGAGATCCGTACGCCGATGAACGGCGTGATCGGGCTGACCGGCCTGCTCCTCGACAGCGAGCTGACCGGGACACAGCGGCACCATGCCGAGGGGGTACGAGCCTCGGGGGAGGCCCTCCTCGGGATCATCAACGACATCCTCGACTTCTCCAAGATCGAGGCCGGCAAGCTCGAGCTGGAGATCGTCGACTTCGACCTGGGCCAGGCCGTGGAGGACGTTGCCGCCCTCGTGGCCCAGTCGGCCGCGTCCAAGGGCCTGGAGCTGGTGGCCTACTGCGCACCCGGGGTCCCGACGGACCTGCGAGGCGATGTGAGCCGGCTGCGGCAGATCCTCCTGAACTTCGCCACCAACGCGGTCAAGTTCACGTCCCGCGGCGAGGTGGTGGTGCGGGTGAGCAGGGCATGGCCCGCTCCCGACGGTCGTGTGTTCGTCCGCTTTGAGGTGACCGACACCGGACCCGGCATCGACCCGGCGAAGGCACCCGGGCTCTTCGACCCCTTCGCCCAGGCCGATGTCTCCACCACCCGCCGGTACGGGGGTACCGGCCTCGGTCTGGCCATCTGCCGGCGCCTCGCCCAGGCCATGGACGGCGCCGTTGGTGTCGACAGCCAGCCGGGCGTGGGCAGCACCTTCTGGCTGGACGTTCCTCTTGGCCGTTCCCTTGTACCGGTTGTCCGGCGCCCTTCCGATGGGTCCCTGGGCCAGGCCCGGGCCCTGATCGTCGACGACAATGCGACCAACCGAATGGTGCTGGCCGCCCAGCTCCAGGGGTGGGGCCTCACCGCCGACCTCGCTGTCGACGCCGACGACGCGCTGGCCCGGGTGCAGGCCGCGGCTCAGCCGTATGACGTGGCTCTGATCGACATCGCCATGCCGGGGATGGACGGGCTCGAGCTGGCTCGCGCCCTCCGGTCCCATCCCGATCCTCGTGTTCGAGCGGTGCGGATGCTGCTGCTGAGCTCGGCCTACGTCGACGAGGCGGCCGCGGCCGACGCGGGCTTCGAAGCCAGCCTCACCAAGCCCGTGCGCGTCTCGAAGCTCTACGACACCCTGCGGCTGGTCACGGCGAAGTCCGCGACCAGGCCGGGCCCGGCCCGGCCGGCGCCGGCGGGGGTGCCGCCGAGGTCCCGGGGCACCCTGCTCATCGTGGAGGACAACGCCATCAACCAGGAGGTGGCCCGGGGAATCGCCGCCAAGCTGGGGTTCGGGTCCGACGTGGCGGGCGATGGTGTCGAGGCGCTCGCCGCCATCGAGCGGCGCGCTTATGACGCGGTGCTCATGGACTGCAACATGCCCGAGATGGACGGCTTCGAGGCGACGGCGGAGCTACGGCGCCGAGAGGCAGGGCAGGGCCACCTCCCCGTCATCGCCATGACGGCCGGGGCCATGGTCGAGGACCGGGAGAAGTGCCTCGCCGCCGGGATGGACGACTTCGTGTCCAAGCCGGTCACGGACCACCAGCTGCAGACGGTGCTCGCCCGCTGGGTCCCGGCCGGCCGGCCCGTACCGGGCGCTTCGCACGTGTCATCGACGCCGGCGGAGCCTGACGACGGGCTACTCGATGTCGTTCAGTTCGACAGCGTCAGGGACCTGGCCCTGGCCGACACGTCGCTGCTGCCCCGCCTCGTCGCCCAGTTCGACGAGGACGCGAGATCGCAGATCGCTACCCTCCGTGACGCGGCCGGCCGGGGCGACATCGCCGCCCTGGCCAGTGCGGCCCACGCCCTCCGGGGCATGTCGGCGACGATGGGAGCCAGCGGCCTGACGGCGGCATGTGAGGCCATCGAGCTCGACGCGGCCCGCGGTCAACTGCCGACGGTCGAGCGCCGGGCCCACCTGCAGGACCAACTGGACCGGACGACCGAGGTCATGCGGGCCCACCTCGGTCGGACGCCGGCCGATCGATGATCCTGGGCCTCTCACCGGAGCCGGCGTCCTGACCACCGCTCGCTGGCCTCCCGGAAGTTGCCGCGGGCTCTCCGAGCCACGGGTCGGGCTTCACCACGTCCATCAGCGGTGACGTCGCCACCGTCGTGACCACGGCCATCATGACGAGAAGGGTGAACAGGGGGCCGTCGAGCACACCGAGGTCGCGGCCGATGTTCAGCACGACCAGCTCGGTGAGACCACGCGTGTTCATCAGTACCCCGAGGGCGAGCGACTCCCGCGCCGGCAGGCCCTGTGACCGGGCGCCCAGGCCGGCGCCGATGAGCTTGCCCGAGCAGGCGACGACCAGGATGAGCCCGAGCTGCCACAGGCCGCGGGTGCCGATACCGCCGATATCGACGTTGAGGCCGGTGGTCACGAAGAAGACCGGCAGCAGGACCGTGGCGACGGACTCCAGCCGGCCCTGGACCGCGTCGGCCAGGGGGCCTCGGGGGAAGACGGCGCCCAGGAGGAAGGCGCCGAAGATCTCGTGGATGCCGATGGTGGAGGTGAGGAAGGCGCAGGCCAGCAGCCCGGCCACCACCATGGCCAGCTCGCCCTGCCCGAGCGGCCGGTCGCGGTAGCGGGCCAGCGCGGGCCGGACGACGAGGACCATGAGCAGCCCGAAGCCGATGCTGAGGACGAGGATGTAGGGGAGGGTCCAGGCTCCGGTCGAGGCGACGATGGCGACGACGACGGCGAGGGTGCCCCAGGTGAGCACGTCGTCGCCGGCGGCCGAGGCCATGGTGAGCACGCCGAGCGGTGTGTCGTAGAGCTGGCGCTCCTGAAGGATGCGGGCGAGGACCGGGAACGCCGTGGTGGACATGGCGGTGCCGATGAAGAGGGCGAAGGGCAGGAAGTCACCCACCCCGTGGCTGGGGTGCAGGGCCATGGCCAGGACGACACCGAGCCCGAAGGGGACGGCCGTCCCGGCGACGGCCACCGCGCTGGAGATGCGGTGGCGGCGGCCGGCGACGAGGAGCCCGATGTCCATCTCGAGGCCGACGAGGAACATGAACACGGTCAAGCCCACGCTGGCGAGGATCTTCAGCAGCGGCCGGCTGTCGACCGGGAACAGGCCGCTGGACCACCCGCCGAGCAGGCTGGGCCCGAGGGCGATGCCGGCGATGACCTCGCCGATGACGGGCGGCTGGCCGATGCGCTTGAACAGCGCGCCCGCCAGCCGGGCCACGACGATGACGACGGCCACGCCGGCCAGCGTGAGGGCGTAGCGGTCGTGGCGCAGGTAGACGAACGCGGTGAGCACCGCCGGGCTCACCGCTTGTTGGCGGGCTGGAACATGAAGCCCCGCTGGGCCACCATCACCTGGCTTCCCGCGCCCAGCTTGACGGGCTGCTCGGGCGCCAATCGCTGCCACTCCGTGCCTCCGGGCGACCAGACGTAGGTGCCGTAGACCGAACCGCAGTCGACGACGCGGACGTCCCAGTCCCGGAGCTCGACCCGGGCGTGGACGGCCGAGATCACGTCACCGTCGGCATGGACGACGAGCGGCCGGGCCGCACCGCTGAGCACCGCCTCATGCCCGTGAGGGTCGCTGCCCAGGACGTAGTCGGTGTCGAGCTTGTAGCTCGTGCCGTCGTCGAGGACGAGGAAGCCCAGGACGGGCCGGGGCCCCTTCACGCGGGCCGCGCTGTCCTGGACCATGTGGATGCCGCAGATGCCGCAGTAGCGGGCCTCGGGGTCGTTGAAGTGGCCCTTCTTGCACCGGGTGCCCCAGACCTCGACCGCCGCCGGCGGTCCCGGCGCCACGGTGGCCGGCGGAGCGGGCGCAGGTTCGGGCTGTGACCGCCACCGGCGTTTCGTCGGCGCGGCGTCGTCCTCCGCCGTTGCCGCCGGCGCCCCCGGAGGCGGGGTCGGGACGGCTGCCGCAGGCGGGGACACCGCCGGAGGGGGCGCTGCCGGCGCCACGGTGACCGGCTCGTTCATGGCCGGCGGCGCCGGCGGAGCAACCGGCTCGGTCGGCGCCGGCGGCGGGGTCGCCGGAACGGCCGGCGCCGGCGTGGTGAGGGGGGCGAGCACCACGCCGGCGCCGGGCACGACCCCGGCCCGGAGGTCGAGGCGGGGGTCGATCTCGGCCTCGCCGATATCGCCGACGTGCAGGGAGCCGAAGCCGTCGGGGACGCGCACGCTCCACCCGTCGACGTCGCGGCCGGAGAGGCGGAGCACGGGCTCGCCCCCGGCGATGGCCACGGACGCGTCGCCGGCGGCGAACACACCGAGCACGTCACCCAGCTCGGCCACGATGGCGAAGCTGGTGAGGCCGGCGCCGGCGGCCCGCACCTCGTCGAGACGGCCGGCCACGGGGCCGGCGCCGCATACCGTCAACAGCCGGTCGACCGTGGCCCCGTCCACCTCGCCGGCGAACGGCACGACCAGCACCGCGTCGGCCAGGCGGGCGACGATGCCGGCGCCGGCCCGGACCCCGATACGTACGTCATCGAGCTTCATAGGATGCGTCCTCCCCGGAATCGCCAGCGCAAGAAGGGGACCCGCATCGGTCCCTGCACGAAGAAGTAGATGGCCAGCCACGTCGTGGCGAAGTGAAGGGCGAAGGTGCCGGTGCCGACCGGAGCGGCCGTGGTGAGCGTGCGGTCGAGCACCACCCGGACCAGGACGGCCTCGGGCACGGCCTGCAGGAGCAGGTACATGGCCGGCCAGTCCTTCTCCCACCGGAACTGCTGGAGCAGGTGCCAGATCGGCTCCCACACCACGACGCCGAGCAGGGCGACCCAACCCAGCGTGGTGAGGGTCACCTTGTACTTCTCGCCGGCGGGCAGCGAGAGGAACGGGGTGAGGACCAGGGTCCACAGGAGGCCGA
Source organism: Acidimicrobiia bacterium (assembly GCA_023264995.1). GTDB lineage: Bacteria > Actinomycetota > Acidimicrobiia > Acidimicrobiales > AC-14 > CADCTB01. Next base: position 10,750 of record JAHFUR010000055.1, on the reverse strand, counting down.
TGGTGAAGACGGTGAAGAGGCGGGTCTGGACGCGGCCGAAGTAGGTGGAGGTCATGGTGTCCTGGCCAGCGCCCATTTCCACCACTGGCTGATCGAGCGGCGGACGCCGATGAAGCGGCAGAAACCCTGGCGGGCCAGGTCGTCGCACACCTCGAGGGCGGCGATCTGCAGGCCGAGGAAGGTGTCGACCCCGGCCAGGTACCCGCCCAGGGTGGCGGCGCCGACGGCGTAGAGCCGGCCCGGCTCGGCCCGCGTGCCCCGCACCTCGAACTGGGGGTCCACGTCGAGCCGGCCGAGCAGGTTGCGCTCCGCCCCGGAGTGCTGGAGGAGGTCGGCCAGCAGGGTGTGCTCGGCGATGTCGGCTTCGAGCCCGGTGGCGTCGATCACGAAGTTCGACTCCAGTTGCACCGGCGCGGCGCCGGCCGTGCCCGGCTTCAACCGGGTGACGACCGCACCGACAGGGCCGGGCACGACCTCCTGCACCTCGCCCACGTACATCCGGTAGAAGCCCTGGCGCCGGCCCCGTTCGAGCATGCGTTGCCAGCGCTTGCGCCGCGGCGTGGTGGTACCACCCAGGGTCCGCAGCCACTTCTCCCTGGCCTCGCCCTCGGCGCGGAGTACCCGGTTCCGGTCCTGGCCGCCCCAGGTGGACTTGGGCCAGTTGAAGCCCTGGTAGGCCCACCCGTGCTCGCCCCGCCGGCGGAGGAAGCGGGACGGGCCATGGGCGCCCTCGACGAAGGTGCGGAACAGGTGGACGATCGACACGTCGGTGCCCAGCCGGTCGCGGTCGGAGATGAGCCGGTCGAGCACCTGCGAGGCCACGATGCCGGCGCCCCGGACGATGACGGTGCCGCCCCGCCGGTTGAGCTCCTCGTACACGTGCTCGTGGGGCTCGTAGGCGTTGACCACCCGGTGGCTGTCGCCGTAGCGGTTGCGGTACTCGACGAGGTCGGGCAGGTAGGCCAGGCCCGGGTAGCCGACGGCCAGGTGCACGAAGCTGCTCCGGTAGATGACGTCGTTCCCGTCCGGCCGGGTGAGGACGGTGAAGTACCCGCCCCCGTGGCGGCGCCGCGTGATGTGGGCCCGGCCCATGTCGAGGGTGCCCCAGTAACCGATCCGGTCGGCCTCGCGCTGCATGGACCGGAACACCTGGCCCGACTTCGGCGTCCAGTAGTCGCACAGCACGTTCTCGGTGAGCACGTTCCAGAGCGGGGCGATGAAACCCGGCACGCTCCGCGCCCCGAAGGACTCCCGGACGGCGTAGCCCGGGAAGCCCCAGATGTTGTCGAGGCACGACGAGGAGTCGGAGCGGATCCGCTTCTCCCGGGTGACCTGGGACGCCGACAGCAGGTACTCGTAGTTCTGCCAGGGGTGGTCGAGGACGGTGAGGGTGCGCATGTGCCCGGCGGGCACGCCGGCGATGCGCAGGTAGTCGACCATGACGAACGACCCCAGGCCACCGCCGACCGTGACGAACGGCATGTCGATCACGGGCAGGCCGGAGGACGCCACCAGCTCGTCGGTCCAGACGCTGGTGTGGAGCAACCCATCGTTGAGCCCGGCACGCCCCGTGGAGGCCGGGGCCGACATCACACCTGCCCGGGGGAGGGGACGAGCGGCGGCGGCGGAGGGGGCACGTCGGTGCGGGCCTCGGCCGGGGCCGGCGGGGCCGCCTTCCGGGACCGGCGGGACAGGACGAAGAGGGCGATCCCGGCGATGCTGAGAAGGATCCCGAACGCGGCCAGGAGCTTGAACGCCAGGCTCAGCGATGCCTTGTCCGAGAGGGCGACGGAGGAGGAGTAGATGTCCTGCTTGCCGCTGTCGATGGTGCCGCTGCGGGTGTCGGTCCACGCCGCCACCGCTCCGCCGGGCAGGGAGGCCACGGCGATGCGGGTGCCGAAGTCGGCCTCCTTCCCGAACGGTGAACCGTCGGGGCCGATCTTGCGGTTGGAGGACTGGGAGCTCAGCCGGAACGTCTTGGTGAACGACTTGCCCGAGTTCGACGACGACGAGAGCAGGACGTCGGCCGTCGAGCCCCGCCGGTCGAGGGTGCGGTCGTAGTAGACGACGTCGATGCGGCCGCCCGGCGAGACGCTCACGGCCGGCATGTCCTGGGGCACCCCGTCGCCCACGGTGCCACGGTTGACAACGACCGGTTTGGCCCACGTCTTGCCACCGTCGGTCGACCGGCGCAGCAGGATGTCGGAGTCACCCGAACGGCCGTCGGCCCAGACGGCGAGCATGTCACCGTTCTTGGCGATGGCGAAGGCCGGGCTGACCGGCAGGTAGACCAGGAACCGGCTGGGGGGCACGATGTCGGCGTCGACCACCCGGCCCGGCTCGTAGCGCAGGCCCTGGTCGGTGGAGCGGGCCAGGACCAGGGTGAACTTGCCGTCGTAGGTGCCCGGGAGGTTCTCCCAGTCGACCCGGTCGGTGCCGTAGTCGAGGTAGAGGACCGACGGGTTGCCTTTGGTGTCGACGGCCAGCGACGGTGCGCCGGTCCGCATGCGCCCGCCGTCGCTCACCTGGGCGGGCGGCGACCAGGTGCGGCCCCCGTCGTCGGACCGGCTGACCACGATGGGCAGGCCCGTCTCGGCGAAGCACAGGACGCACATGGTGGCCGACGGCCGGGACTGGACCCACGATGCGAACAGCCGGCCGCCTTTGGGGTCGGCGGCGATCGAGGTTTGGAAGGTGTGGGGGCCGGCGACCTTGGAGGGCTCGTCGAAGGTGAGGCCGCCGTCGCCCGAGCGGGCGACCCACATGGAGTCGGGCGAGTTCCCCGGCCCGCTCAGCGTGACGAAGGAGACGTAGAGGGTGCCTTTGCCGTCGTAGGTCGCGGTCGGGGCGAACAGTTTGCCGTTGTTGCCGGCCGGGAGCTTGAAGCCGATGTCCTGCCAGTTGGCGCCGCCGTTGTTGGTCACATGGACACCGGCGGTGTAGTCGGGCCGGTCGACCCGGTCGACCACGACCATGTTGGTGCGCTGGATGGGGTTGACGGCGAGGGAGGGCGAGTTGCGGGCGACGATGGGGTTGCGGTCCTGGCTGACCAGCGTGTCGCCCCCGGGCGCGACGGTGATCCCGCCAACGGCCTTCGGCCCGCTGTCCCCGCCGCAGGCCGCCGCCAGCAGGGCCAGCCCCATGACCGCGGCCGCCACGCTGCTCGTCGACCTGTGTCGCCTCATCTGCACTCCCTCTGGCCGATGGCCACCGTCGGACAACGCTACCGACCCCGACGTAAGAGCGACGTAACGGCCGCGTATAGGGCCGGCGCCGGCGTCGCGCCGGCCCGCTCCTTGCCGTTTCCTCGATCGCTTGGAAGAATCACCTCTCCGTTTCCAAGCCTGAGAGGCCTCCGCCATGTCATCACGCATTCTCCGGTTGGGAGGTGGGGCTGTCATGGCGGCGGCCCTCACCCTCTTGTCGGCCCCGCCCTCGTTCGCCCCGCACGTCGCGCAGCTTCAGATCTCGCCGAACCAGGCCAAAGCCGGCGACGAGGTGACGGTGTTCGGCCCGCGCGGCTACGGCCGGACCAACCCCGTCGAAATCCATTTCGGGAGCCCGACCGGACCGCTACTCGGGTCCTTCGCTCCCAACGAGGAGCTGTACGCCCTGTGGGGCCCGGGGAACGTCCGCATCCCCGAGGGCACCAAGCCGGGGGTCTATGCCCTGTACGCCACGCAGATCCTCACGCCGGCCGAGACCCACATCCGCGGCGTCCCGTCCCAAGGTGAGATCACGGTGCTGGGCCCCGGCGGCACGCCGACCCTCGGCGCCACCGTGGCGCCGGCCGTTCCCGCCCCGGGCGGGCCCGGCCTGGTCGAGGAAGATCCGGTGAGCACGGGATCCGTGGTCCTGGTGGCCCTGGGCGTGGCCGGCGTCGGGATGTTCCTCGCCGGCATCGCCGCCCTGGTCGCCGGCCGGCGCCGGCACGCGCCCCCCGTGGTGGCCGGGTCGTGAGGCGCCTCCTGCCCGGCGCCGCCCTGTTCGGCGCCGTGGTGGTCCTCGCTGCCCCCGCCGCCCTGGGTGCGGCCACGGAAGGCCCGCGCATCACCAGCCCGGTGCGGGCCACGGTCGACGACCTGGCCCCGACCCGCACGTATTCGGCGCCGTACCTGCTGGTCGACCCGGCCAACAAGAAGAACATCGTGGCCTCGGCGGTCGAGATGCGGACCCGCAACTGCCGGCTGTTCCGGTCGACCGACGCCGGCCAGAGCTGGAAGCTGCTCGACGCCTCGCCCGGGCTTCCCTCGTACCCGTTCTGCTTCAACACCGCGGGTATGCAAACCGAGACGCCCATCGCCTGGGGCCGCAACAGCACCCTCTACTACGGGCTGAACGGCTGGGACACCCAGGACGGCGGCAACCGCAACAACGTGAGCGTGCTCCTGGCCCGCTCCACCGACCTGGGCGACTCCTGGAAGACGACGATCGTCCGCAATACCCGGGGGCTGGCCGACGCCCTGGTCGAGAACGACACCCCGGTGTCGTCGGTGGCCGTCGACACGTCCGGACCGCGCGACGTGGTGTACGTCACCTGGCGGAAGGCCCTGCCGAACCAGGTGAACCCGGTCTTCCAGCGGGCGCCGTTCCTGGCCGTGTCCACCGACGGCGGCGAGACGTTCGGTGACCCGATCGACATCCAGGCCAAGTACCCGAAGACCATCAAGGATGCGACGGGCAAGGACACGCCCTTCGTCATGTCGTTCAGCGCGGTGTCGATGACCACGGACGACAAGGGCACGCTCTACCTGATCTACCCGCTGAACACGGTCGGGATCACGCCGGCGCCGGCGGAGCCCATCGTCATGGGCCGGTCCACCGACCGGGGAGCCACCTTCGAGTTCACCGACGTCAGCCCGCCCAGCGTCTACACCGAGCACGTCGGGATCGTGAAGTGGAGCCCGGCCGGCGGGCCCCAGGGCAGCCTGCACGTCATCTACGAGGACAAGGTCAACCAGCCCCAAGGGTCGGCTGACCGCGACATCTACTACCAGCGCTCGGTCGATGCCGGGAAGACGTGGAGCCCGGCCAAGCTGCTCAATGACGACGACCCGTCGAAGCTGGCGGTACAGATCACCCCGAACATCGGGGTGACGCCGGACGGCCGGGTCGACGCGGTGTGGTGGGACTTCCGTGACGACAAGGGGACGATCGCGACCGACGTCTACTACACCTACTCGACGGACAACGGCGGCACTTGGTCGAAGAACACCCGGCTGACGGACCGCTCCGTCAGCCGGCGGATCGGCGTATGGACGGGTGCCGATATCCGCCAGCCCCCGGGCATCGTCTCGCTGGACGAGTTCGCCATCGTCGGGTGGGACGACACCCGCCTGGGCGACACGACCACCCAGACGCAGGACATCTTCACCCGGGCCGTGCAGTTCAAGGCGCTGGGGAGCGGGTCCAACGACGCGGTCCGCTACGCCCTGGGCGCCATGCTCGGCCTGGCCGCGGTGGGCCTGGTCCTGCTGGTCTTCAGCCTGGTCGCCCGCGGTGGGAACGGGGCCGGGCCGCCGGCCGCCGAGCGGGACGGCGCGGCGAAGGCGGAGATCGCCTAGCGGCTGCCGTTCCCTAGTTGTGCAGGCGGATGGTGCCGGCGCCGGCCGAGGCCGTGCCGATCACCGCGGCGTCGTGGCCGGACTCCCGGAGGGCGGCCACGGCGTCGTCAGCCCGGCTGGCTTCGGCCCCGAACAGCAGGCCGCCCGACGTTTGGGCGTCGGCCAGCACGATCACGACCGCCTCGTCGACATCGCCCGCCTCCAGCCGCTCGCCGGCCCAGGCCAGGTTGCGCCGGCTGCCGCCGGGCACGAGGCCCTGGGCCACCAGCTCGGCCACGCCGGGGAGCACCGGGACGGCGCCGGCGTCGAGGTCCACATCAACGTGGGAGCCCTCGGCCATGCTGCGCAGGTGGCCGAGCAGGCCGAACCCGGTGATGTCGGTGGCGCCGGTGGCGCCGGCTTCCAGCGCCCGGGCCGCCGCCTCCCGGTTCAGCCGGGTCATCGACGCCACCGCGGCGGCCACCACGTCGTCGGGCGCCCGCCCGGCCTTCATGGCCGTGGCAATGATGCCGGCGCCCAGGGCCTTGGTGAGCACGAGGGTGTCGCCGGGGCGGATGCCGGCGTTGGTCAGGATGCGGTCGGGGTGGACCTCGCCCACCATGGCCAGGCCGAACTTGGGCTCCGGGTCATCGACGGTGTGGCCCCCCACCGTGACCCACCCGCCCTCGGCGGCGGTCTCGCCGGCGCCCTGGAGCACCTCCAGCAGGATGTCGTTGCTCAGCTCCGCCGTGTTCCAGGCCACCAGGTTGAGGCCGAGGATCGGTCGGCCCCCCATGGCGTAGACGTCGCTGACGGCGTTGGCCGCGGCGATCCGGCCCCAGATGCGAGGGTCGTCGTGGATCGGGGTGATGAAGTCGGCGGTGACGACCAGGGCGCGGTCGGCATCCAGCCGCCAGACCGCGGCGTCATCGCTCGTGGCCGTGCCCACAAGCAGGTCGGGGTGGCTGGGAAGCTCTAGGCGACGCAGGACCTGCGTCAGCTCGCCGGGGGCGAGCTTGCAGGCTCAGCCCGCGCCGTGGCTGAACTGGGTGAGCCGTCGGGGGGGAGTGGACACTGCGCCCGAATCTACCGGTGCCTCGGCGGCTATCTGGTCGACCCGGTGAGCGCCGGCGCTCCGGCGCTCACGCGGAGAACGGCAGAGCTAGGCCTTCTTGGCCTTGTCCCGGAGGTAGGTGTAGATGGTGTCGGTCATGCCCTGGACGCCGTGCTTCTTGCGGGCGTGCTCGATGACCTTGGACTTCAGCTCGTCCTCGGAGTTGGCCCGGGCGACGTAGCCGCAGCCGATGGCCCCGGCGGTAGCGCAGCTGTGCTCGTACATCTGTCTCCTCGTCTCATTCTGGTTGCTCGGAATGCCGTGGCGTCAAACGAAACGGTGGGCGAGGCACTCTCCCTCTCGCTCGACGGCTCGATGGTGCGGGATGCAGCATCGCACAGGAGCACCCGGTAGCGCAGGTGCGACTAGAGGAACGGGACAGCGGTGAAGGACTTGCCCAGGGATGCCTTGGCATCGACACCCACGACCTCCTGGAGGAGGGTGGTGTAGACCGAGCGGAAGTCGGTCGTGAACTTCAGGTCGCCGTTGTCCAGGTTGGTCAGGCTGGGCTCGTCGCCGTAGAAGCCGCCCTTCACCGATGGCCCGGCCACGAACATCGGCGCGGCCGTCCCGTGGTCGGTGCCGCCGCTACCGTTCGCCACCACTCGCCGGCCGAACTCCGAGTAGGCCACCAGCACGACCCGGGCGCCGGCGGGCGACCCTTCCAGGCTCTTGAAGAAGGCGGTGACCGCCTCGTCCACGTCGGCCATCAGGCCGGCATGGGTGGCCTTCTCGTTGGCGTGGGTGTCGAAGCCGCCCAGGCTGACGCCGTAGACCCGGGTGGGCGACCCGGCCTTGACCAGCCGCGCCACCAGGTCGAGCTGGGGGGTGAGGGCGTTGGCGCCGCCGGCCCCTTCGAGGGACGTGGTCCCGCCCGTCTGGTCGCTCTGGGCCTGGCTGGCCAGCATCTGGGCGATGGCGTCGTCGACGGTGAGCAGGTCCTTCCCTGACTGGGCGACCCGCGCCGCAAGGGGCGATGCCCCGGCCGACGGCTCGGAGATGGCGGCGAAGGCGCTGCGCACGGCCGGCGTGCCCGGGATGGTCAGGGGGCCGACGGGGACGGCGGCGCCGGCGGTCTTGTCGCCCCCGAAGATCCGGGGGAGCGACCCGCCGACCGACAGGGCCCGCATGGGGTCGTTCCCGGTGGCGTCGAGCCAGCGGCCGACCCACCCGGTGACGACCTGGTCGTCGGGCGCCGCGCTCTGCCAGATGTCCATCGACCGGAAGTGGCTGCGGTTGGGGTTGGGGTAGCCGACCCCGCGGACGATGGCCAGGTGCTTGGCGTCCCAGAGGCCCTTCAGCCCGGTCAGGTTGGGGTGCAGGGCCAGGCCGTCGCCGATGGGCAGCACCTCGTTGGGCTGGTAGCCGAGGGCGCTGCGCCCGCCGAGGTAGTTGCCGTCCTCGAAGGGGATCAGGGTGTTCAGCCCGTCGTTGCCCCCGTAGAGGGTGAGCAGGACGAGGATGCCGTCCTTGGCGGCGCCCCCGGAGGTCACGGCGCCCTTGGCCGCCGGCCCGGTGGCCGCCGCCGGCGTGCCCGGGCCCGGGGACGTCCCTGATTCCCAGGGGTGGCGGGCCAGGATGAGCCCGGCGGCGCCGGCCACGCCGGCCCCCAGCCCACCGAGGACGAACTCACGTCGGGTGATCGGCATCGTCGTCTCCTTCAGGCCAGGACGTATTCGGGGGCAACGAGGGCGACGGTGAGGAGGGACTTCGGGTCGCCGGCCACCTTGGCCAGGCCGGCCGAGGTCGACGGCCCCCAGCCGTCGACCGAGAGCAGCCGAGCGACGGCCGCCGGCCGGTCGGCGGCGGGGACCGAGGTGATGGCGTCGAGCTTGGCTTTGCCGGCCACCGTCGACGCGAAGCGCAGGCGGGTGAGGGCGAAGCTGGTGGTCAGCCAGTAGCCGTTCTGGGGCCAGCCACCGACGCTCGGGGGTGCGAACGGCTGCTGGCCCAGGGCGTCGAGGGTCTGGGGCAGGTTGGTGCCGGCGCTGGCCGCCCGGAGGTTGAGGGCCCGCAGGGTGCCGGCGACGTACTCGATGGGCTGCTTGACCAGGCCGGTCCGGCTGGCCGGGGCGACGAACTCGGGGTGGAGGAAGATGGCCCGCATCAGCTTCCCGACGTCGAGGTCCTTGGCGAAGGCAGGGGCGAGCTGGCGCACGACCGGGTCATCGGTGCCGGCCGGCCGGGCGAAGCTGCTCCAGAGCTTGGCCGTGACGAACGGGGCGCTGGCCGGCTGGGCCGCGGCCATGCGCACGATGTCCTCACCGCCGAAGTTGCCGGACTGGCCGAAGACGGTCTTGGTGTCGTTGTCGTGGAGGGCGGGGGTGATGGCGAAGGCGCCGTTCTGGCGGCGGTACTGCCAGCCGGTGAAGGCCCGGGCCGCCTCCTTGATGTCGTTCTCCGAGTAGTTGCCGATGCCGAGCATGAACAGTTCGAAGAGCTCACGGGCGAAGTTCTCGTTGGGCCGGCCCTTCTTGTTCTCGGCGGCGTCGAGCCACACGAGCATGGCCGGGTCCTTGGCCACGTTCTGGGCCATGGCCTCGAAGTTGCCGTTCCCCTGGAAGCGGAAGATCTCGTTCTGCCGGTACATCAGCTCCGGCTCTTTGACCTTCTGGACCGACGTGGCGAAGTGGCCGTGCCAGAAGAGGGCCAGCCGCTCACGGAGGGGCGTGGTCGAGAGGACCATGCGGTCGACCCACCACATGCTCAGGCGCCGGCCCTCGTCGCGCTGCGTCCGCTGCTCGGCCTGCTGGGCCTGGCGGCGGGCCTGTTCGTCGGCCGGGAGCTGGGCGGCGAGCAGCGGTGGGGTGAACGTGGGGGCCGGGAGGGAGGCTGTCGCCCCGTCGGGGCTGCCCAGGTCGAGGAGCTTGTCGACCGTGGCCTCGTAGCCGGCGGCGACCGCGGCGTCGAGCTCGTCGGGGCGGGCGCCGAACCCGGCTCTCCGGTAGAGGTGGGCGATACGGCTGCGGAGCTCGTCAGGCACGGGCACATTCAAGCAAGAAAGTGTGAGGAGCCTGTGAGGCCCTCATGATGAACTGTCCGGCGCCCCCGGTCTTTCGACCGCAGTGATCGAGGGGCTCAATGAAATTGCGAAGGTTCTACACTGAGGGCGTTGGCTGTCGAAAGGACGGCAAGAGGCTTTGAGCGATGACCGCATGAGCTCGGCCAGCAGCCGCGAGATCTTCGAGGCCATCGTCTCCCAGCTCGACGATCCCGAGGCGGCTCGCGTCCGCCGGCTGGTCATCGTGCTCGCCAGCATGCTGTTCGTCATGACCATGTCCGTGACCGTCCTCGCCGGGCTCGGCTGGTACAGCTTCCTGGCCTTCTCCTCGACGTTCCTGCCCGGCGTGCTCCTGGTCCGCCGGCTGGCGTCGCGGCGGTTCGCCCGGCCGACGCGCCTTCCCAGGTGGCGGCGCGGGTCCGGATGACGGGTCGCGAACCGTGAGCGGCGCGTCCGAGGGCACGGACGGCACGCTGGACCGGACCGACGACCGCCCGCCGAAACCGCGGGTCGATCGCAACGGCCTCGAGATCCTGTCCCGCGAGGAGTCGCTACGGCTGGTGGGCACGACCCGGCTCGGCCGGGTGGCCGTGGTTGTCGGGGGGCTCCCGGTGGTACTCCCGGTGAACTTCGCCCTGATGGGCGAGGACGTTGTGTTCCGTACCGCCACCGGCACCAAGCTCCTTGCCGCCATCAGTCGTAGCCCGGTGAGCTTCGAGGTCGACGCCGGCGACGTGCCGACGTCGCTGGGCTGGAGCGTGCTGATCACCGGGGTGGCGTCGGAGATCACCCGGCCCGACGAGCGGGCCGCCGCCGACGGCCTCGGCGTCGAGACGTGGGTCGACGAGCGGCACCGCTACGTGCGCATCCGGGCCGACGTGGTCTCGGGCCGCCGGTTGAAGGCTCGCGGGGCCGGCTGAGCGGCGGACGTCGCCCATTTGCCCCGAAAGCAAAGGGCCCCGGGCGCTGGTCGCGCCCGGGGCCCTTCTCCTTTCGGTCCGCCACCCCGTGGAGGCGGCTTATGCGGCGTGGGGGTGGTGCGAGGGGCTCAGGGTGAGCACGCCCTTGTGGGCGGGGGCGGCCAGCTCGGCC
>JAHFUR010000020.1 GCA_023264995.1 Acidimicrobiia bacterium | reverse complement strand
CCGGGCCTCGGCCTGCTGCTGGGTGCGACGGGCCTCGGCCTCGGGGTCGAGCGGCGCCGGGGCGGCCGGCGCCGGCGGGCGGGCCATCGACGCCCCGGCGGCGGCCTTGGCGCCGGCGTTCTTGCGGGAGGCGATGAACCGGCCCTCCTCGACCGCGTCGGAGATGACCCGGCACATCAGCGTGCCGGCCCGGATGGCGTCGTCGTTGCCAGGGATGACGTACTGGATCAGGTCCGGGTCGCAGTTGGTGTCGACGACGGCCACGATCGGCATGCCGAGCTTGTTGGCCTCGGTGACGGCGATGTGCTCCTTCTTGGTGTCGATGATGAACACCGCGTCGGGCATGCGGGATAGGCCACGGATGCCGCCCAGGTTGCGCTGCAGCTTCTCCAGCTCGCGGCTGAGGATGAGCGCCTCCTTCTTCGGCATGGCCTCGAAGTCGCCGGCCGCCTTCATGCGCTCGTACTCCTGCATCTTCTTCACCCGGGCGCTGATGGTGGTGAAGTTGGTCAGCATCCCGCCCAGCCAGCGCTCGTTGACGTACGGCATACCGCACTTGTTGGCCGCGTTGGCGATCGGGTCCTGGGTCTGCTTCTTGGTGCCGACGAACAGGATGGTGCCGCCGTTGGCCGCCATGTCGCGGACGAAGGTGTACGCCGACTCGATCCGTACCAGGGTCTGGTTCAGGTCGATGATGTAGATGCCGTTGCGCTCGCCGAAGATGAACCGCTTCATCTTCGGGTTCCAGCGGCGGGTCTGGTGACCGAAGTGGACCCCGGCCTCGAGCAGTTGCTTCATGGTGACGACAGCCACGCGTGTTCTCCTCTCCCATCGGTTGGCGAACCCTGGCCGCCACGCCCCGAAGGGCGACCGTGGGACAGCGGGCAGGGGAACGGGCACGCCCGGAAGGGCGGTTGCGCCACTCTATCCTTACCCTCGCCTCGGCTCAGCGGGGCCGCAAAGAGGGAGAACACCGTGCGAGTCGACTTCTGGTTCCACCCCGGTTGCCCCTGGACGTGGGTCACGTCGCGATGGCTGCTGGAGGTGGCCCCCCAACGCGACCTCGACATCCACTGGCGCAGCTTCAGCCTCACCCTGCTCAACGGCTGCGCCGATGTGCCGAAGCAGTACAAGGAGCGGGCCGAGAGCGCCCACGACGTCCTCCGGGTGGTGGAGGCGGCCCGCGACGCCGGCGTGCCCCAGCCGGCCATCGGTGACTTCTACGCCGGTGCCGCCCGGGAGCTCTTCCACGGCGACTGGCCCATGCACGTGCCGGACGCGCTGGCCGGCGCCGGCATCGACCCCGCGCTGGCCGGCGCCTTCTCCGACCGCGGCTGGGACCGGGCCATCGAGCTGTCGATGCTGGAGGCGGCCGACCTGTGCGGCTCCACCGCCGCCTCGCCCACCATCGCTCTCGAAACGGCGCCCGACCGGGCCTTCTTCGGGCCGGTGCTCTCCCACAAGCCGGAGGGCCAGGCCGCCCTCGACCTCTGGGACGCGTTCGTGACCATGGCCTCGGCCGGCGCCGTCTACGAGCTCAAGCGGGACCGCATGGAGGGGCTCCAGCTCCCCCAGGTCTGAGGCGGCCACCCTCACCAGGAGGGGGTGGCCTGGACCGTATTCACGGCCGCGCCCCGGGTGGCCGCGACGAGCAGGCCACCCGGCCCGGCCGCCAGCCCGCTGATGCGGTTGGGGGCCTGGCGGAACTCGGTGGGCCGCGCCGGGCCGGCCAGCACCATGCGCCCGTCGTCGAGCGGGAAGGCGAACGAGCCGGCGGGCCCGACAACCGGCCCGCCCCGCACGGCGATCCCGTCGGTCGCCAGCTGCCACTGGCGCCGGCCGCTGGCGGTGTCGAGCAGGTCGAGCCCGCCCAGCCGATGGGCGACCAGCACCGACGCCGGCCCGACGGCCACCGGCGGCACCTCGGGCGACCCCGCGCCTCGGAGCTGGGCCCGCCAACGCTCCCGGCCGTCGGCCAGGTCGAGGGCGTGGGCGAACAGGTCGCCGCCGACGAACACCACCGCCCCGTCGGGCATCACCGCTGGCCCGCCGACCCCGCCCGGTTCGACCGCCACCGCCCAGCGCTGGCGCCCGGTGGCGCCCTCGGCGGCCAGTGCGCCCGCAACCCTGGCGTCTTCGCGCTGCCAGGTCACGACCACGGCGGTCCCGTCGGATGCCGGCGGGCCGACCGAACCGCCCGGCATCGGCATTCTCCACACCACCCGCCCGTCGGCCAGGCCCACACCGAGGAGCTGGCCTTCCCAGGTGGAGGTGACGGCCAGGCCCCCGATCACCACCGGGGTGTTGGCCCGCGCCCCGACCACTGTGTCCCACACTTTGGTGCCGTCGGCCCGACGGAAGGCCACCAGGCCGTCGTCGGCCGCGGCCACCACCAGGTTCGGGGTGAGGCGGGGGGCGACGTCGCGCAGCCCGAGGCGGGCGGCCTCCCACCGGCGCCGGCCGCCGGCATCGAGCACGACGAGGTGGTCGTGCCCGTAGGTGAAGGCCACGTCGCGGTCGTCGGCCGCCGGCATCCCGGTCGACGCCGGCGGGGGGGCCTCCCAGTTCCAGGCCAGGCCGGCGGCCCGCACCTCGTCGGCCGTAGCTGTGGTCGGCGCGGCCGGCGGAGCCGGGGCTCCTGTCGCCGGCACCGGCGCGGTGCGACCCGGCGAGCGGCACCCCGAGAGGCTGGCCATCAGCAGGGCGACCAGCACGGAAATGGTTCGGTTCATCAGTCGGTCCTCCGGGGGACGGTGGGGGTGGGTAGGGCCTCGGACGCACCTCGGTCGAGGTAGTGCCCGCCCGCCCACAGGGCGGCAGCACCGCCGCTCTCCGCCGAGCGGATGGCATCGGAGACCACCGCGTCGGCGGCGAAGTCGGCGAAGCTCTGGCAGGTCGGCGCCATCCCGGCCAGCCCGAGGGCGATCTCCCGCTGCGTCTGCGGCGCGCCCGGCATGGCGGAGTGCTCCAGGAGGTGGCCGGGGGCCGAGACGGTGACGTTGTTGGCGCCGTCGAGCTTGGTCACGCCGGCCGGGACCATCCAGTCCTCCCGGGCCCCGATGGAGGTGACCCGTAGGCCGGCCGGGAGGGGCCGGTCGTTCAGCGCGGCCATGAAGGCGGACTCCTCGGCCAACTGGGCGACCGAGCTGCCCCGCGGGTCGACCTTGTCGGCGAGCACCGCGTGCAGGGCGGTCTCGGCCGCCTCGCCGGCGGTCGTGTGGCCGACCATGGTGGCGAGGGTGCCGATCGGCGCCCCCCGGTGCGGGCTGCTCAGGGTGATGAGCGACTGCACCGCCGGGAGCCGCGGGTCGTGCCCGTCGACCTCGTCAGTGAGGGCGGTGCGAGCGACGATCCCCCCCTGGCTGTGGGCGATGACGTCGATCGGCACCCCCGGGTGCGCAGCCGCCACCCGCTGGAGCAGCTCGCGGAGGTGCTTGGCCGACTGGTGGATGTCGGCAGTGGTGTCGGTGGGCGCGTAGGGGTGCTCGCCGGTCGTACCGCCCAGGTAGGAGTAGCGGACGACATCGTCGCGGGCGTAGCCGAGGCCGGCGGTGTCGACCGTGTCGATCGAGTCCCCTTCGGACGTCGACCCCAGACCGCCCACCATCACGGCCATGTGCCGCTCGGGCAGGGGCGGCGGGGCAACGGACGCCGGCGTGCAGGTCGCCCGCGACCCCCACCACTCGTGGGCGGCGATGGCGAACCGGGCCACGTGGGTGATGGGCTGGTTCTCCTTGGCGAAGCGGATGGCGCCCCGCAGCTCGTCGAGCCGGTCGGCGACCTCACCCCCGACGGCCTCGACGCCCCGGTCCTTGGCCCAGCCGATGGCGGCCGCGCCGCCGGCCAGCGCCCGCGACCCCCACCCCTGGACCATCCGGGCCACGCCGGCCCGCTCCTGGGCCTCGGTCTGGGGCCGGCGCTGCTCCTCCGGGACCAGGTAGACCTGCGGCGGGCCGCCGGTGAACAGCAGGGCCGGGTCGAGATAGGCATCGCCCGCCCGAACACCGAAGTGGAACCGGTCCTTGGTGGTGCCGACCGTCTGGCCCTGGCGGACGGTCTCGCCCCGGTGGACCGCGATCGACGCCAGGAAGGAGTAGCTGGTGCGCAACCCGTCGGCGTGAAGGACAACGACGTGGAGCTCCTCGGCCACCGGGCCGGCGAAGACGACCTCTCCCGCCGCCGCGGCACCGACCGGGGTGCCCGGGGTGGTGGCGTACTCGATGCCCCGGTTGCCGGCGTTCCAGTTCTCCGGGGGCGGCCGGAACGGGTCGACGATCGGTGCGTCGACCGGTGGCCGGTAGGTGACCGCCGCCGGCGGCGGTGGTGCGGCATGGGCAGGCGAGGCCGTGACGAGCACGACGAACGTGGCCAGCGCGACGGCCAACCGGCGCATGTGGACCCCCAGGAACGGGTGAACCGTTGGGGGGAAGGGTGCGCCGGGCGCTCGGCCCGCTCAGCCACGACGGCGGGGCGGGACGACATGGCACTGTACCGCAGGGGGTGAGACAGCGCCAGAGGGGATTGAGGGGGCTAGGCGGGCTCCCGCTGGGGCTCGGCCAGCTTCGAGCGGAGCTGGATCACGGCCTTGGTGTGGATCTGGCACACCCGGCTCTCGGTGATCCCGAGGATCCCGCCGATCTCACCCAGCGTCAGGCCTTCGTAGTAGTAGAGGGTGAGGACGATCTTCTCCCGCTCGGGCAAGCGGTTGAGGGCCTGGGCCAGGATCTGCTTGGTCTCCTCGACCTCGAAGGCGCCCACCGGTCCGAGGCCGGCGTCGGGGATGGTGTCGCCCAGGGTGACCGATTCGCTGCGGTCGGCGCCGACCGACACCGTCTCCTCCAGGGCCACCAGGCCGAAGAAGGAGATCTGGGTGAAGACGTTCTGCAGCTCCTCCTCGGTGGTACCCAGCTCCTCGGCCACCTCGGCGTCGGTGGGCGTGCGCAGCAGCTCGTGCTCGAGCTTGGTGTACACCTTCTCGACGGCCCGGGCCTTGGCCCGCAGCGAGCGGGGCACCCAGTCGATGGAGCGCAGCTCGTCGATGATCGAGCCCCGGATCCGGGACATGGCGTAGGTCTCGAACTTGAAGCCGCGGGCCGGCTCGAACTTGTTGATGGCGTCGATCAGGCCGAACATGCCGTAGCTGACCAGGTCGGCCTGCTCGATGCTGTTGGGAAGACCGGCGGACAGACGGCCGGCGACGTACTTCACCAGCGGCGAGTAGTGGACGACGAGGCGGTTGCGGTCGTCCATCGAGCCCCTGGCCTTGAAGTCCTCCCAGAGCTTGGTGATGGCGGCCGATTGGGGTTCCACGCGCTCCTAGGCTCGGGGGTGAGTGGCTTCGTACACGGTACGCAGCCGCTCCTTGCTGACATGAGTGTACAACTGGGTCGTCGCCAAGTCCTCGTGGCCCAGGAGCTCTTGGACGGCACGGAGGTCAGCCCCTCCGTCGAGCAGGTGGGTGGCGAAGGTGTGCCGTAGCGCGTGGGGGTGCGTGGGCGAGGAGGCCCGCCGGTCGAGGATGCGCCGGACGTCGCGCGGGGTGAGGCGGTGGCCCCGCCGGTTCACGAACAGTGCGTCGGCCGGGGAGTGGGGGCCGACCATCGTCGCCCGCCCCGTCTCGGCCCAGATGCGGACCGCGTCGACCGACGCCTCGCTCATGGGGAGCTGGCGCTGCTTGGCCCCCTTGCCCCACACCATGACCTTCCCCTGCACGAGGTCCACGTCGGCGGGCCGCAACCCGCACAGCTCGCCCACGCGCAGGCCGCTCCCGTAGAGCAGCTCGACCACGGCCCGGTCCCGCCGGCCGACCGGCCCCTCGTCGGGGCCCTCGGCCAGGAGGGTGTCGAGCTCGTCGAGCTTGAGGACGTGCGGCAGCCGCCCCTCACCCGAGGGGCCCGAGAGCCGGCGCGACGGGTCCGAGGGCAACGCGCCGGTGCGGGAGAGCCAGCCGAAATAGCGCCGGAGGGCCGCGGCCTTGCGGGCGACCGAACGCTTGGCCAGGCGCCGGGTGGTGAGGTAGCTGAGGTAGCGGCGCAGGACCAGATGGTCGACCTCGGCCGGGCCAGACAACTGAGCCCGCTCGGCCCACACCACGAAATCGCGGACGTCGCGCCGGTAGGCGTCGACCGTGTTGGACGACAGCGCGCCAAGCGACCGCACGAAGGCTTCTTGCTCCCATGCCATCGGCCCTCGACGGTACCGGGACCAGCACCCCAGCGCCGGCATACCCCTCCGTCATCGGGCCCGCTCCCACCAGCCGGCCCGCTCGGCCACCCAGCCGCCGGCCTGGAGGCGGGCGAGCGCCACGCCGACCTGCCCCGGGCTGCACCCGCTGCGACCGCACACGTCGTCGAAGGTCGCCGGCTCCCAGCCGATGGCGTCGAGCACCGGCGTCTCCTCCGGGCCGGGGACGGGCCGAGCCTCTGCTGGCGGCGCCGGCGCGCTCGAGAGGCCGAGCCCAACCAGGACGTCGAGCGCGTCGCGGACCGGATGGCACCCATCGGCCAGCAGGCCGTTGGGATAGGCCGACACCGGGCTCCGCACCGAGCCCGGGACGGCCATGACCTGCACATCGCGGGCCATGGCCGCCTCCACGGTGTGGCGCGACCCGCCCTTCTCGGCTGACTCGACGACCACGACGAGCTCGGCCAGCGCGGCGATCACCCGGTTGCGCACCGGGAAGCGCCAGGGCTCGGGCCGGGCGCCGAGCGGCGCCTCGCTGAGCAGCACGCCGGCGCCGGCCACGCTCTCCCACAGGTCTCGATGGCCGGGCGGGTACACCACGTCGAGGCCGCTCCCGACCACTCCGATCGGCGGCGCCCCGTTCGAGGCGAGCGCGCCCCGGTGGGCCGCCCCGTCGATCCCCAGGGCCAAGCCGGAGATCACCCGAACCCCGCCGGCAGCCAGGTCGCGGCCCAGCTCATGGGCGACGTCACGGCCGTAGCGGGTGCAGCGGCGGGTGCCGACGATGGCCACCCTCCGGCCGGCGATGACCCCGAGGTCGCCCCGGGAGAACAGGACCGCCGGCGGCTCCGGGTCGAGCCGGAGCGCATCCGGGTAGCCCGGACCGCCGGCGACGGTGACGGACACGCCCGCCCGCCCAAGAGCCTCCCACCCGTCGGCCACCGACACCCGGCGGGCGGCGGCCCGCCAGTAGGCAGCCACGCCCGCCGGGTCGGGGCGGCAGGCCCGCGCCACCTCGGGCCTCGAACACCCGGCGCCACCGACCACCTTGGCCCACGCCTCGGCCGGCGCCCACGTGGCCAGGAGGGCGCGCAACCGCGCCGGCCCCATGGCCGGCAAGCCGGCCAGCGCCGCCGCCCACGCCTCCTCGCCGGTCCCTCCCTGGCCTGACCGGCCTCCCGGGCCTCCCGGGGTCATGCCGCCGCCTCCGCCGGCGCCAGCTCGGCCCGCAGGCTCAGGGCCAGGCAGACGTGCTCCTCGGCAACGGGGCCGGCATGGCCTCCGAGGTCGGCGATGGTGCGGGCGACCCGGCGGATCCGGTGGACACCACGTGCGCTGAGCAGCCCGGCCCGCAAGCGGTGCTCGAGCACCCGCGCTGCCTCGGGCGCCAGGGGCACCAGGGCGTCGAGCGCCGCCGCCGGCAGCTCGGCGTTGCAGCGGGCCCCTCGCTCCCGGGCCAGGGCCCGCGCGGCCAGCACCCGGGCGGCCACCGCCTGGCTCCCCTCCCCCGGCGGGCCGCCGAGGACCGCGGCGGCATCCGGCCGGCTCACGACGACCCGCAGGTCAAAGCGGTCGAGCAGCGGGCCGGACAGGCGGCGGTTGTAGCGCTGGCGGGCCGCCGGGGGGCACCGGCAGGCGGTCCCGGCGCCGCCCTCGCCGCACGGGCACGGGTTGGTGGCGCCCACCAGCAGGAAGCGGGCCGGGAAGGTGACGGTGGCCCGGGCCCGGCACACCCGGACTACACCCTCCTCCAGCGGCTGGCGCAGCGCATCCAGCACCGCGGAGGGGAACTCGCACATCTCGTCGAGGAACAGGACGCCGCCGTGGCTCAGGCTGATCTCCCCGGGCCGCATGGTGCCCGTGCCCCCGCCGATCAAGGCCACAGCCGAGGCGCCGTGGTGCGGGGCGCGGAACGGCGGCCGCACCACCAGGCCCCCCGGGGGGAGGGTGACGGCCGCGGCGGAGTGGACCCGGGTGGCGGTAAGGGCATCGTCGCCTTCCAGCGGCGGGAGCAGGCCGGGGAGCCGGCTGGCCAGCATGGTCTTGCCGGCGCCGGGCGGACCGGAGAACAGGAGGTGGTGGCCGCCGGCCGCCGCCACCTCGACCGCGACCCGCCCGACGGCCTGGCCCCGGACGTCGGCCAGGTCGGGGAGGCCGGCGACGGGGGCCGGACGCGGCGCCGGCGGGTCCGGCGGCCCGGGCCACGGACCGGAGCCCCGCAGGGCGGCGAGAAGCTCGGTGAGGGTGCCCGCCACCCGGACCTTGTGACCGCCCACGACGCTGGCCTCGGCAAAGCAGTCGGGTGGGACGACGACCACCCGCGCCGTGAGCGCCGCGACCAGGGGGACGATGCCCGGCACCCGGCGGATGGACCCATCGAGGCCCAGCTCGCCGACGAACGCACAGCCGGCCACCGCCTCGGCGGTGAGCTCCTCCGACGCCACCAGCAGCCCGACGGCGATGGGCAGGTCGAGCCCCCCGCCGGCCTTGCGGACGCTCGAAGGCGCCAGGTTGACCGTCACCCGCTTGAGCGGCCACGCCAGCCCGCTCGACAGCAGGGCGGCGCGGACCCGGTCGCGCGACTCCCGGCACGACGCGTCGGGCAGGCCGACGATGGTGAAGCCGGGGAGGCCCTTGGACACATGGACCTCGACGGCGACCGGCGCGCCTTCGACGCCCAGCAGCGTGGCGGACGGGACGATGGCGATCATGGGCGCTCCCACGGGAAAGGACCAGGGGGAGGGCCGTGACGCCGGCCGCTCGAGCGAGCTGATTGGAGGATACCCGGGGGCTGCGACAGAATCCCCCGATGGGCTTCAACCCGCTCCGCCAGCAACGCCGCCGACCCACCGACTACGTCATGGTCGCCGCCGCCTTCGCCGTGGTCGCCGTGCTCCTCGTCTGGGCCGCACTCCCCCGATGAGGAGCCACTCGTGAGGATCGCCGTCGCCGCCGACCACGCCGGGTACCGGCTGAAGACCGTCGTCGCCGCCCACCTCGTCGCCGGCGGCCACGAGGTGCTCGACATGGGCACCGACTCCGAGGCGTCGGTGGACTACCCGCCCTTCTGCGCCGCCGCCGGCCGGGCGGTCGTCGCCGGCCAGGCCGACTTCGGCATCGTCATCGGCGGCAGCGGCCAGGGCGAGCAGATCGCGGCCAACAAGGTCAACGGCGTGCGCGCCGCCCTGTGCCACGACGAGTTCACCGCCCGCCTCGCCCGCGAGCACAACAACGCCAACGTGCTGGCCTTCGGCGCCCGGGTCCTGGCCGACGCCTACGCCCTGCGGGTGACCGACCTCTTCCTGGCCACCGAGTTCGAAGGGGGCCGCCACCAGGCTCGCATCGACCAGCTCGCCGCCATCGAGCGCCAGGAGTGCGACCAGGCCGGCCAGGCCTAGAACGCCCCTTCCACCACCTCGATCTCGCCGGCCAGCACCGACGCCACGTCGAAGCGGATGTCGGTGGGCCGCAGGGGCGCATCCTCCAGCCAGCGGGCGGCGAGGTGGCGGACCCGCACCTGCTTCTCCCGCGTGACCGCCTCGACCGGCGCGCCGAAGGCGTCGGACGCCCGGGTCTTGACCTCGCAGAACACGAAGGTCCGCCCTCGGCGCACGATCAGGTCGAGCTCGCCGGCGCGGCACCGCCAGTTCCGCTCGACGACCTCGTAACCCTGGGCCAGGTACCAGGCGGCGACGGCATCCTCGCCCTGCGCCCCGAGCGCCCGCCGAGCCTGGGTCACCGGCCCCCGCTCGGAGACAGCCTCCCAGGCCGGCATCCCGGGCCGGTCCTGTGCCGTCTGGACCGGCCTCCCGGGCCGATCACCCGGCTCATGGGTCGTTGCGGATCTTCTCGATGTTGACGTCCTTGAAGGTGACGATCCGGACCGAGGATACGAACCGAGCCGGGCCGGGCCGGTAGATGTCCCACACCCAGGCGTCCTTCAGCTCCAGCTCCAGGTGGCTGCGCCCGCCGCCGGCCCCGTCGTCGTCGTGGAGGACCATGTCGACTGTGTTGGCCAGATAGAACCGGCGCTCGGTCTCCACCACGTACCCGAAGAGGGGCAGGACGTCGCGGTACTCCTTGTACAGCTGGAGCTCCATCTCGGTCTCGTAGCGCTCCAGATCCTCTTCGCTCATGACGCCACTGTACGACTGATCCGGTCGATCAGAGGAAGGACGTATGGGTGACGGGCCACACCCGGGCGAAGGCCCGGCCGACCACCGTTGACTCCGGTACCGGGCCGAAGGTGCGGCTGTCGGCGGAGTTGGTGCGGTTGTCCCCCATCACCCACAGCGTGCCGGGCTTGACGACGACAACGGCGAAGTCGCTGGTGACCACGCCGGCCGGCAGGTAGGGCTCGACCAGCTCGCGCCCGTCCACGAACACCTTGCCGCCGCGACCCTCGACCCGCTCCCCGGGCAGGGCGACGACCCGCTTGATGTACTCGTCCGTCGACGGCGCGGACAGGCCGATGGACTGCACGATGCTGCGCAGCGCCCGTTCGGGCAGGGGCGAAGACGGTTTCGGCTTCCCGCCCGGGGCGTCGAACACCACAATGTCGCCGCGGTGGGGGTCGTGCAGCCGGAAGGCGACCTTGGACACGATCACCCGGTCGTTGATCTGGAGCTGGGGCAGCATCGAGCCCGACGGGATGTAGAACGCCTGGGCCACGAAGCTCTTGACGACCACGGCGATGACCAGGGCGGTCACGACCATCACGCCCAGTTCCCGCACGACGCCGAGGAACGAGGACCTGTCAGCGCCGGAAGCCGTGGCCCCCTCCGGCTGGCGAGAGCTCACCTGACGGTGCGCTTCTCCTTGATCTTGGCCTTCTTCCCGATCCGGTCACGCAGGTAGTAGAGCTTGGCCCGCCGCACGTCGCCCAGGCGGTCGACCTCGATCTTGGAGACGATCGGCGAGTGCACCGGGAAGGTGCGCTCCACGCCGACGCCGAAGCTGATCTTGCGCACGGTGAAGGTCTCCCGCACGCCGGAGCCCTGGCGGCGGATGACGACGCCCTGGAACACCTGCACCCGCTCCCGGTTCCCCTCCACCACCCGCACGTGGACCTTGAGCGTGTCGCCCGGGCCGAAGCGGGGGATGTCGTCGCGAAGGCTGTCGCGATCGACGAGATCGGTGGGGTTCATGGCGCGCTCGACTCCTGCAACGGGTCTTCCGGGGACAGTGCATGGTACTCCGCCCACCCGAGGTCCCGCAGCAGGGCGGCTTCCTCGTCGGTCAGCCCGCCCCGGGCGTCGATCAGATCCGGCCGGCGGGCCACCGTGCGGGCCAGGGAGACGGCCCGGCGCCAGCGGGCCACCCGGGCGTGGTCGCCGGAGCGCAGCACCTCGGGGACGGCCCAGCCGCGGAACTCCGCCGGCCGGGTGAAGACCGGGTGTTCGAGGAGCCCGTCGACGAAGGACTCCTCGCCGGCCGACGCATCGTTGCCCATGACGCCCGGCACCAGCCGGGTGACGGCCTCGATCACGACGAACGCGGCCGCCTCACCCCCGGCCAGCACGAAGTCGCCGATCGACAGCTCCCCGTCCACCAGGTGCCGGCGCACCCGTTCGTCGACCCCCTCGTAGCGGCCGCAGAGCAGGGAGAAGCCGGCGCCGGCGGCCAGCTCGGCCGCCATGGCCTGGTCGAACCGCCGGCCCCCGGGGTCGAGCAGGAACAGCGGCCGGGGCGGCTGCACGGCCTCGACGGCCCGGAACACGGGCTCGGGCGAGAGCACCATGCCGGCGCCGCCGCCGAACGGGGCGTCGTCGAGCGACCGGTGCCGGTCGGTGGTGTGCTCCCGAAGGTCGTGGACTGTCACGGCCACAGTGCCCCGCTCCCGCGCCCGCCCGAGCAGGCTGGCCGACAGCGGGCCCTCGAGGATTTGGGGCAGTCCGGTGAAGACGTGGATGTGCATCTGCACCAACTGTCTACAGCGGACGGGCCCTGGTGCCGACAGACTGGGGACGCATCCCTGCGGCGAGAGGATCCCCACGTGCGGGCACGGACCACCCTGATCATCCCGTTGGCCGCGCTCGCCGCGGCCCTCGTGGCCTGCGGCGACAGCGGCCCGAGCAAGGCCACCTTCACCACCAAGGCCGACGCCTCCTGCGCCGTCGGCAACGCGGCCATTTCCGCCGCCACCAAGCCCACCAACGCTCCACAGGTCGCCACCGCGGCCGGCGCGACGGTCTCCGCCGTGGACGGCCAGGTCGCCATGCTGCGGGCCATGAAGATGCCCGGCGGCAAGGACAAGGCCCAGATCGAGGCCATCATCGCCGCCATCGGCGAGGTGAGCGCCCCCACCAAGTCGCTCCAGGACGCGGCGGCCAAGACCGACGACGCCGGCATGGGCCGAGCGGCCGTCGACATGCAGGCCAAGGCCGACGCCGCCGCCACCGCGGCCCAGGCCTACGGGCTCACCCAGTGCGGCACCGGCCTGAAGCCCGCCGTCGCCGGCCTGTTCGACGGCACCAAGTCGGTCGTGAAGGCCACCTATGTGACCAAGGCCGAGGCCGCCTGCCGGGACATGAACCGCAAGGCCGCCGCCCTCACCCAGCCCGGCACGTCGCTGAGCTCGCTCAGCCGCTTCGTCGACGCCTACCTGCCGATCGTCACCAAGTTCGTCGCCGACTTCAAGGCCATCCCCGTGCCCCCCGGCGACGAGGCCACCATCGGCGAGATCGTCAAGGCCATCGAGGCCGGCCTGCCCAAGATGAAGGAGGTCGGCGCCGCGGCCAAGGCCAACAACGCCAAGCTGGTCGGGGCGCTGTTCGAGGAGCTCGACGTCAACGACACCGCCATCAACGCCAAGCTCGACGCCTACGGCCTCAAGGTCTGCGGCACGAACGGCGGCTTCTGATGCGCCGGCCCCTCGCTGCCGCCGGCGTCGTCGCCCTGGCCGCCTCGCTGGGTGCCTGCGGCGGCGGCGTGAGCAAGGCGGCGTTCCTGACCAAGGCCGACGCGGCCTGCGGGCCGGGCAACGCCACCGCAGGAGCCATCGCCAAGCCGACGAACCTGCCCGACCTGGCCATCGCCGCCGGCGCCGTGGCCACGACCGTCGACGCCCAGGCCGAGGCGCTCCGGAAAGTCAAGGCGCCCGGCGACGACAAAGCGGTCGTCGCCGGCGTGATCGCCGCCCTGGCCGATATCAGCGCGCCGGCCCGCGCCCTCCAGGCGGCGGCGGGCAAGACCGACGACAAGGTCACCGCCCAGGCCGCCAACGACATGAAGGCCAAGGTCGACGCGGCCGTCGTGGCGGCCAAGGGCTACGGGCTGGCCGCTTGCGGCACCGGGCTGCAAGCGCCGGCCACCAACGTCTTCGAGGGCTCCCGCACCGTCCTCAAAGCCGCCTTCGTCGCCCGGGCCGAGGCCCTGTGCACCGCAGCCAACAAGAAGGCCAACGCCCTGGCCAACCCCACGTCGCTGGCCTCGCTCGGCAGGTACCTGGCCGCCTACGTGCCCATCGAGGTCAAGCTGTTCGACGACATCAAGGCCCTGCCCAAGGCCCCGGGCGACGAGGCCACGGTGGCCGACATGCTGGCCGCCCAGGACCTGGTGATCGCCAAGGACAAGGAGGCCCAGGCCGCGGCCCAGAAGGCCAACCAGGCCCTTTTCAACAGCCTCGACAGTGAGAGCACCACGCTGATCACCGCGGCCAACGCCAAGTTCGACGCCTACGGCTTGCGCAACTGCGGGACGCTCAGCTCGTTCTGACCCGATCCCTTCCATCTGGCTGCAGTAGCCCGCCAATAGACCGGTCACTGCAGCCAGATCAGAAGGGCGCGGCTCTCCCCGCCTCGCGATGGGCCAGAGTGGAGGGGGCATGGGCGTCGCCATCTCCCTCCGGGGCCTCACTCACACCTATCGCACCGCTGAAGGCCCGCTCACCGTCCTCGGCGGCCTCGACCTCGACATCGCCGACGGTGGCTACGCGGCTATCACCGGCCCCTCGGGGGCTGGCAAGACCACCCTCCTCTCCCTCCTCGGAGGCCTAGAAGCGCCGCAGACCGGGCGCATCGAGATCGGCGGGCAGGACCTCAACGGCCTCAGCGGCGACGGGCTGGCCGCCTACCGGCGGGCCACGGTCGGGTTCGTGTTCCAGCATTTCGGTCTGCTGGAGACGCTGACCGCGGCCCAGAACGTGGAGCTGGCCGGCACCCTCAACGGGGCCACGCCCGCCGAGCGCCGGTCCCGGGCGCTGGACCTGCTCGGCGCCGTGGGGCTGGCCGAGCGGGCCGGGCACCGGCCCTCGCGCCTCTCCGGGGGCGAGCGCCAGCGGGTGGCCATCGCCCGGGCCCTGGTCAACGAGCCCCGTCTGCTCCTGGCCGACGAGCCCACCGGCAACCTCGACGACGACTCGGCGGCCATGATCATCGAACTGCTCGAACGGGTCCGCACCGACCACCGCTGCACCCTGGTCATGGTCACCCACAACCGGGAGCTGGCCCGGCGCGCCTACCAGCGGGTGCCCCTCGACCGCGGCCACCTGGTCCCGGCGTGAGGTGGCGGGATGCGGCCGCCATGGCCGCCACCAGCATCCGCCGGCGCTTCGGCCGGTCGGTCCTCACCGTGGCCGCCGTCGCCCTGGCCGCCACCCTGCTCACCGCCCTCGTGACCATCGCCGGCACCGCCCGCACCAAGGTCCTCTCCGAGCTGTCCAAGGGCGGGCCGCTCTCGGGCATCAACGTGGCCGCCGCCGAGGCCGACCCCTCCCAGGTCGACACCGACGATCCCCGCCCCGGGCCGCCGAAGGATCTCGACGACACCGTCCGGGCCAAGATCACCGCTCTGGCCGACGTGAAGTCGGTGCTGCCGATCGTCGCCGCCGTGGTCAACGTCATCGTCCCCGAGCCGCCGGCCAACGCCGACGTCCTCACCCGGCTCCCGCCCCTGCCTTCCACGCTGGCGCCGACGACCACCGTCCCGCGGGGCGGCCCGGTCTCGACCCTCCCCCGCCCCTCCGTCGCCGGCCTCCACACGCCCGACCCGTTCCCCGAGACCATGGTGGGGATCGACCTCGACAAGGCGTCGCTGATGCCGATCACCATCCTCACCGGCCGGCTCCCGGTGGCCCACTCCCTCACCGAGGTGGCCGTCACCCAGGGCTACCTGACCCGCATGGGGCTGACCAAGAAGCAGGCTGCAGCGGTGGTCGGCACCGAGGTCCAGCTCGGCGCGCCCCGGGTGTTCTCCGACTCCGGCCTGCCCATGCGCTTCCGCAGCCGCTGGCTGAAGGCCACGATCGTGGGCGTGGTGGCCCAGGAGACGGCCCCCGGCCAGTTCATCGTGTCCCTCGAACAGTCGCGGGCGGCGCGGGCCTGGACGGCCGCCGGCGGCGACGGCGGGGGCCGGGTGCAGATCCCCACGTCGCCCTACAGCGGGCTGTTCGTCATCGCCAACAACCTGGACAAGGTCAACGAGGTCCGCCGGGACATCACCGACCTGGGGTACTCCACCAGCGCCCCGGAGAACCTGGTGGCGTCGGTCCAGCGCTACCTGCGAGTGGTGGAGATCGTGCTCGGCGCCATCGGCGCCATCGCCCTGGTCATCGCCTCGCTGGGCATCGCCAACGCCCTGCTGGCCGCGGTCCGGGAGCGCCGGCGGGAGATCGGCGTGCTCAAGGCCATCGGCGCCCGCGACCGTGACGTGCAGCGGATCTTCCTGTTCGAGGCCGGCGTGCTCGGGCTGGTGGGCGGCACGATCGGCACCGCCGGGGGCTTCGGCACCGCCCTGGGCGTGAGCGCCGTCGTCAACCGGTACCTGGCCGCCCAGGGCCTGGCCGGCGTCCACCTCGGGCTGCCCGTCGCCGTGCTGGCCTCGGCGGTGGCCGGCTCGACCATGCTCGCCCTGGCCGCCGGCGCCCTGCCCGCCCGCCGGGCCGCGCACCTGCCCGCCCGCGAAGCCATGGAGTCGGCGTGAGGGCCCGCCCGGCACTCGCCGTCGCCTTGCTGGCCCTGGTGGCGAGCGCGTGCTCGTTCTCCAAGCCGGTCGTGCTACCGCCGCCGGCCGACACCGGGCCGGCGCCGGTCTACGTGGCCGTCGGGGCCAGCGAGACCACCGGCGTCGGCAGTGACCAGCCTCTCCGGGACGGCTGGCCCCGCGTGCTGCACCGGACCGCCCTCCCGCCCGGTTCGATCTTCGTCAACATGGGCATCCCGGGCGCCACCGTGGCCCAGGCCCTGGCCGAGGAGGTCAACCAGGCCCTGGCCAGTCGGCCCAACCTGGTGACGGTCTGGCTCAACGTCAACGACATGACCAACGGCGTGACGCCGGCGGACTACGAGCGCCAGCTCGACTCGCTGGTGAAGTCCCTCCGGCGGGGCGGCACCATCCGCGTCCTGGTGGCCAACACGCCGCCGCTCGACCATCTGCCGGCCTACCAGGCCGGCCGGCTCTTCGGCGGCCTCCCGAGCCCCGAGGTGGTCAACCAGCTCGTGGCCGACTACAACGCGGCCATCGCCCGGGTGGTGCAGCGCCAGGGCGCGTTCCTCGTCGACCTGTACGCCGTGGGCATGGCCGCCCGGGCCGCCGGCACCGAAGCCACCTTCATCAGCCGCGACGGCTTCCACCCCAACACCGCCGGCCACGCCGCCGTGGCCGAGGCGTTCGCCCAGGCGCTGCGCAGCTCCGGTCCGCTCACCGTCACCGGCTAGCCGGCGTGACCGCCCTCGACATCGGCGGCAGCCGCGTCCTCCTGGGCACCTGCTCCTGGGCCGACGCCAGCCTGGTCAAGGAGTCCGACTGGTACCCGAAGCGGACCATGACCGCGGCCCAGCGGCTGGCGTACTACGCCAGCCGCTTCCCGATCGTCGAGGTCGACAGCACCTTCTATTTCCCGCCGACGCCCGAGCTGTCACAAACGTGGGCCGACCGCACGCCGCCTGGGTTCACCATGAACATCAAGGCGTGGTCGCTGCTCACCGGCCACCCCACCTTCCCCAGCTCCCTGTGGGAGGACATGCAGCCGGCGGTGCCGCCCGAGCACCGGGACAAGCGCCGGATCTACCCGCACTACCTGCCGGCCCCGGCCCTCGACGAGGCCTTCGAGCGCTTCCGCCACTCGCTCCTCCCCCTGCAGCGGGCCGGGCGGCTGGGCGCCGTCCTGCTCCGGTACCCCCGCTGGTTCGGCCCGACCGACGAGAACCGCCAGCAGCTGCGCGACACCGTCGCCCGGCTCCCCGACCTCCGGCTGTGCGTGGAGCTCCGCCACGCCCGCTGGTTGGAAGGCGGCGCCTGCGAGCCCACGCTGGAGCTCCTCGAGCAACTCGGCGTGAGCTTCGTGTGCGTCGACGAACCGGCCGGCCACCCGTCGTCGATGCCGCCGGTCGTGGCCGTGACCTCGGACCTGGCCGTCGTCCGCTTCCACGGTCGCAACACGTCGACGTGGGACGACCCGGAGATCACCACGCCGGCCGAGCGCTTCGGCTACCGCTACTCGGCCGGCGAACTACTGGAGTGGGTACCCCGGATCCGGGAGCTGGCCGCCTCGGCCGGGGAGGTCCACGTGCTCATGAACAACTGCTGGCGTGACGACGCGGCCGTCAACGCCGCCGAGCTGGCCGAGCTGCTGGCGGGCTAGTCGCGGCTCAGGCGGCCACGCCGACGCCGGCGGCCTGCTGGCGGGTGCGGGCGAGCAGGGGGCCGGCGCCCAGGTCGTGGTGGACGGATTCGGCATGGCGGAAGCGTTCCACCGCCTCGGCTGGGCGGCCCAGGGCGACGCTGCCCATTGCCCGGTAGCGGTCGATCGATCCCTTGCACACCACGCCGGCGCCGACCACCACCAGGCCTCCCGCCGGCCAACGGGCCGATCGGGCGACGGCGGCGACCCGGCCGGGGTCGCCGAGCAGCGCCGCCGCTTCGGCCAGGTTCGTCGAGGCGTCCAGCCAGCCGGCGTTCCTGGCCGACGACGCCACGAGGGGGGCGGCAACGTCGAAGGCCCGGGTGGCCTCGTCGTGCTTGCCCATGGCGGCCAGCAACAGGGCCAGGTGACCCCACCACTGGAGGTCGTCGAAGCGGTAGGCCCGCGTCCGGCAGTGGTCGACCAGGTCGTAGCGCTCCTCGGTCGCACCCCACTCGAACGCAGCCCAGAAGCGCTGGGCCCAGTAGCGGTCGAGGGCCTCAGCATCGTCGGTGCGCTCCGCCAGCCGGCGCAGCTCCTGGATCCCCGTCATCACCGCCGCCCGGCGGCCGTCGAGGAGGGCGCGCATGGTGGCCCAGGTCAGGGCGTCGCGAGGGTGGGCCGAGGCGGCCACGACGGCGTCGGCCTCGTCGAGGCGGCCGGCCGCGAGGAGCTCCACGGCCGTCGGCGGCGCCGGCTGCGCCCGGTGGCGCCGGCCGGTGGACGCGGGCGCCGGCGCCGGGGTGGGCTCCGGCGCCGGCACAGGCGATCTCCGAGCAGGGCCGGCGCCGTTCAACGCCGAGGCCAGTTGCTCCTCCATCCGGTCGATATCGATCACAGGCGGGCTCCCCCTCTGTGCGTCTGTGCTCGCCAGATCTATCGACCGGGAGGGCGCCCGGCTTGAGGCCGCTACGTGTGGATGCCGCACTCCGTGCGCGCCGTGCCCGCCCAACGGCCCGAGCGGGGGTCGGCACCCTCGGCCACCGGGAACGTGCAGGGCTGGCAGCCCACGGAGAGGTAGCCCTTCGCCACCAGCGGGTTCACCGGCACACCGTGCTCGGCGATGTAGCCGGCCACGTCGTCGTCGGTCCAGGTGGCGATGGGGTTGACCTTCACCAGGCCCCGCCGGTCGAGGCCCACGATCGGTGCGCCGGCCCGTGACGACGCCTCGGCCCGGCGCAACCCGCTCAGCCAGGCGTCGCGCCCGACCAGGGCCCGGTCGAGCTGCAGCACCTTGGCCGCCGAGCAGCAGCCGTCGGCCCCGAGGGGTGCCGGCGCCGGCCCGACGGTGACCATGCGCAGGTTGAGCCCGTAGTGGCGGCGCACGAGCTCGACGGTCTCCAGCGTCTCGGGGAAGTGGTGCCCGGTGTCGATGAAGACGACCTCGATCGACGGGTCCACCTTCACGGCCAGGTCGATCAGCACGGCGTCGGTCATGGACGCCAGCAGGGACAGGCGGGGCGAGAACCGGTCGACGGCCCAGCGGATGACCCGCGATGCCGGCGCCGCCTCGAAAGCGCGGCTCAGCTCCTCGAGCTCGGTCTCTAGGAGTGCAGGGCTTGCCACAGGGCCTCCACGGACTGCTCCAACGTCTGGTGCTGGGTCTCGATCACGGCCTCCGGGTGCAGCGGGGCCTCGTACGGGTCGTCAACGCCGGTCAGGCCCTGCAATTCCCCGGCCCGCTGCTTGGCGTAGAGGCCCTTGACGTCGCGCTCGGCGCACACCTCCACCGGTGTAGCCACGTGGACCTCGAAGAACCGGCCGGCGTGCAGCTCACGCAGCTCGTCCCGCATGGCCCGGTACGGCGAGATGACCGAGACGACGACGACCACACCGTTCCGGGAGAGCAGGTGGGCGACGAAACCGATCCGGCGGACGTTCTCCTCCCTGTCCTCCCGGGAGAAGCCGAGGCCGCGGGTCAGGTGGGTGCGGAGGACGTCGCCGTCGAGCACCTCCACCCGCAGCCCGTCGGCCAGGAGCCGCTTCTCGAGGGCGTGGCCGATGGTGGTCTTGCCGGCCGACGGGAGGCCGGTCAGCCACACGGTCAGCCCCTGGGCGAGATCGGCCACGACCTCACCGTAGCAATTCCCGACGAATATGATCTACTTTTCAGGGAAT
The DNA here is from genome assembly GCA_023264995.1 of Acidimicrobiia bacterium. Classification (GTDB taxonomy): domain Bacteria; phylum Actinomycetota; class Acidimicrobiia; order Acidimicrobiales; family AC-14; genus CADCTB01. The sequence continues at coordinate 60,712 of JAHFUR010000020.1, read as the reverse complement.
CCCCTTGACCACCTCCTCCAGGCGCTCTTATTCTCCACAAATGCGATTGAGAAACTCGACTTTCGGACCTGCTCTCCTGGCGCTGCTGCTGCTCACCGCGGCCTGCGCCGGCGGCAGCTCGGCCCCGAAAGCGGGCGGCGAGGCCCCGACCACCGTGCGCCTCGGCTACTTCCCCAACGTCACCCACGCCACCGCCCTGGTGGGCGTGGAGAGCGGCATCTTCAAGTCGGCCCTGGGGCCCGACACGCTCGAGACCAAGACGTTCAACGCCGGCCCCGCCGCCGTCGAGGCCCTGTTCTCCGGTGCCCTCGACGCCACCTACATCGGCCCCAACCCGGCCATCAACGCCTACGTCCAGTCCAACGGCGAAGCCATCCGCATCATCTCCGGCGCCACCTCGGGCGGCGCCCTGCTGGTGGTCAAGCCCTCGATCACCGGCCCCGCCGACCTGAAGGGCAAGAAGCTGGCGTCGCCCCAGCGAGGCGGCACCCAAGACGTCGCCCTGCGCTACTGGCTGAAGGCCAACAACCTCAAGGCCGACCTGGAGGGCGGGGGCGACGTGTCCATCGTCCCCCAGGAGAACGCCCAGACCTTGGAGACGTTCCGGTCCGGCCAGATCGACGGCGCCTGGGCCCCCGAGCCCTGGGCCACCCGGCTGGTCCAGGAGGGTGGCGGCAAGGTGCTCGTCGACGAGCGCAGCCTCTGGCCCGAGGGCCGGTTCGTCACCACCCACCTGGTGGTGCGCACCAAGTTCCTCAAGGACCACCCCGATGCCGTGCGCCGGCTGGTCGAGGGCCAGGTCCAGGCCAACGAGCTGGTCAACACCAACCCCACCGAGGCCCAGCGCCTGGTCAACCAGGCCATCACCACCCTCACCGGCAAGGGCCTGGCCGACGCCGTGCTCCAGGCGTCGTGGAAGAACCTGGAGTTCACCAACGACCCGGTGGCGTCGTCGCTGTCCGTCTCGGCCGACCACGCCCATGAGGTCGGTCTCCTCGACAAGGTGAACCTCAAGGGCATCTACGACCTCTCGATCCTCAACCAGGTCCTCGCGACCGCCAACAAACCGGAGGTGAAGGGATGACCGTCACCGAGGCTCCCCGATCGGGGCTCTCGACCACCACCGCCATCTCGCTCCGGGGGGTCTCCAAGGCGTTCGGCCACGGCGGGAACGCGGTCGTGGCCCTGGAGGGCATCACCCTCGACGTGGCCCGCGGCGAGTTCGTGTGCCTGGTCGGGGCGTCGGGCTGTGGGAAGTCCACCAGCCTCAACCTCATCGCCGGCCTCGACCGCCCCACCATCGGCGAGGTGGCCGTGCATGGGCGGACAGCCCTCATGTTCCAGGAGGCGGCGCTCTTCCCCTGGCTGACGGTGCGCGACAACGTCGCCCTGCCCCTCCGGCTCGCCGGCAGGGGCAAAGCCGAGCGCCACCGGCGGGCCGACGAGCTGCTCGAACAGGTCCACCTGGGCGGCCAGGGCGGCCGCCGGCCCCACGAGCTGTCCGGCGGCATGCGCCAGCGGGCCGCCCTGGCCCGGGCCCTGGCCCAGGACGCCGAGATCCTGCTCATGGACGAGCCCTTCGGCGCCCTCGACGCCATGACCCGCGACCTGCTGCACGACGAGCTGGAGCAGGTGTGGTCGACCACCGGGCTCACCATCGTGTTCGTCACCCACAACGTGCGCGAGGCGGCCCGGCTGTCCGACCGCATCGTCCTGCTCACCAGCCTGCCCGGCAAGGTGGCCGACGAGTTCCCGGTCACCATCGCCCGGCCGAGGCGGATCGACTCTCCCGAGGTGATGGGCCTGGCCGCGGCGGTCACCGACCGGCTGCGGGCCGAAGTCCGCCGCCATGGCGACTGACATGGCCAACGACACCAGCCACGGCGACTGACGGGGCGACGGGCGCGGCGACTGACATGGCCACCGGCATCGAAGACCAGAAGCTGGCCGAGGAGATCGCCGGCCTCGACGCGCTCGAGGCCCACCTCGGCACCCACCCCAGCCGGGGCCGCCGGCTGTGGTCGGCGGCGTGGCCCAAGCTGGCGGCCGTCCTGTTGGGTCTCGGCATCTGGCAGGCCGTGGTGTGGTCGGGCTGGAAGGACGACTACGTGCTGCCCGGGCCCGACAAGGTGCTGCCCGCCCTCGTCGACCTCCTCGGCACGGCAAAGTTCTGGCGGGCGGTGGGCATCACCATGCGCCGGGCCGTCACCGGCTATGTCCTCGCCCTGGTGATCGGGTCGGTCATCGGCCTGGCCGTCGCCCGGGTGAAGCTGCTGCGCAGCGCGGTGGGCTCGCTCATCACCGGCTTGCAGACCATGCCGTCGATCGCCTGGTTCCCCCTGGCCATCCTGCTGTTCGGCTTGAGCGAGCGGGCCATCATGTTCGTGGTCGTGCTGGGGGCGGCCCCGTCGATCGCCAACGGGCTCATCGCCGGCGTCGACCACGTGCCGCCGCTCATGCACCGGGCCGGGCGCATGATCGGGGCCAAGGGCATCGGCCTGTACCGCCACGTCATCCTCCCCGCCGCCCTTCCCACCTACGTCACCGGCCTCAAGCAGGGCTGGGCCTTCGCCTGGCGCAGCCTCATGGCCGGCGAGCTGGTGGCCGTGGTGGCCAACCGGCCGTCGATCGGCGTCCAGCTCCAGTTCGCCCGTGACTTCTCGCAGGCCGACCGGATGCTGGCCATCATGCTCGTGATCCTGATCATCGGCATCGTCGTCGACACCGTCTTCGGCCGGGCCGACATCGCCATCCGCCGGCGCTGGGGCCTCGTCGACCCTGCGTCCTGACGGCCGGCGCCCCGCCCGTGCTGGCGTTCAGGTCCTTGCACAACCAACACGGACGGCGGCGGCGTGGAGCCGTCGGTCCTCCGTCCACAGTTCCGCCCCACCCGTCAGGGCGGTGGACGCAAGGAGTTGGGCGTCGACGTAGCCGATGCCGGTCCCGTGCAGCTGGTGGTGGTCGACAAGCACCCGGATCTCCTCCGCTGTGGCGACGACGGCCTGAGGGAGTGCGCCGAGAAGGCCGAGGACCTCGGCCCGCCGCACAAGGTGACCGAGGGCCAGCTCCCCGTCCACCCAGGGGTGGCCCAGTACCAGGCCGTCGTCGAGGAGCCGTGCCAGGTCGGGCCGCCCGGTCCTGAGGTGCTCGACCCACACGGGTGTGTCGACGAGGATCAAGGACTGCCCCGCCGTCGCGGGACCTCGCCGAGCGCCGGCTCGGTCCCGCCCAGCAGGGCCAGCCGGCGAGCACTCTCCCGCTGGATGAGGGCGCGCAGGGCCTCACGGACCAGCGCGCTCTTCTCCCGCGTCCCCGTGAGCCGCTGGGCCTCGGCAAGAAGGTCGTCGTCAAGGGAAAGGGTCGTGCGCACGCGGCACCCTCCTGATCGTGGTGGCATCACTGTTGACATCATACGATGCCCCTTCTCGTGTCTCAGCGCCCGCCGGCGGACCGGCGCGGCATCTACGCGACCTCTACGTCGGATCTACGGCCCCTTCCTAGGTTCCCCGTTGACGGTCTCGGTCCTGCCCATCCCGGGCCGGAGGAGCCCACGACACCCGGGAGGGGCACATGAACGGTTCACAGCAGATCGACGCCGGCACCAGGGTCGCCGGCCCGCGGCCCACCGTGGCGGCAATGGCGCCCGTGAAGGACCGTGAGCCCCGGCCATGGGCGAAGCGGCGCCTCGTCGTCGGCGCCGGCGGGATCGCCGTCGCCGTCGCCCTCGGCGGGTTCGCCACCCTGATGCGGAGCAACGCGACGTTCGCCGAGGACAACGTCGCCCGCCAGCTCGCCGAGCAGGAGATCACATTCAAGCCTGCGGACGCACTCACGCCGGAGGAGCGTGAGCACCGCTGCCTGGTCGAGTTCGCCGGCCAGCCGTTGACGACCGGCGCCCAGGCCCAGTGCTACGCCAACCACTTCATCGGGGTGCACCTCAAGGCGGTGGCCGGCGGGAAGACGTTCTCCCAGATGCGGGCCGTGCAGGACGACCTCCGGGCCAAGATCGCCGTGGCCCAGGCCAGCAACGACCCATCGGTCCCCGACCTGCAACGCCAGCTCGGTGAGGCCACCGGCAAGCGCCAGACCCTCTTCGAGGGCGAGACCATGCGCGGCCTCCTGATGACGTCGTACGGCTTCGGCATGCTCGGGTCGAAGGCCGACCAGGCCGCCGGCGTGGCCACCTGGGCCGGCGCCGCGCTGCTGGGCGTGTCGGTCCTGGTGCTCGCCGGTACGGCCGTCAGGGGCGGGCACACGCCGTAAGGCGCCGGCGCCCGGCCCCGGCCCCGGGGCCGGGGCCGGGGCCGGGCCTACGCTGGCCCGATGACCGCGCGCATCGCGCTCGCCGGCCTCGTGGCCGTCGACATCGACGGCGCCTCGGTCGACATGAGCGGCCTGGGCCGGCTCGGTCGGTTGTTCTGGGCGTACCTGGTGTGCCATCGCCACCGCCCGGTGAGCAAGGACGAGCTCGCCGAGGTGCTCTGGGGCGACGACGAGCTTCCCCGCTCGTGGGACCAGATGTTGCGGGGCAACGCCTCCAAGGCCCGCAGTGCGCTGGCCGCCGACGGCGCGGCGCACAGGATCGAAGTTGTGAACGTCTTCGGCGCCTACCAGGTACGCCTGCCAGCCGGGACCGTGGTCGATATCGAGGAAGCGGGCGCGAACGTGGACAGTGCGCTGCGGGCGCTGCGTGAGGGAAGACCGGACGAGGCACGGGAGGCGGCCGCGGCCGCGCTGGGTGTCGCCGCCCAGGGGTTCCTGCCCGGGTGGTCGGGCGTGTGGGTCGAACGGCGCCAGGCCGAGCTGCGCGAGGTCCGCCTCCGGGCCCTGGAGCTCCTCTCCGAGGCCTACGGCGCCCTCGGGCTGTGGGTCGAGGCCGCGGCCGCGGCCGCCGAGGCCATCGAGAACGAACCGTACCGGGAGTCGGCCTACGTGCTGCTCATAGCCGCGCACCGGGGCGCCGGCAACCCGGCGGAGGGGCTGCGGGTCTACGAGCGGTGCCGGCGAGTGCTCGCCGAGGAGCTGGGCGCCAGCCCGTCCGCCGCCACCAACAGCGCCTACCTCTCGCTCCTCACCGACGACGCGACGGTGGACGTGGCGGCACCGCCAGGGCCACCCCCGCTGCCCGCGACGCTCACGCCCGGCGTCTCGACGTTCCTGGTCGGCCGCAGGGACGAGGTGGAGCGGCTGCGACGGGCATTGGAGCAGGCGACATCAGCCGGCCGGCAGGCCGTCATGGTCGGGGGCGAACCCGGGGTCGGCAAGACCACCCTCGTCACCGACTTCGCCCGGTACGCGTACGCCCAGGGCGCCACCGTGCTCTACGGGCGCTGCGATGAAGAGCTCGGTGTCGCCTACCAGCCGTTCGCCGAGGCCCTGCGCCACTACGTGGCCCACTGCGGCCAAGCCGAGCTCGCCGCCCATGTCGCCGACCACGGTGGCGAGCTGGGCCGCATCGTCCCCGAGCTCGCCCGGCGCACCTCCGACGCGCCGGCCCTCCCGCCGGCGGGCTCGGCGGGCGATCGCTACCGGCTCTTCGAGGCGGTCACCGGGCTCCTGGCCCAGGCTGCCTCCGTCCGGCCCGTCGTCCTGGTGGTCGACGACCTCCACTGGGCGCCGGCGCCGACCCTGGCCCTGCTCCGCCATGTCCTCGCCGCCCGCACGCCGGCGTTGGTGGTCGTCGGCACCTACCGGCACACCGAGGTGGCGCCCGACGACCAGCTGGCCGCGCTGCTGGCCGACCTGCGCCGGGAGCCGGGCGTCGAACGCATGCTCCTGGCCGGCCTGGACGAGGCCGGTGTCGCCGCGCTGGTCGAGCATCGAGAGGGCCACGCGCTCGACAGCGCCGGCGAGGCGCTGGCCCGGGGGCTGCACGCCCGCACGGGCGGCAACCCCTTCTTCGTGGGCGAGTTCATTCGCCTCCTGGCCGATACGAGCCCGACGCACCGCCACACGGATGGAGGGCGCGAGGACGACGGCGTGGAACGCCTCGGCCTCCCCGACGGCATCCGCGACGTCGTGGCCCGGCGGGTGGCCCGGCTCTCCGACGCGGCCCAGCGCGTCCTCACCGTCGCCTCGGTGGTCGGATTCCAGTTCGAGCTCGGCCTCCTGGAAGCGGTCACCAACGCCGGCAACCCCGACGGCGCGCTCGACGCCGCTGAGGAGGCGCTCGCCGCCGCCGTCGTGACCGAGATCGGCACCGGCCGGTACCAGTTCGCCCACGCCATCGTCCGCGACACGATCTACTCGGCCCTCTCGGCCACCCGGCGGGCCCGGCTCCACCACCACGTCGGCCGGGCCCTGGCCGCCATGCCCGGCGACCTGGACCCTCGGCTGCCCGCGCTGGCCCACCACTTCGCCGAGGCCGGCGCCGACGGCGGCGCCACCGAAGCCGGCACGTACGCGCTCGCCGCCGGTCGGCAGGCGTTCGCCCGGTGCGCATGGGAGGACGTCGTCGCCTTCACCAGCCTCGGCCTCGCCGCCCTGTCGGCGACCGACCCCGAGCACCTCGACGCCCGCTTCGAGCTGTTGCTCCTGGCGTTCGAGACCCGGGGCCTGATGGTCGCCGACCAGCCTCCGAGAACTCTGCTCGAGGCGGCCGAGGTCGCCAGCCGGATGGGTTCGCCCGAACGCCTGGCTCGCGCCGTCAGCCTCTACCTGTTCTCCGACGGCCAGCTCGACCCCCGGGGCGTCGAGCTAGCCGAGCACGCGCTCCTCGGGCTGGGCGAGGCGTCACCCGCCCTGCGGGCCCGAGTCCTGGCCAGCATGTCGATGGCCCGACCGGTCGTCGCCGCCGGCCTGGCCGGTGCCCGTGCCGACGAAGCGCTGGCCCTGGCCCGTACGTCCGGCGACGCCGAGGCGCTCCACGCCGCCCTGTTCGCACAGTCGATGGTGCTCACCGACACCCCGCGCGCCCGGGAGCTGCTCGACGTCGAGGAGGAGCTCTACGCCCTCGGCCCGATGCCCGGGCCGGTCACCGGGCCGCGATGGCGCAATGGCGTGGGCCGAGGCCGGGCCATCGCCCGCCTCGTCGTCGGTGACCGCGACGGGTTCGAGGCCGGCGTCGACGAGCTGGAACAGCGCAACCTGTCGATCCGCAACCCCGGCGTCGCCTTCCAGGCCGCGCTGCTGCGGACGGCGCTCGCCCTGCTCGACGGCCGCTTCCACGACGTGGAACGGCTGGTCGCCGAGGCCGGCGCCATCCCCGCCCGGCCCGAGATCCTCCTCGACCCGCTGGCCGTGCAGCTCTGCAAGCTGGCCCTCGAACTGGGCACCGTCGCCGGGCACAAGGCCGACGCCGCCCGGGTGGCCTCCATGCGGCCCAACAGCATCGGCCTCATGTCGATGCTGGCGCTGGTCCACGCTGAGACCGGCGACCGCGACGCCGCCCTAGCCATCGTCGACCGGCTGCGGGCCGACGGTTTCGCCCGGGTCGTGCAGTCGATGACCTCGACAGGCTTCGCCTACCTGGCCGAGGTGGCCGCCAGCCTCGACGAGCCTGCCCTCGCCGCCGCGATCTATGAGCGGTACCGGCCCTACGCCGGCCTCGTCGTCGCGTCCGGCCTCGTCGCCCACTGCCCCGGCTCGGTCGACCGCTACCTCGGCCAGCTCTGCACGACGGTCGGCCGCTGGGACGACGCGGAAGCCCACTTCAAGGTCGCGGTGGCCGTCGACGCCGGCCTGCGGGCGCCGCCCCTGCTGGCCCGGAGCCGGTACTGGTTCGGGCGGCTGCTCGTCGTGCGCGACCGGGCCGGGGACCAGGCTCGGGCCCATGAGCTGTTGCGGGCGGCCGGGGCGGCAGCCGCCGAGCTGGGCATGACCGGGCTGGCCGCCGCCGCCTCGGCGTTGCTCCCCCAGGACGCCAAGGGGTGAACTGAGGGAGAATCGCCCGGTGCGAGTGTCCGCCAAGGTCGACTACGCGGTGCGGGCGCTGGCCGAGCTGGCCGCCGCGGCCGGCACCGGCCCGATGAAGGGCGAGGCCATCGCCGCGGCCCAGGACATCCCGCTCAAGTTCACCGAGAACATCCTCGGCGACCTGCGCCGGGCCGGCATCGTCGTCAGCCAGCGGGGCGCGGTCGGCGGCTACTGGCTGCGGGTGCCGGCCGAGAGCATCACCGTGGCCGACGTGGTCCGCCACGTCGACGGCGCGTTGGGCGACGTGCGCGGCCAACCGCCCGAGGACGTGGCCTACGCCGGCGCCGCCGTCGCATTACAGGACGTCTGGATCGCGGCCCGGGCCACACTTCGCTCGGTGCTGGAGACGGTGACCATCGCCGACATCGCCGGCGGGAGCCTTCCGGCCGGTGTGGCCCAGTTGGCCGCCGGCCCCGACGCCCGGGCCCGGCGATGAGGGTCGGCATCACCGCCGACCGGCGGTGGGAGGAACAGGCCCGGCTGTTCACCGACCGAGGGGTCGACGTCGTCCACGCGCCGACCATGCGCACCATCGACCTCACCGGCGACGACGGCCTCCGGGCGATCACCGCCGCGCTCGCCGGCGACCCGCCCGACTACCTGGTCGTGACCACCGGCATGGGCCTGCGCCGCTGGCTGGAGGCCGCCAACGGCTGGGGCCTCGACGACGCCCTGCTGGCCGGGCTCGCCACCAAGGGCACCCGTGTGGTCGCCCGGGGGGCCAAGGCCAACTCGGCGGCCCGGGGCGCCAACCTCGACGTGTGGTGGAAGGCCCCGAACGAGACGATGCACGAGATCGTCGAGCACCTGGGCGCCCACGGCGACGTGGCCGGCGCCCGGGTCGCCCTCCAGCTCTTCGACCCCGAGGGCAACCCGTCCACCGACGTCCTCCGGGCCATGGCCGGCGAGCTGGTCGAGGTGCCCGTCTACCACTGGGCGCTCCCCGACGACCCCGGCCCGGCCCAGGGGCTGGTCGAGGCCGTCGCCGTCGGCCGGGTCGACGCCGTCACCTTCACCGCCCAACCCGCGGTCCACAACCTGTTCCGCATCGCCGATGGGCTCGGCCTCCGCAACGACCTGAGGGCCGCGTTCAACGCCGGCGTGGTCGCGTCGTGCGTCGGGCCGGTGTGCGCCACGGCGGCCACCGAGGAGGGCATCGACGGCCCCATCTGGCCCGACCCGCCCCGGCTCCCGGCCATGGTCCGCCAGCTCGTCGCTCGGTTGGGCGATTCTTGATCGAAACGGTCGGGTATTTGGTACCCTCAAGTCCATGAGTCAGACGATCGACGTCGAGGTCGGCCCCGGCGCCATCAGCCCCGCGGCCTTGGCCGACATCCAGAAGTTCGAGCGCATGCTGGCCAAGTACCAGGCCGGCGACATGGACGAGGACGCTTTCCGTGTCTTCCGCCTCAACAACGGCGTCTACGGCCAACGCCAGGGCGGCACCAACCAGATGGTGCGGGTCAAGATCCCCTACGGGTCGTTGCGGCCGGAACAGCTCGAGATGCTGGCCCACCTGAGCGAGACGTACTCCCGGGGGTGGGGCCACATCACCACCCGGCAGAACGTCCAGATCCACTTCGTCCAGCTCGACCGCATCCCGGCCGTGCTGCGGGAGCTGGCCAGCGTCGGCCTCACCACCCGTGAGGCGTGCGGGGACACGGTGCGCAACGTCATGGGTTGCCACCTGGCCGGCGCCTGCCCGTTCGAGGTGCTCGACATCAGCCCGTGGGCCCAGGCCACCTTCGAGCACCTCCTGCGCAACCCTTACGCCCAGCGGCTGCCCCGCAAGTTCAAGATCAACTTCAGCGGCTGCGTCACCGACTGCGGCCAGGCCATGTTCAACGACGTCGGCGTGGTGGCCGTCAACCGGGCCAAGGACGACGGCACCGTGGAGCCCGGGTTCCGGGTCTTCTTCGCCGGCGGCCTGGGTGCCAACCCCCACCCGGCCCAGGCCCTCGAGGAGTTCACCTCCCGCGAGGACCTGCTGCCCACCATCGAGGCCATCCTCCGCACCTTCGACCACTACGGCAACCGTGAGAACAAGCTCCGGGCCCGCATGAAGTGGCTGGTCGACAACCTGGGCGCCGACGAGGTCCGCCGGCGCATCCTCAAGGAGCGCCGGTTCCTGCCGGCGTCGGCCACCTGGCCCGGCGGCGTGCCCGCCATCGTCGAGGCCGCCGGCGACGAGCCGGCCGGCGTGTCGTCCACCATCAGCCCCACCCCGATGGGCTGGGGCACCAACGTCGTGCTCAGGAAGTCCGACCCCTACGGGCGCTGGGACGACGCCAACGTGGTCCGGGGCAATGCCAAGCACACTGTCTCTGCCTACGCCTACTGCCGCCTGGGCGACGTGACCGCCGAGCAGTTCCGGGCCGTCGCCGCCATCCAGCGCGACCTGGGCCTGGAGGTGCGGGTCACCAACCGGCAGAACTTCGTGTTCCGGGGCCTCACCGAGGAGCAGTTGCCCCTGCTCCACGCCCGCCTCGAGTTCGTCGGCATGGCCGAGCCGGGCGCCGAGCTCGTGCGCGACGTCGTCGCCTGCCCGGGCGCCGACACCTGCAACCTGGCCGTCACCCAGTCGCGGGGGCTGGCCGACGAGATCGGCCGGGCGCTCGAAGAGGCCGGCCTGGGCGACGTCGGCGGCATCCGGGTCAACATCTCCGGCTGCACCAACTCCTGCGGCCAGCACCACATCTCCGACATCGGCTTCATGGGCGTCGAGCGCCGGGCCCACGGCCAGGCCGCCCCCGGCTACCAGATGCTCCTGGGCGGCTACGTGGGCCACACCCAGATCGAGTTCGGCCACAAGGCCCTCCGCCTCCCGGCCAAGGCCGCCGGCGAGGCCACCGTCCGGGTCGTCGGCCGCTTCGCCAACGAGCGTTCCGCCGGCGAGAGCTTCACAGCCTGGCTGGCCCGGGTCGGCGGCGCGTCCGCCGTCGCCGAGGGCCTGGCCGACCTCGACGCCTTCCCCGACCCCGCGGTCAACCCCGACTTCTACGTCGACTACGGCGAGACCGGCCCCTACATCGCCGAGGTCGGCGCCGGGGAGTGCGCCGCCGGCTGACCACCCCGAGCGTGTGGTCAATCGGGGGTGGTATGCCGCCACCGATCGACCAATCGGTCAGGTGTCGTTGTTGTCGCTGATCGGCGAGGCGTGGTGGGCCACCATCTTCCACCCGCCGGTGCCCCGGACGAAGAGGTTGAGAGCGGCCACGGCGTTGGCGGTGGTGCTCTGCAGGATGTTCTCGTCGACGGCCACCCACGCCGTATCGCCCGCCACCTCGGCGGTCTCCTTGGTGAGGATGAACTGGAGGTGCTGGGAGTTCTGGAAGAGGGCGAAGAACGACGCCGCCACCTGGCCCCAGCCTCGCAGGCTGGCCCACCCCGGGTGGGTGCAGACCACCCGGTCGGAGTGCTCCCAGACGATGGACATGGCGTCGAGGTCGCGGGCCTCGAAGGCGGCGTAGAACGCCGAGTTGGCCGCAGCCACCGCTTCCAGGTCGCCCGCTGGTGGTCGAGTTGTCACCGAGTGCGACGGTAGCCTCCGCGCGTGCTCCGCCTCCCTTCGTCCGACGGCGTGACGCTGGCTGTTCACGACCTGGGGGGCGACGGCCCGCCCCTGCTCATGGCCCACGCCACCGGGTTCTGCGGGCCTGTGCTCACCCCTTTGGCCGCCCTCCTCGCCGACCGCTTCCACTGCTGGTCCTACGACGCCCGCGGCCACGGCGACACCGGCGCGCCGGCGGGGAACGACTGGAACTGGTCGGGGTTCGCAGACGACGTGCTGGCAGTCGTCGACGGGATGGGCCTCGAGCACCCCTACGGGTTCGGCCACTCCTCCGGCGGTGCCGCGGTGCTCGACGCCGAGGCCCGCCGGCCCGGCACCTTCGCCGCGCTGTGGTGCTACGAACCGATCGTGTGGCCGGCGATCACCGACGAGCTGGCCGCGTCGCGGCGCCCACTGATCAGCGGGGCGCTGAAGCGGCGCGACCTGTTCCCGACCCGCCAGGACGCCTACGAGAACTTCGCCTCCAAGCCTCCCCTGGAGTCCCTCGACGCCAAGGCCCTCCGGGCCTACGTCGACTGCGGGTTCGCCCCGGACAAGGAGGGTGTGCGGTTGAAGTGCCCGCCGTTCGTGGAAGCGGCGATCTACCGACAGGGCCTGGTCCACGACGGCTTCACCCGCCTGGGCCAGGTGCGGTGCCCGGTGACGATCGCCCGTGGCGACCGGAGCCTGGCCATGGAGGCCGCCGTCTCGCAGGCCCAGGTCGACGCGCTCCCGGCCGCCACCCTGTCCACCTTCCCCGACCTGGGCCACTTCGGCCCGCTCGAGGGGCTGGCGACGGTCGCCGGGGCCATCAGGGCGGCGTTCGCCGGCGCCTGACCATCCTCGCCGCCGTCCTACCCCGTCGGTAGGTTGGCAGTGATGGCGCTGCCCCTCCCCACCTCGCTGTCGCCCTCGAAGGTGGCGTCGTTCAAGGACTGTGCGCTGGCCTTCCGGTTCTCGAACATCGACCGGCTCCCCGAGGCCCCGTCGGCCGCGGCCACCAAGGGCACGCTGGTCCACCGCGCCCTGGAGCTCCTCTTCTGCGAGCCGGCGCCGGGCCGCACCCTCGATGCCGCCCTGGCCTGCCTGGAGCGGGCCAGGACCGAGATGGCCACTGATCCCGAGCTCGTGGGCCTCGGGCTCGACGCCGCCGCCGAGGCGGCGTTCGCCGCCGACGCCGAGGTCCTGGTGCGGAAGTACTTCGCCCTCGAGGACCCCCGCACCGTCCACCCCATCGGCATGGAGCTCCTCATGGAGGCCCGCGTCGGCTCGCTCACCCTGCGGGGCATCATCGACCGCCTCGACCTCGATGCCGACGGTGGGCTGGTCGTCACCGACTACAAGACGGGGCGGGTGCCCGGGGTGGCCCACGAGCAGAGCCGCCTCGGTGGCGTGCACTTCTACGCGTTCCTGTGCGAGCGGGTCCTCGGCCGGCGCCCGTCGCGGGTCCAGCTCCTCTACCTCTCCCAGCCGGTCGCCATCGTGGCCGAACCGTCGGCCCAGTCCGTCCGGGGCCTCGAACAGCGCACCACCGCCATCTGGGAGGCCGTGGAGCGGGCCTGCGCCGAGGAGGACTTCCGGCCCCGGCCCTCGGAGCTGTGCAACTGGTGCTCGTTCCGGGACTACTGCCCCGCCTTCGGCGGCGACCCGGCGCGGGCCCGCGAGCTGGTCGGCGCCGGCTGAGGGCAGCCGAACAGGTAGCGTCTTCCCCATCGTGAAGCACCATGTCCGCACCGCTCGCAGGGGTGTGGCCAGCTTCGACACCGCCGTCGACCGGGCCTTCGACCGGCTGCGGGGCAACGTGGTCGCCGACCGGGTGTTCTACGCCGCGTCCGAGCTGGGCGACTTCGGCCTCATCTGGGTCATGTTCGGCACCCTCAAGGCCCTCCGACAGGGCGACAACCTGGCGGGCGCCCTGCACATGACAGCGGCCATGGGCGTCGAGTCGGTCCTGGTCAACGGCATCATCAAGTCGTGCTTCCGGCGGACGAGACCACCGTGGGAGGTCGAGCGCCCGCTACGAGTGCGTCGGCCCCTCACCAGCAGCTTCCCGAGCGGCCACGCCACCTCGGCGGTCAGCGCGGCCATCATCCTCTCCGAGGACGACGACCTCTGGCCCCTGTACGCGGTTGTGGCCGCGCTCGTGGCCACCAGCCGGATCTACGTGAAGATCCACCACGCCTCGGACGTGGCCGGCGGGATTGCCGTCGGCGTGGCCCTGGGCCTGATCGGCCGCCGGCTCATGCCGACGACCGCCACCCAGGCGGCGGGACGCCCCTAGTTCGGGCTCGGGACGACTTCTCGCATCTCCACGAGGTCGATCCCCGCCGAGGCAAGGATGGACCGCATGTCGAGCAGGAGGTTGGACACCTCGCTCGTGGAGACAAGCTCGCGCGTGTGCATCACACCGAGGCTCTTGTCAATCATTTCCAGGGCCTGGTTGATGGCCTCGATCTCAAGCGTTTCGCTCATCACTCACTCCCAACGCTGGGCAGCCGTGCCTGTTCCCGTTACGTCGACCTTTTCGGGTTGCTCCTTGAGCGGCTACCCACCATCACCCTACTCAACGCCGAAGTCGTCGCGATAGCAGCATGGTGAACAACACGTTTCACGACGGGCCCGAGCAGGCTCGCCAGGCCACGCCCCCGACCAAAATGTCGCACCCCCCTGTCATCCTGGGACCATGCACGACCAGCTGGCACTCCTGCCCACTGCAACCCCGGCTGTCCCCGTCGCCGACCCCGCCGCGCCCGGCCGCCAGCCGGCCCCGTGGGAGCTCGACGAGCACACCCGCCACGTCGGCAAGCAGGGCCTTGCCGCGGCCCGACAGGCCCTGCAGCAGGCGTGCGCCAAGATCGCCGCCTGAGGCCCGGCGCCGGCCCCCTGCGCCGGGCGCCGGCGGTGGTCGTCGCGCTCGTCGCGATGCTGGTCGCCGTGCTGGCCGCCGTGCTCGGCGGGTGCGCCCACCAGCGGGCGGCCGCCCTGCCGTCGCCGGCGCCGGCCACCGGCGTCCTCCCCGGTGGGGTCGATGTGCTCGTGCGCCGGGTGGTCGACGGCGACACCATCGAGGTCGCCGGCGGCGAGCGGGTCCGGCTCATCGGTATCGACACGCCGGAGACCAAGGCGCCGAACCAGCCGGTCGGGTGCTTCGGGAAGGAGGCCAGCCGGTTCACCTCCAGTGTGCTGCCCCCCGGCACCGCCGTCCGCCTGGTGGGCGATGCCGAGCAGCGCGACCGCTACGGGCGCCTGCTGGCCTACGTCTACCGCAAGGACGACGGTCTTTTCGTCAATGCCGAGCTGTTGAGGCGGGGGTTCGCCCAGCTCCTCACCATCCCGCCCAACGTCGCCCATACCGACGAGTTCGCCGCCATCGCCCGCCAGGCCCGGGAGGGCGCCCAGGGCCTGTGGGCCGCCTGCACGCTGCTCCCCAACGGCCGGGTTGCGCCGGCCGCAAGCTGAAGACCGCCATCCGAGGTAGCGGGGGGCTCCGGATACCCTCGAGTACATCACCGCGCGGAGACGCGCATCACAAGGAGGAGCCGTGGCATACCGCTTCGCTTGAAGGGATGAGAACCACGCCTGCCGTTGGCAGGGGTCTGGGTCCACTGAGGACGAGCTGATGGCCAAGGTGGCCGAGCACGTGAAGAAGAAGCACAACGTGCAGGTCACGACGGGCACGATCGCCGCCTACGTGAGAGGCAAGGTCCGCCAAGGCTGACCGCAGCATGGGGCCGGGGCCCGAGGCACCCGCCGACCGCCCCGGCCCCAGTACCGTCTCAGGCGTGACGATGCTCGATGGACGTCCGATCGATGGCCGCCCGCTCGTAGAACGGCTGGGGTACCCAGCCGGCTCCCGGCTCCTCATCGTCACCTGCGACGACCTGGGCTCCTGCCACTCGGCCAACCTCGGCGTGTACGAGGCCCTCCGCGACGGCACCGGGACCAGCGCCGGCCTCATGGTGCCCTGCCCGTGGGCCCGCGATGCCGCCGCCCGTCACCGGGGCGAGGACGTGGGGGTCCAGCTCACCCTCAACGCCGAGCACGACCTGTACCGCTGGGGGCCGATCACCCACGCCCCGTCCCTCCTCGACGGCGACGGGGGCTTCCCCCGGACCTGCGCCGACCTGTGGGACCACGCCGACCTCGACGAGGTCCGCCGCGAGTGCCGGGCCCAGGTCGAGCGGGCCATCTACTGGGGGTTCGACGTCACCCACCTGGCCTCGCACATGGCCGCGCTCGAACTGCGCCCGGAGTTCTTCGACATCTACCTGGAGCTGGCCGTCGACTTCCGCCTGCCGCTCCGGCTCGGCGGGGCGGCCACCGAACGGTCTGTGGGGTTCCCGTTCCGTCGCCTTGCCGCCGAGGAGGGCGTCGTCTTCCCCGACAACTTCCTACATGTGCCCCGCGCCGGGAGCCGGCGGGCCATCGAGCGAGCGTTGACCGAGCTTCCCGAAGGCGTCACCGAGATCCACGTCCGGCCGGCGGTCGATGCCGCTGAGCTGCGGGCGTTGGCCCCCGACTGGGCCGGCCGGGCCGATGACTACGACCTGGTCACCGGCCACTCCTCGCTCCGCTCGCTGAGCCGACGGGCGGGGGCCACGTTCATCGGGTACCGGGCCCTGCGCGACCTGCAGCGGGCCGGCTGAACCTCAGACCCGGCCGACCACCACCGGGTCGCGACGGGTGGTCTCCACGCCGCCGGCCTTCTCCTGGGTGATGGCCAAGGCCCAGGCGTCGCCCGAGTACTTGAACGCGACCACGTCGGGCTGCGAGCCGAGCACGCCCACGGAGATCTTCGAGGTGCCGACAAGCGCCCACAGCTGGTAGGTCTGGTCGCTCGCGAGAGTAGGGAGGTTGTGCTTGACCAGGTACCCCGTGCCGTCACGCAGCAGGACCGCCTCGGCTGTCCTGGCACCGTCGGTGGAGCTCAGCTCGACGAGCCGGGCGTCGGGCGCGGCCACAGCCGCCCGGGCCGACCGCTGGAGCTGGTCGGCCGGAGCCTGAGCACCAGCGAGCTCATCGATACGGCGCCCGTCGTTGCTGACCCGCACGCCGAGGAACCCGATCATGGCCACGGCCGCAACGGCCACCATGGCCGCGATACCCGTCCCGATGCGCCGGGAGCGGGGCCGGAGCGGGACGACATTGCTAGGGGGCGCCGGCGGCTCGGCGCGGACCGGGGCCAGCGTCAACGGTGGCGGCACTTCCTCCAGGGCGGCAGAGATCCGCTCCCACACGCCGGGCGGGGGCACGGCATAGCCCGGGGTGAGAAGGCCGGCGACCTCGCGGTGGCGGGCCACCTCGGTGGTGCACGCCAGGCACGACGCCAGGTGGGCCTCGACGGCCTCGCACTCCCCGGTGTCGAGCGCGTCGAGCGCGTAGGCGCCGAGCAGCTCGCTTGCCTCTGGATGCGTCAGATCTCGGCCCATGTCGCTCCAATTCCAGCCTCGGCGAGATCCTTCTGCAGTCGCCGGAGGCCCGAGCGGATACGGCTCTTGATCGTACCCTCAGGGGCTTCCAGCATCACCGCGACCTGCCGGTAGGTGTGTCCGCCGAAATAGGCGAGCTCAATGGCTTTGCGCTCGTCGGTGGGAAGGGCGGCGACGACCTCTTTCACTTTCTCGGACACAGTCAGGTCGATCACCTCCCGTTCGATATCGTCGCCGAAACGGGGCGACTCCCGTGCTTCACGTTCCTCACGCCGGCGGCGTGAGGTTTCAGACCGGAGCAGGTCCACGGAACGCCCGTGGATCTGGGCCAGCAGGAAGGCCCGCAGGCTCCCCCGCTCGGCATCGAAGCGCTCCGGGGCGTTCCAGAGGCGGAGGAACACCTCTTGGAGCACCTCCTCGGCCAGGGCGTTGTCGTTGAGGAGCCGACGCGCCAGTGCGTAGGAGGCGCCGGCATGACGGCGGTAGGCCTCAGCCAACGCCTCCTCGCGCCAACGCCCGATGGCCACTACGAGTGCGGCGTCACTGGCTTCTCCAAGGGTTTCCACGTACACAGCATCCCTTGTTCGGCACCGGGGGCCGCGCTGGATGCCCCCAGGCGCGAAAGAACGGGCGCAGCGCCGGCCTCGGCGCTGCGCCCGTTCTCAGGGCCCGTTCCCGCTTAGAACTTCTCGGGGAACTTCTTCACCGTGGCGTCGGCGAGGACCGCAGCGGTGTCGGACATGTGGGCCACAGCGGCCCGCAGGGTGGTGGCGGTCAGGGTGGCGTCGCCGGCCTTCTGGGCGTCGACGACGGCCTTCAGCGTGGTGATGTGCATCTTGATGGCGTCGGTCACCGCGGCAGCCGGGAGGTTGCTGTTGACCGAGTTCATCGTGGTCCCGAAGGTGGTGGCGTAGGCCAGCAGGTCGGCCACGGCCTTGTCGGCAGCCGGCTTGTCGTTGGCGGCGACGGCCTTGGTGTAGGCGACGAAGCCGGGGATGTGGCCGTTGCTGCGCCACAGGCCGTCGAACGCCTTGCCGACGTCAGCGCCGTACACCGAGGTGATGGCGGCGACGATGTCAGCGGTGTTGCTGTTGGTCGGGCCGTTCAGCGCAGCGGCAGCGGCGTCGAACTGGGGGGCACGACCGCCGAGGGCACCACCGGTGGCGCTGGCGGCGAGCAGGACGTGCTCCCGCAGCAACGAGGTGAGCCCGGCACGGAGCGTGGCCGCCTTGGAGGTGGCTGAGCCGTCGATGTTCGGGTACTTGGCCACGGTGGCGCCAGCGAGGGTGGCGGCGAAGTCAGCCATGTGGGCGTAGGCCACCCGCAGCGACGTGTAGACGGCGGTCTGGTCGCCGGCCTTCTGGGCGTCGACGACGGCCTTCAGCGTGGTGATGTGCATCTTCACGCCCTCCTCGACGGCCGCGGCCGGGAGGTTGCTGTTGACCGAGTTCATCGTGGTGCCGAAGGTCTTGGCGTAGGCCAGCAGGTCGGCGACGGCCTTGTCGGCAGCGGGCTTGTCGTTGGCGGCCACGGCCTGGGTGTAGGCGACGAAGCCGGGGATGTGGCCGTTGCTGCGCCACAGGCCGTCGAACGCCTTGCCGACGTCAGCGCCGTACACCGAGGTGATGGCGGCGACGAGGTCGGACGTGTTGCTGTTGGTCGGGCCGTTCAGGGCGGTGGCGTAGGCCTCGAAGCCCTTGGTGTCCCCTCGCAGCGCCGAGCCGGTGGCCAGCGCGGCCAGGTAGACGTGCTCGCTCAGCAGCCCAGTCAGGCCGGCCCGCAGGGTGGCCGCGCCGGTGTTCGACGAGGGCGCCGCCGACGGCGCGGTGGTGGCACCGGTGGTGGGTTGCGTCGACGTGCTCTTGTCGTCGCTGCTGCCACATGCGGCACCGGTCAGAGCCAGTGCCACTGCCGCACCGGCGAGTCGCAGTGTCAGTTTGTTCAACAGATCCTCCGTGTAGGGGTGATAGGGATTTCAGGTACTGCGTGGCGGTCCGGCGGGAGCCGGACCTAGGTGACCGTGATGGTCCCCCGCATGGTTGCGGGGTGGAACTTGCAGTAGAAGGTGTAGGTACCGGCGGACGCGAAGGTGAAGCTGAAGGACTTGCCGGCTCCGAGGGTCCCGGAGTCGAACTTGCCGTCCGGTGTGTCCTTGACGCCGCCGCCCTCCTGCTTCACCACACCCGACGTCACGCTGTGATCGGTGCCGTCCTCGTTCTTCCACGTCACCGCGGTCCCGGCCTTGACGGTCAAGGCTTCGGGCTTGAAGGCGATGAGCTTCAGGGTCACGGTGTTCGACTGCACTGCGGGGGTCGGCGTCGACGACGCCGCGGTGGACGCCGGCTTGTCGCTGCCACCTCCGCACCCTGCGAACACGAGGGCGAGCCCAAGTCCCGCCGCAGCAAGTACCTGGCGTGGTGTCCTTCGGTTTGTGTTCACGATGCACTGTTCGGTCCCGCCGGCGGCAGCGGATGACACGACGTTCGGATGAAACAGGCGACGGGCCATCGTCCGGGGGGCCGGGCGGCTCCGAAGAAGGGCCGACAACGAGCGCAAGGAGCGGTCCCCGTGACGCGAGACGACAAGGGCAGAACATGGGTACGGCGGGCCGTCATCCGGACGGCGGTCGTGGCCGCGGCCGCGACGTTGCTGGGGGTCGGCCCCGCCCTCGCCCACGAGGCGCCGGCGGCGACGCCGGTCGTCCAGCCCGCGCCCGGCGGCCCTGCGGTCGGGGCCGGGCCAGGAACAGCCGGGCCCGTGGCCATGGAGGCCAGCACGTCGGACGTGGAGGAACGGGGCTGGTACGTCCTCGCCGTCATGGGTGGGCTGGCCGTCGGCGCCCTGGCCCTGCGGGTGCTGCTGCCCTTCTTCCGGCAGGGGGCCGAGCCCCGACCGGTCGACGACCTCGCCGCCGCCGCGCTGATCTTCACCGGCGTGGTCCATTGCGCCCTGGTACCCGAGCACTGGGCGGAAGGGTGGGTGCTCGGTGCCTTCTTCGCCGTCTCGGGCGTGCTCCTGATCGGGCAGGCCGTCCTGGTGTGGTTGCAGCCGTCCCGGGCCGCCTACGGGTCGGTGATCGTGTCGACGACGGTCCTCATCGTGCTCTACTTCCTGGCCCGGGAGGTCACGATCCCCCTCGTCGACCACCTCGACCCGTACTCGTTCGAGGAGTACCCGGTGAAGGTGGCCGAGGGCTTGGCTGCGCTCCTGGCCGTCGCCGCCCTGGTGCGGGGTCGGATGGGCGCCGGCGGGCGTCGACTCGCCGCCCGCTGAGCGCATCGGCGATACTCGGGAGTACGCCGAACACGCCCCGCCACCGTCGACGCTGACCGGAGCGCGGTCCCCCGCCGGACCGTCCTGGTCCGCCTGGGCGGGCTTGCCGTGGCCGGCGCCACGTGGGCGCGAGCGCCGGCGGCCCACGCCGACGGCACCCTCGACGTCCAGATCCTGCAAACGGCGTCCGCCCTCGAGGCCGTCGCCGTCGCCACCTACGGCGAGTCGACCACCGCTCGCGGCCTCGCCGGCCTCGCCGGACCGGCCCTGTCGACCATGCGCACGTTCGTCGCCGACAGCCGGCGCCAGCACACCGCGCACTTGCAGGCGTTCCAAGCCCGCACGACCGCCGTCGACCCGAGCGCCAAGGTGCAGGACGCACCGCACCCCACCTTCCAGGCCCTGTTGGCCGGCGCCGACCTGGCGACGCCCGCCGCGCTGGTGGACTTCGCCGGCCTGGTCGAGCAGGCCACGGTCGACACGTACCTGCGCGACCTCACTCAGCTCACCGACGCCCCCTCGAAGGCGCTGGTGGCCGCGGTGATGGCCGTCGCCGGTCAACGCCTGGCGGTGCTCCGCACGGTCAAGGCGCTGCTCGCCGCCGGCGCCACACAGTTCGTGCAGGTCCCTCTGTCGCTGGCCTTGCTGAGCGGGGTACCCCAGGCCGTCGTGCCGGCCGCCTTCCCCGCCTCCCTCCACGCCGTCGGCCCGCCGGAGCGCATCGCCGAGCCGGCGTCAGGTGCAGTCCGGTGACCGGCCCGGGCCTCACCCGGCGCGGGCTCCTCGGTCGGTCGGCGGGCCTGGCCGGGATGCTGGCCGCCGGCGCCTGTCGCCAGGCGGATGGCACCGGCGACGACCTGGCCGGCGCCGCTCGGGCCGCCGGCGCCGAGCGGCTCGTCGTCGAGCACTACCGGTCGACCTCCACCCTGGCTGCCCAGGGCCGGCTGGGGGCGGCCATCCCCGAGGCCTTCATCCGGGTCGTCACCACCGCCACCGTGCACCACCAGGACCACCTCGACGCCTGGACCACCCTCCTCGCCGGCGCCGGGCGCTCGCCCGGCGCCGCGCCGGTGGGCATGGGGCCGGCGATGGAGCTGGCTGCGGGGCGGGTGACCGACGTGCCGGCCGCGGCCACCATGGCCCTGCGCCTCGAGGACTACCTGGCCCAGACGTACCTGGCGCTCGTCCCGTCGCTACGGGCGCCCGCCGCGATCACCCTCGCCGGGCAGATGCTGATCGTCGACGCCCAGCACCAGGCCGTGCTCCGCTACCTGGTCGGGTTACCACCGGTGGGCAGCGGCGTGGCCCGCGACGCCGCCGACCTCGCCCCGGCCGAACCACGGCTCGCCCTCATCAGCGGCTGAGCCCCGCCTCACACCGAACTGGTGACGTCGACGGCCGCTCCCCGCCCCAGATCTGTCACCAGTTCGACCGGCGGGGCGGTCAGTACTCGGTGATGTCGTTGATCTTGGCCTGGATGGCCTTGTACTCGGGGCTCTGGGTGAGCGGGAGCAGGCTCATGAGCTTGCCCATGTTGCTCCCCGGGACCACCTTGATCCGGCCCTGCATGAAGGCGGCGTTGGGGTCCAGCTCGCCCTTCTGCATCTTCACCGCGTCCTCGTAGCTCATCGACAGGGTGATCTCGGCGTCGGCGTCGTCGCCCAGCGTCGACTCCTGCAGCTTCCCACTGTCGATGACCCAGTAGTAGTGGACCTCGCCCTCGGGGGCGCCTACCACCTGGTATTGGAGGCGGGCTGTCGCGCCGGCCCGCTCCGGGAACTCCTGGGCCAGCACGCGGCCTGCGTCCAACCACTCCTGCGACAGGTACTTCTCCATGGGGGCGGAGCCTAGCGGCCGAGCTCGGGCTGGGCCCGCTCCCGGATACCGGCGAAAAGGTCGTCCTCGGGGAAGTACGGAGGGGTCTCGACGAGGGACCGGGCCAGGATGTAGTCCTCCCACGGGTACGCGGTCGTGACCTCCGGCGGCAAGCCGAACCAGAACGGTGAGTTCGGGTCGATCTGGGTGGCGTGGGCGAGGAGCGCTTGCTTGCGGACGTCGTCGAACGGGCTCACGTCGACCTTGGTGGTGATGCGGTCGTCGAGGCCGGGCCGGTCGAACCACTTCTCGTCGAAGGGCGATTCCATACCGAGCTTGAGGAACGTCTCGTGGATGGCCACCATCCGGGCCTTGGCCCACGCGCTGTAATACAGCTTCAACGGCTGCCATGGCGGGCCGGCGTCGGGATAGGCATCGGGGTCGCCGGCGGCGTCGAAGGCCACGACGCCGACGTCGTGGACCCGCAGGTGGTCGGGGTGGCGGTAGCCCTGCTGGTCGTCGGGGTAGATGATCATCACCTGCGGCCGCTCCCGGCGGATGATGGCCACCAGGCGGCCGACGGCCTCGGCCTCGTCGGCGGCGGCGAAACAGTCCGGGTTGGCGTTGGAAGGGCTGTCGGCCATGCCCGAGTCGCGGTAGCCGAGGAGCGCAACCTCGTGGTAGCCGATGATCTCCGTGGCTCGGGCCAGCTCCTCCATGCGGACCTGGTGCAGGTTCTCTCGGATCTCCGGACGGTCCATGGCCGGGTTGAGGATGTCGCCCTCCTCGCCACCCGTGCAGCACACGAGCACGCACCGCACGCCTTCGTTGGCGTAGTGGTGGACGGTGGCCGCCCCTTTCGACGACTCGTCGTCGGGATGCGCGTGGACCGACAGCAGGCACAGCCTGCTCTCGGGCCCCGCTCGCCGTGCCGGCTCGCTCATTGGCTTCCCCGCTCAGAGGGCCGCTCAGGCCCCGCTCGCCGTGCCGGCTCGCTCATGCGCCCAAGTTACCTGCCGTAGTCGCCGTCCTCGGCCGAATGGCCCCAGAAGCCGGCCGGTGCCAGGAGGTAGTCGATGAGGGACTGCAGGGCGCGGCCGTACGTCGACCGGTACTCCAGGAGGCGGGCCCATGCCTCGTCGGGGTCGCGCAACGGCAGCCCGGTGTCGGCCAGCCGCGCGTAGGCGATGTCGAACTGGAAGCGCTCCAGCGGCGCCTGGGCCTCGGGGGTGATCTCGGGCAGGCGGCGGAGGATCTCGTTGAGGGCCCGGCGGCCCCGGCGGTACATGAAGTACGGCTCGCGCAGCTCGGCGCCCGGCACGGCTGCGCAGGTCAGGACGGCGGCATCCAGCACCACGCCCAAGGCGGTGACCCACGACTGGCCGCGGTGCTGCGAACGGAACAGCGCCAGCATCGGGTAGGAGACATGGCTCTCGAGGATGTCGGCCGTCCACCCCTCCCATTCACCGAAGAACTGGTAAAGGCGGTCGGTGTCGCCTCCCGGCGCCCAGATCCGGATCAGCGCGGTGGGTTGGATGCGTTCGCCCGACGGGTCGTCGAGGGTCAGCAACTGCGACTCCCGCCGGCCGTAGGACGCGTAGAGGACGGGCAGGTAGGAGATGGCCAGGGCCATGGTGGCCACGCCCGTCGCCGCTTCGGCCAGGGCTGCGAACCGGAGGGGGGCGGTCACGGCCAGGATGTCGCCGAAACCCAGGGTGAACAAGCACGTGCCCGAGTAGTACAGGAGGCTGGCGAACCCGGTGTCGCCCTTCAGCGAAGCTTCAGTGGCCGAGTAGACCAGCGCCCAGCCGACCAGGAGCCCGGTCAGCCACATGCCCAGGAGGGTCAGCAGGGTCAGGGGCGCGTAGGCCGACAGGAACCCCTCCCGGTGGGTGCCGAGGCGCCGGCCGACGGCGCGCCACAACCGCCAGCTGATCCAGTAGAAGTGCCGGGTCGGCCGCCACCGGCCCGTCAGGCCGCGGGCGGCCACCAGGGTGCCGATGGCGTCGGACAGGGTGGCCAGCACCAGGGCGAGGCCGGCGACCAACTGTGCGAGGCGGATCACGGGCGCCACCGCGCCGGCGCCGCCGGGCCCAGCCCGGTTACGTCAGCCCCCGCGTGGTGTCGGTCTCGGGCGTGTCGGGCGCGACCCGCTCGCTCCGCCACACCAGCACCAGGCCGAGCACCAGGGCGATGACCACGGCCGCGTTCACGCCCAGCTCCATCTGGGACCGGCGGAAGTGCTCGGCGTCCCCCTCGCCGCCGAGCGACGCCTGCGCGCCGACCGTGAGGATGTGCCGGACGGCCGAGATGATCCCGATGATGAGGAACGGCTTGAGCTGGAGGCCGGCGTCGTCGAAGTGGGCCACCACGGTGCGGAGGATCTCCATGACGATGATCACGAAGAGAATGCTGTTGATCACCGAGGTGATGCGCTCGGGGAAGGCGTGGTCGTGGCCTTCGAGGAAGTCCGTCACCGACCGCACCAGCACGACCGCGGCGACCGCCACCAGCAACAGGGCCACCGCGTAGTGGACGACGTCCTCGGCCACCTGGACCACGCCGATGACCCGCCGGCCCTCGTGGCGCAGCGCCGCCCCGGCACGGGGGGGATGGCGCCGGCCGTGGCTGCCTTCTGTCGTCGCGATCGCCTTCTCCTGCACCATCGTGGCTCCTCACCTCCCCGGATCCGAACAGCCGGCGAGGCGTTAGTATCCCAAAGCCTGGCGAGGACGCGGAGTGGGCGTCGTTGCGCTTCAGGCGGAACACACGAGAGGGGTTTGTATGAGCAGGCGCATCCTGATCGTCCTGTCCGCATGACAGCCAAGACCGGTCGCTTCGCCATGATCGAGCAGTTCCTGGCCGACGGGGTCAGCTACATGTTCGGCAACCCCGGCACGGTCGAGCAGGGCTTCCTCGACGCCCTCAGTGACTACCCCGACCTCCAGTACGTCCTGGCCCTTCAAGAGGCGGTGGTCGTCGGCATCGCCGACGGCTATGCCCGGGCCACCCGGAAGCCCACCATCGTCCAGCTCCACAGCGGCGTCGGCCTGGGCAACGGCATCGGCATGATGTACCAGGCCAAGCGGGGCCACGCCCCGTTGGTGGTCATCGCTGGCGAGTCCGGCGTGCGCTACGACGCCATGGAGGCCCAGATGTGGGCCGACCTGGTCGACATGGCCGCGCCCGTGACCAAGTGGGCCACCCGCGTCGTCGACCCGGGCTCCCTGCTCCGGGTGCTGCGCCGGGCCATGAAGGAGGCCGCCACCCCGCCGATGGGCCCGGTGTTCGTCTCCCTGCCCATGGACGTCCTCGACGCCATCAACGAGGAGGAGATCGTCCCCACCTCGTTCCTCGACGTCCGAACCGCCCCGGCGCCGGCCGAGGTCGACCGGGCCGCCAAGCACCTGGTCGGGGCCACGCGCCCGATGATCATCGCCGGCGACGGTGTGGCTTTCGCCGATGCTCAGCCGGAGCTGACGCGGCTGGCCGAGCTCTGGGGCGCCGAGGTCTGGGGCGCCGACTGGTCCGAGGTGAACATGGACCACTCCCACCCCCAGTTCAAGGGGATGCTCGGCCACATGTTCGGCGACCACAGCCAGGCCATCACGTCGCCCGCCGACGCGGTGGTGATCTGCGGCACCTACGTCTTCCCCGAGGTCTTCCCCGCGCTGTCGGGCATGTTCGGCCCCGGCGTGCCCGTGGTCCACATCGACCTCGACGCCCACGAGATCGCCAAGAACTTCCCGGTCACCATGGGCTTCGTCGCCAACCCCAAGCCCACGCTGGCCGCCCTGGCCGACGCCCTCGACGCCATGATGGACGACGGTCAGAAGTCGGCGGCCACGGCCCGTGGCCAGGTCATGGGTGCGGCCAAGCTCGCCGAGCTGGAGGCGGCCAAGGAGCGAGACCGCACGTTCCACGACGCCCTGCCCCTCCACGCGTCGATGTTCGCCGAGGAGCTGGCCCGCCAGCTGCCTGCCGGCGCCATCATCTTCGACGAGGCCCTCACCACGTCGCCCGAGCTGATGCGGTACCTGACGCCGGCCGGGCCCGGCACGTACTACCTGACCAGGGGCGGCTCGCTCGGCGTCGGCATCCCGGGCGCGATCGGGCTCAAGATCGCCAACCCGGACAAGGTGGTGATCGGCTTCACGGGCGACGGCGGCAGCATGTACACCATCCAGGCCCTCTGGACCGCGGCCCGCCACGGCGTGGCCGCCAAGTTCGTCGTCTGCAACAACCACAGCTACGAGCTCCTGAAGATCAACATCGAGGAGTACTGGGAGGAGCGCAAGCTCCCCGAGCACGGGTTCCCGGTGGGCTTCAGCCTCACCGAACCCGACATCCACTTCGCCGACCTGGCCCGGTCGCTCGGGGTGGAGGCGGTCCGGGTGGAGACGCCGGAGCAGATCGCCCCGGCCATCGCCCAAGCTCTGGCCCACGACGGGCCTTTCCTCATCGACCTGGTCATCGCCAACCAGGTCCAAGGCGTCCGCAGTATCGCCGGCGCCGACAAAGCCTAAGCGCCCTTCACACCCGCCCGAACAGGAGGATCCTCAATGCCGGATCTGGCACCGCTGACCGAGGACGAGGTCAAGCGGTTCATGGAGAAGTGGTACCTCGAACTGCTCGACACCCACGCCCCCGCGGAGGACGTCGTCGTCTGCGTCGCCGACGACGCCGAGATGCGCTTCCCGGAGGCCACGGTCGTCGGGGTCGAGGCATTCCGCGACTGGTACGACCGCATCGTGAACACGTTCTTCGACGAGGTCCACGTCATCACCCGCAACGACGTCACCGTCGCCGCCGACGGCCAGTCGGCCGAGGTGAAGATCGACCTCAACTGGCAGGCCAAGGTGTGGATCCCGCCGGCGGCCAAGAGCCAGTGGATCGGCTTCGACGCCGGCCAGACCCACCAGGTGGTGCGGTCGGCCACCACGGGCCAGCCCGTCATCCAGGTCTACGGCGTCGACACCTTCGTGGCCATGCCCGGCTCGTCGAACCTCCCCGTGCTGACCCGCGAGATCATCGGCCAGTACTACGGCTTCGTGAACGCCGGCGACTGGGACGGCTGGCTGACGATCATGGACGACGGCCTGGTCGTCGACGAGCAGATCGACGGTCACGTCGAGGGCAAGTCCAACCTCCTCGGCATCGGCGACCACTTCCGCAAGGTCTATTCCAAGTTCCTCATGCACCCCCAGCACATCATCGTGCAGGGCGAGCACGCCGCGGTCATCTGGCACAACGAGTCGGCCAACGCCGCCGGCGTGCCCATCACCGCCATCGGTGCCAACTACTTCCAGGTGAAGAACGGGAAGATCACCTACATGCGCACCATCCACGACACGGTCCCGTTCAAGCCCATGACCGACCAGAAGTTCGAGGACTGACGCCATGGCCGAATACGACTTCATCGTGGTGGGCACGGGCGCCGGCGGTTCGGTCATGGCCAACCGGCTGACCGAGAACCCCGATGTGACGGTGCTGGCTCTGGAAGCCGGCGGGGCCGACGTCCCCGAGATCGTCCACAACGCCCCCGACTGGGCCAAGATCTGGGGCACCGAGTGGGACTGGAACTACAAGAGCACCCCGCAGGACGCCCTCAACGGCCGCCAGACCGACGAGCACCGCGGCAAGCTGGCCGGCGGCAGCAGCGACCTCTACATCATGATGCACATCCGCGGCCACCGGTCCGACTTCGACGGCTGGGCGGCCAACGGCTGCCCGGGGTGGACCTACGACGAGTGCCTGCCCTGGTTCCAGAAGCAGGAGGACCAGGAGGACGACACCAACCCCACCGGCGGCAAGGGCGGTCCCCTCGCCGTCACCAACGCCGGCCTGCATGACCCCAACCCGGCGTCGGCCGCCTTCATCGAGGCGTGCGTGGCCCTCGGCCACCCCCGCACCGAGGACTTCAACGGCCCCCAGATGGAAGGCGCCGGCTGGCACCACATCAACGTGCGCAACGGCCGGCGGGTCGGTACCTACGCCGGCTACCTCGAGCCGGCGCTGAGCCGCCCCAACCTCACGCTGAGCACCAACTCCATGGCCGCCCGCCTGGTCCTGACCGACGGGCGCTGCACGGGCGTCGAGTACATCAAGGACGGCCAGACCGTCACCGACACGGCCCGCAAGGAAGTGATCGTGTGCGGCGGCGCCCTCGAGTCGCCCAAGCTGCTCCTCCTGTCGGGCATCGGGCCGGCGGCCCACCTAAACGAGGTCGGCGTGCCGGTCCAGGTCGACCTGCCCGGCGTCGGCGAGAACTTCCACAACCACGTGCTGGCGCCGGTGATCCAGCTCACGGCCGAGGAGCTGCCGGCGCCGGCGCAGAACGCCTCCGAGGTCGCCCTCTTCACCAAGTCGAGCCCCGACAACGTGGGCCCCGACATCCAGGTGGCGTTCGTGCACATCGTGCCCGGGCTGCCCGGCGCCGTCGTCATCCTTCCCGGCGTCGTCCAGCCGAGGTCACGGGGTTGGATCCGCCTGGCCAGCGCCGACCCGATGGACCTGCCCCTGGTCAACCCCAACTACCTGGGCGACCCGGCCGACCGTGACCGGCTGGCCGACGGCATCGAGCTGGCCCGCTCCATCTTCGCCACCAAGCCGATGTCGGACTTCGTGAAGCAGGAGATCGTCCCCGGCCCCGACGTCAGCGGCCCCGAGGCACTGCGGGGCTTCGTCACCGCTGCGGCGGACAGCTACCACCACCAGGCCGGCTCCTGCAAGATGGGCTCCGACGACATGGCGGTCGTCGATCCCCAGCTCAAGGTCCGCGGTGTCGACGGGCTACGGGTCGCCGACGCCAGCGTCATGCCGGTCGTCCCGTCGGGCAACTGCCACGCCGCCATCGTGATGATCGCCGAGCGCCTCTCCGACATGCTCAAGGCGGACCACGGCCTGTGAGGGTGGACCTGTGAACCCCCGGCTCACGGGCAGGAAGGTCGCCGTCCTCATCGAGAGCGACTTCTACGAGCCCGAGATCCACTACTACCAGCGCCGGTTCCCGGAGGAGGGTGCGGAGATCCACTTCCTCACCAACCTCTGGGGCCAGCCGTCGCTCACCTTCACCGGCCATGAGCACAAGATGCCCTTCGAGGCCAACGAAACCTTCGTTGGCGTGGACCCCACCGACTACGACGCCATCATCGTGCCGTCGGGCATGGTCTCCGACCGATTGCGGTACACCGACAACTTCGACACCCTGCCCCCGGCCACCGACTTCATGAAGCGGGCCTTTGCCGAGCCGACGGTCCTCAAGGGGATCATCTGCCACGGCATGTGGCTCATGGCCCCCGTGCCCGAGCTCATCAGGGGCCGCCGCGTGGTCGTGCACAACAACCTGCACGGCGACGCGGTCAACATGGGCGGGGTCTACGTCGACGAAGACGTCGTGGTTGATGGCGACCTCGTTACCGGGCGCTCGGGGGGCCACTGCCACCTGTTCGCCCGGCGCATCATCGACATCCTTGCGGGCGACGACCCCGATGCGCCCGCACCGCCACCCAGAGAGGAGGAGCACGATGACCTTCGTGCTGCACCACGTCGGTCTTTCCTGCACCGACCCCATCGCCCTTGAACGTTGGTACACCAAGCACTTCGGGTTTGTCCGCGGGCGGGTGTACGCGCCCGGTGAGGGCCAGGTCGTCATGATCCAGGCCGGCGGCGTCTACCTCGAGCTCTTCTCCTCCACCGAGGAGCGTCCGGCCCCCAAGGTGATGGCCGCGGGGCCCGACTACTCGGGCTTCCGCCACCTGGCCTTCCTGGTCGATGACCTCGACGCCAAGCTGGCCGAGATGGGCGAGGACGCCGTCCTGACCCTGGGCCCGCTCGACATGAGCCAGTTCATCGAGGGCATGCGGGTGGCGTGGATCGCCGACCCCGAGGGCAACATCGTCGAGCTCAACCAGGGCTACGTCGACGAAGCCACGCCTCCGCCGTTGCCCGCGTAATCAGGCCCGCGGTATCAGCCGTGGCCCATAGCGGCGAAGATCTTGGCCACCTCGACATCGTCCTCGTAGATCCACGCCTCGGTGACGAGGCCGTCGGCGCCGACGTCGCACACGCTGGCGCCGAACCACTCCACCAGCTTGCCGCCCGGCTCGAAGTAGATGCGCGCCGCCCGCACGACGTGGGTGTCGTCGGCGAGGATCCACAGCGTGTCCGCTTTCACCGCGCCGTTGCTCATGTCGTACAGGCGGGTGAAGAAGTCGATCAACCCTTCCCGTCCGTGGTAGACGCCCTGCAAGGGGTTCCGGCACGGGTAGTGCCAGACCAGGTCCTCGGAGAAGTACTGCGCCGCAGCCGCGTACTCCCGGTTGTTGAACAGCTCGAGCGCAGCGCGGAAGTTCTCCTCGTTCTTGTGCATGCGGGCGAGCCTAGATCTGGCGACGTCGCGCGGTACGATCCGCGTCCCCGAACAGGAGGCCTCACATGTTGGACGACAGTCCGAAGCGCGCGTTCTACGAGGCGCAGATCCAGTACCTCGTCGCCGGCGACGTCGAGGGCCTGATCGACAATCAGTACACCGACGACGCCACCCTGGTGTCCTTCACCAACCAGATCCACGGCAACGCTGCGCTGAAGGTGTACTTCAAGGGCTACCTGGAGATGCTGGGCCGGCTCGAGGTCGTGTCCACCGACAAGTTCGTCGAGACCGACGACAGCCTGTTCTTCGAGGCCACCGTCAACACCAACCTTGGCCAGGCCCATGTGTTCGATGCCTGGGTGCTGCGCGACGGCAAGATCTCCCACCACTTCACCGGCGTCTACCCCCCGCCCGCATGAGCGGCGACCTGAACCGCGACCTCGCCGTACGCTTCACCGACGAGGCCTGGAACGGCGGGAACCTCGACCTCATCGACGAGCTCTTCACCGCCGACTACGTCGGCCACGACGCGCCGCGTCCGGAGCCGGTGCACGGCCCCGAGGGCATGAAGGACTTCCTTCGCATGTACCGCGGCGCCTTCTCCGACGCCCACATCACCCTCGACGACATCATCGTCGCCGGTGACAAGGTCGTCACCCGCTGGACGGGCACGGGTACCCACGACGGCAACCTCATGGGCATCCCGCCCACGGGCAAGTCGGTCGCCTTCACGGGCATCCGCATCTTCCGGGTCGCCGACGGCAAGATCGCCGAGGGCTGGGTCAACTGGGACACCTTTGGCCTCATGCGCCAGCTCGGCGTCGGCGGCCAGTCATGAACCTCGTGGTCGGTGCCACCGGCTTCCTCGGCAGCACGATCTGCCTCGACCTCGCCGCCCGGGGCAAGCCGGTTACGGCGATGGTCCGCGGGGGCGACGACGAGGCCAAGGTCGGCCGGCTGAGGGCCGCCGGCGTGGAGCTCATCGAGGGCGACCTGAAGGATCCCGCGTCGCTTGAGCGAGCCTGCCAGGGGATGTCAGCAGTCATCTCCACCGCGTCCGCGTCCCTCTCCCGTCAGGCCGGCGACGACATCACCTCCGTCGACCTCGACGGCCAGCGCAGCCTGATCGACGCAGCCAAGGCGGCCGGCGTAGCCAAGTTCGTGTACATCTCGTTCTCTTCGAACATGACGACCGACGGCCCCGTGACCGCGGCCAAGCGCGTCGTCGAGCAGCACCTGATCGAGAGCGGGCTCGACTACACGGTCCTTCGCTGTGGCTTCCTCATGGAGATCATGGTGGCCCCCATCGTCGGCTTCGACTACGCCAACGCCAAGGCCGTCGTGTACGGGTCAGGCGAGAACGCCCTGAGCCTGCTGTCGATGGACGACGTGGCCAAGATGGTCGCCGCCTGCCTGGACAGCCCCGACGCGTCGAACGCAGTCGTCGAGTTCGGCGGGCCGGCGGCGGTGACCCTTCACGAGGTGGTCGCCGCGTTCGAGGAGGTGAGCGGGCGGCCCTTCGAGATGCAACACGTACCAGAGGAGGCGCTCGTCGCCGCCTGGGAGGGCTCGGCGGACGCCGTCTCGAAGTCGATCAATGCCCTCATGGTGGACTTCGCCCGAGGCGACGCGATCGAGATGGGCGCCACCCTCGCCACCTTCCCGATGGAGATGACGAGCGTGCGCGACTACGCCGCCAAAGTGCTCGCGAACCCCTAGGCGAGACCTGGCACGCGGTCTACACTCCGAGAAGTGGGCAAGGCGGCGCACACGCGACGCGCGGTCCATCATCCGTCACGTTCTGGAGGGACTACATGGCAGATTCGATGGCAGTTGTCGACAAGATGTACGAGTGCTTCGGTAGGGGCGACATGGAAACGCTGAAGACCGATGTCTTCGCATCTGACATCGTCTGGCGGCTCCCGGGCCACCACCCCCTGTCGGGCGCCAAGACCGGGGCCGATGAGGTCATCGCCTTCTTCGGCGCCCTCATCGCCACCGGCGTCAACGTCGACAACGTGTCCTTCGGCACCATCGGCGACACCATGGTTGTCGAGAAGCACACCGGCCACGGCACGGTCAACGGCAAGGACTACATCTTCCCGACGTGCAGCGTGTACACGATCCGCGACGGCAAGATCGCCGAGGTGCAGGTGTACACGGCCGACCAGCACGGTGTCGACGACTACTTCTGGCAGGCCAACCCGCTGAAGGGCCTGCCCGACCGCCTGGCCTAGGTAGGGAACGCGGGACGGAGGCGGCCACGCCGCCGCCTCCGTCTCACCGGCCACGGTCTCAGGGGCGTTGACACCGGTTGGGGCCGGACTTACGATCACCCGTCCGGCCCGCGTACATCGCGGGCCTGCGGGTGGGGTGCACATGAGCGGGAACGCGAGCATGGAGGTCTTCGATGTCAGTTGAGTCAGCTCGGGCTCTGTTCCAGCGGTACTTCGACGAAGGCACCAACGGCGGTGACCTCAGCGTGATCGACGACGTGTTCGCCGAGGACTACCTGCATTTCGACCCGGCCAACCCCGACCCGCGTGGCGTCGTCGGCCGGCAGGGCGTGCGCGACCACGTCACCACGTTGCGCAGCGCCTTCCCCGACATCGCCTTCCACACCGACGACATGATCACCGAGGGCGACGACAAGATCGTCGTCCGCTGGCACGCCACGCTCACCCACACCGGTGACTACTTCGGCATCCCGCCCACGGGCAAGGCGGCCACCATCACGGGCATGAACACCTGGCACCTGTCGGGTGGCCAGGCGGTCAAGGGCTGGGTCAACCGCGACGACATCGGCCTGCTGCAGCAATTGGGCATCATCCCCACGCCGGGTTAGCGGTCAGGCCGCGGCAGGCACGGGTCAACTACCACAGGAGGCAGGCCACATGGGTCAAGAGCAAGAGCGCAACAAAGCGGTCATCTTGCGGAACTACGAGGAGATCTGGAACCAGGGCCGCTTCGAAGTGGCCGACGAGATCGTCGACCCCGAGTTCCACGACCACCCACCGACCCGGTTCTTCGACGTGGGCCTGGTCGGACCGGCCAGCCTCAAGGAAGCCGCCAGCCACTTCCGGGAGGCGTTCTCCGACTTTCACGACACCATGGAGAACGTGATCGCCGAGGGCGACCGCGTGGCCTACCTGGGCACGATCAGCGGCACCCACGACGGCGAGCTGTTCGGCTTCCCGGCCACCGGCAAGCCGATGGCGGTCCGAGGCGTGAACTTCTTCCGCCTGGCCGACGGCAAGATCGTCGAGCGCTGGGGCCAGTTCGACGTCCTCACCATGATGGTCCAGCTCGGGCTCGCCCCGGGGCCCGGGGGCCCGCCGCCGGCGGGCGGCCCCGAAGGCAGCAACGCGGAAGGCGGGAGCGAATGAGCACCGACATCGAGGCCATGAAGGCCGTGTACACGCGAATGGTCGAGGAAGTTGTCAACCAGGGCAACTTCGACGTGGTCGACGAGCTCTTCCACCCCGACTACGTCGACCACAGCGCGCCCCCAGGTGCGCCCGGCGGGCTCGAAGGGGTCAAGGCCATCTTCGGCATGTTCCGCAGCGCCTTCCCCGACGTGAAGTTCACCATCTCCGACATGGTCGGCGAGGGCGATGTCGTGGCCACCCTGGTCCACGGGGAGGGCACCAACGACGGCGACTTCATGGGCATCCCCGCCAGCCACCTCCCGGCCAAGTGGCGGTCGGTCGGCTTCTTCCGAGTCGTCGACGGCAAGATCGTCGAGCACTGGGGCATCCCCGACATGCTCGGCATCCTCATCCAGATCGGCGTCATCCCGCCCCCGCCCGACGTGAAGAGCGCGCGCCCCCACGACCAGGAGTAACCGTTGTCCGACGAAGATCTGAAGTGGAAGGCCAACCTGCTCGACCGTATCTACGCGTCGACAAGCGCGGTCGAGATCGCCAACAAGGCCATCATCTCCCGGTACGTAGAAGCCACGAACCAGAACCAGCTCGACCTGCTCGACGAGCTGGTCTGGCCGGACTACGTCGAGGCCGAGCCCATCCCCGGCCAGGAGCCCGGGCTGGAAGGTCTGAAGAAGGCGTACACGATGTTCAACGGGCCGTTCCCCGACCTCACCTTCATCTTCGACGATGTGATCGCCGAGGGTGACCTGGTCGTCGGGCGGGGGGTCATCAGCGGCACCCACGAGGGCGAGTTCTTCGGCATCCCGCCGACGCACAAGAAGGTCCACTGGACCGGCACCCGGTTGTTCCGCCTCCGTGACCTCAAGGTCACCAAGGGCTGGGTCAACATCGACATGATGGGCCTCATGGTGCAGATGGGCGTCGTGCCCGCGCCGCCGGGGCCCGACCCCAGCACCATCCCGCCCGGCCCCCACATCACCGGCGCTCCGTCGACCCGCGAGGCCAACCGCGCCCTCATGGAACGCTTCATCGACGAGGTGTGGAACAAGGGCAACCTCGACGTGGCCGACGAGATCTTCCACCCCGAGGCGTGGAGCCCCAGCGCGCCGCAGTTGCCGCCCGGCCCGGCCGGCGTGAAGTTCATCGCCACCGCGTTCCGCAGCGCCTTCCCCGACTACTGGATGACTATCGACCACATGGTCTCCGAGCCCGACCGGGTGGCCGCCCGCTTCACCCAGGGGGGCACCCACACCGGCGACCTGATGGGCATCCCGGCCACGGGCAAGAAGGTGCAATGGACCGAGACCGGCATCCTCCGGGTGGCCGACGGCATGGTTGTGGAGAGCTGGTACGACGTCGACATGATGAGCCTGATGCAGCAGCTCGGCGTCGGCGGCTGAGCTTGGCCACCGAAGGGAGATCGCCATGAACAGCGAGGAGGGCGCCGCCCTCATCAACCGGTTCTACGACGAGGGGTGGAACGCCAACAACCTCGACGTCTACGACGAGCTCGTCACCGACGACTTCGTCGACCATCAGGCGGTCCCCGGCCTCCCGCCCGGTCGCGAGGGTTTCAAGGCCCTCAACGCCATGTTCCGGAGCGCCTTCCCCGATGTGTGGGTCACCGTCGACGACATCGTCACCGACAGCGACCGCGACATCATTGCCGCCCGCTGGACCTCCACCGGCACTCACCAGGGTGACCTCTTCGGCATCCCGGCCACCGGTAAGTCGGTGAAGATCACCGCCACCGTGGTCTACCGCTGCGAGGGCGGCCGCCTGGCCGAGGGCTGGATCAACCGGGACGACTTCGGGCTGATGCGCCAGCTCGGCGTAATCCCCACCCCTGAGTAGCGGGACCAGAGAGCGACGGTCGATCAGCCCCTGGCCCTGGGGGGCCTATGAGGGCACGACGCTCCACCCGGGTGGCATGGGCAACCAGATCACCCAGGCCAATGGCGGTCGAGGAGCGGGGACTAGCCGGCGGCCGGCTGCTTCTCGGCCGGCACCTGGTGGGGCGCCTCGAACCTGACCTCGGGCAGGGCCTTGTCCAGCCACTTGGGCAGCCACCAGTTGCGGGCCCCCAGCAGCTCCATGGTGGCGGGCACCAGGACCATGCGGATAAGGGTGGCGTCGATCAGGATGGCCGCCGCCAGCCCGAGGCCGATCTGCTTGATGATCAGCTCCGGCGTGGCCACGAACGACAGGAACACCATGATCATGATCGCTGCCGCGGCGGTGATCACCCGGGCGGTGGCCGCCAGGCCGTCGGCCACGGCCAGCCCGTTGTCCCCGGTGCTGACGTACTCCTCCCGGATACGGGAGAGCAAGAAGACCTCGTAGTCCATCGACAGCCCGAACAGGATGGCGAACATCATCATGGGGATGAAGTTGGCGATGGGGCCGGTGGAATGGATGCCGAACAGGCTCTTGGCCCAGCCCCACTGGGCCACCGCCACCAGCACGCCGTAGGCCGCGGCGATGGACAGCAGGTTCATGATGGCCGCCTTGAGGGCCACCAGCACCGACCTGAACACCGACATGAGCAGGATGAAGGACAGGAAGCACACAACGGCGATGAACAGGGGCAGGCGGGAGCTGATGGCGGCGCTGCCGTCGATGAAGCCCGCGTTCGGCCCGCCGACGTCAACCTTCAGCCCGGTGCCCGTGATGGTGGACGGGACGACGCTGTCGCGTAGGCGGTGGACCAGCCGCTCCGTCTCCACGCTCTGGCCGTCCGTGGTCGGGAACAGGGTGATGACGGCCGCGTTCCGGGCGGTGTTGAACTGGGCGGGGATGACCGCAGCCACGCCCGACTCGGTGCGGAGCCGGGTCTCGAGCTTGCCGACCGCGTCGGCGGAGCCAGAAGGGACGTTGACGGCCAGGATGAGCGGGGCGGCGAAGCCAGGGCCGAACCCCTGGGTCAGGAGGTCGTAGGACCGCCGGCTCGTCTTGGACTCAGGCTGGGACGCGTCGCCCGGGAAGCCCAGGCGGAGCGAGAAGACCGGGATCGACAGGAGGATGATGGCCACTGCGCCGATGATGGCGGCCGGCCACGGGCGTCGTTGTATCTGCCGGCTCCAGCGGAACCAGAAGCCGGCCCGGTGGTGCTTCTGGTTGCGGCCGACGAAGGGGATGCGAAGCTTGTCGATGGCGTTGCCCGCGAAGCCAAGCATGGCCGGCAGCAGCGTGACGGACGCCAGCATGGCCACCAGGACGGCCGCGGCCGGGCCGTAGGCCACGCCCTGCAGGAAGGGCAGTCCCATGAGCAGGATGCCCATCACCGAGATGACCACTGTCGTGCCGGCGAAGATCACGGCCCGGCCCGCGGTGCTGATGGCGTTGATCGTGGCCGACTCGGGGTCGTGGCCCTCGGCCAGGGCCGCCCGGTAGCGGGTCACGATGAAGAGGGCGTAGTCGATGCCCACGCCGATGCCGATCATGGCCGCGACGATGGGCGAGAAACTGGCCACGTTGAACACGTTGGCGAGCAGCTCCAGGATGGCAAGCCCGATGCCGATGCCCATGACCGCGGTGAGGATCGGCAGGCCCATCGCCACCACGGAGCCGAAGCTGATCAGCAGGATCACCATGGCCACCAGGATCCCGAGGCCCTCGGCCCCGCCGCCCTGGACCTGCTCGGCACCTGCGATGGCCTGACCACTCAGCTCGAACTGCACGCCGCTGCCGCTGGCCGCCTTGACGGCCGCGATCATCTTCTTGCCTTCGTCGATCTTGAAGTCGGGGCCCTGCACGTCGAGCTGGAGCGTGCCGAAGGCGATGGTGCCGTCACGGGAGATCTGGCTGGCGCCCTGCGGGCCGTAGGGGCTGACGGTGCCAACCACGTGCTCGTACTTGCCGAGGTCGGCCAGCACCGCTTCCACCTTCTGGCGGGTGCCCGCGTCTGCCACGTTCCGGTCGGCCTTGAAGACGACGAAGATCTGGTCGCCCGAGCGCTCCGGGAACCGCTCCTTCAGCAGGTCCTGGGCCGCCTTCGACTCCGAGCCCGGGACGTTGAAGTTGGCGCTGTACTCGCCGGCGCCCACCCGCCCGATGATGATCATGCCGATGAACGCCACGATCCAGATGGCCAAGACACGCCGGCGCCGCCGGTAGCACCCCCGTGCCAGCTTTTCCAGCATGGTCGTCCTCTCCTCGCCCTGTGAGTGTGATCGCTCCGTGAGCGTTGTCGCCGTCAGACCAGCCGGTCCAGCTTGCACCGCACGAGACAGGGCTGTCCACTGGTTCTTCACCTTCGCGAGGGCGAATTTTTCGTCCCGTCCGGGCCGC
Organism: Acidimicrobiia bacterium; assembly: GCA_023264995.1. GTDB lineage: Bacteria > Actinomycetota > Acidimicrobiia > Acidimicrobiales > AC-14 > CADCTB01. Next base: position 22,681 of record JAHFUR010000020.1, on the reverse strand, counting down.
GGCGGAGGCTGCCACCGGCTGTGCGAAACTGAGTCGTGATCCTGGTCATTGGCGCGACGGGGAACGTCGGCGGAAGCGCAGTGCGGGATCTGGCGGAGGCGGGAGTGCCCGTCCGAGCCCTCAGCCGGCACCCCGATCGGACCCCCGACCTCGGCCCCCACGTCGAGCCCGTGTACGGCGATGTGGAGCGCCCGGAGACGATCGCGTCCGCCCTCACCGGCGTCGAGCGGGTGCTGCTGTGCGCGAACAGCGAGGACCTGACCGCGAGGGAGGCTGAGGTCGTGCGGCTGGCCGAAGAGGCGTCCGTGCGCCACCTCGTGCTGCTGTCGTCGCTCGGCGTCGAGCTCGGGGCCGGCTCAGGCCCGGTGCACGCGCCCAGTGAGCGGATGCTGCAGGCCTCGTCGCTGCCATGGACGATCCTGCGGCCGATCACGTACATGACCAACACCCTGCGTTGGCGCCACAGCATCGCGGCGACGGGCACATTCGAGGAACCCTCCGGCGACGGCCGCCAGGCCATGATCCACCCGGCTGACATCGGCTCGGTGGCAGCCCACGTGCTGACGACGCCCGGCCACGAGGCCAGGACCTACGAGCTCACCGGGCCCGAAGCCCTTACCTCGGCAGAGTACGCGGCGAAGTTGTCGGCGGCCCTCGGCCGCGAGGTGCGTCACGTCAACATCGGCGAGGAGGTCTACCGCCAGCGCTTCGCCAGCTACGGGGCCCCGCCATCGTTCGTCGATTCCCTCATGACGCTCTACGCCCTCGTCCGCGACGGGCGCCTGGACATGGTCTCGCCGGACGTGGAGAACCTGCTCGGCCGAACAGGGCGGACGTTCGATGAGTGGGCGCACGCCAACGCCGGGGCCTTCGGCATAGGCGGCTAACCGGGCCTCGTGCAGTCGCCGCGGGAGTTGGGTACTGTCGGGCTCGGCAGGGGGATCCGGTTCGCCGCTGGTTCAGCGGGCGCGGCGGTGCCTACAACCCGGCCGGCAAGATGCCGGGCACATCGTCCTATCGGACCAGAGGGGAACGCATGTCGACGGAGGACAACAAGGCGGTCGTGCAGCGGGCGTTCGACTCAATGACCGAGGGCCCGAAGGCGTTCGAGGCCGAGCACGACGCCATCTACGACCCGAGCCTCGCCGGGCACTTCGCAGGGATGCCACTCGTCGGCATCGAGATGCACCGCCAGTTCGGGCTGGCCACCTTTGACGCCTTCCCGGACCTGGTGCGCACGGTTGAGGACATGGTCGCCGAGGGCGACAAGGTCGTGGCCCGGTGGACCTCCACCGGCACACACGCCGGCCTATTCATGGGCATCCCACCCACAGGGAAGACGATCATGACGTCCGGTATCACCGTCTTCCGGTTCAACGACGCCGGACGGATCGTCGAGGAGTGGAGCGAGTCGGACATGGTTGGGATGCTGCAGCAGGTCGGCGCCATGCCATCGCCCGGCGGATAGCCCAAAGCAGTCCCGGAACCACCTTCCATCCTCGCCGGCATGTGCTCGGCCTGGGCGCCCGAAATCGGTTCAAAGGAGGCCATTTTGGCTGAGCACCCCGACGTTGCCAGGATCCACCAGGCTTTGGGCGCACGTGCCCAGGCCTCCCTCGGCGCCGACGATACGGCATTTCTCGACGGCTTCCTGGCCGACGACGTCGTCTGGCACGGCGCCGCCGGCGGCGACGCCACCGGCAAGGCCGAGGTGCTGGCCAAGTGGAACGCGGTCGCCGTGTCAGGCAGCGGGTCGCTCACTGCCACCGTCGACGAGGTCTACTCGGATGGGAACCACGGCGCCGGGATCGTGCAGTACAGCGGCGGGGCCGGCACGGGCGATATCCGCCAGGCCAACCTCCTGCACATGAGGGACGGCAAGGTCGCCGAGCTGTGGGGCATCCCCACGGACGCGGCCATCGTCGACGGCCTCGCCGCGGGCGCTCCCATCCCCCAGCACCCCAACACCGCCATCTTCCTGGCCGCCGAGGAGGCCCGCCAGCGCAGCGACTTCGGGCCCGAGGATCTGGAGACCATCCGCAAGTTCCTGGGCGACGACGTCCGCTGGTACATGGGCGGGCAGAGCACGTGGGCCACGGTCCAGCCGTCCGCCTTCGAGGAGGTCATCACCAAGTTCCGGATGTTCAAGACGGCGACGAAGAACACACTTTTCTTCGACATCCACGAGGTTTTCGCCGACGACACCCACGCGGCGTCGTTCGTCACCCTCACCGCCGACCACCCGCGCTACGCCGACCGGCATATGAACGTCCGCGAGGTGAACATCTTCCACCTGGGCCCCGACGGACGGGTGTTCGAGTTCTGGGGCATCCCCACCGACGAGGCCGAGCGGGACGCGTTCTGGGCCGACAACCGGACTCCAGAGGAGCGGCTGGACGAAGCCAAGCGGTCGCTGGGGCTGCCCGCCCTGCTCACCAACAAGAGCACGAACGGAGCCCTCACCTGCCTGGAGGTCCACCTGCCGCCCGGCACCATGCTGGCGCCGGTGCACACCCACGAGGTGCAGGACGAGGCGTCCTACATGCTCGAGGGCGAGCTGGCGTTCTACCTGGACGGCAACATCACCCGGGCCGGGCCGGGCACGTTCCTGTTCAAGCCCAAGGGCATCCCCCACACCATCTTCAACGACGGCACGGTCACCGGGAAGTTCCTCGAGTTCTGCTGGCCGGGCGGCCTCGACGAGTACCTGGAGGATATGGCTGCGGCCATGTCCTCGGGCGGCCCCCCGGACTTCAAGCTCATCGCGGCCATTGCCGAGAAGCACAAGATCGCCCAGGACATGCACAGTATTCAGGTCCTCGGTGAGCAGTACGGCGTCCGCCAGGTCGGCCTCTAGAGAGGTCCCGCCGGCCAAGTGGTCGTCGAGGATGTCTGCGGACTTACATTTGGAGGGTGACGCGTTATGAAGTTCGTGGTCAAAGCCGAAATCGCCGCAGCGACTGCGGAGGCGTTCGCCACGCTGTCCGATTGCCGGAACGAGACCAGGTGGAACACCCAGGTCTCGAAGGCGGAGCTGGTCTCGGAGGAACCGGTGAGCGTCGGTACGCGGTTCCGGACGGTCAACCGAGGCAAACCCTACTCGGCCACGATCGTCACGTTCGACGCTCCACAGCGACTTGCGTTCGACGTGAAAGGCCCGATTGACATGGTGGCCACCTTCACCCTCACCCCTCAGGGGGCGGGCTGCGTGCTCGACGGTGAACTGGAGATGCGCCCCAAGGGTTTCCTCAGGTTCATGTTCCCAATGTTGCGCTCGAGCATCCAGAAGGACGCCGACAAGCAGTACGAGAACTTCGCCCGGCTGGTCGAGAGCGACGCTCGCGGCGGCCGCTAGAGATCGGACAGGGAAGGTGAGGTGCCGCCGCCCGGCCGGCGGCACCCCTCAACAACCGTCCCCTACATCCAGAATGCGTTGATCGCCGCCTGGTCCTCGGCGACCCCCCAGAACTCGAAGGCCTGGCCACTGTCGTCGAGGTGGAAGACGTTGGCTTCGTTTGCGTCCATGTGCGCACCCGGCTTATCGGGCCGGTCGGCCTGCAGGCGGACCAGCGACACGGCGTGGGTCCCGTCGGCGTAGACCTCGTTCAGATCGAGTTCCATGGTGTCGCCCGTGGCTTGGTTGAACGACCGCATCTGGTCCATGACCTGCTCGCGGTTCTCCGGGCCCGGGCCCCATGGGCTGATCCACTTGACATCCTCCCGCAGGAACCGGGCCATGATGGCCAGGTCGTCGGCGTCGAGAGTGTTGCGGGCCCGGGCCTCCTCAGCGGCCCGGAAGGCGGCCACGTTGGGGTGCTCCTCGACCGCCTTGCCGTTCGCCAGGGCGTCGGCCACGGTCTCGTCGGTGGGGAGCCGCCAGAGCTCGGCGGCCTTGCCATCAGCGTTCAGGTGGAACACGTTGGCCTGGCGCACCACGAGGTCACCGCTCGTGAGCTGCAGGACGGCGATCACATGGAGGGCATCGGCGTAGATGACGTCGCCCACCACCGCGGTACCGCTGCCGGCCAACGCCCCCCAGGAGGCGACGATCGCGTCACGCCCGGCCAGGTCGGGGGCCAGCGCGGCGTCGAGGGCGGCGGCGTCGTCGGGGCCGGGCGTGGCCCGGGTCCGGGCGCCGAGCGCGGCCCGGAACGTGTCGGCGATGGCTGCGCTCTGGGCACCCGACGCTGCCGCCCACATGGCCACCTCATCGGCGAAAGAGGGGCCGTGCGAGCCGAAGCCGCCGTCGACCGGGATGAGGGCGCCGGTGATGGCCGCCGCCAGGTCGGAGGCGAGGAAGACCACAGTGTTGGCCACGTCCTCGGGTCGGGCTAGCTCGGGCAACAGCGTGTGGCGCTTCATCATCTCGAGCATGGGCGCAGGCATGTTCACAGCCACGGTCTTGGTCATGGTCAGGCCGGGCATCACCGTGTTGCAGCGGATGCCCATCTTCCCGTATTCGGTGGCCACCGCCCGTGTGAACCCGATGACGGCGGCCTTCGACGTCCCGTACGCGGGCCGCACGACCTCGCCCTGCATGCCCGCCCCCGACGAGGTGTTGATGATCACGCCGCCGCCCCGCTTCAGCATCTGCGGGATGGCGTACTTGGCGCACAGCATGTAGCCCCGCACGTTGACGGCCATCGTCTGGTCCCAGAGCTCGACATCGAGCTGGTGGACCATGCCGTCGCGCATCATGAAGTCGACGCTGGTGATGGCGGCGTTGTTGTGCAGGATGTCGATCCCGCCGAGCGCCTCCACGACCCTGGCCACGCCGGCCGCCACCTGGTCCTCGGCCGACGTGTCGAAGGCCACGGCCATGGCCGTCCCGCCGGCGGCCGTGATCGAGTCGGCCACCTCCTGGGCCTTGTCAAGATGAAGGCCGCCGACCGCCACCTTGGCGCCGGCGGCTGCCATTGCTCTGGCCGTGGCCTCTCCGATCCCGCTCGCCGCGCCGGTTACAAGTGCGACCTTCCCATCGAGCTGTCCCATTCGGTCTCGTCCCCGTTCCTCGAGTCTCGCTGTCAGTACGGCGGCCGCGCCCGTCACGCGCCTCGCGGCAACGCCTGGCAGAGAATAGGGCCCTGGGGCGAGCTGCGCTGCACACCTATGCTCGCTCCGCCCGGCACCGCACGAGCGGGCGGGCAGAGAGGAGTGACGGCATGAGAAAGGCCGTGGCTATCGCTATCGGAGCCCTGGGGCTGGTGCTCGCCGGGGCGGGCCCGGCGGCCGCACAGACCTCAGGCGAGCAGAACTGGGTGGTCATCACCACGCCGGGTGCACCTACCAAGGTCGTCGCCAGCGGGGTCCTCAACGCGGTCGGTACGGTCCGCGACTTCCTGACCCTGAACCCCAACGGCACGTTCGACAACCTTGCCGTACAGACGTTCCCGAACGGCACGCTCAACTACCACGGCATGGGCACCTTCAAGATCAGCTTCGACCCGCGGACCTGCCTCGGTCGGGGCGATGTGATCGGGCCGTTCGTCATCACTGGAGGCACAGGGGCCTACGCCGGCGCCACGGGGAGCGGGACGGCGTTCATCACCCTCACGTTCGTCTTCAACCGCAATGACGACGGCAGCTGCGTGCAAGGGCCGCCGGCGCAGACGTTCGGCGTCGCCCGGGCGCCCGGCCACCTGACACTGCCCTAGACCGTCATGGTGTCCCCGGGGCCGGTATCCGGCCCCGGGGACGCTCGTTCCTGGTGGGGCTAGCTCCAGCCCCAGGTCTTGATCACCATGGACTTCCCGTCGGGCTCGATCTCGAACTCGAAGAGGACGGCGGTCAGGTTGAACGGCGCAAAGGCCGGCGAGAAGCTCGAGTAGTACAAGGCACCCCGCCACTGGGCGGCCAGGTTGTCGCCCTTCATCTTGCCGACTCCATTGCCCGTGTAGACCGCGCTTTGCGTCTCCGAGGTCACGACCAGGCCGTCGGCCCCGCCGTAGAACGTGCCGTCCATGCGAGGGGTGGCCCAGTACGTGACGATCTCCGTCACGTCCTGGCCGGCAAAGGTGCCCTTGCCCTCGAAGTTCGTCTCCACCCGGGGGCCGGCGGGCGTGGTCAGCACCCTGAAGCCCGATACCACACCTCTGACCTCGCCCAACTGCTCTCCAAGCATGAACACCCTCCTGGTCGCCCTGTTCATAGCCCGGTACGGCCGGGCACCCCGTACAGCGTACGCGCCGCGTGCCCGCTGCCAGCGGGCGAAATCCGCGCTGTCGCTTTCCCCCGAAGAGGGTAGGGCGAGACCCGCGGTTTGACAATGGGTTCCCCTCGCCGCCCGCTGGCGGTCAGAGGGTCAGCCCATCGAGGGGAGCACCCCGATCTGTTGGAACAACGTGAGCGAGTCGGCGGAGACCCAGCGCTCGACCACCTTGCCGCCGGCGAAGCGCAGGAAGTCGTTCCCGGTCCACGTGGCCTGCTTGCCGCTGGCCGCCACGCCGAACAGGTCGGCGCCGGTGTGGGTGCCGGTGAAGATGGAGTGCACCGACACCTGGTCGCCCTCGGCGATGGCGATGTCGCGCTCGGCTCGCACCGCCAGGTCGGGCATGGCCGCCCGGAGCATGGCCATGGTGGCCACCACGTCGTGCCACCCGGTCGTGCCCCACACCGGGTTGTGGTCGACGAAGGCGTCAGTGTCGACGATCTCGCTCAACGACGCCGAGTTGCCGGCGCCCATCTGCTCGACGAAGCGGATGGCCAGCGCCTTCGTGTCGCCGGCACTGGGGGTGCCGGCGCCGGCGCCGCTCGACGCGCCCCATTCCGACGACCGGCCGGCCGCGACCGCACCCGGGCCCACCATGGGCATGGCGCCGAGCTGCTGCATCATGCCGACCATGTCGAGCTCGCCCCAGCCCTCGACGACCTGCCCGTCCTTGACCCGGTCGATACCGATCGAGGTGACGTGCACGGTCTTCCCGCTGGCAGGGATGCCGTAGAACTCGGCCGTCTGGGTGCCGTGCCAGGTGTTGCGGATGCCGACGAGGTCACCGTCGACGATCAGGTCATCGACGGTCATCTTCCCGTCAGGGAAGGCCGTCCGCCACGTCTTGATCAGGTCGATGAGCCCATCGGGGCCCATGCCCACGGCCTGGCCGCCGGCGCCGTGGACCGTCATGACGGGCGCGATGATCTCGTGGGCCAAGTCGTAGTTGCCACCCGACCAGCCCTCGTCGTTCCAGCGGCGGATGACCGCCTTCGCCTCCTCCGGCGATGTCACCTTTCGGTCGCCCTAAGTCGACCCGGCCCAGATGTCCTGGGCCTTGGAGCTCCACTCGTCGTGGCCGCCGGCGGGGACATTGTCGTCCGCCTTGGCCTCGGGCGCCGGAGCGGCGGACTGTGACTCGACGTACGCCTTCATGATGGCGTTGGCATCGGCGTGCATCTTGGCGTAGTCCGGCCCGTAGAGGAACGGCAGATCGGGAAGCGGCTGGCCGCCGATCGACCACTCGAAAAGCGGCGTCTCCTCGATGATGCAGTAGGTATACGGACGGGCGACATCGCCCACCACGCTGATGAAGGCGTCGGTCATCTTCTTGAGCAAGTCACGCTTCTGCTCGTCACTCGTGAGAACGACGCCCTTGATGACCTTGACGGTGATGATGGGCACGGCCCGATTCCTTTCCTAAGACCAGAACTCGTCGTACTGCGCGGTGCCGTCGCCCATGATCCCGCCCTTGCCGGCGATGACCTTGCCATCCCGCCAACGGAGGACGTGGGCCACGTCGATGTTCAGCTTCTTGTTCGGGTCCTCCGCCCTCGTCCCCTGGTTGTTGGTGACATCGCACGAATAGTCGTCGTTGGTCATCACCGTGATCGGCGTCATGTGGAAGCTGCCGCCACTCAGCTCGCCGACCCGCTGCATGAAATGCAGGAACTCGTCGAGACCGTGCTTCCAACCCGACAGCTGGTTGTGCCCGGGCACCTGCCACACCATGTCCTCGGCCCAATACTCGGCCACCTTGGCCTTGTCGCCTGAGCCGAGTGCTTCGTACGCCTTGCCCACCAGCTCCGGCGTCACGTTCTGCGACATCGTCAACCTCCCTGTCCCGGTCCAAAACGGCCAGTCGAATGGTCGTTCGCCAACCCCTGCATCGCGAGCTGCCAGTACCCCTCACAGGGCACCATGCCACTTGCTATCACCCCGCGCCCTAGGATTGCCAGGGGCATGGGCGCAGGACGGCCCGGGGGTGGCGCCGACGGGTAGCGTCGCCCTCCCGTACTATTCGGCACGCCCTCCGCTGGAGGGCTGACGAGAGGTAGAGCGATGGCCACGAAGGATCTGAAAGTGAGCACGGGGCGGTCTCAGCCTCTCGGCGCCACCGTCGACCCTGATGGCGCCGGCGTGAACTTCTCGATCTATTCCGAGTACGCGACCACCGTGGATCTCCTTCTGTTCAAGGACCACAACGCGCCGGAACCCGACCACGTCATCCGGCTCGATCGGGAGACCAACCACAGCTTCCACTTCTGGCACGTCCACGTGGCCGGCGTCGGGCCGGGCCAGGTGTACGCCTACCGGGCCGACGGGCCCCGCAACACCAGTGAAAGCGGCTGCCGGTTCAACCCCAACAAGGTCCTGATCGACCCCTATGCCCTCGGCAACGTGAACAGCCTGTGGAACCGGGGTGACGCGGTGGGCCCGCAGGACAACGTGCACACGTCGATGCGGAGCATGGTCCTCGACCCCGACGACTACGACTGGGAGGACGATTCGCCCCCCGGCATCCCGATGGCCGAGTCGGTCATCTATGAGATGCACGTGCGGGGCTTCACCCAGTCGCCGACCTCGGGCGTCGCCCACCCCGGCACGTTCCGCGGCGTCATCGAGAAGATCCCCTACCTGAAGGCGCTGGGGATCACCGCCGTCGAGCTCCTCCCCATCTTCGACTTCGACGAGTCGCAGGTGCTACGCGCTGCCCCCGACGGCACGCCCCTCCACAACTACTGGGGGTACGACCCGTACGGGCACTTCGCCCCCCAGTCGTCCTACTGCGTCGAGCCCGAGGAGGGCACCCACCTCCGCGAGTTCCGCGACATGGTGAAGGCCCTCCACAAAGCCGGTATCGAGGTCATCCTCGACGTGGTCTACAACCACAGCAGCGAGGGCAACCAGAACGGGCCGGTGATCAGCTTCCGGGGCCTGGCCAACGAGGCCTACTACCACCTCGTGCCCAACGACCGGCAGTTCTACATGGACTACTCGGGCTGCGGGAACACCATCAATGCCAACCACCCGGTCGTGACCAAGTACATCATCGAGTCGCTCGAGTACTGGGTGAGCGAGTGCCACGTCGACGGGTTCCGCTTCGACTTGGGTTCCGTGCTGTCGCGGGGGCCCGGCGGCGCCCCGATGGACGTGCCGCCGGTGCTCTGGAACATCGAGCTGTCGCGCATCCTGTCGGAGACCAAGGTGATCGCCGAGGCCTGGGACGCCGGCGGCCTGTACCAGGTCGGCCGGTTCCCCGGGAAACGGTGGGCCGAGTGGAACGGCCCGTACCGGGACGACATCCGCCGCTTCCTGCGGGGCGAGCCGGGCATCATCGGCGCCGTCGCCACCCGCATCGCCGGCAGCGAGGATCTGTTCCGCCCGGAGGAGGAGCGGCCCAGCAACAGCATCAACTTCATCACCTGCCACGACGGCTTCACGCTCAACGACCTGGTCAGCTACAACAGCAAGCACAACGAGGCCAACGGCGAGAACAACCGGGACGGCTCGGACGACAACCGGAGCTGGAACTGCGGCACGGAAGGCCCGGCCGACGACGCAAGTATCGAGGCTCTCCGCACCCAGCAGGCCAAGAACGCGGCGGTCATCCTGCTCGTGAGCCGGGGTACGCCCATGTTGCTCGGAGGCGACGAGTTCCGCCGGACCCAGCTCGGCAACAACAACGCCTACTGCCAGGACAACCCCCTCAGCTGGTACGACTGGGATCTGGCCGAGCGCAATGCCGGCCTGGTGCGGTTCTTCAGCTTGATGGTGGGGCTGCGCAAGCGGTTCTCCACCCTGCGCCGTGACGACTTCTACAGCGGTGAGGTCAACGAGCGGGGCCTACCCGAGATCTCCTGGCACGGCTGTCGGCTCGGCGAGGCCGGCTGGAACGACCCGTTGTGCCGGGTGTTGTCGTTCACCCTCGCCGGCTTCCACGGCGAGCCGGACCTGCACGTCATGCTGAACATGTACGACCTCGGCCTCGACTTCGACCTGCCGCAGGTGGATGGTCAGCAGTGGGTGCTGGCCGTCGACACCGCCCGGCCCAGCCCAGACGACATCGCCGAGCCCGGGGCTGAGGTCCCCGTCGAAGGAACCATCCACCACGTGTTCGGCCGCAGCGCGGTCGTGCTGGTCTCTCAACCAGGAGGAACGGTCACACCATGACCACCAACGTCGAGTTCACCTTCTCCGACACGATCGCCGGCTACGTCACCGACTACGACGACGACACCGACTCGTTCGGCCTCCGCACCAGCGACGGCCGCGTCTTCCGGGCGTACCTCACCAAGAACACGTACTCCCAGGCCATGCGCAACTTCGGCGAGGCCTACCTCGACACCACCGGGCAGATGCGGGAGATGCTCGTGCCCGAGCGGCACCTCTTTGCCTACGGCATCTTCTACCCCGAGGCCGACGGCCTGCGCTACGAGGTCAAGTCGATCATCTTCCCCTCCATGCGGGGCAAGGAGCTCGTCTTCGAGGCGCCTCGCTGGTGGGTGAACCAGGCCCGGTTCATCGCCGACTTCTACCTGCGGGGCCAGTTCCCCGACGGCAACTACGACTGGCGCAACTACCGGACCAAGCTGTCGCTCTCAGGCACGCACACCCCGGACTACATCGCCCCCGACTTCCGCCAGGAGACCGACACCATCTCCCGGCTGGTGTACGGCCTGGCCACCGCCTACCTCCTCACCGGGGAGGACCGCTTCCTGCAGGCCGCCGAGAGCGGCACCGAGTACCTGCGGGAGCACATGCGGGCCACCAACGAGGCCGAGGGGATCGTGTACTGGTACCACGGCATCGACGTGTCGGGGAACAGCCAGCGCAAGATCTTCACCTCTGAGTTCGGCGACGACTACGACGCCATCCCCATGTACGAGCAGATCTACGCCCTTGCCGGCCCGACCCAGACCTACCGGGTCACCGGCGACCCCCGGATCCTCGACGACATCGACAAGACGATCACCCTCTTCGACCGCTTCTTCCGCGACCCGGAGAAGGGCGGCTACTTCTCCCACATCGACCCCGTCACCCTCGACGGCCGGTCCGACGCCCTGCGCTCCAACCGGGCCCGCAAGAACTGGAACTCCGTCGGCGACCACGCCCCCGCCTACCTCATCAACGCGGTCATCGCCACCGGTCGCCAGGACCTGGCCGACTTCCTCGTCCAGACCGGCGACACGATCGTCACCCACTTCCCCGACGACGAGCACAGCCCCTTCGTGCAGGAACGGTTCCACGAGGACTGGAGCCACGACCGCAAGTGGGGCTGGCAGCAGGACAGCGCGGTGGTGGGCCACAACCTGAAGATCGCCTGGAACCTCATGCGCATCCACCACATGCGGCCCAACGACGAGTACGTCGCCCTGGCCAACAAGATCGCCGCCACCATGCCGGCCGTCGGCAGCGACCAGCAGCGGGGCGGCTGGTACGACGTGGTCGAGCGCCGGCTCGAAGGCACCCAGGAGTGGCACCGGTTCGTGTGGCACGACCGCAAGGCGTGGTGGCAGCAGGAGCAGGCCATCCTGGCCTATTACATCCTGGCCGGGTCCCTCGGCCACGCCGAGCACGCCCGCCTGGGCCGGGAGTCGGCCGCCTTCTACAACGCCCACTTCCTCGACCACGACGAGGGTGGCGTGTACTTCAACGTGCTGGCCAGCGGCATCCCCTACCTGGTGGGCAACGAGCGGCTCAAGGGCAGCCACTCCATGTCGGGCTACCACTCGATGGAGCTCTGCTACCTCTCGGCGGTGTACAGCAACCTCTTGGTCAACGAGGAGGACCTGGAGCTGTACTTCAAGCCCAAGGCCGTCAACTTCCCCGACGGCATCCTCCGGGTCTCGCCCGACCTCCTCCCGCCCGGCAGCGTGCGCCTGAGCGAGGTCTGGGTCAACGACCAGCCCTACACCGACTTCGACGCCGACGCCCTCACCGTCAACCTCCCCGCCGGCGAGGAGTGCCGGGTGAAGGTGCGGATCGTGTCGGCCACGGACAAGTTCGACTCGCAGTTCTCGATCGTGGACGGGACGGCCCGGATCATGATGCGAGGCCGGCTCGACCCCGACGAGGTCATCAAGGCCCGCCGCGACCTGGAGCGGATCGGCCCCTCCAACCCGAGGCGCATCATCGTCGACGTCAAGGACCTCGAGAGCATCTCCCGCCAGGGGCTGAACGAGCTCCTGTACTTCCGGTCCAAGGTGCAGATCGGCCAGGAGGTCTACATCGTGGGCGCCCGGCCCGAGGTGGCCGAGATGTTCGTGGCCGCCGGGGACGCAGAGGCCGTCGGCGGCGACTTCTTCCGGGTTGACGACGAGTCCGAAATCCCGGACTGAGCGGGCCATGGCATCCAAGACCACCGACGCCATCATCGTGGGGGCAGGCCCGGCCGGGCTCTCCGCCGCCATCTACCTGGCCCGCTACGACCGCACCTGCGTGGTGTTCGACGCCGGCCACGGCCGCTCGACCCACCACCAGATCAACCACAACTACCTCGGCTTCCCCGGCGGGGTGCCGGCCACCCAGCTGCGTGAGCTGGGGAAGGCCCAGCTCGCCGAGTACCCCCAGGTGGACTTCGAGCACCACAAGGTCGTCGACTGCCGGCGGGAGGGCGACCAGTTCGTGGCCGAGGGCCAGTTCGGCTCGTACACGGCGAAGGTGGTCATCATCTGCACCGGCGTCCTCGACCACTACCCCCACTTCCACGGCTGGGAGCAGTACGTGGGCAAGAGCATGTTCTGGTGCATCACCTGCGACGGGTACTCGAGCAAGGGCAAGAACATCCTCGTCATCGGCCACACCGACGCCGCCGCCGGGGAGGCCATACAGCTCAGCCGGTTCTCGAACCGGCTCACCTTGCTCACCAACAGCCACGTCAACGAGATCACGCCGAAGTACCTGGAGCGGCTGGCCAAGTTCGACATCGCCGTGATCCACGACAAGATCGAGCGGGCCGTCGGCACCGACGGGCAGTTCGAAGCCGTCCTCACCGCCGGCGGCCTCCACATCGAGCTCGACGCCCTCTTCTGCACCCAGGGCGCCACCCCCGAGGTCCAGTTGGCCGTCGACCTCGGTGTGAAGCTGTACGAGAACGGCTACATCGACACCGACATCGAGCAGAAGACCAACGTGCCCGGCGTCTACGCCGCCGGCGACGTGACCCGCATCCATTCCCACCAGGTCACCACCGCGGTGCACGAAGGGGCCACCGCGGCCTCGGCCGCCAACTACTACCTCTACCCGCCGGAGCTGAAGGCCGACTGACCCTGCTGGGCGAGGAACCCCTCCGCCCGGCCGGCGGACCGGGCACACTGTTTTCATGAAAATCTGTGCGGCATGAAGATCGCGTTCGTCGGTTCGTTCTCCACCGGGAAGACCACCCTGGCCAACCTGTTCGCCCGTGAATGGGACTACCCCCTGCTCCCCGAGGTCGCCCGTGAGGTCGTCGCGCTCGGTTTCCCGCTCGACCAGAGCGCCACGGCTGAGACCGAGACATTGATCTTCCTCAAGCAGTGGCGGGCCGAGGTGTCGCACGAGCGCTTCGTGGCCGACCGGTCGATCTACGACGTGCTGGCCTACGCCGACTGGGTCATGGAGCACCAGGAGGCCGACCGCAAGGAGAACCACCTCTGGTACGAGTCGCGTGAGCTGGCCACCATGGACCTGCGGGCCCGCTACGACCACGTGTTTTACCTCCCGGTGGAGTTCCCGATCGTGCTCGACGGACTGCGGCCCGACGACACCGGGTTCCAGGCCGACATCGACCGGCGCATCACCGACCTCCTCAAGGGCTCCGACGTCACCTTCCACACCCTGACCGGCACCGTCGAGGCCCGCCAGGACCAGGTCCGACAGCTGGTCGGGCCGGCCCCGGGGTGATCTCGGCCCGGCTGTACCCCGAAGGCTCCACCTACCACGTCGACCCCGCCGAGGTATCCGAGGCCCTCAAGGTCAAAGACCAGCTGGTCTGGGCCGACACCGCGGCCCCCAGCGAGGACGACCTGACCGTCCTCCAGGAGGAGTTCTCCCTGCACCCCCTGGCCATGGAGGACGTGCGCGAGCGCCACCAGCGGCCCAAGCTCGAGCACTACCCGACCCACGCCTTCCTCGTGGCCTACACGGCCGAGGGCAAGGAGGTCGACGTCTTCATCGGGCCCACCTGGATGATCACCGTGCGGGAGGACGAGAAGGACGGCGAACCCACCTTCATGGACGCGGCCCGCCGGCGCTTCGAGCGGACCCGCCCCGACCACGCCACGGTCGGCTACCTGCTCTACGTGGTGCTCGACGAGATCGTCGACGGCTACTTCACCCGCAACGACGAGGTCGAGGACGAGCTCGAGGTCATCGAGAACCGCATCTTCGGCGACGACGATGTGGCCGTCGACGAGCGCATCGTGCAGCAGGAGCTGTTCGACGTGCGGCGCCGGCTCCTGCGGTTCCGGCGCATGGCGGTGCCCCTGCGTGACGTGCTGGCCGCCCTCCTCCGGCGCGAGGTGACATGGGTTGACGAAAACGCCATCACCCATCTACAGGACGTGTTCGACCACGTCCTGCGGGCCATCGACATCGTCGACAACCACCGGGAGCTGATGGGCAACGCCATCGACGCCCACCTGGCCATCATCTCCAACCATCAGAACCGGGTGATGAAGCGGATGACGTCGTGGGGCGCCATCCTGCTCGGGTCGACGCTCATCACCGGCGTCTACGGCATGAACTTCGTCCACATGCCCGAGCTGGAGTGGCGATGGGGCTTCTGGTGGGCCCTGGGCATCATGGCCTTCATCACCGTGTCGGGCTACACCTGGTTCAAGGCCCGGGACTGGCTGTAGCGGCCGCTCCTGGCCGGTGGGCTACTGGTAGGAGCCGGTGGGCACCAGCTGGTCCTGGCCTGAGTCATCGTCCTCGATGAGGACGTACCCGCACAGCTCGGCCAGCAGGGCGTGGCCCTCGTCGGGGCCGGTGGCGATGAGGTCGTCGCCGGCCTGGAGGACGACGCCGGCCCGGGGCCGGTACAGGTAGCGGCCCCCGCGGCGGATGGCGAGCAGGTAGAACCCGGTCTCGGTCTCCATGCAGAGGGATTGCAGGGACGACCCGTCGGCGCGGGCGCCGGCGGCCACCGGCACGCGGACCACGACCTCCTCGGCATGGCCGAGGGCGATGGCCAGGATGGGGTGGAGCTCCTCGCCCTCCTCGACCAGCCACACGAGCTGCTGGGCCGCGTCGCCGATCTCCTCGGCCGCCTGGGCCAGGTGCAGGAGGCCCCGCAGGGCGGACGGGTCGAGGTGCTCCTGGGCACCGCGTAGCACCCAGAGCTCGAGGCGCTCCTTCATCTCGTCGAGGCGGTCCTCGAGGTGGTTCACCTCGGCGGCCAGGCCCTGGTCGCGCAGCACGAGCGCGGAGTAGGCCAGGCCGACGGCGACCTCGGAGATGTTCTTCATCTCGACCAGAACGTCGATGGCCCGGTCGAGGTCGGAGACGGGCGCTTCCTCCGACAGCTGGGGCGGCTCCCACACCGGGGCGCCGGCCAGCGAGCGCAGCTCGGCGATGCCGGCGGCCGCCCCCTGGAGGAACAGCACGTCGCCCGGGAGGAGGACGACGTCGCCGTCGACCTCGGTGAGCCAGTCGCGGTCGCGGCGGATGGCGACGACCCGCATGCCCACCTCCACCGGCAGCTCCATGTCGGACAACGACCGGTGGGCCATCTGGGAGTCGTCGCGGATGCGGACCCGGTGGGAGATCTCCTCGGCTGCCGACAGGTCGGCGACCAGCGCCCGCGGGATCCCCAGCCGGTGGGTCACGATCCGGCCGATGTCGACGGCCGCGTTGCCGAGCCGCTCGATGGCGCCGACGACCTGGAGGACCGAGGCCATGGCATCGGCGTCGCGTGGTGACCGGGCGGCCAACACGCAGACGGCGCGCATCTCGTGGACGAGGTCCGACAGGCGGCTCTCCAGCTGGTAGACCTCCTCGGCCATGGCCACGTCGCTGAAGTACACGGCGGCGTAGCCCAGGTCGATCATGAGCTCGGAGGTGTCCTTCGCCTCCGACAGCATGGTCTTCAGATTTCGGGGTTTGTCGTCCACCTAAGCCTCCAGCCTACCCATCGCCGGCTTCGTTCCTCACGCGATCCCCACCGACACGATCACGACGATCAGCGCGAGGGCGCCGACGAAGTCCACCGACGAGGTCACCAGCGGGATCCCGTAGGTGTCGGGGTCGGCCCCGAGACGGAGGGCGGCGATCGTGCCGTAGTAGGCCACGGCGATCACGAACAGCACGGCGAAGGCCCCGCCCAGCAGGGACACCACCACCATTTGGACGAGCCCGGGGCTGGCCTGGCCGAGCAGTCGCCCCGTGAAGTGGGCGCCCACGCCGTTGAACAGGTACACGGGCACGCCCAATAGGAGGACGAGGAGGCCGTCGGCCCGGGCGTCGCGGTTGGGGAAGGCGGCCGGCGCCATGAGGCCGAGGTGGAGCTTGGTCGACAGCCGGCTGGACAGGATCCCGCCCAGCGCGCCGGCGCTGCTGATGAACGCGGGGAACAGGATCAGGAGGGCGGGGTACGTCGAGAACGTCGACAGCCGCTTCTCGATGGCGATGCCCGCCATGGTGCTGAGGCAGGCGGCGGCGAAGAGGATCGGCAGCGACTCCCGGACGACCCTTCGCAGCACTTCCTCCTTCGACCGCCACGCCAGCGCGAACAGGACGACCACGCCCACCGTCACGACGGCGCCCAACATGTCGGCCAACCTGTCCACATCGAGCAACAGGCTGGCCACCCAGAGGGCCGGCAGGGTCAGGACGTCGCCCAAGGTCGACACGAGGGGGGCGATCAGGTTGTCGAGGTCCCACCCGAAGCGGACCGAGCCAGCCGCCAGCAGGATCGTGGCCACCAGGACGATGACCGACGCGAGCGCGCCCCCGAGGATCGAGATGAGGGCGAGGTCGAGGATCGAGATGGTGTGCATGACCCCCAGGGCGACGGCCACCGTCTTGGCCACGATCGCCAGCAACAGGGAGAGCATGAGCGTGAGCACAAGCGACGCGGCCACGTTCTGGCCCATGAGGGTGTGCCGGCGCATTGACAAGCGGAAGTTGCCCAGGTGGATCGCCGTGCTCAGCCGGTTCCCCAAGGCCGAGAACACGTTGCCCCGGAGGCCGATGGCGGCCGGGACGAGCACCAGCAGGCCGGGGAAACGCTCGAAGGTGTGGGTGATGGCGCCCAGCACGGCGCCGGCGACCAGGCTGGTGCTGCTGTTGAGAGTGAGGCTGACGAGGCTCTGGCGGACGACGTCCGAGCTCGAGCCGAGCAGCGACCGGAGCCGGGCCCCCAGCCTCAGGGGCGGCGGTCGGCGGACGGCCTGGGGCCGGTTACGCCGGCGAGGCGGCCCTTCGCGAGGTGCGGGCGCGGGCGCGACCACGCGGCGGCGGGTAGGACGGACCGGGCGGGCCATGACTCGGTGGTCCCACGTCAGCCGTGGGCGCCGGGCCCGGCCCGCTCGATGTCGATGCGCACGATCACCCGACGCTGGTCGACCATGGCCCGGCGGTAGTCGTCCCAGTCGGGGTGCTCGCCCGCCAGCGCCCGGTAGTGCGCGACGAGGGGCTCCATGGCGTCGGGCAGGGAGAGCACCGTGGCCGTGCCGTCGACCTGGATCCAGCTCCAGAAGTCGTCGGACATCACGCACAGTGAGACGCGTGGGTCCCGGCGGATGTGGCGCACCTTGTAGGCCGACTCACGCGTGCTGATCACCGGCCGGCCTTCGCCATCGACGACGGCCGAGACGGCCGACATCTGCGGGCGACCGTCGCTACGGACCGTGGCCAGGACTCCGCGGTGGTGGGCCCGCAGGAAGGCGCGGGCCTCGTCGGGTTCCATGGCCGGAGCCTACCGGGGCGGACCGGTGACCGATGTGGGGGCCCCGACCGGCGTGCCCGTCACCGGTTGGCGGTCAGGCCACCGCCTCGACGCCGGCGAGCGCCACCATGAGCGCGTCCTCGATGGCGGCCGTGCGGGCCCGGTCGGCGACCTTGGCGCCGGCGCCGTCGACCACGTAGAAGGCGTCCACGACCTCGTGGCCCACCGTGGCCACCTTGGCCGAGCGTATGTCGAGGCCGAGCTCGGCCAGCACCGCGGTGATGCGGTAGAGGGTGCCCACCCGGTCGGGTGCCCGGACCTCGACGACGGTGGCGGTGGCCGAGGCGTCGGCGTCGATGGTGACGTGGGTGCGGGCCGGCGTGGCCGCCAGTACGCCAGCCCGGCCGGCGTAGGCCCGCGCCCGGGCGGCCAGGCGGGACTCTAAGGCGACCTCGCCGGCGAGGGCCCGGACCACGTCGGCCTCCACGGCCGGCCAGTCGGGCTCGCGGCCGTTGGCCGGTTCGACGTGGAAGTGCTCCACGGCCAGGCCGTCGTCGCTCGACCAGGCTCGGGCGGCGAGGACGTCGAGGCCGTGCAGGGCCAGGACGCCGGCCACATGGCAGAACAGCCCGGGGCGGTCGGGGGCGACGATGGTGGCCTGGCGGTGGGTGGCGTCGACCACCAGGCGGCCGTCGGCCCGAGCGCGCTCGAGGACGGCCAGATGGGCCGGTCCGGGGAACTCGGCCGTGGCGTGGGCGCCGCCGCCCGACAGGAACCGATCGACCCGGTCGGCGAGCTCGTCGACCAGGCCGGCCTTCCAGGGGCTCCAGGCCGCCGGCCCGGTGGCTTGGCTGTCGGCCACGGTGAGGTAGTGCAGGAGCCCCAGCAGGCTCCGGTCACCCACCTTGGCCGCCACCCCCGCCACGGTGGACGGGTCGTCGAGGTCACGCCGGGTGGCGACATCGGGCAACAGGAGGTGGTGGCGGACCATGGCCACGAGGACGGCCGCGTCGGCGACAGGAAAGCCCATGCGGGTGGCCACCTCCTCGATCACGGCCTCGCCGGCGACGGTGTGGTCGGCGCCCCGGACGCCGACGAAGCCCTTCCCGATGTCGTGGAGCCAGGCGCCGACGAGCAGCAGGTCGGGACGGTCGACGTCGGCGGTGTGGGCGGCGGCACCAGCTGCCGCCTCACAGAGGTGCCGGTCGACGGTGAAGCGGTGGTAGGCGTTGCGCTGGGGCCGGCACCGCACGGCGGCCCACTCGGGGACCAGGCGGACGAGGAGGCCCTTCTGGTCGAGCGCTTCGAGCACCGGGATGGCCGAGTGGCCGGCCCCGAGCAGGGCGACGAAGTCGGCACGGGAGCTGTCGTCCCAGGTCTCAGCCAGGTCGTCGGGCGCCTCGGCGGCCAGGCGGTCAAGGCTGTGGCGGCCGATGGAGGTGCCGGCGACGGCCGCGGCTGCGGCCGCCCGCAGCACCAGGCCGGCGTCGTGGGCCGGGCTGGCGCCGGCGGCCAGCTCGACCCGGCCCTCACGAAGGAGCACGCCGGCCGCCAGGTGGTGGTCGGCGGCGGCGACCCGCCCACGGGGGCCCTGCAACGACGACGCGATGCGGTCCCACGCCTCGTCACTCGTCCATGCGATGGTGCGGGCCGCGGCGGACAGGCGGGCCATGAGCGCGTCGGCGTCGGCGTCGCCCAGGGCGGCCGCCACCGCGTCCTGCTCCTGGAGGAGCAGGCGGTCCTTGCCCTTCCCCGTCCGCCGCTGCAGCTCGATGCGGGTTTCGAGCACGGTGGCGTGAGCGGCAGCGAGGGCGTCGTCGTCGCCCTCGAGCAGGATGCGCCGGGCGGCCTCGGCCCAGCGCAGGGCGTGGACGTCGCGCAGGCCGCCCCGGCCCTCCTTCAGGTCGGGCTCCAGGAGGAAGGCGACCTCGCCGGCCTTCTCGTGACGCTCGGCGACCGAGGCGCCGAGCGCGGCGAGCCACCGAGACCCGGTGGCCCGCCACTGGTCGTTGGCCCGCCGGGACAGGTCGGCGGCCAGCTCAGGGTCACCGGCCAGCAGCCGGGTGTCGAGCTGGGCCGTGGCCGTGTTCAAGTCGGAGCCAGCCAGGCTGATGGCCTCCTTCACCGTGCGGACCGCGTGGCCGAGCTTCACGTTCCGGTCCCAGATCGGGTACCAGAGCCGCTCGGCCAGCCGGGCCAGGTCGCCCCGCTCCCGCCGGCCGACCCGGTGGAGCAGGATCAGGTCGAGGTCGCTCCCCGGGCACAGCTCGCCGCGCCCGTAGCCGCCCACGGCCACCAGGGCCAGGTCA
Source organism: Acidimicrobiia bacterium (assembly GCA_023264995.1). Taxonomy (GTDB): domain Bacteria; phylum Actinomycetota; class Acidimicrobiia; order Acidimicrobiales; family AC-14; genus CADCTB01. The sequence continues at coordinate 2,295 of JAHFUR010000020.1, read as the reverse complement.
TCGGCCAGGGGGCCGTCCGACGCGGCCCGGAACAGGTCGACCAGCCAGGCGTCGACCGCCTCGGTGTAGGCCCGGCAGAAGGCGGGCCCCCGCCGCGCCGGGTCGGCACGGACGGCGACGACCTGCTCGTAGCCGGGGTCAGATGGCGTCGTGGCCCATCTCCCCGGTCCGGATCCGGATGACCTCGTCGACTGGCACCAACCACACTTTGCCATCGCCGATCTTGTCGGTGCGAGCGGCCTCGACGATCGTACGGGCCACCTCCTGGGCCTCGGCGTCGTCGGCGAGGATCTCGATGCGGACCTTGGGGACGAAGTCGACCGTGTACTCGGTGCCTCGGTAGACCTCGGTGTGGCCCCGCTGGCGGCCGAAGCCCTGGACCTCGGACACGGTCATGCCGGCGACCCCGAGCGTGCGCAGGGCCTCCTTCACGTCGTCGAGCTTGAAGGGCTTGATGATGGCGGTGACGAGCTTCACGATCCGAGCCTTCCCATGGAGCCGAAGTCGCCGAAGGCGTAGGCCGCTTCGGCGTGTTGCGTACCGTCGAGGCCCTCGGCCTCCTCGTCAGGCGTCACCCGCAGACCGATGGTGGCGTCGATGATCTTGGCGAGGACGTAGGTGGCCAGGAACGACCACACCAGGGTGGCACCCACGGCCAGGCACTGCTTGCCCAGCAACCCGAGGCCCCCACCGGCGAACAGACCGTCGGCCCCCAGGGCGTTCACGCCGGCATCGGCGAACAGCCCGAGGAGGAGGGACCCGAGGATCCCCCCGACCAGGTGGACGCCGACCACGTCGAGGGCGTCGTCGTAGCCGAACCGGAACTTGAGCTGGATGGCCGTGAAGCACGCCCCGCCGGCGACGAAGCCGATCAGGATCGCCGGCATCACGCCGACGAAGCCGGCGCAGGGCGTGATGGCCACCAGGCCGGCCACCGCTCCCGATGCCGCCCCCAGCGTGGTGGCGTGACCGCCTTTCACCCGTTCGACGACCAGCCAGCCGAGCATGGCCGCGGCCGCGGCCATGTGGGTGTTGACCAGGGCCTGCGCGGCGAGCCCGTTGGCCGCCAGGGCCGAGCCGGCGTTGAAGCCGAACCAGCCGAACCACAGGATGCCGGTGCCGAGCAGGGTGAACGGCAGCGAGTGGGGGGCCATGGCGTCGCCTGGCCAGCCCTTGCGCCGGCCGATGACCATGACCAGGGCCAGGGCGGCGATGCCGGCGTTGATGTGCACGACGGTGCCGCCGGCGAAGTCCAGCGCCCCCTTCTTGAAGAGCCAGCCCTGGGGGCTGAACACCCAGTGGGCGACGGGGGCGTAGACGACCAGCAGCCAGACGGGTACGAACGTGGCCCACGCCACGAACTTCATCCGGTCGGCCACCGCCCCGGTGATCAGCGCCGGCGTGATGATGGCGAACATGAGCTGGAACGCGACGAACGCCAGGGGCGGCACCGACAAGGCGAAATCACCGACGTAGCCCGGCACGGTGGTGGCGGTGTTGGCCAGGTCCTTCAGGCCGACGAAGTCGAACCCGCCCAACAGCCCGCCGCCGAGATCCTTGCCGAAGGCCAGGCTGAAGACCACGGCCGCCCACAGCACGCTGACCAGGCCCATGCAGAAGACGTTCTGCATCAGCATGCCCAGCACGTTCTTCGACCGGACCATGCCCCCGTAGAAGAAGGCCAGGCCCGGCGTCATGAACAGCACCAGCGCGGCCGACGCCAGCACCCATGCCGTGTTCCCGCTGTCCATCGTGTCTCCTCTCGTGCCTGGCCCGGGAACCTACTGGCTGGTCAGACTCACGTCAGCTTTCACCGGCGCAGGGCGGCGAGGAGCTGGGCCGACGAGATCACGTTGGCGCCGAGGGCACTGGCGCCCTTCTGGACCCGGCGGTCGCTGGACGCCACGACGACCGGGCGGGCCGGGTCGAGGTCGGCAACCCGGGCCAGCACCACGTCGTCGGCCTCCACCCCCGCCGGCGAGAAGGTCACCTTCACCAGCCGGCCGGTGGCGGGCACCATGGCCGGCCACACCGGGTCGGCGCCGTCGAAGACCACCGACACGTCGGCGGCGGTGCGGGCAACGAGCTCGGTGAGGGCGTCGACCAGGCGCCGGCGCTGCTCGGCGATCGGGAGCTCGAACCACCCGAGCTGCGACGCGTTGTACCCGTCGACCAGCACCGCGGCCCCCGGCACCCGGAACAGGTGGTCGGCCGCGGCCACGGAATCGTCGAGGACACCGGGCGGGAGGGCCACCGGGACGCGGCGGGGCGGGCGGGGCCGGCGGGAAGGGGCCG
>JAHFUR010000019.1 GCA_023264995.1 Acidimicrobiia bacterium | reverse complement strand
GCTCGCTCTGCGGGGCGCCGACGCAGTGCATCTTGCCAGCGCACTGGCGGTGTCGGACCAGTCGCTCATCGTCGCTGTGTGGGACCGACGGCTTCATGACGGGGCGCTTGCCTCCCACCTTTCAGTCGCCCCGGCGACCCTCGATCCGCCGTGACCGCCACGTCGGCGGCTCGCGCCAGCTCGCCCGGGTGCCTCGAGCCGGGCTCCCCGGAAGGTGGTTCCCACGACGCTCATGGTCGGGCCGTCCGCGTCCGCTCCCAGCCGAGGCTGAACGCCGACACGATGCGGCGGCCTGGATCGTTCGCTGCATGGGTTCAGTACGCTTCAGGTCCATGCGGAGGCACTGGCCCGCGCTGGTGCTCGTAGCGGTGGTTGTCGCAGCCTGCACAAACGACCACGCCACGTCGGCAAAGGATTCCAAGTTGATGGGCTCGAAGGCCCAGCGCTATGCCGGGTCAGCGACGGTGGTCGAGACGAGGGACCACGGTCCAGAGCTCTGCGTCGACATGCTCGGGGAGGTTCCCCCGACGTGCCGCGGCGTCCCCGTCACCAACTGGCGGTGGGACCAGGCGGCTGGCAAGAGGTCGACGAAGGGAGCCACCTGGGGTGACTATCGGGTCGTCGGCGTTTACGACGGTGGAGGCTTCACCCTCACCGAGCAACCCGGCCCGCCCGATCCGTTCACGTTCTTCCCGGACAAGTCGGTGCCCACGCCCTGCCCGCCGCCCCGTGACGGCTGGCGGCCCCTTGACGCCGAACGAGCCGACGAGCAAGCGATGAGTGCCGCTGTCGCTGCGGCCAGGCAGGCCCCTGGCTTCGCCGGGCTCTGGATAGGCAACGCCGGCATGTTCGATCAGGTGCTGAACGTGGCATTCACCGAAGAACTGGACCGTCGAGAGGCAGAGATCCGGCAGCGTTGGGGCGGGGGGCTCTGCGTCGTGCGGCACCAGCGGACCATGCGCGAGCTTCGGAACATCCAGGGTGAGTTCTCGGCTCCGGCAGGGGCGCCCTTCGGCCTCCGTCTCCTCAGCGTGGGCGTCGACGAACCCGCCAACCAGGTCGTCATCACGGCGGTGCTCGTGGACGTAGGCGCTCGCCTGGCCATTGACGCCCGGTATGCCGGAGCCGTCCGAGTGGTCAGCCCGCTGGCACCAGTCACCGACTGAGCGTTGCCGGCACACCCCTCCCGCCCGCTGCGCGTGAGTGGCACGCCTATGGCACGAAACGCTTCTGGCGACCGATCCGGGCCCCGTCGACGGGACCAATAGTGCCTCTAACCTGCATGTTTGTAGCGAGCGGGTGACCGGGATCGAACCGGCATAGCCAGCTTGGAAGGCTGGAGCTCTACCATTGAGCTACACCCGCAGACCCGCAAAGGTCGACAACCCGTCGGGGAGGGGGGATTTGAACCCCCGACCGCCTGCCCCCAAAGCAGGTGCGCTACCACTGCGCCACTCCCCGTTCCCGAAGACGCCTCTGACCTGGGCTTTTCGTGCTCCTGGAGCCTCCCTACCGAGGGGAGCACAGCGCCGTCGCACCTGCCTTGTGCAGCGAGGCTCCGGGCCGGACGATGCCGAGGTCAGTGGTCACGGCCACAAGCGTAAACGACAGGCGCCGGCACCGGACGACGACGTTGCTCACCCGCCAAAGCAACTCACCAGGACGTCCTCGAAAGGCGGCAGCCGGCGGTCACCCGCAGGCGGCCGTCGACGCGACTGGCGTCGAGCGACGGGCAGAAGAAACCGCGGGCCGCCGGCGGAGTAGCGGGGTGGCGGCCAACGTGCGTGAAGGGGCACGAGACATCGGCGAACACCTCGATCATCCCGCACGAGTGGCGGCGGTCCGAGCCCGTCCCGGGCTCGGACCGGATCGGGATGCCATAGTGCGCAGCCATGCATTCCCGGCAGCGAGGCGTCCTGTACGCGGTCTTCGCCACCACCGGGTTCTCCGCGCTCACCCTGCAAGTGGTCTGGCAGCGGGTCATCTCCCTGCACGCCGGTGTCGACCTCTTCTCAGTCACCACCGTCGTCGCCGCCTTCCTCGCCGGCCTGGGCGTGGGCAGCCTTGTCGGTGGCGTGCTGGCCGACCGGCTCGGGCCCCGTCGGTCCCTGCTGGCGTTTGCCGCGTCGAATGCCGGCATCGGCGCCTTCGCCTGGCTCAGCCTCTGGTTGTTCTACGACGTCTACCGCGCCGCCGTCCCCCACCTCGAGGGGACCATGGCCGCGTTCGCGTTCCACTTCGCCCTGCTGATCGTCCCGACGACGCTGATGGGGGTCTCGCTGCCGTTGGTGACCCGCGGCCTCGTTGACCGCGTCGACGACGCCGGCCCTCTGGTCGGTCGGCTCTACGCCGCCAACTCGCTGGGGGCCGGGCTGGGGGCCGGCGTGTCCGGGTGGATCCTGATCGGGAGCCTCGGCTTCGTCGGTGTCGTCCGACTGGCCGGCGCGCTCAACCTGCTGGCGGCGGTGTGTGTGCTGACACTGTGGCGAACGGCGACCAAGGCGCCCGCCGGCGACGCGCCGGTCTCAGCGCTCGCCGCCGAGGCCGCCGGAGCCGGGGCCGGCGGTCGGGCCTGGCCCTGGTTCGTGGTCTACGGCCTCACCGGCGCGGTCGCCCTGGGCCTCGAGATCGTCTTCTTCCGGTTGGTCGACGCCCTTATGCGGTCGAACTCCTACACCTTCGGCCATGTCCTTGCGCTGTACCTCCTGCTCTTCGGTGCCGGCGCCGCCGTGGCGTCGCGGTTCGTCGGTCGGGCCCGTCGCCCGGACCGCTGGTTCCTCGGCCTCCAGTTCGGTGTCGGCGTCCTCGCTCTCCTCGGCCCCCTGGTCCTCTTGGAGGTCCCGAAGCGGCTTGGGATCGACGGGCCGCTCACCAGCCACTTCGCCATCGACGGCTACAACGTCGGCGGCTACCGCTTCGACTCCCTCCAGGAGATCCTCCGAGTCGGCTTCGTCCATCTGTTCGGGCCGCTCCTCCTCATGGGTGCGCCGGTGCTGGCCATGGGGGCCTCGTTCCCGTTCGTCCAGCGGCTGGTGGCCGAGCGAGTCGACACCCTCGGCCGGCGGACCGGCCAGCTCCTCCTAGCCAACATCGCCGGCAACGTGGTCGGCACGCTGCTGGTGGGTTTCGTCCTCCTCGACCGGCTGGGGTCGTCGGGCACCCTCCGCCTCCTGGCCGCCCTCCTCGTCCTGCCCGGCTTGGCCGCGGCGGCGATGGGCCCGCCGGGGTGGAGGCGGCCGGCGCTGGGCGCCGGTGCGTTGGCCCTGCTGCTGGGCATGGTGGCCGTGTTCCCGTCCAACTTCCGCCTGTGGGCGTTCTTCCACAGCGCGCCCACCAACGACTTCGCCCTGGCCGAGGACCGGGCGTGCGTGAACGCGCTGAAGAAGGTCGAGGGCGACGACTTCCTCTTCATCAACGCCACGTCGCAGAACGGTTACCCGTTCGACGACTTCCACATCCTGGTCGGGTTGCTCCCGGCCCTCCTCCACCCCGACCCCCAGCGGGCCATGGCCGTGGGCCTCGGCATCGGCGCCACGCCGTACGGCATGTCCCGCGACCCCCGGCTCGGCCACCTCGACGTGGTGGAGATCTGTGGGGGCGAGATCGACCTGCTCCGGGTGCTCGCCCGCCGGGGCGCGGTCGAGATGGACCGGCTGCTCACCGATCCGCGGGTCGACATCCACGTCGGCGACGGCCGGAAGTTCCTGCTCTCCGCCGACCAGCCGTTCGACGTCCTCACCGTCGACGTCGTGCGGCCGCAGTCGGCGTTCAGCGGGAACCTCTACTCCGTGGAGTTCTACGAGCTCCTGCGGAGCCGGCTCGCCGCCGACGGCCTCGTCGCCCAGTGGATCGCCACCCCTCGGGTCCTGAACAGCGCCAGCGAGGTCTTCCCCTACGTCACCCGGTTCTCCGTGGCCAGCTACGACGGGTCTCAGTTCATGGTGCTCAGCCGCCAACCCCTCGTTTTCGACCGGGAGGTGCTCCTCGCTCGCTTCGGCGCCATCGAGCGATCGGTGGCCTTCACGCCGGCGCAGTCAGCGTCGATCCGCCAGTTCCTCTCCACGGTCGATGCCGGCCGGGTGTCGCTGCTCCGCCACATCCCCGAGGAGGGCCTCAACCGGGACCTGGCGCCCCGGGACGAGTATTTCCTGAACAACACGGCCAACGTCCAGATCCGAGGGTGACGACGGCCCGCGCCCGGACGGCGATCGGGGTCGCCGTCTTCACCGCCCTGGCCGCCTGCTCCTCACCCGAACCGGCACCTCGGGCCTCCCCCGCCACCCCGACCACCATCGTCAATGCGGCCGTGACCCAGGTCCTCACCTTCCAGGCTTTCGACGACACGGGGCTGCTGCCGAACCTGGTCCGGTCGGCCACTGTCGCCGGGTCCTGCGCCGGCGGCTCGTCCGTCCACACGGGACGAGCCGACGCCTGGAGGTGCAGGGCCGGGGAGGCGACGCTCGACCCTTGCTTCGCCAATGCCACGGGCGAGGAGCTGGCCTGCGCCCCCGATCCCTGGAGCCGCGAGGTCACCATCGTCCGGCCGGCCACGCCGCTGGGCCGGGCCGGTTCCAACCGCAACGACCCCGGCGCCCCGCCTTGGTTCCTCGAGCTGGCCGACGGCACCCGGTGCGGTCGGACGCCGCCGGCGACCTACCGGTGCGGCACGGGTGTGATGGTCGGCGACCCGGACCCGTCACGACCGGTGTGGACCGTCCGCCCCGTCGGCGCCGGCCAGGTCAACCCCGAGGTCCGGACCGCCTGGTACTGAGCACCCACCACGCCAGGCCGAAGGCAGCGACAGCCCCGGTCCCGCACCCGGTCCCGACTGCGTTGGCAACGACGTCTCGGAGCTGGACGGTGCGGGAGTTGGTGAGGAGCTGCTGCGAGAGCTCCAGTGCGACGCTCACCGTGAAGACGCTCCCGCCGGCGAGGAGCAGCGACAGCCAGGACCACGCGGCCAGGCCGACGAGCAGGGCGGCCACGGCCCAGATCACCACGTGGACATCGAAGTCGGACTGCGGGACACGCACCGCCCCCCCGGGCACGTCGACCCCGGTGGCTCCCGCAGCCCGGGTCACGCCGGCGTCGATGCGGTCGGACAGCCGGCGGAAGAGCCCCGGCGCCCGGTCGGAGAGGAGGATCACCGCGTTGGCGGCAAACGCCCCCAGGCTCAACACCAGCGGGGCGACGCGCCACCCCCGGAACGGCCGGCCCCCCGGCCCCAAGGGCGTCGGCCGGGTCGGCGCACCCCGGATCCGGTCGGTCACCGGGACAACGGTAGACAGGCGCGGCCCACGCTCGGGCTCGCGGTGGCGGACAATGGGCGGATGGGTCGATCGGCGTCGTCGGTGGCAACGTCGATCGTGGACAGCGTGTCCTCGGTCGTGCTCGGCAAGCGGGCCGAGATCGTGCTGGTCACAGCCGGGATGCTCGCCGGCGGCCACGTGCTGCTGGAGGACGTGCCCGGCGTGGGCAAGACGCTCCTGGCCAAGAGCCTGGCCCGGTCGGTCGGCGGCACCGCCGGTCGGGTCCAGGGCACGGCGGACCTCATGCCCGCCGACATCACCGGCGTCACCGTCTACGACCGGGCGCGCGGTGAGTGGGACTTCCATCCTGGTCCCATCTTCCACAATGTCGTCCTCGTCGACGAGATCAACCGGGCCACGCCCCGGGCCCAGTCCGCCCTGCTCGAGGCCATGGCCGAGGACCAGGTCACCGTCGACGGTACCGCCCACGCCCTCCCCAGCCCCTTCTTCGTGATCGCCACCCAGAACCCCTACGGCGACGTCGGCACCTTCCCGCTGGTCGAGGGCCAGAGCGACCGCTTCGCGCTGGTCGTCACCCTCGGGCTGCCCGGCCGCGAGGCCGAGCGGGCCGTCCTCCGTGGCGAAGGGGGGCCGCCGGCGCTCGAGCACATCCGGGCCGTCGTCGACGGCCCGGATGTCACCGCGGCCATGGCCGAGGTCGACCGGGCGTACGTCGCCCCCGCGGTCGCCGACTACGTGCTCGACATCGTGGAAGCCACCCGCGCCCGGCCAGACCTCGACCACGGCGCCAGCCCGAGGGCGGCGCGGACGCTCGTCCAGGTGGCCAAGGCGTACGCCGTCATCGCCGGGCGTGACTTCGTGGCGCCCGACGACGTGAAGGCGGTGGCGGTCGCCGTCCTGGCCCACCGTCTCGGCGCCGTGGCCCGGCGCGGCACCGACGCCACCCGGCGGTTGGTCGAGGACATCCTCGGCACGGTCGCCGCGCCCACCGCCTGATGCAGCCGCCGGCCGCCGGCGGGTGGACGCGCCAGACCCGGGCCACCCTGGGCACCGGCGGCGCCCTCCTGGCCGCCCTCGTCGGCTGGACGGCATGGCGGGCCACCGGGTCCCGGTTGGCGCTCTTCGTCTGCGCCGCTGCCCTGCTCGCCCTCATCCTCGACCTGACGCTGGCGGTGGTGGCGACTCGTGGCGTGCGGGCCACCGTCGGCTCGGTCCCCACCGACGCGTTCGTGGGCGACGCGGTGGCCGTCGCCCTGTCGGTCACAGGGCCGCGCCTCTCCTTCCAGGTGCGGGCGTTCGCCGGCGGGACGTTCCTGGTCACCACGCCGCCGGCGACCGGCCGCGTCGTCGGCGTCGCCGACGCCCGCGAGCTGGTCACCGAGCTCGAGGTCGAGATCGCCGGCACCGGGCTCTGCGGCCTGGTGACCTGCGCCCGCCGCCAGACGGTCCCACTGCCGAGGCCACTTGCCGTCGGGCCCCGGCCGGTGGCGCCTGCCCACCCGTTCCCCGAGCTGTTCGGCGCCTGGGGCGAGGGTGCCCCTCGACCCTCGGTGGTGGGCGACGTGGTGCGCGGCGTGCGCGACTACCTCCCGGGCGACCCCGTCCGCCGGGTGCACTGGGCCAGCTCGGCCCGGCGGGGTGAGCTGGTGGTGAAGGAGGTGGAGGAACCAGGGGCGCCCCACCTCGTCGTGGCTCTCGACCTCGGGGGCGGCGCGGTCGCCGGCGAGGAGGCCGCGGCGCGTGCGGCCTGGTACGCCTACGAGGCCTTGCGCCGGGGCTATGAGGTGGTCATGGCCACCGTCGAGGCCGCCGGCCCCGTCACCGGCCGCGTCGGGCCGCCGGCGGAGGTGAACCAGCGGCTCGCCCGTGCGGTCAGGGGCCGGCCCCAGGTCCTCGCCGGCGCGGCCGTCGTCAGCGTGACCCCGGAGGGCGACTCGTGGCCGGTCTGAGCCAGCGGCATCTGGGCACCATCGCCGCCGGCGCCGTCGCCGTCACCGTCTGGTGCGCAGCGGCGGCGGGCGGCGGGGCCGGGGTCGCCGGCCTCGACATGCCCCTCCTGGTGCTGGCGCCCGCGCTCGCCGGCGTCGTCGTGGTCGCCGCCACCCGGCGATCTCTTCACGTCCTGCCCCCCGGGAAGGACGTGGTCGTCCTGACCGCGGTCACGGTCGCCGGGTTCGTGGGTGTCTACCTGGCCGACTGGACCAGCCGCGCCCACCAGGTCGACATCGCCCGGCTCCTTCCGCTGGTCGTCGTTGCCCTCGGCGTCCTGTGGCCCGAGCCGAACGTCCTGCGCTACAGCCTGCTGCTGGCCGCCGGCACCCTCCTCGGCACCGTGGGTGAACAGGTCACCTCTCGCGCCGCGGTCGGCGGCGCCCTCGCAGCAACGGCGCTCGCCCTGGTGGTCACCAACCGGCTGACCGCGGCCGCTGGGCCGCGCTTCGGCGAGGCGCCGCCGGCCCGTGCCCGACGGGTGGCCGGCGAGGCCGCCGCCGTGCTCGTTGCCGTCGGGCTGCTCGCCGCACTCGCGTCATCGCTGCTCCCGCCTCCTGCCGGCCGGGGCGGCGGTGACGGGACGCGTCGGAGCCCGCTCCCCCAGCCGGCGGCGCCGGCGCTGGATGCCAGCAGCCGGCTCGACGTCACCCCCGGGCGTGGCGCGCCCAGCGCCGACGTCGTGCTCCTCGTCGACACGGCGAAGGCCGACCTCTGGCGGGCGACGACCTACGACCACTGGGACGGCGAGATCTGGTCGCAGTCTTCGAGCGCTCGGGCCTTGGTGGCCGGCGCCCAGATCGGGCCGGGGACCGGCGACGATGCCGCCTCGTCCGACTCCCGGCCGTCCGGCACGGTCCAGCGGGTCACCGTGCTGGCCCAGTCGGCCGGCGTACTACCGGCCGCGGCCCGACCGGTGTTCGTCTCATCCCGGGCCCCGCTCCGGGAGGGGGTCGACGCCACCCTGTACCCGACGGTGGCGCTGGCCCGGGGCGACCGCTACATCGTCTCCAGCGACGGGTCGCAGGCGCGGGCCCAGGCCCTCCGCGGCGCCGGCGACCTGCGGGCCGACACCGTCCCGGCCGCCGTGGCCGGCGCCTACCTCCAGCTTCCCGAAGTCGAGCACGCGGTCCGGGCCCTGGCCGCGCAGCTGGCGGGCCGCCGGCCCACGACCTACGACAAGGTCCGCGCCATCGAGTCGTGGATCCGCGAGAACACCACCGACACCGCGGGTGCCGACCCGGTCCCGGCCGGCACCGACGCCGTCGAGGGGTTCCTGTTCGGCCCGCGCTCGGGGCCGGCGGAGCGGGCGGCCACGAGCATGGTGGTCATGCTCCGTTCCCTCGGCGTGCCGGCTCGGCTCGCCGTCGGGTTCCTCCCGGGCGCTCGCACCGGGACGGACCGCGCCTTCCTGGTCCGCTCCCGCGACGCCCACGCGTGGGTAGAGGTGTGGTTCCCCAACGCCGGCTGGCAGCGCTTCGACCCGACGGGCAAGGCGCCCGACGCCCACGCCGGCGGGGAGACCGTCTGGGACCGCCTCCTGCGGTTCCTCCGCCGGCTGTGGCCGCTGGCTGTGGCCGTCGGCCTGGTGGCGCTCGCGTGGCTGGCCTGGACTGGCGCCCGCTGGCGGCGCCGGCGGGCGGCCCTGCCCTGGGCCACCAGGTACTTCGCCCGGGTCGAGCGGGCCGGTGCGGCCCGGGGGCGGCCCCGGCGACCGCAGGAGACCCCCGCCGAGTACACCGCGGAGCTGGCCGTCGGCGTGCTCCCCGACGCCCGCCTGGCCGAGGTCGGCGCTCTCGTGACGGCGGCCGCATGGTCGGCCCATGAGCCTGGGGCCGAGCCCCGGGCGCGGGCAGAGCAGGTCCTGCGGGAGGCGACCCGGGCCACGCCGGCCCGCCGCCTGCGCCGCCTGGCCCGCCCCACCCCCTCCGAGCCGCCCCACGGGCCTACAATCCCCAAGCCGTGAAAACCATCATCGAGCCCCTCGAGGGCAACAAGGTCAAACTCTCCGTCGAGCTCGATGAGAGCGAGTTCGGAACGGCCATCGAGGCCGCCTTCCGCAAGATCAGCCGCGAGGTGCGCATCCCCGGCTTCCGGCCGGGCAAAGCGCCCCGCAAGCTGGTCGAGGCCCGGGTCGGCCTCGACGTCGCCCGCCAAGAGGCCATCCGCGACGCCCTCCCGGGCTACTACGAGCGGGCCCTGCGCGAGAACGACATCGAGCCCATCGCCGCGCCGGAGATCGACATCACCTCCACCGACGAGGACGCCACCATGGCGTTCGACGCGGTCGTCGAGGTCATGCCGACGGTGTCAGTGGCCGGCTACGGGGGCCTGCGGGTGGTCCTGCCCAGCCTCACGATCACCGAGGAGGAAGTCGACGCCCGGGTCGACCGCACACGCGACCAGTTCGCCGAGCTGGTCACCGTGTCCCGACCGGCTCACGACGGTGACAACGTGTCCATCGACCGCAAGGTCACTCAGGGCGACGAGACCCTCTTCGCCGCGGACGATGAGCTCTACGAGGTCGGCAACGGCCGCTTCGGCCCCGAGATGGACGACCAACTCCGGGGGGCCAAGGCCGGCGACATCCTGAAGTTCGATGTCCACCACGACCAGGTGGGTGAAGTGAGCTTCTCGATCCTGGTCAAGGAGGTCAGGGAGAAGATCCTCCCCGAGGTCACCGACGAGTGGGTGGGCGAAGCCTCGGAGTTCGACACCGTCGACGAGCTACGGGCCAAGTACCGCCAGGAGCTCGACGCGGTGCGCCGGCTCGAAGCGGCCATGCAGGTGCGCGACAAGGTCGTCGAGGCGCTGGTCGAACTGGTCGACGAGGAGATCACCGAAGCGCTGGTCGGCCCGGAGATGGAGCGGCGGCTGCGGTCCCTGTCCCACCGCCTCAGCCACCAGGGCGTCGACATCGCCGGGTTCCTCCAGACCCTGGGCGAGTCACAGGACCAGTTCGTCGCCGAGCTGCGCACCGAAGCCACCAACGCGGTGAAGGCCGACCTCGCCCTGCGGGCCGTGGCCGACCTCGAGGGCGTGGAGGTGCTCGAGGAAGAGGTCGAGCAGGAGATCGTCGACCTGGCCCGCCAGCGCAAGAAAAACCCCGCCGCGGTGCGCAAGGAGCTCGAGAACGAAGACCAGCTCCCCGCGGTACGCTCGGGAATCAGGAAGACCAAGGCCTTGGAGTGGCTCATCGCCCACACCGAGTTCGTCGACGAGGAGGGCCAGGTCATCGACCGGTCGCAGCTGACAGCCCCCACCTTCGACAGCCCGGCCCCTGAGGTCGAGGCCGGTTCTGCGGCAGAGGAGACCGAGTGATCGACCCCCACAAGATGTACAACTACATCGTCCCGACCGTCATCGAGCAGACCAACCGGGGCGAGCGGGCGTTCGACATCTACTCCCGGTTGCTCAAGGACCGCATCGTGTTCCTGGGCACGCCGATCGACGACACCGTCGCCAACCTCATCATGGCCCAGCTCCTGCACCTCGAGTCCGAGGACGCGGACAAGGACATCAACCTCTACATCAACTCCCCGGGCGGCGAGATCACCGGGCTGTTCGCCATCTACGACACGATGCAGTTCATCAAGCCGGAGATCGCGACGTACTGCATGGGCCAGGCCGCATCGGCCGCCGCGGTCCTGCTGGCCGCGGGCACGAAGGGCAAGCGCCACTCGCTCCCGCACGCCCGCATCCTGATCCACCAGCCCTATAGCGGGGCCGGCGGCCAGGCCTCCGACATCGAGATCCAGGCCAAGGAGATCATGCGCATGCGTGAGCTGCTTGAGCACGTGCTGGCCCACCACACCGGCCAGACCATGGAGAAGATCCGCAAGGACACCGACCGCGACTTCATCATGAACGCCGACGAGGCCAAAGAATATGGCATCGTCGACGAAGTCATCCTGACCCGCGAACTGGCATCGGTGCCACAGGTCGCGGGCGTCGGCTGAGAGGGGCACAACGACGTGGCGAAGTTCGGGGACGGCGGGGAGCTGCTCAAATGCTCCTTCTGCGGGAAGTCGCAGAAGCAGGTCAAGAAGCTGATCGCCGGCCCAGGTGTCTACATCTGCGACGAGTGCATCGACCTGTGCAATGAGATCATCGAGGAAGAGCTCTCCGAGACCTCCGAGGTCCGCTTCGACGAGCTGCCCAAGCCCCGGGAGATCTACGAGTTCCTGAACGACTACATCATCGGGCAGGACCAGGCCAAGAAGATCCTGGCCGTCGCCGTCTACAACCACTACAAGCGGGTCCAGGTCGGCGCCCACTCCGAGTCCGATGTCGAGCTGGCCAAGTCCAACATCCTGCTGCTCGGCCCCACCGGGTGCGGCAAGACCCTGCTGGCCCAGACCTTGGCCCGCATGCTCAACGTGCCCTTCGCCATCGCCGACGCCACCGCGCTGACGGAGGCCGGGTATGTCGGCGAGGACGTCGAGAACATCCTCCTCAAGCTGATCCAGGCCGCCGACTACGACGTCAAGAAGGCCGAGACCGGCATCATCTACATCGACGAGATCGACAAGATCGCCCGCAAGAGCGAGAACCCGTCGATCACCCGCGATGTCTCCGGCGAGGGCGTCCAGCAGGCCCTGCTGAAGATCCTGGAGGGCACCACCGCATCGGTGCCGCCCCAGGGGGGCCGCAAGCACCCCCACCAGGAGTTCATCCAGATCGACACCACCAACATCCTCTTCATCTGTGGCGGCGCCTTCGCCGGCCTGGAGAAGATCATCGAGAGCCGGATCGGGTCCAAGGGCGTGGGCTTCGGGGCCGACCTCCGCCGGCGCAACGACAAGGATGTCGGCGCCTTGCTGTCGCAAGTGCTGCCCGAGGACCTGCTCAAGTTCGGCCTCATCCCGGAGTTCGTCGGCCGGCTGCCCGTCATCGGCGCCGTCTCCAACCTCGACCAGGAGGCGCTGGTCCGGATCCTCATGGAGCCGAAGAACGCCCTGGTCAAGCAGTACCACCGCATCTTCGAGCTCGACGACGTCGAGCTGGAGTTCACCCCCGACGCCCTCGAGGCCATCTCCGAGCAGGCCCTGCTCCGGGGCACGGGCGCACGCGGCCTGCGCGCCATCCTCGAAGAGGTCCTGCTCAACGTGATGTACGACCTGCCGAGCCGCCAGGACATCGGCAAGTGCGTCATCGACCGTTCGGTGGTCATGCAGAAGGTGAACCCCACCCTCGTGCCCCGCACGGAGCCGGCCCGCCCGGCCAACCGTCCCCGCCGCGCCGCGTCCTAGCCGACGCCCGTCGACGTCGTCGTCACGCCTTCGCCGGAGGGCGGGGCTACGCTCGGCCCATGGGCAAAGCGATCAAGTACACGCTCCTCGGTGCCGCAGTCGGCGCCGCCGCCGTCTTCGCCAAGTCTCGGGGCGGTGAGCCCACCGGCGACATGCCGGCCAAGGCCGCCAAGGGGGCCGGGTGCGGCGCGCTGGCCGGCGGCCTCGTCGGCGTCGCCTTCGACCGCCGGGGCAAGCGCAAGCTCAAGAAGCGGATGAAGCTGGCGGCGATGGTGAACGCCGGCGCCCTGGTCGAGGCGGCCCGGGCGGCGCGACCGGCCATCGAGAAGCAGTCACGCCGGGCGCGCAAGGCGGCCATCAAGGCGGCCAAGGATGCTCACCGCAGCGCCCGGCGCACCGCCACCCGCGCCGGCCGCAGGGCCAGCCACGCCGCCGAGCTGGCCCGCCTCCAGGCCGACCACCTGGTCGACGTCGGCCGCCACAAGCTCGCCAGCTAGCACGGCGCTGGACCTCGACGCCGCCCTGTCCTACCTGGCCGGGCACGTCAACCTGGAGCGGGAGGTGGCGCCCCGGGCTGCGGCGCGCCGCCTCGACCGGGTCCGCCGCCTGGCCCAGCTCATGGGCGACCCCCAGCACGCCTACCCGGTCATCCACGTCACCGGGACCAACGGCAAGGGGTCGGTGGCCCGCATGACCACCGCCCTGCTCATGGCCCGCGGCCTGCGGGTGGGCACGTACACGAGCCCCCACCTGGAGCGGGTCAACGAGCGGATCGCCTGGGACGGCGAGCCCATCCCCGACGCCGACCTGGCCGAGGTCATCGGGGCCATCGCCGACCTGGAGCCCCTGCTCGAGTCGCCCCCGACCCACTTCGAGATCCTCACCGCAGCCGCGTTCCGGTGGTTCGCCGACGTGGCCGTCGACGTCGCCGTCATCGAGGTCGGGTTGGGGGGCCGCTGGGACGCCACCAATATCGCCGACGGGCAGGTCGCCGTGCTCACCAACGTGAGCCTCGACCACGCCGACACCATCGGTCCCGCCCTCAGCGATATCGCCACCGAGAAGGTGGGCATCGTGAAGCCCGGGGCCACCTTCGTGCTGGCCGAGACCAGCTCCGCGCTCCGGCCGATCTTCGACGGGTCCGAGGCGGCGCAGACGTGGGTGCGAGGCGCGGACTTCGGCTGCGCCGGCAACCGGCTGGCCCACCAGGGCCGCGTCGTCGACCTGTCGACTCCCGGCGGTGACTACCCCGGCGTGTACCTGCCGGTCCACGGGGCCTACCAGGGCGACAATGCCGCGGTGGCCCTTGCCGCCGTCGAGGCGTTCTTCGGCGCCCCGCTGGCGCCGGAGGTGGTGTCCGAGGCGTTCGCCGGGCTGCGGCTGCCCGGTCGGCTGGAGGTGGTGTCGCGCCACCCCACCTGCGTGCTCGACGGGGCCCACAACCCCGCCGGCGCCCTTGCCGCCACCGCCGCCCTCGATGAGGCCTTCGGGCCGGTCATCAGCGGTCGTGTCCTGGTCATCGGGCTGCTCCAGGGCCGCGACCCGGCCGAGATGCTGCGATGTTTCGGCGCCGACCGGGCCCGGTTGGTCGTGGCCTGCCCGCCGCCGTCACCCCGGGCATTGCCAGCCGCGGAGGTGGCCGCCTCGGCGCGCTCCCTCGGGACCGACACCGAGGAAACCGCATCGGTCGCCGAGGCCGTAGCCACCGCGCTGGCCCTGGCCGGCCAGGAGGAGCTGGTCCATGTCACCGGCTCGCTCTACGTGGTCGGAGCGGCCCGGTCCGCCCTCCACGGGCCGTGAGGCTCCCCGTCCATCGGCTGAGGCCACCGTTGGTAGCGTGCAACCTGCTTCCCCGGCTCAGCTGATCGAACCTTCGGAGATCGCCATGCCCGGTGCCGTGCCCACCACCGCAGAGTGGCCGGGCCTCACCGCGACCCTGGCCGGCGCCGACGACGCGTGGCTGGCCCGGCTCCTCGCCCTGCGCCCGGACCTCGTCCATCCCGCGCCGCGGGACCTGGTGGCCCTGGCCGCCCGCGTCGGCGCATGGCCCAGCGCCCGCGACAGCTACGCCAGCCTCGACCGGGCCGCGCAGCATGTCGTCGAGGCGCTCTGCCTGCTCCCCGAGCGCACGACGGCGGCCGACGTCGCCGGCCTCCTCGGTGTCCACGCCGGCGACGCCGACCTGGCCGCCGCGCTCGACCGGCTGGAGGAACGGGCGCTGACCTTCCGGGTCGCCGGCGGGGGCGGGCTGCGGCTGCTCCCCGGGCTCCGCCAGCTCGACCACCCGGCCCGCCTCGGCCCACCGCTCGCCGCCGTGCTCCAGAGCCTCACCGGGCCGGCGCTTGAACAAGTGGCGCAGCGCCTCGGCGCCCGCCCGGCCCGGGTCAAGGCCGACACCCTGGACCTCATCGTCGGCATTCTCGCCGACCCCGCCGAGGTCGCCCGGTTGGTCGAGCAGGGCCCGGCCGGCACCGTGGAGCTGGCCCGGCACGCCGCGGTCGACGGCCCCGGCGTCCACGTCCCCCACGGGCTCTACGGCGTCACCGACCGTACGCCGGCGGGGTGGATGGTCAACCGCGGCATGCTGGTCGTCGCCGACTACTTCTCGGCCGTCATGCCCAGGGAGCCGGCGGTCGCCCTGCGGGGCGGGCGGGTGTTCCCACCATCGTGCCTGCGCCGGCCCCCGCTCGACGTGACCACGGTCGACCCCGGCGCCGTCGACCGAGCCGCGGCCGAGCGGGCCACGGGCGTCGTCGCCGACATCGTCGCCATCCTCGACGCGTGGTCCGCCGAGCCCCCGCCCGTGCTGAAGGCCGGCGGGATCGGCATCCGTGAGATCCGTAAGGCGGCCAAGCTCACCGACCGCACCGAGACGGAGACGGCCCGGGTCATCGAGCTCGCCGCGGTGGCCGGCCTGGCCCGCGCCGACCTGCTCGGCGGCCATGCCGCACCGACGGCGGCCTACGACGAATGGCTGGCCGTCGAGACCCCCGACCGCTGGGCCTGGCTGGCCACCAGCTGGCTCGACGCGACCATTCACCTCAACCTGGCCGGCGCCATCAGCACCAAGGACAAGCCGATCCCGCCCCTGCTGGCCCGCGACCCCGAGTACCACGCCACCCGTCGCCGGCGGGTCGTCTGCGCCGTGCTCGCCGGCATCCCCGCGGGGTCGGCGGCGTCGCCGGCCAGCGCTCGCGACCGGGCGGCCTGGACCAGCCCGGGCGTGTGGTCGGGCGGCCCGGCCACGCCGTCGACCCTGATCTCCTGGTCCCTGGACGAGGCCGACCTCCTGGGCGTCAGCGCGCTGGGTTCGCTCTCGACGGCCGGCCGCGCCGTCCTCGAGGACCGCACTCGGGACGCGGCGTCGGCCCTCGCCGCCCTGGTCCCGCCGGCGGTGGCCGAGTTCGTCATCCAGGCCGACCTCACCGCGGTCATCGCCGGGGAGCCGGCGCCGGCGGTCCGCACCGAGCTGGCGCTGCTCGGCGACGTGGAGTCCAAGGGCGCGGCCACCGTCTACCGGTTCAGCGAGGCGTCGCTGCGCCGGGCCTTCGACGCCGGCCGGACGGCGGGCGACATCGTCGGGTTCTTCGAACGCCACGCCACCCGAGGCGTGCCCCAGCCCCTGGCCTACCTGATCGCCGACCTCGGCCGGCGGTTCGGCACCGTCCGGGTGGGCGGCGCCGCCACCTACCTCCGCAGCGACGACGAGGCCCTGCTGGCCGAGATCCTCCAAGCCCGCGGCACGGGCCGGCTCCGGCTTCGCGCCCTGGCGCCGACGGTGCTCGTCACCGACGCCGACGCGGCCACCGTCACCTCAACCCTGCAATCCGCCGGCTACCTCCCGGCCCGCGAGGGCGCCGACGGGGGGCTCCTGCTGGCCCGGCCGGCGGTCCGGCGGGTTGCCGCCCGACCGTTCACGGGCCGGGCGGTGGCGGCCGCCCCCGACCTCGCCGACATCGTCGCCGACCTGCGCCGGGCGCCGGCGCCGCAGCCCGCGGCCCCGGCGGCCGCCCCGCTGGGACAGCCGAGCCTCCCCCTCGGGCCCGACCGGCCCACCGCCATCGTGAAGGACCAGCGGACCATCCGGGCCCTGCTCGATGGGGCCTGCTCGGAGTACTGGGTCGTGCGCATGTCCTACGTGGGCACCAACGGGCACGCGTCGGAGCTCACGGTGGAGCCGACCGACCTCGACGGGCGCCACCTCTACGCCACCTGCTTCCCGGCCGGGAACGAACGGCGGTTCCGGCTGGACATGATCGAATGGGCTCGCGTCCTCACCGAGGCCGAGGAGGACCTGCTCCCATGATGGGAAGATGAACGGCCCGCTGATCGTCCAGTCCGACCGCACGCTGCTGCTGGAGGTCGACCACGTCGACGCCGAGGCCTGCCGGGCTGACATCGCCCCCTTCGCCGAGCTGGAGCGGTCCCCCGAGCACGTCCACACCTACCGGGTCAGTTCCCTGGGCCTGTGGAACGCCAGCGCCGCCGGCCACGACGCCGAGCAGGTCATCGACGCCCTCATCCGCTGGTCGCGCTACACCGTGCCCCAGGGCCTTCTGGTCGACGTGGCCGAGGTCATGGGCCGTTACGGTCGGCTCCGCCTGGAAGTCGACCCGGTCCACGGCCTGGTCCTGCGCACCACCGACCTGGCCGTGCTCACCGAGGTCCTCAGGGCCAAGGCCGTCGCCCCGCTCGTCGGTGCCCGTATCGACGGTGCCACCGTCGTCGTCCCCCGCGGCGAGCGGGGCCGACTGAAGCAGGCCCTCCTCAAGGCGGGATGGCCGGCGGAAGATCTGGCCGGCTACGTCGACGGGGCGGCCCACCCGATCGTCCTCCACGAGGGCCGGGGCTTCGACCTTCGGCCCTACCAACGCCAGGCGGTCGACGCCTTCTTCGCCGGCGGCAGCGGGGCCATCGTCCTGCCCTGCGGGGCCGGGAAGACCCTCGTCGCCCTGGCCGCCATGGCCCGGGCCAGCGCTCGCACCCTCATCCTGGTCACCAACACCGTGGCCGCCCGCCAGTGGCGGTCCGAGCTGCTGGCCCGCACCAGCCTCACCGAGGCGGAGATCGGCGAGTACTCCGGCGAGCGCAAGGAGATCCGTCCCGTCACCCTGGCGACCTACCAGATCCTCACCACCCGCCGGCGAGAGATCTACACCCACCTCGAGCTCTTCTCCGCCGAGGACTGGGGCCTGGTCATCTATGACGAGGTCCACCTCTTGCCCGCGCCGGTCTTCCGCATGACCGCCGAGATCCAGAGCCGGCGCCGGCTCGGCCTCACCGCCACCCTCGTCCGGGAGGACGGGCGGGAGGGCGACGTGTTC
This sequence comes from Acidimicrobiia bacterium, assembly GCA_023264995.1. GTDB lineage: Bacteria > Actinomycetota > Acidimicrobiia > Acidimicrobiales > AC-14 > CADCTB01. Next base: position 63,603 of record JAHFUR010000019.1, on the reverse strand, counting down.
AGCCTCATCGGCCCCAAGCGCTACGACGCCCCCTGGCGCGACATCGAGGCCCAGGGGTGGATCGCGCCGGCGTCCTGCACCGAGGTCCGGGTCACCCTCACCGACGAGGAGCGGATGTCCTACGCCCTCGCCGAACCGGAGGAGCGCTACCGCGTGGGGGCCACGGCCCGGTCGAAGGTCGCCGTGGTCGAGGCCCTGAGCCGGGCCGCGGTGGCCGACGGCCAGCCCACCCTCGTCATCGGCCAGTACATCGACCAGGTCGAGGCCCTCGCCGAGCGGCTGGGCGCACCCCTCATCACCGGCAAGACCCCGACCCGCGAGCGGGAGCGGCTCTACCAGGCCTTCCGCACCGGCGAGGAGATGCTGCTCGTGGTCTCGAAGGTGGCCAATTTCTCCATCGACCTGCCCGAGGCGTCGGTGGCCATCCAGGTCTCGGGCGCCTTCGGCAGCCGCCAGGAGGAGGCCCAGCGGCTCGGGCGCATCCTTCGTCCCAAGCACGACGGCCGTCAGGCCCACTTCTACGCAGTGGTCGCCCGCGACACCAACGACCAGGAGTTCGCGGCCCGGCGCCAGCGCTTCCTGGCCGAGCAGGGCTACGCCTACCAGATCATCGACGCAGAGGCGGTGCTGGGCAGCACCGGGCTGCCCCCCGCCATCCCCTAACCGAGCTGGCGGGCCCGGGCGAAGATGGCGTCGAACGCCGGCTCGGTGAGCGTACCGGTGAAGGTGTTCTGCTGGCTCGGGTGGTAGGAGCAGAGCATCGTCCGGCCGCCGGCCAGTTCGACCTCCACCCCGTGGCCGAACCGAGGTCGGGGGCGGACGCTGAAGAGGCGGCAGGCCGCCTCGTAGGCGAACTGGCCCAAGGCGACGACGACGCGCACGTCGGCCAGCAGGGCGACCTCCCGGGCCAGGTACGGCAGGCACCGGTCGCGCTCGTCGGTCGTCGGCTTGTTGGCCGGCGGCGCGCAACGGACCACGGCCGACACCCACGCCCCGGAGAGCAGGAGCCCGTCGCCGGGCCTCACGCTCGTGGGCTGGTTGGCGAACCCGGCCCGCCAGAGGGCCCGGTACAGCCAGTCGCCCGAGCGGTCGCCGGTGAAGACCCGGCCGGTGCGGTTGCCGCCGTGGGCGGCCGGCGCCAGGCCTACGACGAGCAGCGTGGCGGCCGGGTCGCCGAACCCGGGCACCGGGCGCCCCCAGTAGGTCTCGGCCTGGTACGACGCCCGCTTCTCGACCGCCACCTGCTCCCGCCAGGCGACCAGGCGCGGGCACGCCCGGCAGCCGACCACCTCGTCGGTCACTCGTGCCAGGGAGTCCATGCCGCAGAGTAGGTTGGCTTGACTCATGGCCCGAACCGCGGCCCGGCCGCGACCGACAGTCGTCCTCCTCGTCCGCCATGGCGAGACGCCGACGACCGGCAAGCTCCTCCCTGGCCGCGCCCCGGGATTGCACCTGTCGGAAACCGGGAAGGCCCAGGCCGCGGCAGCCGGGGCCCGGCTGGCCCGCCTGCCCAAGGTCGACGCCATCTACGCGTCGCCCCTCGAGCGCACCAAGGAGACCGCCGGCGCCATCGCCAAGGCCCTCGGCATGAAGGTGCAGCTCGACAAGGGCCTCCTGGAGGCTGACATCGGCGACTGGACGGGCATGGAGCTCAAGGTGGCCATGAAGGAGCCGGAGTGGAAGATCGTCCACTCCTACCCGAGCGGTTTCCGGTTCCCGGGCGGCGAGTCGTTCGTCGAGATGCAGGCCCGCACGGTGGCCGCGCTCGACCGCCTCCGCCGGGCCCACCCGGGCCAGACCATCGTGGCCGTCTCCCACGCCGACACCATCAAGGCGGCCGTGGCCCACGCCCTGGGCACCCATCTCGACCTGTTCCAGCGCATCGTCATCTCGCCGTGCTCGGTCACGGCCATCTCCTACGGGGAGGGCGGCCCCACCGTCCTGTCGGTCAACACCACCGGCGACGGGCCGGCGCCCAAGCCGTCATGAGCTCCTCGTTCGAAATCCCCGAGGTGGACCACCTGACCACGGGCGCCATCGGCCCTCCGGGCCAACGGGTCTTCTACCTCCAGGCCCGCCACGGCGCCCAGGTCGTCTCGTTGCGCTTGGAGAAAGCCCAGGTCGCGGCCCTGGTGGCCTACCTGGCCGGCATGCTGGCCGACATGCCGCCGCCCGGCACCATCCCCACGGCGGGCATGCAGTTGATCGAACCGGTCGTGGCCGAATGGGTCGTCGGGTCGCTCGGCGTCAACTACGACGAGGACGCCGACCGGGTGCTCATCGTGGCCGAGGAGCTGGTCGAGGAGGGCGAAGAGCCCGCCCGGGCCCGCATCACCGCCACCCGCGAGCAGGTGGCCGCCCTGGCCGAGCGGGGCGCCGAGGCGGTCGCCGCCGGCCGGCCGCCGTGCCCGTTGTGCGGGCAGCCCCTCGACCCGCAAGGCCACACCTGCCCCCGGTTGAACGGCCACCGGGAACGGTGAGCGAGCGCAGACATTGCCTGGTGCGGGACTAGATCTCCTCCGGCGGGGCGAGATCGAGGTCAAGGGCCGCATGCCCTGGAGTTCCAACGGCACCTTCCTGGTCGAGCTGTGCCTCGGGGGCGAAACGGGTGCGGCGATCTACAAGCCGCTCCGAGGCGAGCGCCCGCTGTGGGACTACCCGACGGGCCTTTACCGCCGTGAGGTCGCGGTCTATGTCGTCTCGGATGCGCTGGGCTGGGACGTCGTCCCCGAGACCGTCCTGCGCGAGGACGGCCCGTACGGGCCCGGTTCGCTCCAGCGCTACGTGCCCGCCCACTTCGAGGACCACTACTTCACCATGCTGGAGCGCCCCGAGCTCCACGACGCGCTCAAGCTCATCTGCCTCCTCGACCTGCTCGTCAACAACGGCGACCGCAAGAGCGGTCACTGCCTGCGGGGCGAGGACGGGGCCATCTGGGCCATCGACCACGGCCTGTGCCTGCACGAGGAGCCCAAACTGCGGACGGTGATCTGGGACTTCGCCGGCCAGGCCGTCCCCCCGGACCGCCTCGAAACGGTCGCCCGGCTGGCGGTGGCCCCGCCCCCCGAGCTGGCCACCCTCCTGGGACCGGCCGAGCTCGACGCCCTGTCGGGCCGGGCGGCGGCCGTGCTGCGCCGGCCCGTGTTCCCTTCGGCCACGTCCGGGCGGGCCTACCCCTGGCCCCTCGTGTGAACCACCCGTTTCGAACAGGTGACGCCGCGGCCGCTACGGTCGCGGCCGTGGCGACGGGAGAGGTCCGACTGGAGGTCCCGGCCGCGCCGGAGTTCCTGCGGATCTCGAGGATCATGGCCGCCGGCGTGGCCAGCCGGGTCGGGTTCTCCCTCGACGAGGTGGAAGACCTCCGGATCGCCATCGACGAGGTCTGCTTCTCCATGGTCGGGCCACGGGGCAGGGCCGGCACGATCACCCTGACCTACCTGCTCGAAGCCGGCCAGCTGACGGTCGACGGCGCCGGCCACTTCTCCGACGGGCTCGGCAACGAGCCGGTGGTCTCCGCGATATCGAACCAGATCCTCGCCGCGGTCGTGGACGAATGTGAGCTGTCGGCGAGCGAGGAGGGCCCGCACTTCCGGCTGGTCAAGCGGCACAGGCCGGCGTAGGCCGACAATGGTGTTCGAGACCTGATGGCCTTCGACAGCAGCGAGCGTGAGGCGCTCCGCCAGCGGTTCCGTGAATTCGCCGAGAGCCGCGACCGCGGCATTCGCGACGAGCTGATCACCGCCCACATGGGCTTGGCCGAGTACCTGGCCCGCCGGTTCACCAACCGGGGCGAGCCGCTCGACGACCTCGTCCAGGTGGCAGCTCTGGGGTTGCTCAAGGCCGTGGACCGCTTCGACCCCAGCCGGGGCCTGGAGTTCTCGACCTACGCCACCCCCACCATCGTCGGCGAGCTCAAGCGCCACTTCCGCGACAAGGGCTGGGCGGTCCGGGTCCCGCGGCGGGTCCAGGAGCTGCACCTCCGCCTCGGCAGCGTGGTGAGCATCCTGTCCCAGGAGCTGGGGCGGTCACCGACGATCGGCGAGATCGCCCAGTCGGCCGGCGTGTCGGAGGAGGAGGTGCTGGAGGCCATCGAGGCCGGCCACGCCTACCGGTTCACGTCGCTGGACGCGCCTTCGGGCAGCGACGACGAGTCGTCGCTCTCGGCCGAGATCGGGGCCGACGACCCGGCGCTGCTCGGCAGCGAGCACCGGGTCACGCTCTCGCCGCTCATTGCCCAGTTCCCACCGCGCGAGCGCACCATCCTCCATCTACGCTTCTTCGAAGGCCTGACGCAGTCGGAGATCGCCGCCCGCCTGGGGATCAGCCAGATGCACGTCTCCCGCCTGCTGGCCCGCGCGCTGGCCCAGCTCCGAACCCAAACCGAGGACGAATCGTGATGGCCAGATGAAGCTGATGCTGCTTATCAACCCCTCGGCCTCGTCGGTGGACTGGAAAGGCCGGATGGCCGCCAACTCGGCACTGGTGGCCGACCACGACGTGACGACGGTGGAGACCACCAAGCGCGACGACGCCACCGCGCTGGCCCGGCAAGCGGCCGACGAGGAGTACGACGTCGTCGTCGTCCTGGGCGGCGACGGCACGCTCAACGAGGCGGCCAACGGGCTGGCCGGCACGTCGACGGCCCTGGCCGCCCTGCCCGGCGGGTCGACGAACGTCTTCGCCCGCACGATCGGGATGGCGACGAAGACCACGAAAGCCGCGCCCCAACTGGCGGCCGCCCTGGCCCGAGCCGATTCCCTCCGCACCTTCGGGCTGGGCACGGTCAACGGTCGTCATTTCCTGTTCCACCTGGGCATCGGGTACGACGCCGCGGTAGTGGCTCAGGTCGAGCGCCGGGCGTCGCTCAAGCGCAAGATCGGCCAGGCCATCTTCGTCTACTCGTCGTTCTCGACTTACTTCAAGCACTACGACCATCGCCGCCCCAGCTTCGCCCTCGACTTCCCCGACGGCACCAGCGTGGAGGACGGCTTCTTCACCATCTGCCTCAACACCAACCCGTACACCTACCTGGGGCGCCGGCCGCTCTCGGTCACGCCCGACACCGGTCCCGAGCGCGGGCTGGTGACGGTAACGACCAAGAAGCTCAAGGTCCGCACACTGCTCACCCTGTTCGGGTCGGCCATGGGCCACGGCGAGATCCTCCGCCGGAACCGCAACGTCGACTACCACACCGACCTGAAGTCGCTCACCGTCCGGGGCCACAAGCCGTTCCCGCACCAAGTCGACGGGGACTACCTGGGCGAGGTCGAAGAGCTCACCGTGGCCCATGGGGTGGCCAGCATCCGCCTGATCGTGCCCTCCGGAGTTTGAGAAAACATTCACAAACCCTTGTCGAGGAGCCAAACCCGGCATATCCTGAGCGCTGAGCCCTTCGCAGATCCAACCCCGTTGCGTGGCTCCCAGTTTGTGAACACATTCACAAGACTTCTGTCGACGTTCTAAAGACCGCGAAAGCGGAGGTGCTGTGGCCCTCATCTGGAATCGCCCGTACGAGTGGGACGTGGACGACTGGCGCCGGCGCGCCTCCTGCCGGGACACCGACCCGGACCTGTTCTTTCCCGTCGGCACCACCGGCTCCGCCCTCGACCAGATCGAGGCGGCCAAGGCCGTGTGCCGCCTGTGCGAGGCGCGCGACGACTGTCTCGAGTTCGCCCTCGCCACCAACCAGGAGGCCGGCGTCTGGGGTGCCACCTCCGAGGAGGAACGGCGCAAGCTGCGCAAGGCGTGGCTGGCCCGCCGCCGGCGGGCCAGCTAGTCCGGCACCGGGCGCCGCGGCCCCCGGGCTGAGCTGGTCCCCAACCGGGCTCAGACCGGCTGGAGCTGGGGATCGGGCTCCGGGGCCCCCTCCACGTTGACCTTCGGGAGGGTGCGGTCGAGCCACCGGGGGAACCACCAGTTCCTGTCGCCGAGGAGCTCCATGGTGGCCGGCACCAGCAGCAGGCGGATCACCGTGGCGTCGAGCAGTACGGCCACGGCCAGGCCCATGCCGAACAGCTTGATCGTGCGGTCGGCCTCGAGCAGGAAGCTGCCGAAGAGGAAGACCATGATCGCCGCTGCCGCGGTGATGACCCGCGCCGTCGCAGCCAGGCCGTCGGCCACCGACGTGCGGCTGTCGCCGGTGCGCAGCCACTCCTCCCGCACGCGCGACAGCAGGAACACCTCGTAGTCCATGGACAGGCCGAAGACGATGGCAAAGAGCATCATCGGCATGAAGGGCTCGATAGGCGCCGGCTCGACGCCTGTGAGGCTGCTCAACCAGCCCCACTGGAACACGGCCACAGTGATGCCGTAGGCGGCGCCGATCGACAGCAGGTTCATCAGCACGGCCTTCAGGGGCACGAGCACCGAGCGGAACACGGTCATCAGGAGCAGGAACGACAGCCCGAGCACGGCGGCGAAGAACAGCGGGAGCCGGGCGGAGAGGTAGTCGGAGAAATCGGTCTGGACCGCCACCGCCCCGGTCACGGCCACGTGGATCTTCGCCTGCTGCTCGGCACCCGGGAGGACCTTGTCCCGGAGGCGGTTGACCAGTTGGGTCGTCGCCGCATCCTGGGGTGCCGTCCGGGGGACGAGCCGCCAGAGGACGGCGGTGGGCGACGCCGGGTTGTCAAGGGTGGCCGGCGACACGAAGACCACGCCCGGGTCGGCGGCAACCGCGTCGGTGATCGGCTTCAGCGCCGCGGCCTGCGTGCCCGCCGGGACCTCGGCCACGAGGATCAGCGTGCCGTTGAAGCCCGGCCCGAAGCCGGCCACCAGCAAGTCGTAGGCCTTCCGGGTCGTCGTCTCCTTGGCAAAGTTCCCCTCGTCGGCGAAGCCCAGCCGCATCCCGAGCACCGGTAGCGACAGGACGACCAGGACGACGGCGCCGCCGATCGCGGTCTGCCACGGCCGGTGTTGGATGAACCGGCTCCAGCGGTAGGACAGGGTTTCCCGGATGGGCTTCTGGCCGAAGCGGGGCACTTCCCGGCGCAGCGGGGCGTAGGCGAAGCTGGCGGCGAGTACCACGGCGGCCAGAGGGAGCCCGGCCATCAGCGGCGACACCTTGAGCCCCACGCCGACGAGCGCCACCGCCACCAGGCCGGCGGCGATCAGGCCGCGCCACCGGGTGACGTTGACCCGCTGGCCGGCGAAACCGAGGAGCGCCGGGAGCAGGGTCAGGGACGAGACAACGGTCACGGCCACCACCGTGGCCGCGCCGACGGCCAGCCCGGTGACGAAGCTGACCTGCATGGTGAGCATGCCGAGCAGGGAGATGACGACCGTCGTGCCGGCGAACGTCACAGCCCGGCCGGCGGTGTCGAGGGCGATGGAGATGGACTCCTCGACGGTATGGCCCTTGTGCAGGCTCTCGCGGTACCGGGTCACGATGAAGAGGGCGTAGTCGATGCCGACGCCCAGGCCGATCATCACCCCGAGGATGGTGGCGAAGTTGGGCAGGGTCAGCACCTGGGAGACGAAGCCGACCAGGATGGTGCCCACGCCGATGCCGGCCAGCGCCACCCCCACGGGCAGGCCCATGGCCAGCACCGACCCGAAGGCCAGGATGAGGATGACCACGGCGAAGGCGATGCCGAGCGTCTCGGAGTTCGGGGCGGCGAACTTGGCGAACGACGCCCCGCCGATCTCCACGTGGAGGCCGGGGACGTCGGTGGGCACCGCCGCCCGGATCTCCTTGGAGACGGCCAGGGTCGACTTGAGGGGCGTGTCCTGGGGCATCTCCAGGGTGGCGAAGGCGATCTTGCCGGCGTCGGCGCTGGGCGGGGCGGCGATCTGGCGGTCGCCGCCGGGCGCGTACGGGCTCCCGATCTTCACGTCGTCTCGCGCGTCGACCTTGGCAAACAGTGCCTCCATGCCGGCCTTGACCCGCGGGTCGTTCACGCCCTGGTCGGCGCGGAACACGATCGTCCCGGAAAGACCGGTGCCCTGGCCGCCGAAGTGCTTGTCCAGGAGGTCGAAGCCGGTGCGGCTCTCGACGTCGGGAAGGGTGAACTTGTCCTGGAAGGAGGTGCCGATCGCCCCCTGGGCCGAGCCGAGGACGACCAGGGCCAGGGCCCAGAGCACGCCGACCAGCCGCCGGCAGCGGTAACAGAAGGAACCGAGACGACCGAACAAGGGGTACCTCCGGAAGTGACCAGCCAGGGTGTGGTTCGGATCGTACTAAGTACGGTGCCCGCCGGCCTCAGCCCAGGGCGGTGCCATTGGCCCTGGGGCTCAGCCCAGGGCGGTCGCCGACGGCTCGACGGGGACGGCGACCCGCACGATCGTGCCGCCGGCGCTCTCCATGGTGATGGTGCCGTTGAGATCGGTGGTCACGAGCGCCCGCACGATCGTCAGCCCCAAGGTCGGCCCGTCGAGCACGGAGCCGGCCGGCAGGCCGACGCCGTTGTCGGCCACGCCGACGAGCAGGCGGGTCCCGTCGTTGGCCAGGGACACGACCACACGCGCCGGTTCCAGCCGGTCGGCGAAGCGGTCAGCCGGGAACCCGTGCTCCAGGGCGTTCTGCAGGAGCTCGGTCAGCACGAGGGCGAGCGGCGTGGCCACCTCAGCCCGCACCTCGCCCGGGTCGCCCATCACGACCAACCGCACCGGCCGTTCGTCGGACCCGATGCCCTCGCCGACCATCCTCACGAGCTGGCGGACGATGTCGCCGAAGTCCACTTCCTGGCTGGCGCCGGCCGACAGCGTCTCGTGGACCAGGGCGATGGAGCGGATACGTCGCACCGACTCCTCGAGCACCGCTCGGGCCTCGGCCGATTCCAGGCGGCGGCCCTGGAGGCGCAGCAGTGACGAGATGGTCTGCAGGTTGTTCTTCACCCGGTGGTGGATCTCCCGGATGGTGGCGTCCTTGGAAACGAGCAGGCGGTCCCGCCGGCGCAGGTCGGAGACGTCGCGCAGCAGGACGACGGCGCCGGTGACCCGGCCGTGCTCCAGGAAGGGGATGCAGCGCAGGAGCACGATCACGTCCCTGCGCTCGATCTCCTGGGTGATGGGCAGGCCGATGGCGTACGCCGCCCGCACCGGCGACTCGTCGAAACCCAGCTCGCCCAGCCGCGCACCCTGGGTGTTGCCGTGCAGGCCCATCCGGTGCAGGGCAGACACGAAGTTGGGCGACACGAAGTCGACCCGGGCCAAGGCGTCGAGCCGGGCCACGCCGTCGCCGACACGGGGCGCCTCGTCCACCTCGGTCTCCTCGGCACCGAACGGGAACTCGCCGGCGGTGATCATGCGGGCGAACCCGTCGAACATCTCGACGTAGACCCGTTCGAGCTCGCCAGGCCGACGGCCAACCAGTGGCGCGGCCGCCCTGGCCAGCACCGCGACCACGGACTCCTTCCACCGCACCGGGATGCATTGGATGGTGGCGATCTCGCCCCGGGCCTGGACCGTGGCCTCGCCGTTGATGATCTCGCCGAGCTTCCACGCCCGGCCGACGAGCGGTACGTCGGCGGCGACCGGCACCCGGCCGACCTCGTCGTCGAGGTACAAGGTCTGGCTGGTGGTGGGCCGGACCTGACCGAGGATGGTGAAGGTGGACGCGTCACCCCGTACCGACGGGGCGTAGAGCAGGAGGTCCGAGAAGGAGAGGTCCGAGAGCAACCCCCAGGACGCGACCAACCGCTGGAGGTGGCCCACGACGGGCGCCTCCAAACCGATCGAGCGGGCCAGCTCGGCCAGGCCAGCCACGCGCTACCCGCCCGACCAGAGCGACCGGCCCAGGCGGAGCAGGCCGCCCAGGTCGTAGATGTCGGTGTCGAAGAACGGGACCGTCACGACGACGTCGGGCCGTGAGGCCAGCTCGGTCCGCTGCTCGGCCTCCCGCTTGGCCACCACCCCGAAGTTCAGAAAGCTCTCCCCCACCTCGCGCAGCACGCGCGCCACCGCCGCCGGCTCGCCGGCATCGCCCCCCAGCACGGCGGCCAGCGCCGGCCCATCGGCCCGGAGCCGCTCCGAGACCCGGGTGGCGCCAGCGTCGAGCAGGTAGGCCGGGAGGGCCTTGTTGAGCACGAGGGCACCCGGGTGGAGGCCGAGACCCGCCAGCGCGTCCATGAAGAACTGGGCCTCCCGCAGCGGCGTGACCTCCAGCGTGCTCACCACGATGAAGGTGGTACGTCGGCCGTGGACCAGCCGTTTCACCGCCTGCGACCGCTCGACGAAGCCGTCGTACATGGTCTGGAAGAGCAGGAAGAACTCGGCGATGTCCTGGAGGAACTGCGACCCGAGGACCCGGTCGGCCACCTGGTAGAAGGGCCGGCTGGCCAGGGTGAGCATGCGCGACCGGGCCGGTGCGGTCAGCCAGCGCAGGAGGCGGCTCGAGAAGAACTCGGCCATCCGGTCGGGCGCCTCCAGGAAGTCCAGGGCGTGGCGGGTCGGCGGAGTGTCCACGACGATCAAGTCGTAGGTGCCGGTGCGGTGGATCTCGTACAGCCGCTCCATGGCGATGTACTCGTTGCCCTGGGCGAAACGCCCGGAGATGTTCTGGTAGAGGGGGTTGTCGAGGATGCGCGACACGGTGGCGTCGTCGGGGGCGTGGCGGCGCACCAGCTCGTCCCAGGACTGCTTGGCGTCGAGCATGGCCGCCCACAGCTCGCCGCGCGGTTCCACGCCAGCTGCGGCCATCACCGAGCCGGGGACCCGGACTTCGACGTTGCCGAGCTCCTCCATCCCCAGTGCGTCGGCCAGCCGGCGAGCCGGGTCCACGGTCAGCACCAGCACCTTGCCGCCGAGGGAGACGGCGGCCATCGCCGCGGCGGCCGCCGCTGTGGTGGTCTTGCCCACGCCGCCGGCGCCGCAGCAGATGGCGATCTCCTTGGCCGCCAGCAGCTGCTCCAGCGAGCTCAATACCCGAGCTCGTCGCTCAGGGCCTGGGCAACCTGGCCGGTCGTGCGCAGGCCATGGCCGCGGGTGAACAGGTAGGGCACGTAGAGGAGGGGCACTGACGGTCCGAGCGAATCCCGGAGCCGGTCGAGGTGCCCGGCTCGGGTCCGGCGGAGGGTGACGGCCAGACGGGCCGCGTCCAGGACCGGCCCGACCGGGCCCCGGACGGCATCGGCCAGGCGGTCGGACAGTGCCGGCTCGGCCAAGCGCTCGAAGACGGCCTCGTCGGCGCCGCTGAACAGCTCGGGCAGCACCCGGTTGACGACGATGGCCGCCACGTCAATGCGGGTCTCGGACCGGACCCTTGCCACCAGCTCGATCGTCTCGTTGACCGGCATCTCCTCGGGCGTGGTCACGACCACCAGGCCGGTAGTGGCGGCGTCGGCGAGGAGGTCGGCCAGCCACCCCGTCTGCTCGCGGACCTGGCCGACCCGGACCAGGTCGTTGATGGCCTGGGGGGCGGTGAGCTGGCCCACGATGTGGCCGGTGGCCGGGGCATCGACGACGACCAGGTCGTAGTGGCGCTCGCGGACCTCCCAGCCGATCTTGCCGACGGTGAGGATCTCGCGCACCCCGGGCGCGGCGGTGGAGACGAAGTCGAAGATCCGGGCCAGCGGGCCCAGCCGGGCGACGGTGGGCAGCCGCAGCTGGAGGTGCAGGTACTCACGCAGGGAGGCCTCGGTGTCCATGGCCATGAGCCACAGGTTCGACGCCACCTTGTGGGCCTCGAACGCCGGGCGCGTCGTCTCGAAGAAGTCGGCCAGGTCCCCCTTGGCATCGACCTCGCAGGCCAGGGTGCGCTTGCCTCGCGTCGCCCCCAGCAGGGCCAGTGCGGCGGCGGTCGTGCTCTTCCCGACACCCCCCTTGCCCGTGACGAACAGCAGCCGCCGGTCGAGGAGGTCGACGGTCAACGACGTCTCACGGAGAGATCGTCGTGACCGACGGCGTGAACCCCACCCGCCGTTCGGTGCGAGGGGCGCCGATCTCCACGTACGACAGCTTGGCCGTGGGAATGCCCACCCGCCGGCCCTTGCGGTCGCTGAGCCACAGCATGGACCCCTCTTCGCCCACCGAGGCGCTGATCTTCTCCACCAGCTCGTCGCCGGTGATGTCGTCGGCCAGGTCGATCTCGATCTCTTTGGGCGAATAGGTGACCCCGATGCGGATCTCCACGGCTCTCTCCTCTTGTCGACTGCCTGATCACGGCCCGGGGCCGTGGTCCTCCTCCATCACGGTAGACGCGGCTGGCGCCGGGGATTCGTCCCAGCGGCCCCAGCGGGGCGTCCGCCGGCGCACGGTCAGCACGTAGAGGCACAGGGAGACGGTGAGAAGGGCCGTCCACTGGCTGGCGGTGAGGCCGAACCGGCGGGTGTCCTCCCGAAGGAAATCCTCGAGCACCCGGTTCATCCCGTACCCCAACCCGAAGACGACGATGAGGAACCCGTCGAAATGGACCTTGCGCCGCAGCCGGATGAGGACCAGCAGCAGCACGAAGGCCAGGATCTGGTCATAGAGGGCGGTCTGGTGGACGATGGCCCCCGGCGTGCGGCTCATCAGGGCGGTCGGCGCGCAGGGCGAGCCGGTCTCGATGCCCACGGGCGGGCAGCGGTACCCCAGGAAGAACGAGGTCACCTTCCCGAGGTGGTCGCCGATGATGAGGTCGCCGGTGCGGCCGACGACGACGCCTAGCGCCATCCCCGGGGCCGCCGCGTCCATGACCTTCCAGAACGACAGCTTCTCCCGCCGCATCCGGGGGATGGCGAAGGCGATGGCGCCGAAGAAGCCCCCGAGAAGGGAGATACCGCCCTGCCACACGAGCAGGATGTCGAGGGGGGACGACGTGTAGTTGCCGAGGTGGTTGAGGACGTAGGCCACCCGGGCGCCGACGAGGGACCCGATGGCGGCCAGCGTGAAGAGCGGGTAGACGACGTCGTCGGGCATGCCCCGCTTGCGGGACTGGGGCAGCATGAACCAGGCACCCACCATGAACCCGATGGCGATGAACACCCCGTGGGGCGAGATCGACAGCGGCCCGATGTGGATCCGCACGATCGGGTTGTAGGAGATGGTGCCGAGCACGCGACCTGTCTAGCCGCTCGGGGTGGGCGGGCCGCCCGCGCCAGGCTGGGCCGACTTCCCCGTCATCTCCTCGTACCACTTTGGCCGGTGCCGGCGGGCCCAGATGGTCGGCACCCACCCCTGGCTCATGCCCCGCCGGGCGTCGGCGTCGGACAGGGCCATCTTGATGTGGCCGGCGATCACGACGGCGATCGTGATCGCCAGCCAGTCATGGACGAAGGTGGCCCCCGTCCGCCACTCGACCGGGAAGAAGCGGAACCAGTGCATGATCGACCCGGTGGCCAGCATGACCACGATGGCGCCCAGGGTGAACGCCGCGTTCAGCTTCTGGCCTGGGTGGAACTTGCCCATCCGCACACCCTTGGCCCGGCCGAGGGACCGCAGCCAGCGCCGGTCGTCGTCGTCGAAGCGGGCCAGCGCCCGCACGTCGGCCACGAACGCCCGCCGCCACGGCCCCAGGCGGGCGGCGAGCAGCGGGAACGGCAGGGCCAGACCGGACACCACATGGGCATAGCGCACAAGTTCCCGCCGGCCGACCAGTGCGCTCAAGGGGCCGATGTAGAGGACCGCGGCCGTGGCCATGAGGACGCCGAACAGGCTTGCGTTGACCCAGTGGAGGACCTGTTCCGCCCCGTCGAAGCGCAGGAGCCGGGCGCGGGCCGGGACCTCAGACCGGGCGGTCGTCACGGCCGTTGGACTTCCCGATCCAGGCGTCGGTGTCGTAGCCCCGGACCTCCCAGTAGCCGGCGCGCGCCGGCGTTTCGGAGACCTCCACCGTCTCCAGCCACTTGATGGACTTGTAGCCGTACATCGGGGCGACGTAGAGCCGGACCGGGCCGCCGTGGGCCGCAGACACCGGCTTGCCCTCCATCTCGTAGGCGACGATGACATCGTTGCGCCGGGCCTGGTCGAGGGTCAGGGTCTCGGTGTAGGAGCCGTCGAAGGACAGGAGGCGCACGCCCCACGCCCCCTGTTTCACGCCGGCCTGGTCGAGCACGTCGGCCAGACGGACACCGGTCCACTTCACGTCGTGCACCCGCCACCCGGTGACGCACTGGAAATCCTTGGTCATGCGGACCGGCGGCATGGCTTTGAGGTCGTCGAGGGTGAAGGTGACGGGGGTGTCGACGAACCCGCCGATGTTCAGCCGGTAGTCGGCGTCCGAGCGGGAGTGGAGGCGACCGGTGACGGTGTAGATCCGGAAGCGGCCGACCGGGAACAGCGAGAGGAACCCCGTGCCGTCCCGGGACGTGATCGGGGCGAGGGCCCGTTCGAGCAGGTCGGAGGCCTTGGAGCCGAACAGGATCCCGGCCAGCCCGGTACCCATCATGCCCAGCACGACGCGCCGGCCGACCGGTGTCCCCTCCATTGGCGTCCAGGCTACGGCGGTTCACCCCGCTATCGCCGGCAGCCCCCGTTCCGTGCACGCGTGGTCGTGAACTCGGCGGATTTCGCCCGGATCACAACCAGGGGCGCACGCGGCGGGAATGATGGGGCGGTGGACCACTCGCACGGGCTCGAGGCGAGCATCTCCGACGAAGCGGACTCGCTCTACCGGCCTCTCGGTTTCCCGGCGCCAGCGGCCGTCGACGACGCCGGATGGGCTGAGGCGGTCCGGCGCCTGGGGGCCGTGCGGGCGCAGCAGCCCGAGTGGACGGCCATGGTGGACCGCGGCATGTCCCTCGCCGCCGGCTACCAGTCCGGGGCGCTGGACGGCCTCTACCCGATCGACTGGGCCCTCGTCATGGCCCTGGCCCGGGGCGAGGCCACGCTGGCCTCGGTCGGCGAGGTGGCCCTTCCCCACGTGCGCGCCAACGTCGCCGCGCTGCGCCTGGCCACCGACGTCGATGTCTCCGAGGAGTCGGTGCGACGGATCCACGGAGTGGCGTGCGGGCCGCAGCTCACTCACCCGGTGCGAGTCGGGGACCATGTCCAGGACCACGTCCTCGCCGCCGGCGACTACAAGCACCACCCCAACCACCGCTTCGACCACGGGCACTGGCACCCCGCCGCGCCGGTGGCCCTCGTCGACGCGGAGATGGCCTCGTTCGTCGAACGGGCGTCGGCCGACCTCCACCCCGTCGCCCGGGCCACCTACCTCCACGACGGCCTGCTCCACATCGCCCCCTTCGCCGACGGGAACGGCCGGGTGGCCCGGGCCTTGGCCGGCGGGTGCCTCATGCGGGCGGCCGCCGTCCCGTTCCTGCCCGCGGCCGGAGGTGGCGTGTACGAGTCGGCGATGGCATTGATCGACGTGCTGACCGCGCCGCCGGCGGAGAGCCCGGCCCTGGACCGCTGGCGGGTGCAGGAGGCCGCCGGCGACGCCGCCCGGGCCCGGCTCGTGACCGAGCTGACCGAGGCGCTGGTCCGCTTCGGGCAACGAGTCGACCGGCGGGCCGACCTGTCCGCCGCGGTCGTCGTCGGCGACCGGGCCATTGCCATCCGGGTACCGGCGCCGGCCGTCGTGGAAACGATCCTGGTGGAGGCCCACCGGGACGAGGGCGACGGGCCGGTGCTGGCCAGCGCGGTCGAGGCCGCCCTCCGGACCGAGGTCGGCGCTCACGTCGACCTCGCCCGGTGGGCCGATCGGGTCGTCGCCACCCTGGCCCTGCGGGTGGCCGCCGAGCTCGACTGAGCAGCTACCGGATGGTGAGCTCGGGGTGGGCGATGCGGCCCCGGCCGAGCGAGCCGACCCGCGTCGCCAAGGCGTCGAAGGCCTGCGACGCCTCGCCGGCGGGGTCGGTGAGGGTGACGGGGGCGCCGATGTCGCCCCCCTGGCGCAGGGCGGTGACCAGCGGCACCTGGCCGAGGAGGGCGACCCCGAGGTCGTCGGCCAGGAGCTGGCCGCCGCCGGCGCCGAAAATCTCGTACCGCTTCCCGTCGTCGCCGGTGAACCAGCTCATGTTCTCGATGACGCCGCGCACGGCCAGGTTGACCTTGCGAGCCATGAGCGCCGAGCGCTGCGCCACCCGCTGGGCCGCCGGCTGGGGCGTGGTCACCACGTAGACCTCGGTGCGGGGCATGAACTGGGCCAGCGACAGGGCCACGTCACCGGTGCCGGGGGGCATGTCGACCAGCAGGAAATCGGGCTCGCCCCAGTAGACGTCGGTGAGGAACTGGTTGAGGGCCTTGTGCAGCATCGGGCCCCGCCAGATGACCGGCTGGTCGTCGGCCACCAGGAACCCGGTGGACATGACTGTGATCCCGGCGGCCACCGGCGGCACGATCATCCCGTCGATCACCACCGGCTGTTGGTCGAGCCCGAGCATCTTGGGGATCGAGAACCCGTAGACGTCGGCGTCGAGGATGGCCACCGAGTGGCCCTGCCGCTGGAGGGCCACGGCCAGGTTGACCGTCACCGACGACTTGCCCACCCCGCCCTTGCCCGACGACAAGCCCAGCACCCGGGTGCGGCTGGCCGGGTCGGCGAAGGGGATCACCTGGGGGGCGTCGTTGGCGGCGTGGGCGTGGCCCTCGTGGCCCGCCGAGTTAGCCGCCCCACCACCCTGGCCCTGGAGCCGGACCTTGAGGGCGGCCCGCTCATCGTCGGTCATCACGGTGAGGTCGACGTCGACCCCCGTCACGCCGGCGAGGGCGCCGACCGCCTTTGTCACGCGGTCAGTGATCTCGGCCCGCAGCGGGCAGCCGGCGACGGTGAGGGCGACGGTGACCGCCACCCGCCCCCCAGCATCGAGGCGGATGCCACGCACCATGTCGAGGTCGACGATGCTGCGGTGCAGCTCGGGATCCTGGACGGGCCGGAGGGCGGCGAGCACTTCTTCCTGCGTCGGCATGCAATTTCTCCTATGGACATAGGTAGAATACCGGTATGGAGCAGGTGCCTCTCTCGGCGGAGGCCTTCACTGCGGGCGTCACGGCCGCCACCTCGGCGTTCGGCGACGCCACCCGGCGCGACATCTACCTCTTCGCCCACGCCTCCGACACCGGCGTGACCACCGCCGAGGTCGCATCCCGGTTCGGGCTGCACCCCAATGTCGCCCGCCACCACCTCGACAAGCTGGCCGCCGGCGGGTACCTGGAGGTGCAGATCGGCCGGCCGACCAATCCCGGCGCCGGCCGCCCCTCGAAGCGCTACCAGGTTACCGAGAAGGCCTTGGCCCTGGAGTTCCCGGTCCGCCGCGACGACCTGCTCATCGCCCTCCTCGGTCGGGCCCTGGCCCTGGTACCCATCGAGGCGGCCGAGGCCATGGCCGAGGCGGTGGGCGAGGAGTACGGCCAGTCGCTGGCCGCGTCCATGGCGCCGGGCGAGGGCCACCGGTCGCTCCAGGCCGCCCTGCACGCCGTGGCCGACGCCCTGACCGCCCACGGCTTCGCCTCCCACACCGAGACCCGAGGCGCCGGCCTGGCCATCATCTCCGAGCAGTGCCCGTTCGGCGGCGCCGCCGTGCAGCACCCGGTGATCTGCGCCGTCGACCGGGGCATCGTGAAGGGCATGCTCGAGACGCTCTACGGCGACACCGTGCCCGAGACGTCGGAGTCGCGCGCCGGCGGCGACGACATCTGCGTCACGCTGGTCTAACTCGTCTCCGGGTGGGGCGCACCTACCTCGACCACGCGTCCACGTCGCCGGCCCGGCCCGAGGCCGTCGACGCCATGCTGCCGTGGCTGTCCTTCGCCGCCGACCCCGGCCGGGTCCATACCGACGGCCGCCAGGCCCGCGGGGCGGTCGAGCAGGCCCGGGAGCAGGTGGCCGCCCTCCTGGGCGCCCGGCCCCGGGAAGTCGTCTTCACCAGCGGGGCCACCGAGTCGATCGCCACCGCGGTGTGGGGCGCCACCGGTCGGGGCCGGCACGTCGTGGTGCCGGCGGTCGAGCATTCGGCCGTCCGGGACGCCTCGGCGGCCTTCGGCGAGGTCTCCGAGGTCGGCGTCGACGGGCTCGGCCGGGTCGACGCCGGCGCCGTGCTGGCCGCCATCCGGCCGGGCGGCACCGCCTTGGTGCACGTGCAGTGGGCCAATCACGAGGTCGGCACCCTCCAGCCGGTGGCCGAGGTCGTCGCCGGCTGCCGGGCCGCCGGCGTGCTGGTCCATGTCGACGCGGCCTGTGCCGCCGGGCACGTCGCCGTGGACTTCGGCGCCCTGGGCGCCGACCTCCTGTCGGTGAGCGCCCACAAGCTGGGCGGGCCACAGGGCGTGGGGGCCTTGCTCGTGCGTCGAGGACTGCGCCTGCGCCCCCTGCTCGTCGGCGGCGAACAGGAGCGGTCACGGCGGGCGGGCATGGAGAACGTGGCCGGCGTCGCCGGCTTCGGCGCGGCCGCGGCCGCACTGGCTGGCTCGCTCGCTCTCGAGGCCGACCGGGCGAGGGCCCACACGGCGGCGCTGGTTGCCGCGGCCACCGCCGTCGAGGGCGTGGTCACCTACGGCGATCTCGACGGGAGGGTGCCCCACATCGTCTGCCTGGGCGTCGCCGGCGTGGAGGCCGAGGCCGTGCTGCTCGGGCTCGACCAGGCCGGGATCGCTGCCCACTCCGGCAGCGCCTGCTCGTCGGAGTCCCTCGAACCGTCGCCGGTGCTGGCGGCGATGGGCGTGGAGGCCGAGCGTTCGCTCCGGGTCTCGGTGGGCTGGTCGACGACCACCGCCGACGTGGAGGCGTTCGCGACGGCGTTCCCCGCCGTCGTCGGGCGCCTGCGAGCCCTCCGGGCGTAGGGGATCGTTTGGTCAATCGGGGGTCGAATAGCACCACCAATTGATCAAACGCTGCGGCGCGCCGCCCACGCTACGGGGCCGGCGAGGCCTTTCGAGTCAGCCGCCGGCCGCGAGCCGGCGAGCTTCGCCGACCATGGCCACCATGGCCTTGCGCACCTCGTCGCCGGTCGAGCACGGCTCGGGGAAGGCCAGGCGCACCGCGGCCCGGCCGGCCGGCGACTCGGCCACCATCTCGAAGCCGTACCGGTCGACGGCCGACATGCTGGCCGCGGTGGTCTCGGGGCGGCCGGCCAGGTACCGGCAGTACAGGACCTGGGCCTCGGCGTGGTCGGCGTTCATGTGGCCGATGATCCCCGCCGCGGCCGGGGCCAGCGGGTCAGGCTCGGCCGCCGCGTACCGGCCGGCGTCGACCCAGCTCATGCGCCCGTAGCCGCCGACGTAGCGGATGCTGGCCACATCGAGGCGGTAGAAGGCGAAGTCGCCAAACTCGATGTAGTACGCCGCCGTCGGGTTGGCGGCCAGGTACAGCGCCTGCGCCGCGGGGCGGTCGGCGTCGTCGACCCTGGTCAGGGGCCCCATCAGGGTGGCCCGGCCGCTGGCCAGGGGGTCGGCGCCGGCGGGGACGGGCTCGGTCACCAGCAGGCTGGCCCGGGGGTCGCGCATGGCGTTCTGAGTGTGCTCGGCCATGAGGCTGACGAAGAAGATCGGGTTGCCCGTCGGGTCGAGGCCATAGGTGGCCACTGACCCGTACGGGTAGCCCGCGGGGTCGACGGCGATCGTGCTGAGCGCGCCCCGGCTGGCCGACGCCACGAGCGTGCGGCACCGCTCGGCGTGCGACGGCTCAGCCGGCGGCGGGGCCGCCGGCCTCGTCTCGTCGCCGCCGCCCTGCACCTCGGCGGGGACGTCGTGGCTGGACGGTCGCTCACTCATGCCCGGCGGCCTCGGCCGAACGGCCTTCGTCCCACTCTCGCAGGATCTCCCAGGTGTAGATCCCCGTGCTGTGCGTGTCGTTCCACGTGAAGTTCAATCCCCAGTTCCCCACCTCGCGCACCGACTCGATGCGGAGGACCGCCGGCGCGCCGGCGCCGGGCCAGGCTTCCATGCCCTGGTCCCGCCGGCCCCGGCATTCGGCGCACAGGCAGTTCACCCGCAGCTCCTCCAGACCGAACCGGCTGACGAGCCCGTCGTCCCACGTGATGGTGACGCCCCGCTCGCGCTCGACGTCGACCTTCAGGGGTTCCAGCGGTCAGCCGAGCGTGCCGGTGATGTGGATGGCGACGTTGCCCCGTAGGGCCCCGGACATCGGGCACGACCCCTCGGCGGCATCGAGGCCCTCGCGGAAGGCGGCCTCGTCGACGCCCGGCACCGCGGCGGTCACGTCGAGGGCCATGGTGGTGATGCCCGTCCCGGGCACGAAGGTGCAGGTGGCCTGGACGTCGAGGCGGGCCGGCGGGTGGCCCCGGGAGCTCAGCTCGTTCGACAGGGCCATGCAGAAGCAGGCGGCGTGGGCGCTGGCCAGCAACTCCTCGGGGCTGGTCAGCCCGCCCGGCTCGGCCGTCCGCGAGGCCCACGTGACGCCGGCCTCGGTGAAGAGCCCGCTCGATACGGCCGACACCATGCCGGACCCCTCGAACAGATCTCCCTGCCAGCTGGCGCTCGCGGTGCGGTCGGCCATATTCCTCCTCGGTCCCGGTACGGTCGCCACGACCCTAGGCGGGCCGGCGGGGGTCAACGGGCGCCGGCGCCTCGGCGCTGCATGAAGTACACGACGCCGGCCGCGCCCAAGACCTCGAGGACGAAGATCACCGCCGCGCCGGCGCCGAGCGCAGATCCGATGAGCCCGCCGATGAACGACCCGACGATGCCCACCAGGATCGTCATGCCGATGGTCATGGGGTTGGGCCCGGGGATGGCGAGCCGGCCCAGCGCACCGAACAGGGCGCCGGCGACGACCAGGCTGATGAGGAAGGCGATGAGGCTCATGCCGTCAGTCTGCCCGGATCCGGCGCTCCCGAACCGGTCAGGGCGCCGCCTGTCCGGCGTCGGCCATGGCCCGCTTCAGGACGTCCTCCACCAAGGGGACCATCTCCTGCGGTGGGTTGTTCGACAGGAACAACCGGAACTCGGCCACCCCGCCGGCGGGGTCGTTGCGGTCCTGGTAGAGGACCATGCCCCTGAAGAAGTGGGCGTCGGGGAACTTGGGGTCGATGGCGACGGCCTGGTCCAGGGCGGCCAGGGCCAGGTCGGGCAGGCCGGCCCGCTTCAGCAGCCAGCCCCGGTAGGCCAGGGCCTGGACGTTGCGAGGATCGGCCTTGAGCAGGTCGTCGTAGATCTTCAGGGCGTCGGCGGCCTTGCCCTCGCTCTCCATCTGGAGGGCCTGCTGCATCTTGCCGGAAGGCGTGTCGGGCAACGACCCCGTGATCGGCGCGCCGGCCCGGCGCTGGCCCGAGAACATGACCACCGTGGCCCCGGTCAAGGCAGCGATGACGAGCACGACGCCAATAGTGATGGCGAGCGGGCGGCGAGTCCGGACCTGCTCGGGCCGCGGTCGCCCGGGCCGGGCCGGGCGCTGCTCCAAGGCCCGTAGCACCACCGCGGCCCTCGCCGTGTAGTCGTCGTGCAAGGCCTGGTAGTCCCGGGCCGACAGCTCGCCGGCATCGCGCTCGAGCTCCAGCTCCCGCAACGACGCCAGCAGGAAGTCGCGCTCCTCCTCGAGCTCGTCGCGGCTGCTCACCGTCACCGGCCCAGAGCCGCGTCGACCAGAGCCTGGTCGTCGTCGGACACCTTGGCGCCGGGACGCAGGCGCCGGCGGCGCAGGACGACGACCAGCCCCCCGACCGCGGCTGCCCCCCCGACCACCGGGAGGGCCCAGACGACCAGGCCGGCGCCGGCGGTCTTGGGCTGCAGCAGGATGTCCTCGCTGTAGCGGCTGACCAGGTAGGCCTTGATCTGGGCGTCGGTCTCCCCCGCTCCCACCCGCCGGCGCACCTCGTCTCGGATGGCCTCGGCCGACGGGGCGTCGGACTGGGCCACCGACAGGCCCCGGCAGGTGGGGCAACGCACGATCGAGGTGATGCGCCGAGCCCGCTGGTCCTCAGTCACCGGGCCGGACGGGCCGCGGGAGCCAACGGCCAAGGCCACGACCAGGACCAGGCCGAGCAGGGCCCACGTCAGCCGCCGGCTCATGACGACGCCGCCGCGGCAACGGGTGTGGCCTCGCCGGACGCCACCTCGGGGGCGGCGTCGGCCTCGGGCACGAACGGCCGGCGCCGGCGCCGGCCGGGCCAGGCGGCCAGGAAGGTGCCGAAGCCCATCACCCCGCCGCCGGTCCACAGCCAGGCGACCAGCGGCTGGACGTTGACGCCGATGACGGCCACGCCGTCGGCGTCGGGTGGCACGACGAGGGTCAGGTAGACGTCGGAGAACGGGCCGGTGTGCACCGACGGCGACCCGATGGCCTGGGAGCCGAACTGGAACAGGTTCAGGGCCGGCTCGTACACCTTGCCGCCGTCAACGCGCACCTGGGCCGAGGTGCGCTTCTTGTTGCCGAGGTCGGCGGTGGTGGTGCCGAGGTAGGTCACCGAGTGGCCGGCCAGGCGGGCCGACTGCCCGGGCGAGAGCCGGAACTGGGCCCGGTGGCCGTAGGACGAGCTGGCGGCGAAGCCGACGGCCAGGATCACGACGCCGATGTGGACGACCATGCCCCCGTTGGACCGGCCGAACAGGGCCCGCCATGCCGGCTGGCCCGACCGGCGAGCGGCCCGCACCGACAGGCCGAGCTGGCGGAGGGCGGCGGCGCCGGCGAAGGCGGCCAGTCCGAAGGCGATGAGGGGGCCGAGGCCGCGCAGGCCGGCAACCACGCAGGCCACGACGGTCAGGGTGCCGGCCCACGCCGGCCACACCAGGCGGTGGTGGAGCGTCTCCGCCGCCGCCTTGCGCCACGGCAGCGCCGGGGCCACGGCCATGAGGAAGAGCAGGGTGAACCCGATGGGCGCGGTCATGCGGTTGAAGTAGGGGGCGCCGACGGAGAGCTGGTCGCCGTTGACCGCCTCGACCAAGAGCGGGAAGACGGTGCCCAGCAGGACGACGAAGGCGAAGGCAGCGAAGGCCACGTTGTTGGCCAGGAACGCCCCCTCGCGGGAGATGGGGGCGTCGATCGAGCCGGGCGAGCGCAGCGTGTCGCCCCGCCAGCCGATGAGGGCGATCGAGACGGTGACCACCAGGGCGAAGAACCCGAGGATGGCCGGGCCGATGGGCGACTCGGTGAAGGCGTGGACGGAATCGAGCACGCCGGAGCGGGTGAGGAAGGTACCCAGGATCGTCAGCGAGAACGTGGCCACCAGCAACGACAGGTTCCAGACCCGGAGCATGGCCCGGCGCTCCTGGACCATCACCGAGTGGACGTACGCCGTCGCCGTGAGCCAGGGCAGGAACGAGGCGTTCTCCACCGGGTCCCAGGCCCAGTAGCCGCCCCAGCCCAGCACCTCGTAGGACCACCAGGCGCCCAGGACGATGCCGACGGTGAGGAAGCCCCAGGCGAACAGCGTCCACCGCCGGGTCTCGACCAGCCAGCCCTCACCCAGGCGCCCGGTGATGAGCGCGGCCAGGGCGAAGGCGAAGGGGATGGTGAAGCCCACGTAGCCCAGGTAGAGCATCGGCGGGTGGAAGGCCACCAGCGGGTGGTTCTGGAGGAGAGGGTTGGGGCCGGGGCCGTCGAGGGGGATGACGCCAGAGACGACCCGGAACGGGTTGGCCGGGCCGGCCATCAGCCCGAAGAAGAACGCCGCCACCCCGAAGGCCACCAGGCTGGCCCAGGCGACGATGGGGTCGGTGGCCCGGGCCCGGAAGTGGCGGACCATGAGGGCGATGTAGCCGCTCAGGACCAGCGACCACAGCAGGATCGACCCTTCGAGGGCCGACCACATGGTGGTCACGGTGTAGAGCAGCGGGGTGCTCCGGCTCCCGTTGTCGGCCACGTACTTCAGCGAGAAGTCGTGGCTGAGCAGGGCGTACTGCATGGAGGCGGTGGCCAGCAGGGCGCCGGCCAGGATCAACCACACATAGCGCTGCCCGGCCCGGAGCATGCCCGGGTTGCCCTTGCGCAGGCCGATGGCCAGTGTGGCCATCCCGAGGACGGCGGCGGCCAGGCCGAGGGCGACGGCCGCCGTGCCGAGAACGGCACTCATGGTTGGGTCGTCGTAACCCGCTCTGGGTTCTTGGCCACGTAGGTCTCGGAGTGCTTGACCAGGATGCGGTCACTGGCGAAGTGGTCGCCTTGGAAGCGGCCTTCGAGCACGACGGGGATGCCGGGGCGGAACAGCTCGGGCGGGTCGCCCTTGTGCATCACCGGCACCTCGACGCTGTTCGCAGTGAGGGTGAAGGTGACGTCGTTGCCGGTCTGGCGGACGCTGCCGTCGACCACATCGCCCTCGATGCGGAACCGGCGCTCGCCCAGCTGCGCCCGCTGGGCGACGGCCTCGTCGGCGGTGCGGAAGTAGAGCGTGGCGTTGCCCAGGCCCTGGAAGACCAGGAACCCCAGGGCCGCCAGCACGATGACGCCGGCCAGCCAGAGCCGGCGGCGGGTGTCGATCACCCGTCCTCCGGCCGGAGCAGCCGGCTCAGGCTCCGCTTCCGGCGGATGACCCAGGCCGCGTACCCGGCCAGGATGGCGAACGTGCTGAAGTACCCGGCGAAGATGTAGCCGGCGTCGTTCACGATGTGACCTCGGCGGCCTCGGACAGCCCGGCTTCGGCCCGCCGTTCCTCGATGGCCACTTCGAGGTGACGATCCGCCAGCCGGTCCTCGAGCCAGGCCAGGCGGAAGCGGTGAGCCAGCAACCAGCAGTAGAGGAGGGTGAAGGCCACCACGCCCAGCAGGAGCGTCCAGGCCATGGCCCCGTGGATCTGGGGGTCGAGCAGGCGGCGCTCGTCGCCGATGGTGGCCGGCTGGTGCAGCGTGCGCCACCACTCGACCGACTGGTGGACGATGGGCACGTCGAGGAAAGCGGCGACGGCCACGATGGCCGACCGGCGGGCCTGGACCTCGGGCGACGCCGGCACCTTCCGCACGGCCAGGTAGCCGAGGTAGAGCACGAACAGGACAGCGGTGGTGGTCAGGCGGGCGTCCCAGGTCCACCACACGCCCCAGGTGATCCGGCCCCAGATGGAGCCGATGAGGAGGGTGAGGCCGAGGAAGAGCACGCCGATCTCGGCCGAGGCGCCGGCGGTGAGGTCCCAGAACCGCGAGCGGGTGCGCTTCCACAGGTACAGGGCACTGGCCAGGGTGGTCACGCCGAAGGACACGTACATGGCCAGCCAGGCGGTGGGGACATGCAGGTAGAGGAGCCGGACCGAGTCGCCCATGTTCACGTCGGGTGGCGAGATCACCAGCGCCATGACCGCGGTCAGGGCCAGGCTGATGGCCGACAGCCAGCCCAGGATCTGGACGGGCCGCGAGCTGCGGGTGGTGGTGGTCAAGCTTCCTCCAGGAGGGGGCCGAACGCTACGACCCCGAACGTCACATAGATGGTGGCGAAGACGAACAGCAGCCGCACCCAGGGCCAGCCTTCGGACGGGGTGCCGGCGAGGGCGGCTTCGCACGCCCGCGCTGCCGCCAAGAGTACGGGGGCGAGCACCGGGAGGACCAACAGGGGCAGCAGCGTGTCCCGGACCCGGAGGCCGGCGGCGATGATGCCGTAGACGGTACCGGCCGCGGCGAGCCCCACTGTGGCCGCCAAACAGGTGAGCAGGAGCATCACCGCACCGTGCAGGTGGACGTTGTAGAGCACGACCACACCGAGGGCCAGGACCACCTCGAGGACGGCCAGCTGGGCGGCCACCGCCCCGGCCTTGCCCAGGAAGATGCCGGCGCCGTCGAGCCCGGACAGGCGGAGGGCGTCGCGGGCGTCGTCGTCGGCCTCGATCACGAACGACCGCTGGATAGCCAGCAGCCCGGAGAACAGCACCGTCACCCAGAACAGGCCGGGGCCGACCGAGGCCAGCGTGCCCCGGTCGGAGTCCAGGGCGAAGGCGAACACGATGAGTACGAGCAGGGCGAAGGGGACGACCTGGTTGACGCCGACTCGCGACCGGGCCTCGACCCGCAGGTCCTTGCCGGCCACCAGGGCCGCGTCACGCCACATGCACGGGCTCCTTGGCCGCCGCCGGCGGCGTGAGCAGCCCGTTGGTGACCTGCCCGCCGGCCATGACGACGGTACGGGTGGCCAGGGCCGCAGCCCGGTCGAGCTCGTGGGACGCCAGCAGCACGGTGGCGCCGGCCGCCGCCGCGTCGCGGACGAGGTGGTCGAGGATGTCGCGGCCGCCGGCGTCGAGGCCGGCGTGGGGCTCGTCGAGCAGCCAGAGGTCGGGGTGACGGGCGACCACGGCGGCCACGGCCACCCGTCGACGTTGGCCGGCGGAGAGACGGCCGGCGGCGACGTCGCGAAGGCGACCGTCGAGGCCCAACCGGGCCATGGCGTCGGCGGCCGAGCCCGGGTCGGCGCCGGCGGCGCGGGCCGAGAACTGGAGGTTGTCGGCCACCGTGAGGTCGTCGTAGAGGAAGGTGGCGTGGCCGAGAAGCCCGATCCGGCGGCGCACGGCCTTGCGGTCCTTGCGCAGGTCGTGGCCGAGCACCTCGGCCTCGCCCGCGGTAAAGGCAGCCAGGCCGGCGCAAGCCCGCAGCAGGGTGGTCTTCCCCGCCCCATTGGCCCCCTGGACCAGCACGATCTCGCCGGCGGCAACGTCGAGGTCGACTCCGGCCAGGGCCGGGAAGCGGCCGAGAAGTGAGACAGCAGAACGAAGGCGGACGGCAAAGGCCATGGAGACGTCACCACGGTACCGGCGGGGATGAACTCCGGTCCATGCAGGGCGGCAGTAGCCTCGGTCGCTGTGATCCGGCGCATTGTCAGGGGCCTGGGCAAGACGCTCATCTCCGTTGGCGTCCTGATCCTGCTCTTCGTCGTCTACCAGCTCTGGGGCACCGGGCTGACCCATGACCGGGAGCAGAAGAACCTGCGCTCCCAGTTCGCCCGGACACTGGCCGGGCCGTCGCCGGCGGCGGCCGACACGGTGCCGACGTCGCCGTCGTCCCCCACGACGGCGCCGACCACCACCATCGCCGCGGCCGTGCCCGACGGCGACGCGGTGGCCGTCATCAACATCCCGAAGATCGGTCTCGACGAGGTCGTGGTGGAAGGTGTCGGCGTCGAGGAACTGAAGAAGGGTGTCGGCCACTACCCCGACACCAAGATGCCGGGCGAGGCCGGGAACGCCGCCCTGGCCGGGCACCGCACCACCTACGGCCATCCGTTCAACCGCATCGACGAGCTGGTCGCCGGTGACGACATCAGCATCACCACCAAGGCGGGCACGTTCCACTACTCGGTCATCGAGAAGAAGGTGGTCACGCCGGAGTCGATCGAGGTGCTCGACAACACCAAGGACAACCGGCTCACCCTCACCACGTGCCACCCGAAGTACAGCGCCGAGTCCCGCCTCATCGTGATAGCCCAGCTCACCGGCCCGCCGGTGGACGCCCCCGTGGTCCCCGTCGGCACCACACCCACGACCTCCCCGCCCCGGACGACCGAGCTGGCGTCGGGCCTCGAACGGCCCGGCCTGTCGGGGGCCGGCGCCGCCAACCGGCCCGCCATCGCCTGGGGCATCCTGGCCGCCAGCATCTGGTTGGCCGCTTGGGCCGTCGGCCGCTGGTCGGGCCGGCGCTGGACGGCCTACATCGTGGGTACGCCGATCTTCCTCGTGGCCCTGTTCCTCTTCTTCGAGAACGTCGCCCGGCTGCTCCCCGCCAACGTGTAACGGGGCGGATCCCGGTCCGTGCGGCTCACGTGGAGCTAGAGGACGAGACTGTGCCGCCGTTCGACTGGATCGCCAAGGACCTCCAGCCTCGGGTCGACCTGGAGGACAAGGACGCGCTTGGGCGGTCCTCGACGAAGGATGAGCCAGACCGTCGACACCAGGGATAGGCACAGGCATGCTGGCACGGCCGCACCGGGTGCTGCGGCCGTGCCAGCATGCGGCGTGCCCACCCGTCCCGAGCCGCCCGACGACCCGGTCCTGGCTCGCCGGGCGCGGATCGCCCGGCTCGTCGCCCGGGGGCAGCAGGTCGGGTACGGCCTGTGGCTGGTGGCCATCGCCGTGTTCGTGGCCGGCGCGGTCACCTCGTTCCGGCCGGCGATGGTGACCATCGTCATCGGCGGCCTGGCCGCCGGCTCCGCTCTGCTGGCGCCGTCGATCGTGATCTCCTACGGCGTCCGCGCCGCCGACAAGGCCGACCGTGGAGAGCCCGATGGCCACTAGGGCAGGCACCGGGAGGGGCAGGCATGGCCACTAGGGCCGCGGTGCTGACCGGCCTCGACCAGCCGCTCGTCATCCGTGACGACGTCGAGGTGGAGGCGCCCCGCGCCGGCGAGGTCCGCGTGCGGGTGGCGGCCTGCGGGGTCTGCCGCTCAGACCTCTCCATGCAGGACGGCACCCTTCCCGTCCCCATGCCGGCCGTGCTCGGCCACGAAGCGTCGGCCATCGTCGTCGAGGTCGGCCCTGACGTCACCGACCTGGCTCCCGGCGACCACGTGGTCGTCTCCTGGGTGCCTCAGTGCGGCGCCTGCTTCTTCTGCCGGCGGGGCCAGCCGCAGCTTTGCCAGGCTGCCGACGTCGTGCTCCTGGCCGGCGGGTTGCTCGACGGCACCCCCAGGCTGCGCCTCGACGGGGCGCCCCTGTTCCAGATGTCGGGTACCGGCACCTTCGCCGAGGAGACGGTGGTCCCTGCGTGCGCGGCGGTCAAGATCCCCCACGACCTCCCCCTCGACATCGCCGCCCTTCTCGGCTGCGCGGTCCTGACCGGGGTGGGCGCGGCCCTCAACACAGCCACGATCCGGCCGGGCGACGCCGTGGCGGTCGTCGGGTGTGGCGGGGTGGGCCTCAACATCATCCAGGGCGCCCGCATCGCCGGAGCCGAGATGATCGTTGCCATCGACGTGAGCCCGGCCAAGCTGGCCACCGCCGAGGCGTTCGGCGCCACCCACACCGTCGACGCCACCCGCGTCGGTCCCGCCAACGCCGTCCGCGACCTCACCGGCCAGCGCGGCGCCGACGTGGCCTTCGAGGCGCTCGGCATCGCGACGACGATCGAGCAGACCATCGACATGACCCGCCGGGGCGGCCAGGCGGTCCTCGTGGGCATCCCCCGCCTCGACGTGATGCTCACCCTGCCGGCGATGTTGGGGATCGTGCTCCAGGAGCGGGCCATCAAGGGCTGCTGGTACGGCTCGTCGGACATCCGCCGCGACGTCCCCCGCCTCATCGACTTCTATCGCGACGGCCGCCTGCTCCTCGACGAGCTGGTCACCCGACGCATCGACCTCGCCGGCGTGAACGAGGCCCTGCGGGCCATGAAGGCGGGCGAGGTGGCCCGGTCGGTGATCGTCTACTGAACCCGGCGCCGGGCCGCCGGCGCCTTGGGGGCCGAAGCGGTCTTCTTGGCCGCCGGCGCCGCCTTCCTGGATGGCGCAGCCGTGGCGGCACGAGCGATGGCAACCGCTTCGGCCATGGCCGATTTCCTGGCCCGTGGGAGCGGGGCCGGCACCGCCGGTGGCGCCGGCACGACAACCTTCCTCGCCGCCGCAGCGACCTTCTTCGCCGGCGCAGCGACCTTCCTCGCCGGCGCGGCGACCTTCTTTGCCGGCACGACCTTCTTCGCCGGCGGCGTGACCTTCTTCGCCGGGGCGGCGACCGTCTTCGCTGGCGCGGCGACCTTGCGGGCCGGGGCCGTCGCCGGAGCCGGTGGTGACGGCGGCGGTGGCTTCTTGGCCACCGAGGGGGGCCTCCGCCGAGCTTGCGCCTCGGCGAGGGCCTCGGCCAGGTCGGCCACCTGCGCTTGCAGCTGGCGCACGTCGCTCCGCAGGGGGGCGAGGCTCCCACCCTCACCGGCGGCCGTGCTGGCCAGGAATTCGACCCGCTGGGCGACGGTTGCGACCGTCCCCTGGATCTGGTCCTGGACCTGCCCCAGCTTCCCCGTCAACGATGCCACCCTCGACATCTCAGCGCGGCTCTCGTCGAGCCGCGCCCCCAGCGCGGCGAGGTCGTCGCGTCGCCGGGCCAGGTCGGCGACGGCCGCGGCGAGCTGTTCGCGATACTCGCCGAGGGCCAGCGTCACCTCCGCCCGGGTGGCGGTGAGGTGGGCGTCGAGGGCGGCGCGGAACTGCCGCTGCAAGCCGTCGATGTCGGCGCCGCGCTGGCCGGCCAGCTCCGAAAGCTTGGCGTCGACCACCTCGCCCAGGCGGGCATCGGTACGGCGGGTGTGCACCTCGAGCGCCTCGATGCGCCGGCCGTCGGAGCTCACCGTCTCCTGCACCGCCACCACGTCGCCGAGTGCGGCCCGTACCGCCGCCGACTCGTCGGCCAGCGTCGACATCCGCTCCTCCAGCGTGTCGACCGACACGAGGAACCGCCGATGGGCATCGGCGACCGCCGTCGAAATCTCGGCGCGTGCGTCCCTCAGCTGGGAGGCGAACGCTTCCTCGATCTCCTCCCGCACGGCCACGACGTCGGCAGGGGTCGCGGCCGTCACACCCGCCACCCGGGCTTCGACCGACTCGGCCAGTCGCCCGATCGCCGCCTTGACCCGTTGCTCGAGGGCATCGGCCCGTTCCTGGACCGCGCCGACCTCAGCCCGTAGAGAGGCCAGCCCTTCGGCGTGGGCCACCTCCCCGGCCCGGTGGGCGACGACGTCGGCGTCGCGGACGGTGCCCAGGTCGGCGACCCGAGCGTCCACCGCCTCCTCAAGGCGGGCCAGCGCCGCCTTGACCTGCTTCTCGAGAAGTTCGGCGTGGTCGCGCGCCGCCTGTGCTGACTGCTGGGCGGTCGTCGACCCGTCCAGGACGGCGCTGGCCTCGTGCTCCAGGTGATCGAGCCGGGCCATCAGTTCGGCCTCGCGGCTGCTCGTCACCTCGACGAGGCGCCCCTCGACGGAATCGCTCAGGCGCCCCATGGCCGCTTTGACCCGCTGCTCGAAGGCATCCAGCCGAGCGTCATCGGGGACCGCGTCGCCGGCGGCCTTGACGGCCGCAAGCTCGGAGAGGGCGCGGGAAACCAGCGCTTCGAGCCGGTCGACGCGTTCGGGCTCCGTGGACGCCGAGCCGGCGAGCGCCACGGTCGTCGCCACCGCCTCCGACGCCCGGGTGGCCATGGCGTCCAAGCGCTCGCCCAGCTGTTCCTGGCCGGCCTCGAGCCGCCGGGCCTCGACGTTGACCAGCGAGGCCACCTCGGCCCGGGCCCCGGCGAGCTGCTCGTTCACCACCAGCTGCAGCTCCGAGCGGAGCACCTTCATCTCGTTGCGCCGATCATCGACGGCGCGGATGAGCTGCGCCTCGACCCAACCGGCCAGCCGGCTCGTCAGCTGGCGGACCTGCTGTTCGAGGATCTCGACGCGGTCGACGTAACCGGGGGCGACCGCCGGACCGGCCGTCCCGTCGTCGAGAGGGGGCCCGCCGCCGACGTCGCCCCCCGCGCCAGCGTCGTCCACGGTCGATAGCGTACCGACCCCCTTCCCCCGCGACGGGTACCGCGCCCCGACTTCGATCTGTGCCTCTCCGCCGGCGCCGAAGACCAGGCGGGGCCTGGCGCCTCCACCGCCCCCACCTTGGCCACCCGGGGGGCGGCGGGTCATCCCGTTCGGTTCGAAGCGCTAACCGCGGGGACGGACGTTGGCAGCCTGAAGGCCCTTGGGGCCGGTCTGCACATCGAACTCCACCGGCTCGCCCTCCTCAAGGCTGCGGTACCCCGGCTTCTGGATGGCACTGAAGTGGACGAAGACGTCGCCGCCGTCCTCCTGCTGGATGAACCCGTACCCCTTGTCAGCGTTGAACCACTTGACAGTTCCGGTCGCCACGGTGGCGATCCCCCTTCTCGCGTTGGACGTACACCCAGGGGACTGCCCAACCGTGCGGTGATGCCGTGCAAAAGCGAATTCCCCGCGCGGGAAGTTACCAGTCGAGCCCCGCCGTGTCTCTAGGTGTCTTTGGCACACGGCCACGACGGTTCGCGCCCCAGCGACGACCGAGATCACTGCCGGAGGCAACCAGGCCCGGCTGTCACTGACGTCTGGCGCGTGTCCCCCCGGGCGTGTCCTCGACCACCCAGCCGAGCGCCTCGAGGCGGTCGCGCAGGCCGTCGGCGCCGGCGAAGTCGCGCCCGGCGCGTGCCGCGTCACGGGCAGCGACGAGGGCGGCGATGTCGGCGGGGATCTCATCGCTGCCGGCCCCGAGCGACAACCCGACAGCGCCGGCGATCTCCCGGGCCGCGGCGGCGAAGGCGGCGGCGCCGGCGGGATCGCCGGCATCCCGCGCCGTGTTGGCCGCCTTCACGACGCCCCAGAGCTCGGCCATGGCCCTGGGGGTGTCGAGGTCGTCGTCCATGGCGGCGCGGAACCGTTCGACGGCGGCGGCATCGGCCGCCACGCTCGGCAGGTCGGCGACTCGCCGGCCGAACCCGTCGAGCCCGGCCAGGGCGCGGGTGGCGGCGTCGAGGGTCGCGCCCGTCACCTCGACGGGAGCCCGGTAGTGGGACTGAAGGACGACCAACCGGTAGGCCCGGGGGTCGACCTCGGCGAGCAGGTCGGTGAGGGTCCTGAAGTTGCCGAGCGACTTCGACATCTTCTCGCCGGCCATCTGCACGTGGCCGTTGTGGGCCCAGTGGCGGGTGAAGTCGTGGCCGGCGGCGACCGACTGCGCCCGCTCGTTCTCGTGGTGGGGGAAGGCCAGGTCGATCCCGCCGCCGTGGAGGTCGAACCCCTCGCCGAGCAGGTCCAGCGACATCACCACGCACTCGGTGTGCCACCCGGGGCGGCCGGCACCCCATGGTGCGTCCCACGCCGGCTCGCCCGGCTTGGCCGCCTTCCAGAGGGCGAAGTCCAGCGGCGACCGCTTCTCCTCCACGACATCGACCCGGGCGCCGGAGCGCAGGCTGTCGAGGGACTGGCGGGCCAGCAGGCCGTAGCCCGGTACGGCGTCGACCGACAGGTACACCCCGTCGGAGGTCGTGTACGCCTTGCCGGCGGCGACGAGGCCGGCGATCAGCTCGACCATCTGGTCGACGTAGGCGGTGGCGTGGGGGTCGACCGTCGGGCGCTTGACGCCGAGTGCCTTCATCGAGTCGTACCAGGCCTCCTCGTACTGGACGGCGACGTCGGTCGCCGACCGGCCCTCCGCGTTGGCCCGGGCGATGATCTTGTCGTCGATGTCGGTGATGTTGGACACGAAGCGCACATCGAGCCCGCCCCACTCCAGGTACCGGCGGAGCACGTCCCAGACCAGGGCCATCCGACCGTGGCCGACGTGAGGCAGCCCGTCGACCGTCGGCCCGCACACATACATGGAGACCTTGCCGGCGTCGCGGAGCTCGACGTCGGCCACGCGTCCCAATGCGGTGTCGTGGAGGCGGATCACCTGAGTACCGTAACCGTGTGCCTGCACCAAGCGTCCCGGAAAATCGCGTCCCTGAGAAGCCGCACCTCGAAGGCCTCGAGGAGAAGTGGGGGGCGCGCTGGGAGGCCGACGGGACCTACCGCTTCGACCGCACCAAGTCCCGCGCCGAGATCTACTCGATCGACACGCCACCGCCGACGGTGAGCGGCTCGCTCCACGTCGGCCACATCTTCTCCTACACCCACACCGACACCGTGGCCCGGTTCCAGCGCATGCGAGGCCGCGAGGTCTTCTACCCCATGGGTTGGGACGACAACGGCCTGCCCACCGAGCGTCGGGTCCAGAACTACTACGGCGTCCGCTGCGACCCGGCTCTCCCGTACGTCCCCGACTTCGAGCCGCCGGCCAAGCCCCCGTCGCCACCCCTCCCGGTGTCGCGCCCGAACTTCGTCGAGCTGTGCGTCCGGCTGACTGTCGAGGACGAGAAGACCTTCGAGGAGCTGTGGCGGCGCGTCGGCCTCTCCGTCGACTGGCAGATGACGTACACCACCATCGGCCCCGAGGCCCAGCGGGCCTCCCAGCGGGGGTTTCTCCACCTCCTGGCCGCCGGCCAGGCGTACCAGAAGGTGGCGCCCACCCTGTGGGACGTCGACTTCCAGACCGCCATCGCCCAGGCCGAGCTGGAGGACCGCGAGGTGGCCAGCGCCTACCACCGCATCCGTTTCGGCGGCCCGGACGGCACGCCCATCGAGATCGACACCACCCGCCCCGAGCTGATCGCCGCATGTGTCGCCCTCGTGGCCCACCCCGACGACGCGCGGTACCAGCCGCTGTTCGGGTTGAAGGCGACCACCCCTTTGTTCGGCGTCGGCGTGCCCATCGTCGCCCACCCCCTGGCCGAGCCCGACAAGGGCACCGGCGTGGCCATGATCTGCACGTTCGGCGACGTCACCGACGTGACGTGGTGGCGGGAGCTGGGCCTGGAGACCCGCACCATCGTCGGGCGCGACGGGCGTATCCAGGCCGACCCGCCGGCGGGGGTCGAGGCGCCGGCGGCGTGGGCCGAGGTGACCGGCAAGAAGATGGAGCCGGCCCGGGCCCGCATCGTCGAGCTGCTGCGTGAGTCCGGCGACCTGGTCGGCGAACCCCGGCCCATCACCCACGCGGTGAAGTTCTTCGAAAAGGGCAACAAGCCCCTCGAGATCCTCAGCAGCCGCCAATGGTTCATCCATACCCTCGACCACCAGGAGAGGCTCCTGGAGCGAGGCCGGGAGCTGCGCTGGCACCCGCCGTACATGCGGGCCCGGTTCGAGTCCTGGGTCACCGGCCTCAACACCGACTGGCTCATCAGCCGCCAGCGGTTCTTCGGCGTGCCCTTCCCGCTCTGGTACCGCCTGGGCGAGGACGGCTCGGTCCGCTACGACCAGCCGCTCGTTCCCGACGAGTCCCGGCTGCCCATCGACCCCTCTACCGACGTGCCGGATGGCTTTGCTCCCGACCAGCGCGACCAACCGGGCGGCTTCACCGGCGAGCCCGACGTCATGGACACGTGGGCCACGTCGTCGCTCACCCCGCAGATCGGCGGCCGCTGGGCCGACGACCCCGACCTGTTCGACCGCGTCTTCCCGATGGACGTCCGGCCCCAGGCCCACGAGATCATCCGCACCTGGCTGTTCTCCACAGTGGTGCGCTCCGACCTGGAGCACGGGACGCTGCCCTGGACCGACGCGGCCATCTCGGGTTGGGTCCTCGACCCCGACCGCAAGAAGATGTCGAAGTCCAAGGGCAACGCCCTCACGCCCATCGGCCTGCTCGACCAGCACGGCGCCGACGCGGTCCGCTACTGGGCGGCCAGCGGGCGCCCGGGCGTGGACACCGCCTTCGACGAGGGCCAGATGAAGGTCGGCCGGCGGCTGGCCATCAAGCTCCTCAACGCCTCCAAGTTCGTGCTCTCGCGGCTGGGTGATGAGGGTGAGGTCACCTCCCCGCTCGACCAGGCCATGCTCGCCGGCCTGGCGTCGCTGGTCGGCGAGGCCACGACCGCGTTCGAGGGCTACGACTACGCCCGAGCGTTGGAGCGGGCCGAGTCGTTCTTCTGGAGCTTCTGCGACGACTACTTGGAGCTGGTGAAGAGCCGGGCCTACGGCGGCCAGGGCGACGCCGGCGCGGCGTCGGCCAACCGGGCGCTGACCCTGGCCCTGTCGACGCTCCTCCGCCTCTTCGCCCCGTTCCTGCCCTTCGTCACCGAGGAGGTGTGGTCGTGGTGGAAGGACGGCTCGGTCCACCGCTCGGCTTGGCCCACTGCCGGCGAACTGTCCGGCCATGCCGGCGGCGACCCCTTGGTCCTGGACGTGGCGGCATCCGTCCTGGGTGAGGTGCGCAAGGCCAAGACCGTGGCCCAGGTGTCGATGCGGGCCGACGTGGCCCGGGTCGTGGTCCGCGACACGGCAGCCCGCCTGGCCGCGCTGGGCGCGGCCGATGGCGACGTGCGCGATGCCGGCCGGATCGCCGACCTGGTCACCGAGGAGGCAGCGGAGCCGTCGGTGACGGTGGAGCTGGCGCCGGCCTGACGCCGGCTCGGAGGGCGAGCGGGCTAGGCCGAGAGCACCCGGGCCATCTGCACGGAGCGGCAGCAGTAGAAGCGCCCATTGCGGGTGGGCCGGTTCCAGGTGTCGAAGACGGCCCACAGGTCGCCGCCGGCGTCGCGGAAGGTCTCCATCCCTCCGGGGGCGAACTGGTTGACCTGGCCCAGGGCGGCGGTGTCGTAGTACGGCCGGTCCGACGCTTCCCGGCACGGGCCGGCGAGCGACGGGCAGAACGCCAGCCCGGTGGCGTACTCGGGCCGGTCGAAGGCGTTGGCCGAGTAGAACAGCCACCACCCGCCGCCGCCGGCCGGGATGGCCGCCGGCTCCTCGATGATCCCGCCCTGCCAGGGCTGGGTGGTGGTCAGGAGCCGGTGGGCCGGGCCGACCATGGCCAAGCCGTCGGCCCGGAGGCCCTGCTCCCAGAGGCCGCTCGGGGCGCCGACGGAGTTGCCGTCGTTCTTCCAGAGCATGTGGAGGCGACCGGCGCCGTCCCGGACGACCGCCGGGTCAATCGAGCCACCCAGGTCGTGCTGGCAGAGGAGCGGCCCGTCGCCAGCGCCCCGGTAGGGGCCCTCGGGGACCGACGACGTGGCCGCCCCGATGCATTGCTGGCCACTGGCCGCGTCGGGCAGGCTGACGTAGAGCACGTACCCCGCCGCGGTCTCCAGCGCCGCCGGCGCCCAGCTCAACGAGTTCCTCGGGTCCGGCGCCGCCCACGCCGGCAGGTCGGGGAGCGCGTCGCCGCCGGCGTGCCAGGTGGCCAGGTCGGACGACACCGCGGTCGGGACGCGCGCCGGCCAGTCGCCGGTGCCGAAGGCGACGAACCGGACGACCTTCCCGCCGGCGGTGACGGGAAGCACGAACGGGTCGCCCAAGTCGCCGTCGTACACGTCACGGGCCGGGCCCAGCACGGGCAGGGCGGGCATGGCCGGCACCGCCTCCGAGCCGTGGCGGTTCACGACGACCAGGGCCGCCGCCGCTAGGAGGGCGACGACCACGCCGGCCACGGCAGGCACCCGCCGGCCTCCCCGGCCGGTCACAACAACTGGGGCTGGATCTCGCCCGAGAGGACCTCGACCAGGTCCGGGCCGTCGTGGCGGGCATTGTTGACCCGGGTGCCGACGGGGCGGGCGCGGAGAGGCACCGACGGCACCCGCGACTCCAACAGGGCGACGAGGTCGTCCATGTCGTCGTGGGCCGGGTCGAGCCACGCGTCCCAACCGTGGCGGTCGATGCGGACCGGCATGCGGTCGTGGAGCCAGGCCAGGTCGGCGTCGGCGGGGGCGGTGATCACCGCGCAGCTGACCTCGCCGGCGTTGCGGTCCCAGATGCCGGCGAGGGCGAAAGGGTCGCCGGAGCCGTCGGCCAGGTCGAGCAGGTAGGGCTGCTTGGGCCCGCCCAACGGCCGGCGCCACTCGTAGAAGCCGTCGACCACCACCAGGCACCGCCGGCGGGCCAGCGCGTCGGCGAACATGGCCTTGTCGAGGATCGATTCCACCCGGGCGTTCGTCGGCCGCGGCGCACCGTCGCGACCGGTCGACCACGACGGCACCAGCCCCCACCGCATGATGCCCAGCCGGCGCCCGGCCCGGGTGCCGGCGACGGCCAGGATCTCGGCGCCCGGGGCCACGTTCCAGCTCGGCGCCCGCTCGGCGACGACGACCTCGCCGGCGCCGAAGAAGTCGGCCAGCACGTCAACTGGTCGAGCGACAACGATCCGACCGCACACGTCCCCCACAGTAGAGTCGGACGGGAGCCGAACGTTGAGGGTGGACAGCCCACGCCGCAACAGAGGAGCCGTTCGATGCCGGCCATCCGCGTCCGGGACCTCCAGAAGTCCTACGGCCCGATCGAGGCCGTCCGCGGGGTCGACTTCGACGTGGAGGAGGGCGAGGTCTTCGGGTTCCTCGGCCCGAACGGCGCCGGCAAGACCACGATCGTCGAGATCCTCGAGGGGTACCGCCAGCGATCGGCCGGCGAGGTGACGGTGCTCGGCCACGACCCGGCCAAGGGCGAGCGGGCCCTGCGGGAGCGGATCGGGATCGTCCTGCAGGAGACCGGCGTCGAGCGCTTCCTCAAGGTGGCGGAGGTGCTCGAGCTCTACGCCGGGTACTACCCGCACCCCCGCCCGGTCGACGAGCTCCTGGCCCTCACCGGGCTCGAGAGCAAGCGCAACGAGGTGGTGAAGAAGCTGTCGGGTGGCCAGCGCCGGCGCCTCGACCTGGCCCTCGGCCTGGCCGGCGACCCTGAACTGGTCTTCCTGGACGAGCCGACGACGGGCTTCGACCCCACCGCCCGCCGGGAGGCGTGGGAGGTCATCCGCAACCTGCGAGCCCTGGGCAAGACCATCTTCCTCACCACCCACTACATGGACGAGGCCCAGGCCCTGGCCGACCGGGTGGCGGTCATCGCCGCCGGCCGGATCGTGGCCGAGGGCGCTCCCGACCACCTGGCCGGGCGGGACACGACCACGGAGATCCGTTTCGTCGCCCCACCCGGCGCGGCCCTGCCCGACCTCGGCACTGCCACCGTCACCGTCGACGGGCGCGGCGTGCTCGTGCGGGCGGGCGACCCCACGCCGGCGCTCCACACCCTCACCGGCTGGGCCATGGAGCACGGCTTCACCCTCGACGGGCTCACCGTCGCCCGCCCCAGCCTGGAGGACGTCTACCTCGCCCTCACCGCCGAGGTGGCCGCCGATGGGTGACCTGCGCATCGCCGCCCGCCAGCTGCGCTTCGAGCAGAAGGCGTTCTGGCGCAACCCGGCTGGAGCGGTGTTCACCTTCGCCTTCCCGCTGCTGTTCCTCATCATCTTCTCGACCTTGAACTCCGGCGTACGGATCGAGGAGCGGGGCGGCATCACGTTCGTGACCTTCTTCGTGCCCGGCATCCTGGCCTTCGGTCTCATCTCGGCCTGCTACACAAACCTGGCCATCCGGATGACGATCTCCCGCGACTTCGGCATCCTCAAGCGGGTGCGAGGCACGCCCGTGCCCACCTGGGCGTACCTGGGCGGCCAGGTCGGTTCGTCGGTGGTGATCACGTTCCTGCTGCTGTTCCTCACCGTCGGCCTCGGGGTGGTGGCGTTCGGGGTGGACTTCCGCACCGGCACGGTGCTCGGGTTGCTGGTCACGCTCGGCCTGGGTGCGGCCTGCTTCTGCGCCCTCGGGCTGGCCGTCAGCGGCCTGTGCCCCAACGCCGACGCGGCGCCGGCCATCGTCAACTTCTCGATCTTCCCGCTCCTCTTCGTGTCGGGGATCTTCTTCCCGCTCGACAACGCGCCCGGTTGGCTCACCGACGTGGCCAAACTGTTCCCCATGCAACGGCTGGCCGACGGCCTGCAGTACGCGTTCGACCCCCGCACCGCCGGCCTCGGCTTCAACGGCGGCGACCTCCTCGGCCTCCTGGCCTGGACCGCCGTCGGTTCCCTTCTCGCCCTCCGCCTCTTCCGATGGGACAGCCTCAAGAAATGAACGGCCACGACATGAACGCACCGATGCAGCCGGCCGCACGCGGCATCAACCTGGTGAAGGTCTACGGCCAGGGCGACGCCGCCGTCCGGGCCCTCGACGGGATCTCCATCGAGTTCGCGCCCGGCCAGTTCAGCGCCATCATGGGCCCGTCCGGGTCGGGGAAGTCCACCCTCATGCACTGCATGGCCGGGCTGGACACCATCACCTCCGGCCAGGTGTTCGTGGGCGAGACCGAGCTGAGCACCCTGCACGACAAGGAGCTGACCCGCCTGCGGCGGGACAAGATCGGCTTCATCTTCCAGGCCTACAACCTGGTGCCCACCCTCACCGCGGCGGAGAACATCACCCTGCCGATGGACATCGCCGGCCGCAAGCCCGACCAGGCCTGGGTCGACCGGCTCATCGACACGGTTGGGCTCCGGCCCCGGCTGGCCCACCGGCCGTCGGAGCTCTCGGGCGGCCAGCAGCAGCGGGTGGCGGCCGCCCGGGCGCTGGCGTCACGGCCCAGCATCGTCTTCGCCGACGAGCCGACGGGCAACCTCGACTCCCGGGCCAGTGCCGAGGTGCTCGGGTTCCTCCGCACGTCGGTGGAGGAGTTCGAACAGACCGTCGTGATGGTCACCCACGACCCGTCCGCGGCGTCCTATGCCGAGCGGGTGGTGTTCCTGGCCGACGGCCGCATCGTCGACGAGATGGAGTCGCCGACGGCCGACAAGGTGCTCGACCGTATGAAGGGCCTGGGCGACTAAGCCCATGGTCCGCGCCGTCCTCAAGGGCCTCCTGGCCCACAAGCTGCGCCTGTTCCTCACGGCCATGGCCGTGGTCCTGGGCGTGAGCTTCGTCGCCGGCACCTTCGTGCTCACCGACACGATCAACAAGACGTTCGACACCCTGTTCAGCGAGATCTCGGCCAACACCGACGTGTCCGTGCGGGCCGTTTCCGGCTTCGGCGCCGACTCCTCGCCCGAGGCCGTCCGCGACACGGTGCCGGCGTCGGTGCTCGACGTGGTGCGCCGGGTGCCCGGGGTCCAGGCCGCGGTGGGTTCGGTCGGCGGCTACGCCCAGTTCGTCGACAAGGCGGGCAAGGCGGTCACCACCGCCGGCGCCCCGACCCTGGGCTTCAACTGGACCGATCCCGCCCTGTCCCCGCTCACCCTGCGGTCCGGCCGGGAGCCCCAGCGGGCCGGCGAGGTGGTCGTCGATGTCGTGACGGCCAAGGAGCACAAGTTCGCGGTCGGCGACAAGGTCAAGGTGCTCTTCCGGGGCCCCACCGAGGAGTTCACCATCGTGGGCATCACCGGGTTCGGCAAGGCCGACAGCCTGGCCGGGGCCACCCTCGCCGCCTTCGACGTCGTCACCGCCCAGCGGGTCTTCGGCAAGGTCGGGCGCTTCGACAGCGTCGAGGTCAAGGCCGCCGAGGGCACCACCGCCCTCGACCTGCGTGACCGCGTGGCCAAGGCCGTGCCGGCCGGCGTCGAGGTCGTGACCAGCCAGCAGGTGGCCGACGAGGGGGCCAAGTCGGTCCAGCAGGCCCTCGGGTTCTTCAGCACCGCCCTGCTCGTCTTTGCCGGCATCTCGCTGTTCGTCGGCGGGTTCATCATCCTCAACACCTTCTCGATCCTGGTGGCCCAACGCACCCGGGAGCTGGCCCTGCTGCGGGCCCTGGGCGCCAGCCGGCGCCAGGTGCTCCTGTCGGTGGTCGGCGAGGCGTTCCTGGTCGGGCTGTTCGCCTCGCTCGTCGGCCTGGGCTTGGGCGTGCTGGTGGCCATCGGGCTCCAGAGCCTGCTCAAGGCCTTCGGCATCGACCTGCCCACCTCGGGGGTCATCGTCGCACCTCGCACGATCATCGCGTCGATGGTGGTCGGCCTCGGCGTGACCGTCTTCTCGTCGATCTCGCCGGCCCGGAAGGCGTCGAAGATCTCGCCTATGGCCGCCCTGCGCGGCGGCGGGGTCGAGCAGGGCGGCTCGTTGCGCCGGCGGTCCCTCGCCGGCGTGGTGGTCACCGGGCTCGGCGGGGCGGCCATGCTCTACGGGCTCTTCGGCGGCGGCATCTCCCTCGTCGGGCTGGGGGCGGCGCTCGTGTTCGTGGGCGTGGCCCTGCTCAGCCCCCTGGCCGCGGTCCCGATGGCCCGAGTCATCGGCGCACCGTTCCCCCGCATCGCCGGGATGGCGGGGAAGCTCGGCCGCCAGAACGCCATGCGCAACCCTCGGCGGACGGCGGCGACGGCCGCCGCGCTCACCGTGGGCCTGGGCCTGGTGGCCTGCGTGAGCGTGCTGGCCGCGTCCATCAAGTCGTCGGCCGCCGCCATCGTCGACCAGTACCTGGCCGCCGACTACATCATCAGCACGACGCAGTTCGTGCCCAACATCAGCACCGACCTGGCCCCCCGGCTGGCCCGCCAGCCCGAGCTGGCCGCGGTGTCGGGCCTGCAGACGGGCGAGTGGCGGTCCGCCGGCGCCACCCGCATGCTCTACGCCGGCGACCCGGCCACGCTCGGGAAGGTCCTCAAGCTCGACGTGACCGCCGGCGACGCCGGCGGGTTGGCCCGCGGCGAGGTCCTCGTCAGTGAGAAGGAGCTGAAGGACAAGAAGCTGGTGGTCGGCGGCACGCTGGCCATGACCTTCGCCCGCACGGGCACCAAGGAGCTCCGCATCGCCGGCACGTTCGCCAAGAACCAGCTCCTCGGGAACTACGTGGTGTCGACCGCCACCTTCGACGCCAACTACACCGACCGCCTCGACTTCGTCGTGCTGGCCAAAGCCAAGGCCGGCGTGGCGCCCGCCGCGTCCCGGGCCGCGGTCGAGAAAGTCACCGCCGACTTCCCCAACGTGGAGCTGCGCGACCAGGTGGAGTTCAAGAAGCAGCAGGAGGACCAGGTCAACCAGATCCTGGGCCTGATCACCGCCCTGCTGGCCCTCTCGATCATCATCGCCCTCTTCGGCATCGTGAACACGCTGGCCCTGTCGATCTTCGAGCGGACCCGGGAGCTGGGGCTGCTGCGGGCCGTCGGCATGTCACGCCGGCAGATCCGGTCGATGATCCGGGGCGAGTCGGTGATCATCGCCGTGCTGGGCGCGGTGCTCGGCCTGGCCGTCGGCGTGCTGTTCGGCTACGCCATCGTGGGGGCGCTCGACGACCAGGGCATCAGCAAGGTCGTCATCCCCGGCGGCCAGCTCGTCTCCTACGTGCTGCTGGCCGGCGTGGCCGGCGTCATCGCCGCCGTGTTCCCCGCCCGGCGGGCCGCCCGCCTCGACGTGCTGGCCGCCATCTCCTACGAGTGACCACCAACTGGTGACGATCGAACACGCCGGGACCTGTCCGATCGTCACCAGCGCGAGTTAGAGCTCGACGCGGACCTGGTACGTGCGGGTCTCGACCGGCGTGGTGTCCCAGGGCCGGGCGTAGAAGCAGCGCAGCGTGGCCTCGCCCGTGCCCCGGGCCGTCACCCGGATCAGGTGGTGGGGCGGGTCGCCGGGCTCGAAACGCTCCTCCACGACGGCCAGGAGCGGGCCGGGCGGGTCGACCCGCCAGATGAACCCGGGGCGGGGCGTGGTGGGCAGGCGGAGGGCAAACGTGCCGCCCGGGGCCACCTTGAGGATC
This sequence comes from Acidimicrobiia bacterium, assembly GCA_023264995.1. GTDB lineage: Bacteria > Actinomycetota > Acidimicrobiia > Acidimicrobiales > AC-14 > CADCTB01. The sequence continues at coordinate 20,868 of JAHFUR010000019.1, read as the reverse complement.
TTGGTGGGGTGGTCGGTCGGCCCGTCGGCGACGGCCGGCGCCTCGGTGACCGTTGCCGCCGGGCGAGCGCCGGCCACCGGCGGGCGCTCCTTGGCCGGGTCATAGGCCCGGGGCGGCGGCTTTGGTTCGGGGCCGACCCAGATCCACCCGTCACGCTCCTCGACGGGGTAGACGGGCAGGTAGCCCGGCTTCAGCTTCCACAGGTTCTCAGCCTTGGCGTCGCGGGCGGGAACGATGTTCTCCCCGGTCTCCGGGTCGTAGAGGTAGACGTGGAGCGGGCAGCGCACCTTGCCGTCGAAGAACGTGGCCCCCTCGAGGTGGGTCTGCTGGTGGGGGCAGTTGGAGGCGAAGGCGATGACCTTCCCGCCCGCCAGCCGCCCGAGCAGGATGTCGGTGTCGTCGATGGTCACCATCATCAGGCGGGGTTCGCCCGGGGTTTCCTCGATGAGGTCAGCGCTGGGCAGCACCCGGACGAGCGGCAGTTCCACGACAAAGCAGCCTACGAGGCCCGGCGCTCGACCGGGCCTCGGGCGCTACCCCACCGGCACCGACACCCCGACGCCGCCGCGGGTTTCGGCCCCGAAGCGGGCGATCTCGCCTTCGAGGTCGAGGGGAAGGGGGCGGGCCAGGCCGGCGGTCCGGGCCCGCATGTCGTCGGTGATCAGGTCGGCGGGGACCAGCCAGCACACCTCGAACTCGATCCCGTCGGGGTCGCGGGCGTACAGCGCCTTGGTGGTGACGTGGTCCGACGCCCCGGTGAGGGCGCGCCGCTCGGCCAGCACGGCCCGGAGGCGGGCCAGCTCGGCCAGCGTGTCGACCTCCCAGGCCAGGTGGTACAGCCCGACCGTGCCCCGCCCGGGGGTCGACGCGCCGGCGCCGACCTGGAAGGCACCCAGGTCGTGGTCGTTGGTGGAGCCGGGAGCCTGGAAGAAGGCGGCCTGGCCGGGAGCCCAAATGAGGGTCCGGAAGCCCAGGACGTTCTCGTAGAACTCCTTGGTGCGCTCGACGTCGCGAACGTAGAGCACGGCGTGGTTCAGGCGGGTCACGGGCATGTGCGGCTCCTTTTCCTCAGCCTGTCGAACCTACTTGAGCCTTCAACTATTCCCCGCCGGTGAGCGACAAAGAACGACGGGGCGGCACCGCGACGGTCTCGGGCGCCAGTGGCGCCGGCCTGCGGCACTACGTCGAGGAAATCGTTGCCTCTGGGTTCCCGGGTATTCGACCGTTGGCCGGCCGGGCTCGCCAGGCCCAGCTCGGCGCGTACCTGGCCTCGACCTGATCGTCGAACGCTCGGACCGGCGGGTCGTCGCTTTCGAGGTCAAGCTCGGGGCCACGGTTGACGCGTCGGACGTGCGCCATCTGACCTGGTTGCGCGAACGGCTCGGCGACGACCTGCTCGACGCCGCGGTCATCACGACGGGGACGCACGCGTACCGGCGAACGGACGGCGTCGCCGTGCTACCAGCCGCGCTGCTCGGCCCGTGACCGCTGATCATCGCCGCGCCGGTAGGCCGGGACGGGCCCGGGCAACTGGCCTGCAGCTGACTGCCTACGCCGGCGACGCCGGCGACGCCGGCGGCGGTGGTCTCGGCTTGTGGCGCTCCCGGTTGTGGAAGCCGCAGGCCACCCGGCCGTTGGCCTGGGTGGTCGGCCCCCCTTCGGACCAGGGGACGATGTGGTCGACCTCGCAGTCCTGCGCCGGCACGTCGCAGGAGTCGTGGAAGCATTCTCGGTCCCGTCGTTCCACGGCACGCCGGGTGGCCCCGGTGAACAGCCGCTGGCGCGCACCGACATCGGTCACCCGGCTGGGGCCGTCGAAGACCACCCGCTCCACCCAAGCCCGGTCGAGCCAACCCACCAGCGCCCCCGGCGCCACCACCGTGGCGTTGGCCAGCTCACAGATGCGCCCGGCGAAGGTCTCATAGCCCACCAGCACGCTGAACAGGGGCTCGGGCAGGCGAGCACCGGCGGGCATGGCCATGGCCCGCCGGGCCATCTCGACCAGGGCGTCGGCCCGGCGCTGAGCCGGCGCCCGGTCCAGGTCACTGACCCGGGCGCCCTCGCCCACCCTGGCCTTGGCCCTGGCCCAGTCGGCCTCGAACAGCTCGTCGTCGAGCTTGTTGAGCACCTCGGCGACGATCGACCCGTTGACGGGGTCGAACAGCCCGTTGAGGGCCCAGGCCCCGCCGAAGGTCGACGACATCCGCAGCGAGCGTTCGTGGTGGCGGTCCTCAGCGGAGCGCTCCGTGCCGTCGGGGTCGGCCCGCTGGGACCAGTAGGCCAGGGCCCGGACGAAGTGGTGGTGGCGGAGGTCGCCGGCCAGGGCGACCAGCATGGCTTCGTCGCGCTCGAAGTGGCCGGCGGTGGCCGGCGTGCGGGCAGCGGCGAGCAACCCGACGTGGGGTTCACCGATGTCACCGGCCAGCCAGGCCGCCTCCACCGCCGGCATGTGGCGCAAGGCCCGCCCGAGCTGCACCCGCCGGCGCGCCGAGGCCAGCGGGACGTGGCAGCGCCACGACACCCACGCCGAGGCCGTCCGGGCCCCGGAGGTCTCCCAGGTCCGCCCGGCGTCGAAGCCGGCCACCGCTCGGGCCGTCACCGCCCCCAGGCGCTCGAGCTGGCGGTGCAGGGCCTCGATGGTCGCACCGTCGGCCAGGGCCAGCGGGTCGAGGCGGGCCAGCTCGTCGATCACCCCGACGAGGGCACCAGTGACACGCTGGGCAACCGCATCAACGACGCCCGCCACCGCAACTCCCCCGGCGCGAGGAGGCCCGACATGGGGAGCGCCAGGCTCCGAGGACTTCTGACCCGCAGACTAGCGAACACATGTTCGTGATGTCAAGGGTGGTCGGAGCCCTTTGATCAGGCCCTGCGCCGCGCCGCCCGACGGGCCGCCTCGTGCTGAACCTCGTCCTGGTCCGGTTCGGGTACCCGCCGGCCATCGTCTGGACCGAACAACCGGCGACGTTGCGCGTCCGGACCGGCAGGGAACTGCACCGAACCACAGTGACAAGGTTGTTCTTGGCGAAATTGTCGGAACGACGTTTCGGCCGCCGGCGACGGGGTAGGAGACCGGTGCACCGCTGCGCGGTGTGAAAACCCCCTCCCGGGCAGGGGCCTCCGCCAGTCGAGGCCCCTGCCCGCCCCCTTTTCTTGCGCCACCCCTGGACAGCCGCGTCCCAACAGCGCATACTCCCGTTAACTTATCGTTGTTAGCTTAACGGGGGTCAGCGACATGCTTGCATCGCTCGGCAGGTTCGTGGTCCGTCGGCGGGTGGCGGTGCTGGTTGCCGCCCTCCTGGCCATGGTGGTGGCCGGCGCCCTCGGCGGCGGGGTAGCCGCCCATCTGTCGGGGGGCGGGTTCGAGGACCCGGGCGCCCAGTCGAGCCAGGCCAAGCGGGTGCTCGAGCAGTCCTTCGGTGCCCGCAACCCCAACGTCGTCCTCCTGGTCACGGCCAAGGACGGCTCTGTCGACGGCGCCGCCGTGGCCGCGGCCGGCGCCGCCCTGACCCGGGAGCTGGGGGCTGAGGCCGGCGTGGCCCAGGCGGTGTCGTACTGGACGCTCGGCTCGCCCCCACCCCTGCGCAGCAACGACGGCCGCCAGGCCCTGGTACTGGCCACGATCGGCGGGGACGACGACGCGGTGGCCGCCCGCATCAAGGACATCTCTCCCCGGTACACCCGGTCCGATGGCACCGTCACCGTCGCCGTCGGGGGCTTCGCCGAGGTCTTCCGCCAGGTCAGCACCCAGATCGAGCACGACCTGGTGCGGGCCGAGATGATCAGCCTCCCCATTGTCCTCGTCCTGCTGGTGCTGGTGTTCGGCAGCGTGGTGGCCGCCTCCCTCCCCCTCGGCATCGGCGCCCTGGCCGTGGTCGGCACCTTCCTGGTGCTACGAGTGCTGGCGTCGTTCACCCAGGTGTCGATCTTCGCCCTCAACCTGACCACAGCCATGGGGATGGGCCTGGCCATCGACTACAGCCTGTTCGTGGTCTCCCGGTACCGGGAGGAGCTGCGGGCCGGCCTGGCCCCGGCCGACGCCATCGCCCGGACGGTGCAGACCGCCGGCCGCACCGTGATCTTCAGCTCGCTCACCGTGGCCGTGTCGCTGGCCGCCATGCTCGTGTTCCCCCTGGCCTTCCTCCGCTCGTTCGCCTACGCCGGCATCGCCGTCGTGGCCCTGGCCGCGGTGGGCGCCGTCGTGGTGCTCCCGGCGCTGTTGGCCGTGCTCGGCCGCCGGGTCGACACCTGGGTGCTGTGGCGCCGGCCGGTCAAGCCCGAGGGCACCGGGTTCTGGCACCGGGTGGCGGTGGCGGTCATGCGCCGACCGGTGACGGTGGCGACGGCCGTCGTCCTGTTCCTCCTGCTCCTCGGCGCCCCGTTCATCCGCATCGCCTTCGGCCTCCCCGACGACCGCAACCTGCCGGCATCGGCATCGAGCCGCCAGGTGCAGGACGTCATCCGCACCCAGTTCACGTCCAACGAAGCCAGTGCCCTCAACGTGGTGGCCCCGCACGCCGGCGCCCCCCGCCCGGACGACGTGGCCCGCTACGCCGCCGACCTGTCGAGGGCGCCGGGTGCGGCCCGGGTCGACGCCCTGACCGGGTCCTACGCCGGCGGCCAACTGGTGGCCCCGACCAACGCCGCCTCGGCCCGGTTCGCCGGCCCGGACGGCACGTGGTTCTCGGTCGTCCCGTCGGTGGAGCCCTACTCGGGCGCCGGCGAGGCGCTGGTCCGGGCGGTCCGGGCCGTGCCCTCCCCCTTCGGCGGGGTGCAGGTCGGCGGCGCCTCGGCCGAGTTGGTCGACTCGAAGTCGTCCCTGTTCGGCCGGATGCCGCTGGCCCTCGGGCTCATCGCCCTGGTCACCTTCGTCGCCCTGTTCCTCATGACCGGCGGGGTGCTAGTGCCGGTCAAGGCCATCCTGGTGAACCTGCTGAGCTTGAGCGCCAGCTTCGGCGCCATGGTCTGGATCTTCCAGGAGGGCCACCTGGCCGGGGTGCTCGACTTCACCGCCACCGGCACCATTGCCACCACCATGCCCATCCTCATGTTCTGCATCGCCTTCGGGCTGTCCATGGACTACGAGGTGTTCCTCCTCTCCCGGATCAAGGAGGAGTACGACGTCTCGGGTGACAACGTGTCCTCCGTCGCCCTCGGCCTGGAGCGCACCGGCCGCATCGTGACCGCGGCCGCCGCCCTGCTGGCCGTGGTCTTCCTGGCCTTCGCCACGTCGCAGGTGACCTTCATCAAGCTGTTCGGCCTGGGGCTGGCCCTGGCCGTGGTCCTCGACGCCACGCTCATCCGGGCCGCCCTGGTGCCGGCGTTCATGCGCCTGGCCGGCACGGCCAACTGGTGGGCGCCGGCGCCCCTGCGCCGGCTCCACCAGCGCTTCGGCATCTCCGAGACGGCGACCGTCCGGCCCGCGGCGCCGGCGCCACCCCGTGAGAAAGTGGCGGTATGACGGGCGAACCACTGCTGTCCGGCCCACGCCGGCCCCGGGCCCGCCGGGGCGAGGGCGACCTCCTCCGGGCCGACATCCTCGCTGCGGCCGAGCGGCTGCTGATCGAGACCGGCGACCAGGGGGCGGTGTCGGTGCGGGCCATCGCCGACGCCGCCGGCGTCACCCCGCCGTCGATCTACCTCCATTTCGCCGACAAGACCGAGCTGCTGTTCGCGGTCTGCGAGGCCCGCTTCGACGACTTCGACCAGTACATGACCGAGGCCATCCGGGACATCGCCGATCCCCTGGAGGCCCTGTGGGAACGGGGCCGGGCCTACGTGCGCTTCGGCACCGAGAACCCTGAGCACTACCGGATCCTGTTCATGACCCGGCCGCTCCCCGACGCCACACCGGCGCCGCCTGATCGCCTCCCCGGGCTGGCCGCCTTCAGCCACCTGGTCGAGGACGTGGGCCGGTGCATGGCCGCCGGCGCCATCGCCGACGGCGACGCCTTCCTCGTTGCCACCAGCCTGTGGGCGGTCGTGCACGGGATCACCTCCCTGCTCATCGCCCGCCCCGACTTCCCCTGGCCCGACCTCGACCGCCTCATGGGCCATATCGTCGACGTCCACACGCGCGGCCTGAGCGCCTAACGTCAGGGCGTGGACGCGGCACCCTTCAACATGGCAGTCCCGGCGGCCAAGGTCGCCCCGTCGCCCCGGTGGGTGCGGGTCAGGGCCGGCGGCGAGTGGGTGGCCGACAGCCGCCAGGCCCTGCTCCTGGCCTGGTACGGGCCGAGGATGCTCCCGACGTACTGCTTCCCGGCCGTCGACGTGCGCACGGACCTCCTCCGGCCGTCGGCAACCGCCGGGGAGGCCCCCCTGGCGATCGAGCACGACCTGACCGTCGGCGGCCAGGTCGTCGAGCGGGCCGCCACCCTTTTCGCCGACGTGCCGGCGCCGCTGGCCGCCATCGAGGGCCACTGGTCGTTCACGTGGGACGGCCGGGTGACGTGGTTCGAGGAGGCCATGGAGATCCATGTCCACGCCCGTGACCCCTCGAAGCGGGTCGACGCCGTGCCCAGCGAGCGCCACGTGCGGGTGGAGCTCGGCGGCCAGGTGATCGCCGAGTCGTCGCGCCCCGTCGCCCTGTTCGAGACCACCCTGCCGACCCGCTGGTACTTCCCCGTCACCGACGTGGACTGGGAGGTGCTCGAGCCCTCGACCACGGTGAGCCGGTGCCCCTACAAGGGCTCGGCCCGCTACTGGTCAGCCCAGGTCGCCGGCCAGACCCACGCCGACGTGGCCTGGAGCTACGAAACCCCGGTGCCGGAGTGCCCTCGCATCGCCGGCCTGGTGTCCTTCTTCAACGAGCGGGTCGACCTGGTCATCGACGGCGTGGCCGAAGCCCGGCCCCGGACCCCCTGGTCCTGACCGGCGCCGCTCGGCGGGCCTACGCCGGCGCCGGCCGCGGCACGTCGACCAACACCAGCCGGCCGTTGCCGGCGTAGGCCACGCCGGCGTCGCCGGCCACGATCCGGCCGACCGTCGCCCCGACCAGCTCGGCCCGCCAGCCGCTCTCCAGCCGGTTGTCGGGCACCCGGCGCAGGAAGCTCTCGATGTCGGTGCGGGTGGCGATCAGGGCCCCGTCGATCGACAGGTCGCGCGACTGCTGGGCCACCCAGGCCGACAGGAGCGAGGCCAGCGGCTGGAGCTGCGGGGGTAGGTCGGTCTCGGGAGGCAGCCGCAACTCGCTCGGCGGCAGCTCGAGCCCCCGGGCGACGGCGGCCATCATGCCTTCGAGGTGCTCGGCCGACAGCCGGCGGGCGTCGAACAGGCGGGAGGTCGGCATGTCGTGGGCCGACGTGGGCGGCTTGTCAGCCAGCAGGAACAGGGCCTCGTCGGCCAGGATGCGCCGGGCCGGCTTGTCCGCCGCCATCGCCGCCGCCTCCCGCCAGGCGGCCAGCTCCTGGGCCACCCCGCGCGATTTCCCCCGGAGCTGGCGGAAGCCCTTGACCCGCCACCAGGTGGCGGTGAGGTCGGGCTGGCGGACACGGCGGTGCCGCTCGCACTCCTCGTAGGCCCAGGCCAGGCGGCCGGCGGCGCTGAGGCGCTCCTCGAGGACGGCTTGGAGGTCGAGGAGGTGGAGGACGTCGGCCGCCGCGTACCGGATCTGCTCGGCGGTGAGCGGGCGCTTGAACCAGTCGCTCATGCGGGCGCCCTTCTCCAGGCGGATGCCGAGGAGGTCGCCGACCAGCTTGGCCAGCGAAGGGGACCCGAAGCCGAGGAACCCGGCGGCGATCTGGGTGTCGAGCATGCGGGAGGGGATGACGCCCGTGGCCCGCAGCAGCACCTGGAGGTCCTGCTCGCCGGCGTGGGCCACCATGAGACCGTCGCCGTCGAGGACGGGCCGGAGGGCGGCGATGTCGACCAGGGTGGCGTCGACCACCGCGGCCCGCTCGGGCGTGGCCACCTGCAGGACGGCGAGGCGGGGGTAGTAGGAGGTCTCGCCATGGAACTCGGCGTCGAGGGCGTAGGCGCCGGCGCCGGCCAGCTCATCGACGAGTGAGGCGAAGCGGTCGTTGTCGTCGACGAGCATGACGACCAGTCTCGCAGCCAGAGGCGGCCCTCTCTCGCCCCAGCTGTGAAAGCCGAGAGAGGGCGTGCCCGCCCTCGGTATCGACCGCTCCGGCAACCGGCTTTACCCCGAGCGCCGGCGGCTGCGGTCCATGACCATCTCCATCACGTGGGCCGGGGCCTTCGCCGGCGAGCCGGCGTCGAACGGCGGCTGGGGGTCGTACTCCAGGATGAGCTGGATGGCCATGGCCACGTCGTCGCCGGCCTCGAGCTGGGCCAGGCGCAGGGCCATGTCGATCCCGGCCGACACGCCGGCGGCGGTGATCACCTTGCCCCGCACGACGACGCGCTCGGTCACCGGGTTGGCACCCAGCGCGGCCAGGTCGTCCATCGACGACCAGTGGGTGGTGGCATCGACGCCGTCGAGGAAGCCGGCGGCGGCCAGGGTGAGCGCCCCGGTGCAGACCGAGGTGGTCCAGCGCGAGGTCTCGTGGGCCTGGCGCAGCCAGGAGAGCACCTCCGGGTTGCGGCGGGCCTCGGCCTCCCCCGGCCCGCCGGGGACGAGGATGACGTCGGGCCGCGGGATCTCCGACAGGGTGTGGTCGGCCACCAGGGCCAGGGCGGCCTGGCGGGCGGTGCGCTTGGCCCCCCGCTCGGTGGCCACGAAGCGGACCTGCGCCCCGGGGACCATGGCCAGCACCTCGTAGGGCCCGACCGCGTCGAGCGCGGTGATGCCGTCGAAGAGCAGGATGGCGATCTCCACGCCGGCCACAGTACTGACACTGTCGCGACAGCTAGCATCCCCACCCGTGAGGCGGACCGGGCTCGCCATCGTCGCCGTCGCCGTCGGCCTCATCGCCGTGGTGGCCGTGGCGTTCGCCCTGACCCCGGGTGAGGCCATGACGGTGGGCGAGAACTCCTTCGTCAACCGCGAGGGCATCATCGACGTCAGCAACTCGCCGACCATGGCCTACAACCCCGCCCGCCCCGGGAACGTGATCACCACCTACCGCAAGGACCGGCCCGGCTACGGCGGTTTCATCGGGTACAGCTTCGACAGCGGCGCCACGTGGGAGCAGGCCGTCCTGCCCGTGCCCGCCGGCACCAGCGGCTGCACCGCCTCCCAAGGCGAGCTGTGCCCGTTCGGCCCCGACGCCACCTTCGGCCCCGACGGCACGCTCTACGTGACCTACGTGAACCTGCAGGGCAACGGCAACCGGCCCGACAACCTGTGGCTCTCGACGTCCACCGACGGCGGGCGCACCCTCTCGCTGCCCACCAAGATCACCGGGGCCCTGGCCTTCATGGCCCGGGTCACCGTGGACCCCAAGGGCCCGGTGTACATCACCTGGCTGCAGGCCGACGAGGTCGGGCTGTTCCGGTTCGCCGGCAAGCCCCCCAAGATCCTCGTGGCCCGCAGTGACGACGGCGGCCACACCTTTGCCCCGCCCGTCACGGCCAGCGACGCCCAGCGCGAGCGGATCGAGGCCCCCAGCCCGGTCATCGACGCCAGCGGCCAGCTGGTCATCATGTACGAGGACCTCAAGGCCAACCGTCGCGACTACGAGTACGCCCCCGGCCCGGCCGCCGAGCTGCCCTTCGCCCTGGTGCTGACCCGGTCCACCGACGGGGGCCGCACCTTCACCCCCGGCGCCGAGTTCGAGACCGACATCCTGGCCACCCGGCGCTTCCTCCCCTTCCTGCCCGAGCTGCCCCAGCTGGCCGCGTCGCCCAGCGGCAAGCTGTACGCCACCTGGGCCGACGGGCGCGGCGGCGATGACGACGTCTACCTGCGCAGCTCGGCCGACGGCGGCCGCACCTGGGCCCCGCCGGTCAAGGTGAACAACAACGGGCCCGACGGGACGGCGCAGTTCCTGCCCAAGATCGACATCGGCCCCGGCGAGCGGGTGAGCATCGTCTTCCTGGACGGGCGCAACGACCCGGGGGCCAAGAAGAAGCTCGACGCCTACCTGGCCACCTCCACCGACGGCGGGAAGTCGTTCACCAACGTGCGCCTGTCCACCAAGTCCTTCGACGACGACATCGGGCCCACCTTCGGCGTCGAGTACGGCATCGACTTCGGCACCCGGCTCGGCCTGGCCCACGGAGGAGGCAAGCTCTACGCCGCGTGGGTCGACACCAGCGCCGGCAGCACGGCCACCGGGCGCCAGGACGTGAACTCGGCCACCGTCACCCTCCCGACCGAGGGCCCCCGCACCTTGGTGCTCGGCGTCATCGCCGTCGTCCTGCTGGGCCTGGGCGCGGCCGGCCTGCTCCGGGCCCGGAGCGGCCGCGGTACCCCATCGACTCGAACCGACGCGCAGAACAGGCAGGTGGTCACCTCATGAGACTGGCTTTCGTGGGCAAGGGTGGTGCCGGGAAGTCGGCGATCTCCGGCACCTTCGCCCGCACGCTGGCCCGCCAGGGCGACAAGGTCCTGGCCATCGACTCCGACCCGCTGCCCGGGCTGGCCTTCTCGCTCGGCCTGGCCATCGACCACAGCCCACCGATCCCCGACGACGCGGTGATCGAGCGCAAGGAGGGCGAGGACGGCCCCCGGTGGCGGCTCAACCCCGACGTCGACCCCTTCGACGCCGTCGACCGCTGGTCGGTCGAGGCGCCCGACGGGGTGCGTTTCCTGCAGTTCGGGAAGATCAAGGGCGACCCCAAGAACCTCTGGCGGTCACAGATGGCCTTCCGCTTCATTATCAACAAGCTCCCGCCCGGGCGCTGGAACGTGGTCGGCGACCTTCCGGGCGGCACCCGCCAGGCCTTTACCGGCTGGGGCAGCTGGGCCAACACCATCCTCATCGTCGTCGAGCCGACGGCCAAGTCGCTCCTCTCGGGCCGGCGCCTGGCCCGCATGGCTGACCTGGATCCCGAGAACCCCAAGCGGGTCCTGGTGGTGGCCAGCAAGGTCCGCCAGGACGGCGACATCGAGATGATCGAGAAGGGCGTCGGCCTCGAAGTGATCGGCGCCGTGCCCTGGGACGAGGAGCTGGCCGAGGCCGAGCGGCGCCAACTGGCACCGATCGACTTTGCCCCTGATTGTCCGGCGGTCCTGGCGGTAGAATCGTTGGTCGAGCGCCTGAGCGAGGAGACCGTGTCATCATGATGGCAGCACTGATCTTGAAGCCGACGTCGTGAAGCTGGCCGTCGTTGGCAAGGGTGGGTCGGGCAAGACCACCACGTCGTCGGTCATCGCCCGCACCCTGGCCCGAGGCGGACTGGCCGTGGTCGCCCTCGACTGTGACTCCAACCCCAACCTGGGCATCTCCCTCGGCGTGGGCGACGAGGAGACCGAGCGCCTGGTTTCCATGCGCCAGGCCCTCGACGAGGGTGAGGAAAGCCACGCCCCCACCTGGGACACCCTGCTGTCCCGCTACGGCTCCGACGGCCCCGACGGTGTGCGGCTGGCGGTGGTGAGCCGGATCGACAACCCCGAACCTGGCTGACTTTGATGTGGCTTGTCCCCCGAGCAGTTGCTCGGATCCGTTGATTTCCCTGAAGAAGACGTCGTCGTCGCCGACTTCGAGGCCGGCGTCGGTACCCTCACGCGGCTCGGCGAAGAGCACGTGGACACGGTCGTGATCGTCGTCGAGGCCACCCCCAAGTCGCTCGAAGTCGGGGCCCGGGCCGCGGCGCTGGCCGCGGAGCGCACCGTCGCCCGGATCGTGGTCGTCGCCAACCGCATCCGCCACGACGAGGACCTCGAGATCGTCAAGGCCGCCTTCCCGGGTATGGAAGTGGTGGGCGTCCCCCACGACCCCAAGATCGTGGAGGCCGACCGCAAGGGCGTGGCCCCCATCGACCTCGACCCCGATGCGCCGGCGGTCCGGGCCCTCATCGCCCTGGCCTCCACGCTCATGCCGTCGCTGAACTAAGTGGCAGCCGTCTAGGTGGCCAAGAGCAAGCCCGCGCCGGCCGCGGTCACCCAACCGTCACCGGCACCCGACCTGGCCCGCATCCTGCCCATGGTGGGCTTCGGCGTGGCCCTGTGGGCGTCGCTCCCCCAGTGGAGCGGGCCGAAGCTCAACGTGGCCGCCTCCACCGAGGTCGTCGACCACATCGTCCCCGCCGTCCTGGTGGTGCTGGCCTCCATCGTGGGCGTCCTGGCCGGCCGCCGGCCCCAGGGCCCGGGGGGCCTGCGCCTCATCGCCGGCATGACCGTGCTGCTGGCCGGCCTGTGGATGATGGCCACCCACATCCCGCTGGTGGCCGAGGCCACCCGTGACGAAGCGCCGTGGCCGGCCACGATCTACCACACGTCGGCGGCGCTGGCTGTCTTCGGGCTAGGCCTGCTCTGGTCCACCGTCACGTGGTCGGAGGCCAGCGACGTCGCTGCGCCGGCGCCGGCCAAACCCAAGCCCAAGGCCAGCACCGAGAAGTAGGGCGCCCAGCACCAGCAATGCCGGCCGGCGGGCGCCGGCCCCGGTGATTTCGACGCTGGCGCCGGCCAGGTCCTGCACGTTGTCGTCGATCGTGCCCCGGCTGGTGTCGGACCAGTAGGCCAGGGCCCGGTCGGCCTCGGACAGGACGGCCAGGCGGCTGCCGAGCACCGGGATCCCCTGAAGGCTGCCGAAGCCGATGCGGGTGTCGAACGGGGCGTCGGACACTGTGGCGGTTCGGAAGGTGCGCCCGCCGTCGGTCGACGAGGCCAGCGTCACCTGCGCCCGCTGGTCGGCCGGATCGGCGCTGCGGTCGTAAAAGGCCACGTCGACCCGGCCGGCGGGCGAGACGCCGACCGCCGGGAGGAACTGGCCCCGGGGCCGGGGGGCGACGGCGACGGGAGCCGTCCACGTGGCGCCGGCGTCGTCGGAGCGGGCCAGGAACACGTCGCGCCCGTCGCCCCGGCCGGCGTCCCAGGCGGCGTAGACCCGCCCCTCGGCGCTCGGGTCGCGGGCGAAGCTCGGCGCCGGCGCCAGGTTGACGATGATGCGGGCGGGCGCGACCAGGTCGGCGGCCACCGTGACCGGCGGGCCGAACGTGGCGCCGGCGTCGGTGGAGGTCCACGACACCACCCGCCACCGTTCCTCGGGCGGGGGGCCGCCCTGGCCGCCGTGGCGGGCCTCGTAGTCGGAGAAGTCCTCGGCCAGGTCATAGGCGCCCACCACCAGCCGGCCGCCGCCGAGGGCCACCGGCGAGGGCTGCACCACCCGGCGGCCGGCGCTCACCGTCACGGGCGGGGCGAAGGTCGCGCCTCCGTCGGTGGAACGGGCCAGCCGCACCGGCGCCGGCGTGGTGCCGAAGCCCAGCGGCTTGTCGGCGGCCCCGTCGGCCTGTACCCATGTGACCCACACCTGGGCCCCGTCGACGGCCATCCGGGCGTGGAAGGCCTCGGCCGGCGCTACCCGGGCCGCCGGCCCCGACGGCGTCTCGCCGTCGAAACGCTGGAGCCACACCCCGACCGGCTGGTTGAAGCGGCCGCCGGTGGCGGTGTACAGGACGAGCAGGTGGCCGGCGGCGTCGAAGGCCACGTCGGGCTGGTGGCAGTTGGGGGCGTCGACGGGCAGGGGCAGGGCCAGCGGCTTCCAACTGTCGCCGGCGGTGGTGGACAGCGACACCGAGCAGGAGAACCGCGGCGTGTCGATGCGGTCGCCCAGGGCCAGCGTGGCCGGGGCCACCGGGCTCCGCGCCACCGACGGTGAGTTGTGGGCGTTGATGCCCGGGCGGTCAGCGTTCACGAAGTCGGGCGACGCCGGCTTCAGCCGGGCCGGGACCGCCCGGGAGCCGGTCAGGAGGAGGACCAGGCCGGCGAGGCCGGCGACGGCGGCAACGCCGGCCCGTGCCCTCACACCGTGAGGTACACGCCGTCCCAGCGCTGGTCGCCGGTGAGCACCGCCGGGTCGAACCCACGGACCCGGGGTGAGATGAGCCACTCGGTGCGGAGGGCGGCGATGGAGATGGCCGTGATCTTCTCGGCCGTGACCACCTGCATGATGTCGGCCGCCGTCCGGCGGGCGGTGTCGATGGAGGGGGCCGAGAAGATGCGGTCATAGGCGTCGTCGACCTTGGGGCCACCGCCGACCGAGCCCGAGAAGCTGAGCTGGCCGCCGGGGCGGATGGTAAAGAACCGGCACAGGGCGCACGGGTTGGCATCGTCCTGGGCCCGCACGTCGAGGTACATGTCGAAGGAGGCGTTGTTGATCAGCGTGCCCGGCTGGTCGGCGCCCGGGTCCTGGACGGCGACGTCGATGCCGACGGCGGCCAGCTCGGCCTTGATGGTCTCGGCCGCCTTGGTCTGGTCGGACGGCTTCGAGAGCAGCAGCTTGATGCTCAACGGCTTGCCGTCCTTGGCCCGCATGCCGTTGGGCAGCGTGGCCGCCCAGCCGGCCCCGTCGAGGGTCTTCTTGGCCTCGTTGGGGTTGAGGGGCAGCGGGCGGACCCGGTCGGCCGCGTCGGTGCCGAGAACGATCTCGGGGATCAGGGTGGTGCTGTCGTCACCGTGGCCGTCCCAGCCGGCCTTGGTGACCTCCTTGCGGTCGATGGTCTGGGCGATGGCCTTGCGGACGTTGTCGTCCTTCAGGGTGGTCCACTGGTCGATCCCGCCGTTGTTCAGCAGCAGGTAGACGGCCTGGCCGGGCCGGGACTGCACGTTGCGGTCGGTGCGGCCCGACACCGAGGCCAGGTTGGCGTAGGCCACCATGCCGGCGATCTCCACCTGGCGGGTGGCCAGCAGGCGGCTGGCGTCCTTCTCGGGGCCGAACTTGAAGGCGAGCGTGCGCAGCTGGGGGGCGCCGGCCCAGTACTTCTCGTTGGCCTTCATCTTGAGCTCGGTGCCCTTGGAGTACGACAGGAAGCTGAACGGCCCGGTGCCGGTGGGCGTGGTCTCGGGCGTGTCGCCGGCGCCGGCGCGGGTGCCGGGCGCCAGGATGGCCATGCTCGGGTTGGACAGCTGCTCGGGCAGGCGGGTGTTGTCGGCGGTGAGGTTGACCTCGACGACGTCGTCGGCGGTGGCCTTGGCCGTGCCCTTGTCGAGCCCCCGCGGCCGGGTCTGGCGGGCCGAGAAGCTGTCGAGGGCGGCGACGACCGCCTCGGCGTTGAACGCCGCCCCGTTGTGGAAGGTGACGTTGTGGCGCAGGAAGAACCGCCACGTCTTGGGGTTGGGCGACTCCCAGCGCTCGGCCAGCGCGGCCTCGACGCCGTAGGTGGGGCTCAGCCGGGTGAGCGTCTCGAAGATGCCGGGGTTGGGCCCGTTGGTGCGGATGCCGATGTCGAGCGCGGCCGGGTTGCCGGCCATGAACGGGTCGTCGCCCACGGCGACGCGGAGATCCTGGTTGGCCGCCCGCGGCTCGGTGGGCTCGTCGGTGCTGGTATCGGTGCCGCCGCCGCTGGAACAGCCGACGGCCACCAGGGCGGTGAGGAGCACTGTGACGATGAGGGAGCGAACGCGCAACACCGCCCGGCACCCTAGCGGGTGCCGGGCGGCGCGCAAGCGGCGGCCGAGGTGGATTTTCAGCCGACTTTGGTCGTGGCCTGCTCGCCGACGGTCTTGGTGACGGGCGGACCGTTGCGGCGCTTGGCCGCAAGGGCCACCCCGAGCAGCACCAGGCCGACGAAGAGCAGGCCGACGACCGCGGCCAGCACGATGCGGGCCGTGTCGTTGTTGGCCGGGCCGACCACCGAGAACTGCTCCACCGACGTGTAGACGTCCTGCAACCCGCCACCGAACTCAGAGGTGACCTTCGGGTCGTAGAAGGACGCGGTGTTGCGGGTGTCGTCCCAGCCGAAGAGGGCGAAGGCGTTGGTGGACCCCACCGCCGGCGGCGAGCTGATGTCGTAGTTCGCCCCCCAGACACCCAGGCGCCGGTCGACGCTCTGGTCGGAGATGCGCTTGTTGGCGCTCCACGTCTTCCCGTCGTCGGTGCTGTAGGCGTAGTAGACGTCGTTCATCCGCAGGCCAGGGTCGTCACGGGTGTCCCACCACACCACGTCGACCCGCCCGTTGGGGGCCACGCTCAGGTTGGGGAAGTACTGCCCGCGCAGGGTGGCCGGGTTGTCGTCGGTCAGGACCTTCGGCTCGCTCCACGTCTTGCCGCCGTCGGAGGAGGCCTGGTGGTAGATGTCGCCGTAGCCGGCGATGTCGGGCTTGGGGTTCTTGCCGTAGACGATGTGGATCACCCCGTCGGCGCTCACGGCCATGCGGGGGCTGGCGTTGTCGTAGCTGAAGGGCATGGTCTGGGTGGTGGTCCAGGTCTTGCCGCCGTCCTTCGACGTTGACAGCATCCGAGCCGAGGGCGGCGCCGGCGTGACGTTGGCCGTGCCGGTGAGCCAGAGCACGTACGCCGTGCCCTTGCCGTCGACGCCGGCGGTGATGCTGGCCCGGCCGGCGCTCCCGGCGAAGTTGGCCGCCTGGTTGGGCGTGGCCGCCTTGGAGCCGGCCGCGGGGGCCGTGGTGGTGGTCGTGGGCCCGGGTGCGGCCGTGGTGGTGGTGACCGCCCCGAAGGCCTGGTCGCGCACGGCCTGGGAGTCGAAGAGCTTGTCGGCCAGGTTGGTCGGCTCGCCGAAGGTGCGCCCGCCGTCGTGGCTCACGGCCACCATCGGCAGGGCGGGCGCGGCGTTGGGGGCCACCAGGTTGGGCTTGGAGATGTTGAACGTGACGTAGACGGTGTCGTCGCTGCCCGACGTGCTGTCGACGGCCAACGCGTGGACGGGCCGGACGTTCTCGGCCCCGTCACCCGTCTTGCCCCGGGCGTTGTAGACCAGCACCGTCTCCCAGGTGTCGCCGAAGTTCTTCGAGCGGGCCAGGGTGATGGCGCCGGCGTTGCGGGTGCCGTCCTGGTCGTCCCAGCCGCCCATGGCCATGTACAGGTTGCCGTTGCGACCGAAGGCCATGGGCGCCTGGATCACGCCGCCCTGGCCCTGGGTGCAGAACGGGTACGACGCCAGCGCCGGCGACGCCTCGAGGATCTTCCAGCTCTGGCCGCCGTCGAGGGACCGCAGCGCGCTGCACCGCCGTGACCGCAGGTCGGCCACGCCGGCGACCACCCGCATGGAGTTCGACGGGTCGATGGCGAACGTCGGCGGCGTGAAGAGCCGCCCGGGATCGAGGCTGTCCTTGGTGGCCTGGACCGGCTTGGTCAACGCCAGCGGGCCCCCCTGGGCCAGGGCCGAGCCCTGGGCCAGGAGCACGCCGGCGCCGAGCACCGTCGCCACTCGGGCACCGAACGACCACTTCCTCATAAGACATTTCCCCCTGTGTCGATCCCTGATGTTCCGTACCACTTGAGCGTTTGGTCAATCGGTGGTGACAGAGCACCTCCGATTGACCACACGCGTGCCGGCTGCCGGCTCAGCCGACCTTGGCCTTGGCCTGGGCGCCGGCCCTGGCTGGGGCCGGCGCGCCGGTGCGCCGCTTCGCCGCCATGGCCACGCCGAGGAGGACCAGGCCCACGAAGAGCAGGCCGGCCACGGCGGCCAGGACGACCCGGGCCGTGTTGTTGTTGGCCGGGCCGACGATCGAGAACTGCTCGACCGCGGTGAAGACATCCTGGAGGCCGCCGCCCCGTTCGCCGTTGATGCCGATGGTGTAGTTGTCGAAGGTGTTGCGGGTGTCGTCCCAGCCGATGACGACGTAGGCGTTCGCGGAGGTCAGCCCGGGCGGCGACGTGATGTCGTAGTTGTCGCCCCAGACGCCGACCCGGCGGTCGACGGTCTGGTCGGTGATGCGCTGGTTCTTGCTCCACGTCTTGCCGTTGTCGTTGCTGTAGGCGTAGTAGACGTCGTTGGAGCGGATGCCCGGGTCGTCACGGGTGTCCCACCACACCGCGTCGACCCGGCCGTTGGGGGCCACGCTGATGTTCGGGATGTACTGGCCCCGCAGGTCCTTCTCGTTGTCGTCGGTGATGACCTTGGGGTCGCTCCAGCTCTTGCCACCATCGGTGGAGGCCTGGTGGTAGATCTCCCCGTACCCGGCCAGGTCGGGCTTGGGGTTGCGCTGGTAGACGATGTGCAGCACGCCGGAGGGGCTCACCGCGAACCGGGGGCCGGCGTTGTCGTAGCTGAACGGCATGGTCTGGATGGTCGTCCACGTCTTGCCGGCGTCGGTGGACTTGGACAGGAACCGGCCGGCCGGCGGGGCCGGCGTGATGTTCGACGCACCCGAGGACCAGAGGGCGTAGACGGTGCCCTTCTTGTCGATGGCCAGCCGGGCGTTGCTCCCGCCGAAGTTGGCCGCCTGGTCGGGCTGGGCCGCCTTGGAGCCGGCCGCCGGGGCGGTGGTGCTGGTGGTGGTGACCCCGGGGGCCAGGGTGACCGTGGTCCGCGAGGTCAGGGCCTGGGCCCGCACCGGGGCGGCGTCGAACTGGCCGGCCGACAGGTCGACCGGGGCGCCGAAGGTGCGCCCACCGTCACGCGACACCGCGACCACGGGCACCGCCGGCACCGCGTTCGGCGCGGTGAAGCCGGACTTGGTGATGTTGAAGCTCACGAAGACGACGTCGTCGCTCCCCGTCGTGGTGTTGACCACCAGGCCCTGGGCCGGGCGCACGTTCTCGGCCGCCTCACCGGTCTTGCCCCGGGCCGTGTAGACGAGCGTGCTGTCCCAGGTGTCGCCGAGGTTGGCCGACCGGGACACGGAAATGGCCCCGCCCGTGCGGGTGCCGTCCTGGTCGTCCCACGCGCCGGAGGCGATGTAGAGCATCCCGTTGCGCCCGAAGGCCACGGGTGCCTGGACCACGCCGCCCTGGCTCTGCGAGCACGAGGGGTACGACGGCAGGGCCGGCGCGGCGTCGAGGAGCGTCCAGGTCTGGCCGCCGTCGAGGGACCGCATGGCCTCGCACCGACGCGACCGGAGGTCGGCCGCGGTGGCGATGATGCGCATGGGGTTCCGGGGGTCCACCGCGAAGGCGGGGCTCGAGTACATCCGCCCCGGGTCGAGGTTGGTCCTGCTGGCCGAGACCGGCTTGGTCAGCCCGATCGGGGCCGTCCCGGCGCCGAAGGCGGCCCCTTGGGCCAGGAGGACACCAGCCCCGACCACCGCCGATGCCCGGAGTGCCAACGTCCGCCTGCGCATGCGCAATTCCCTTCGTCGGGGTATGGGGTGGTGCTGGGCCCGCCGGCGTCAGCCGGCGAGGTTCGACTTGACCCAGGCCGTGAGGCCGCCGATGGCGTCGGTGTCGCGGTGGGTCACCTGGGGGATGGGGCTGTTGCTGTGCTCGTGGGCCGCGCCGGCCAGGGTCAGGTTGTGGTCAGCGTCGGCGCTGCCGACCATGACCTGGCCCCCGGTGCGCAGCGACTGCGACATGCGCTCGGTGTCGGCGGCCACGACGGTGGGGTCGCCGCCGCCCCGCACCAGGAGCACGGGCTGGGCCAGCCGGCCGACCTCGGCCAGCGGGTCGACGGCGAAGAGCGCGGTGAGGTAGGCGTCCTGGCCGGGGGCGAAGATGGGCCGGATGATGTCGGGGAGGGTCTCGGCCGCCGGCGCCTTGCCCGAGGACCGGAGCGTGGCTGCGGCGGCCCGGAAGGCGTCGCCCACCGCCGCGCCGCGGGAACGGGTCAGGTCGGACACCAGGACGTCGCCCAGGGGCCGGGAAGGCAGGGAGACGGCGACGACGGCCTTCACCCGCTGGTTGCCGGCCGCGGCCCGCATGGCGACGAGCGCGCCCGTGTCGTGGCCCAGGACGGCGAGCGGGGCCACGCCGATCTCCTGGCGCTTGCTCAGGAGCTCGAGGGCGGCTTTGGCATCGCCCACCTCGTCGTCGAAGGACAGCTTGGTGTCCTTGACCGGGATGGCGGTGGAACCCCGCCGGTCGTAACGGAAGCTGGCGATGCCGGCCCGGGCGAGGGCCTCGCTCAGGTCGCGGTACAGCGGGTCACCCGAGCTCAGGCCGACGCCGCCGACCGTGGACACCAGGGCGTCGCGAGCGGCGTCGGGCGGGTTGGCAGCCACCACCGAGTTGCGGTCGAGGGCGCCGAGGCCGGGGATGATGAGCACCGCCGGCACCGTCGAGCCGTCGGCCGGGCCGCTCCCGGGCAGGGTCAGGGTGCCGCCGAGGCGCTGGCCACCGGGGCCGACGAACTCGCTCTGGCGCTCGGTGAAGGCCACGGGGGCCACGGCATTGGCCCCGTCGGTCGTGGCCGGGCTCGACCCGCGCGAGGCCAGGCCAAAGCCGGCGACGGCCAGGACAACCACGCCGCCGGCCACGAGGGCGGCGGCCCACGGGCGGCGCGCCGCCGGCGAGCGGGCGCCGGCATCGGCCCGGGCCACCGCCCCGGCCGGCGCCCCGGCCTTGGCCGGCTTGGCCGCCTTGACGCCCGTGCAGCTCCGGCACTTCACCCCGACGCCGGTATGGACCACGCAGTCCGCGCACAGGGCGTTGCCGCACGTGCTGCACGTGGCCACCCGGGGCCGGCGGCGATGGTTCACACAGGTGGCCGGGGGCGCGGCGACCACGGTCAGGCGGCCCCCGCTCCGGCTTCGGCCGGCGAGGACGAGGGGGCGCTCTTCACGTTGAGCAGCAGCTCGTCGAGGGCGTCGCCCTCCAGGCTCTCCTGCTCCATGAGGGCGTGGGCCAGCTGGTCGAGCGTCGGGCGGTTGAGGGTCAGGACCTCGCGGGCGCGGCGCTCGGCCTCGGCCAGGATGGCCTGGGTCTCGCTGTCGATCTCGCCGGCGATGCGCTCGGAGTAGCCGACACCCATCTCGCCCTGGTAGCCGTTGGAGAACGGCTTGGTGATGTACGCCCCCAGCTTCAGGCTCATCCCGAAGTCGGCCACCATGCGCCGGGCCAGGGTGCCGGCCTGCTCGAGGTCGGACTGGGACCCGGAGCTGAACTCGCCGGTGACGATCTCCTCGGCCACCCGGCCGCCCATCATGGCGGCGATGCGGTCGAGGAGCTGGCTGCGGGTGACGGA
>JAHFUR010000054.1 GCA_023264995.1 Acidimicrobiia bacterium | reverse complement strand
CCAACGAGTGACCACCAGCCCGACGTCGACCACGACGCCGACGAGCACCAGGCCCTCAACCCCAACGAGCGACCACCAGCCCGACGTCGACCACGACGCCGAGGAGCACCAGGCCCTCAACCCCAACGAGTGACCACCAGCCCGACGTCGACCACGACGCCGACGAGCACCAGGCCCTCAACCCCAACGAGTGACCACCAGCCCGACGTCGACCAACGCCGCCGACGAGCACCAGGCCCTCAACCCCCAACGAGCGACCACCAGCCCGACGTCGACCAACGCCGCCGACGAGCACCAGGGCCTCAACCAGTGACGTCGAGCCCGACGTAACCCGCAGCCAGTAGGCCCGTCAAACGTCAAAGGTCAGGACAGGCGTTACGGACCGACCCGGAGAATGGAGAAGGTCCGCAACGCCAGCGAGCCAAGGCATACACATTTGCAGGTTCCGCTTTGCGGAACCTGCACGGCTCTCCGTGCCGGTTGAAGATTTTCCGAAAAGTTTTGTGGCGTTTCGCCCGGCCACACACCAGTAGGTAGGTAGGACCATTTTTCCGGAGCCCCCTACCGTGATCGTACGTGTGACATCGCTGGGTGCGGCGGACGGCAACGCCGTCGCCGCCGCCCATGCCGTCGTCAAGTACCTCGACGGGCGCGCCACGGCGCCCGGAGGCACCCACCCCGGCTCGTTGCCCGAGCTGCCGACGCCCGACGGCACGACCGGCATCGTCGGCTACTACGCCGACTCCGTCGAAGGCCCGGGCCGCTGGCTCGGCCGGGGCATCACCGGGATGCGTCTCACCGGTGAGGTCCATCCTGAGCAGTTCCGCCGGGTGCTGCTCGGACAGCACGCGGTCACGGGTGAGCAGCTGGTGGGGGCGCGTGGCTCGGCGGTGCGGGCCGAGGGGGCCGGCCGGGAGGCGGCGGCGGTGGCCGCCTCCGGCGAGGCTGACGAGCTCCTCACCCTGGCCCAGGCCGCCGGGCTGCTGGGAGTCAGCGACCGCTACCTGCGGCGGGTGGCCACCGAGACGGCGGCGCGGCGGGCCGAGCAGGCCGCGGCCATCGCCGCCGGCGAGTCGCCCCCCGAGCTCGGATCCACCTACCTCACCGCCAGCCACGACGGGGAGGGCAAGCACTGGCGGGTGGCCCGGGGCGAGGTGGAGCGCTTCGCCCTCGAGCGCAAGGTCCCCGCCGCGGTGGTGGGTTACGACCTGACCTTCTCGGCCCCCAAGTCGGTCAGCATTTTGTGGGCCAGGGCCGACGCCGCCGGGCAGGCGAGGATCCTGGCCGCCATCGACAAGGCCCTGGCCGTCGGGATGGACTACATGCAGGAGCAGGCCGCCTGGGTGGGCCGAGGCAAGCACCACCGCCGGGCCCAGGGCCTGGTGGCCGCCGACTACGTGCACGCCACATCGCGCGCCCTCGACCCCCAACTGCACCACCACGTGGTGGTGGCCAACATGGCCGAGTCGCCGAGCGGTTCGGTGCTGGCCCTCGACGGCCGGCCGTTCTTCGCCCACGCCAAGACGGCCGGCTACCTGGCCGCCGCCGAGCTGCGCCACGAGCTGGCGTCGACCATGGGCGTGGAGTGGGAGGCCGTCGAGCGAGGCCTGGCCGACGTGGCCGGGGTGAGCGGGGCCGCGATCGCAGAGATGAGCAAACGCTCCACTGAGATCCACTCCTACGCCGAGGCGATGGCGCTGGACTCGGTGGCCGCCCGCCAGGTGGCCACCTTCGCCACCCGGGCGGCTAAGGACCACGCCGTGGATCCCGAGGCCCTGCGTCCGGCGTGGAAGCAGCGCCTCGACGCCGCCGGGTTCGATGACATGGCTGCGGCCGCGTGCTACGGCCGTCAGGCCGCGCCCCTGCTGGTGACCGAGGAGGACCGCGACAAGCTGTTCCGCCGCCTAGGCGGCGAGCGCGGCGTGACCGAGATGGCCTCGACGTTCGATCGCCGCGACGTCCTGCAGTTCGTGGCCGAGTGGTCCGGCGACCGCCTCGACGCCGCTCAGATCGCCGACCTGGCCGACGAGTGGCTGACCACTGACGCCGTGGTCACCCTGGAGGCCGGCAACCGTGAAGGCCGCACCGCGGATGTCATCCGCCTGGGCGACGGCCGGGTGGTGAGCTCGGTGGCCGGCGAGCTGTACACGACCCGCCAGGTACTCGAGGTCGAACAGCGCCTGTTCGCCGGCTACGAGCGGGGGCGCCACGCCGGCGCCGCCGTGGTGCCCGAGGCCACCGTCGAGGCCGTGCTGGCTCAGCGCATCAGGCTCGATGACGAGCAGGCGGCCATGGTGCGGGCCATCACCCGCTCCGGCCACCGGGTGCAGTGCGTCCTCGGCCCTGCCGGGTCGGGCAAGACCACGGCGCTGGAGGCCGCGGTGCGGGCGTGGCAGGACGCCGGGTTCACGCCCCTGGGCACTGCGGTGCAGGGCACGCATGCCGAGGTGCTGGGCAACCGCACCGGCATCGAGGCCCGAACGGTGGCCAGCCTGCTCATGGCGGTGGCCAAGGGCACGGTCACCATCGACGCCCGCACGGTCGTGCTGGTGGACGAAGGCTCCACCCTGGGCAACCGGGATCTGCTGGCGCTCATGGAGGCGGTGGAGCGCGGCGGCGGGGCCCTGCGGCTCATCGGAGACCCGGCCCAGCACAGCGCGGTGGCCGCCGGCGGAGCGTGGCGGCGGCTGCTGGAGGACTACGCCGCCGACCGGGCCGAGGTCACCACCCTGCACCGCCAGCAGGGCGAGGACATGGCCGACGTGCGCCTGGCCCTGACCGACTACCGGGAGGACCGAGTGGCCGCGGCCATCGACCGTCTTCGCCAGGGCGGCCGGGTGGTGGAGGCCGACTCGCCCGAGGCGGTCATCGACGCCCTGGTGGCCGACTGGTACCACGACCGCCAGCGTCGACTGGGCGACCCCACCCTCGCGGTCAGCACCATGACCGCCGACCATCACGCCGAGCGTCGCGAGCTCAACCACCGGGCCCGGGCGCTATTGCTGGCCGACGGCACCTTGGCGGGCCCCTCCCTCGACCTGCCCGGGATCAGCTTCCGGGCCGGCGACGAGGTCATCGCCACCCAGGGCGACTACCGCCTGCGGGCGCCGGGGGCCGGCGCCAAGGACCACGTCAAGACCGGCGAGCGGGGCAGGGTCGTCGAGGTCCGCCTGGCCAAGGAGCTGCGCCACTCGGTCCTGGTCGTCGACTTCGAGCGCCGAGGCCGCGTCGTGGTCGACCACGGCCATCTCACCCACCGGGTCCGACCCGGGGTCATCGGGCGCCTGGCCCACAGCTACGCCCTCACCACCTACGCGGCACAGGGCGAGACGTATGAGGCCGGCCGGGGCCTGGCCACCGAGGCGGCCATGCGGGCCGGCGTCTACGTGGCCCTGAGCCGGGGGCGCACCGACGCCAAGCTTTACGTCCTGCGCCGCCGTGACCTGGCGCCCGCGGCGGATGAGCACCTGGACCTGCCCCGCCTCGAGGCCACCACCGCCATCCTGGCCGAGGTCACCGCCCGCCTCCAAGCCCAGCAGGCCGAGCAGCTGGCCACCGAGGTCGACGCCGACGCCGCCGAGGTGGCCCGCCTGCGGCGCTGCCACAGCCTCGGCCAGTTGTCGGCCATGACCGCGGGTCCGGCGACGCCGGAGTCCCACCGCGCCCGCCGGGCGCTGGTCGACGAGCTGGGGGCCATCGCCGGCCGGGCCCGGGTCCACCCCGATCCCGCCCTGGTCGCCCGCCTCGGCCCCCGACCCGACGACGGCGAGCACCGCCGGGTGTGGGACGCGGCCGTGGGCGAGGTGGCCATCTTCCGGGCCCGCTGGGGGGCGGTGCCCATCACCGGCGGCCCGGCCGCGTCGTGGGCCCTCGGGCCCCAGCGCGCCGGTCAGGCCGGCGAGGACTACGCCACCGCCGCCGCCCTGCTGCGCCGGGCCGAGGCCGCCGGACTGGCGCTGCGGCCGGCGGCCGAGCTCGCCCGTCAGCGCCGCGCCCTGCTGCATGTGCTGGCCACCTCGGTTGGCGCCACTGCGCCGGCGTCGTCGCTTGCACCCGACGCGGCCGGGGCGGCCGACGCCTTGGCCGCGGCCGTGATGGGGCATCGCCTGGCCCACGGCCGACTGGAGCGGGCCGAGGCGGCCCGGGGGCGGCGACGCAACGCCCAGAGCATCGAGCTGGCCAGCCAGGACGTGGCCGCAGCCGAGCTGCGCGTGGCCCGGGCCCAGTGCGACCTCGACGAGGCCGTGCACGCCCAGGCGGCGCGCGCCGGCGACCCTGACGGCCGCGAGGATGCCACCGAGCGCCTGGCCACCGTCGATACCGCCCTGGTGCTGCAGGCCGACCGCGCTGTCGAGGTCCAGGCCGCCTACCTCGCCGCCACGCTGGGAGCACGGCCCGAGTCCTCACGGGGCCGAGCGCCGTGGGACGCCGGCGCCCGAGCGGTCGAGCGCTACCGCCACGTCCAGCTCGGCCTCAGCCCCGACGTCGCAGCGCCGTCGACCGCGGGCGACGGCCTTGTCGGTGCCATTGGCGTCCGGCCCGATGGCGGGGCGGCGGCGACCGCCTACGACGACGCCCTGGGGGCCGTCCGCCGGGCCCGGGCCCAGCTGCTGTTGGGCGAGATCGCGGCCGAGGCGCCCGAGACCCCGTACTCGTCGTCGCCGGCGGACCGCCTGGCCGCCCGTCGCCTGCCCAGCCTCGTCGACGAGCTGGAGCGCACCCGGGCCGCGGGCGCCAGGCGGGCCATCGCCGAGCGCCAGGCGGTCACCGCTCGGGCTGCGCTGGAGGAGGCCCGCGCCGGCGTCGCCGAGGCGTCCGTCCCGGCGTCCGGGGCGGCCCGTCGCTGGGGCCGGTCGTCCTCACCGGCCTCCGTCGATGCCGAGGTCCTGGCTCGGGCGCAACGTCGGCTCCGCCAGGCCCAGACCGCGGCGGCGGCGGCCGACGCCGCCCTGGCCGCAACCCCGGCCCCACCGGCGCACGACGTGGACACGCTGGAGGAAGCCATCGTGCTGCGGGGCCGCAACGTCACCGCAGACGCACTTCGCCATCCGCCGCCGTGGCTGTGCGCCGATGTCGCCGCCCGGGTGGCCGCCCATCCCGTCGGCCACGACGACGTCGACCCCGAGCGGCTCGCCCGCGCCTACGGCCGCCTGGCCACCTACGCGGAGCGCAGTGGCCTGGCTGACGCCGAGCGCATTGACGACATCCTGGCCCCCGGTCCCCTCTCCGACGCCCTGGTCCGTCACCGCATGGCCGTGGTCGACGACCTCGGCCCGGGGATGGGCGCCGCGGTTGATGCCGGGCTCGACCTCGGGCTGTAGCGCCTCGCCCGCGGTGTTGGCACCGGCGCCGGCGAGGCGGCATGGCACCCGCGTGCTCGGGGCCCAGCCTGCGTCCAGGCGGCGCTCGGCCCGGACGCGTTGGGCCCGCACGGCCCGGTACCTTGCGGCCCCGGACGTGGGCGGGTGTGTGCCGAGCATCCGGGGTGGCCGCCAGGGGCTCGCCCGCGTGGCGCAGCAGCGCACTCAGCACCGCAGTGGCGACCGCGGGCGTCACGGTCCGGCACGAGCGCACGGCCTTGGCCGGCGATGCCATGCCGGCCAGGGCGGGGTCGACCAGTGGCCCACCCGTCGAACGCCGCCCGGGCTGCAGCGTTGCCCACGACCGCCCACTCCGCATCAAGGGCCTCGAACAGCCTGCCGTCTCCCCATGGCCGCGCAGCATGAGGGATGGCAACGTTGACGAGCGAACCCCGCGGCCAAGATCCTTCCATGGCCACACGGCGTCGCCCTGGACGCGGGCCAGCCCGGCCCGGAGCATGTTGCGGGGCCGCAACATCGCGGCAGGCGACGTGTCCGCCCGCGGCTCGCAACGTTGCCGGCCATGGGCTTCGACGCTGCACCATACGACCCAACGGCGCCCTGACCAGCACCTTCGGCCTCACCTCTTGCCTTACGCCCAGACTCTCCAGCGGCGGAACGGGCCGCTTCGCCACTCCGGCGACGCCAGCCTCGTCCCCAAGTCGACGGGGGCCGTCTGCAACGTTGCGGCGACCTCACTCCGACGGAAGCGCGACGTTGGGGAGCGGGCCGCAACACTTTCGTCAACATCAAAGGCGCATGCTCCGGCCATGGAACCTTCCTCTGATCCTGGTACCGAGCCAGTGCTGGGCGAGGGCCACCACCGTGGTGCTCGCCGGCGCCGGCCATCGCACGCTGCAGGTGACAAGGGCCGGGCCACACATCCGGGCCGGGCGGTTCATCGTCTCCTACCTGTGCGGTCCCGACAACGAGGGCGACTACCCAGCCTTCGCCCACATCACCGCCGTCGGCGACGGCCGGCTGTAGCCCGGTCGCACACCAGCGGAGCGATATGGGCACTTCTTCCGAACCGCTCGGCGCGCCACGATCCGAAGCGGCATGTGAGCGGAGATGACCCTCCCGCGGTGGGCCCCGGAAGAGAACTTGGGATCGCAGCCCCGCACAAGCCGGGGTGGCGATGATTCGTCGGGCGTCGGCCGAGCCGCCCCGGCCACCGCGAAGGGAGAGAGTGGCGGGTGTCCACTCAGCCGGTTGAGGGCTATGCCCTGCTCAACGTCGCAGGGGCGGCCGCCTACCTCGGGGTGACAGACGCCTTCGTACGCCGCCTGGTCTTGGAGAGGCGGGTCCGCTACTTCAAGGTGGGCAAGTTCGTACGCTTTCGCCCGGTCGACCTGGACGCGTTCGTGGAGGCGGGGCGACATGACCCGGTGGAGCTGCGGATCGATGTCCGGTCAAAACGGCGCCGCGCCGCACCTCGTCCCAACTGATCGGCGACGACACCGCTCGCAGCCCTGCGAAAATGCGTGGATATCAGCACGAACATCCATTCCCCTCCGGCCAAAGTGAGCATATTCGGCCCTACGCCCGGAACGGCACATGAAGGGCGCGGCTGGAGCGCTGGGCACCGGCTTTCTGGGACCCGTGGTAGGGGGCACCCTCGCGCGTTATCGCTCGCTCCAGGGCGGCCGGCATGACCAGGATCGGGCTCTCGGCCGGGGACACGGCGACGGACACTATGAGAGCACCGAACGGCGCTGCTGTTGACGTGCCACTCATGGACCGGTCCATCGAATCGTGCGGTTCCAGAACTCTCGCGTCCCGCCATCGTCGATAACGCCCGCGTCATGGAGCTGCTTGATCGCGGCGCGGACGTGGGTGACTCGCGCCCGGCCCATCATCTCGCCGTACACCTCCTCGACGGTGTTGATGGGACGCAACGAGCCTCGATGCCGCAGGACTTCAGCGAGGTGGTCGGGTAGGTAGGCCGCAGCATCGCGGCGCAGCTGATCGTCGATGTCGATCATGTTCGGCTCCGGAGAGGCGAAGAGCTCGATGAGCCCCTGTTCGTCGCGGGACCGCACGTTCGCCTCGTAGTCCTCGCGATCGCAGTGGTACAGCCAGTCGACGTAAGCCCTCGAGGCCTGGTCGGCGAAGTCCCAGTGCGCCTTTTGGTTGGCTGAGAAGAGCATCAGGAGGTACTTCGGCAGATGTCCTGGTCGCGATCGAACCAATACCCCTGTGCTCTCGATGCCCGTTGCACGCTGTACAGACACACCGAACCGTCGAGCCACAGCGATGGCAGCGGCCGTGGGCGCGTTCGGCGCGGTTGCCCGCTCGAAGTCCTCACGCCAGCCGATGGCGCCGAGCGCCGAGTCCAGCTGCTCGGCATTGTGATGAGACGTCGGACCGTCAACGACGCCACCGCGGCCCATGCGAGCGACGGTCGACAAGCTGAAGTGGTAGAGGACGTCAATCGGTTGTTGCGGCGAGCGTCGACGTAGTACTCGCTCGAGCGTCGCGCGATCGACTGCGAGGCCGAATGGGTCAACGAACAACAACACCGCGTGACGGATGTAGCGATCGAGCAATCCATCAACAACCTCGTCGAGACCTCCGCCGAGTAGCTGGTCGGATTCGAATCCCGCCTCGGCCAGGGACTGTCCCAGTTCCTGACGGCGGTCCGCATCTCGCTCCACGAACGCGAGCTTCACATCGCGTCCGAACATCTGCGCTCGGGTCGCTTGCGAGGCCAGCAGGAGCGGCGAGCCGGGACTTCCGTCCTGGTAGCGACCCTCACCCGCGTACCCATCGATGAACGCGACACGACCTTGCGTCGCAGAACCCGCACGCCCAGCGAAGTAGTGCGCGTACCTCGTGAGGAGGCCGTGCTTGAGCACCGCCTGGGCACTGCGCTGACCGAAGAAGTTCGAACTCGCCGGCACGGAGCCGAGTTACTCGACGGCTCGCTCGGGCATGTCGTCCCATGTCCGGCCGTCCAGTTCGCGTCCGCCCGCCTTCGGCGTCCTACCGCCCCACTGCTTGAAGAAAAAACTGATGCCAGCGTCGGCGCAGTGGTCGCGGAGTTCGCGACCCCACGCGACGTCCATCGGCCGGGCCCGTGGCCCCGACTCTCCGCCCGCGATGACCCAGTCGATACCCATGAGGTCAACCGCTCCGAGGGGCCCGAGCAGCGGTTCGGCGGAGATGAACCGCACCGCAGCGTTGACTTGGCGCAGGTGGTCGATTCGGAATCGGTAGTGAGAGTTCTCGACGCTGACGCCCATCCAGACGTTCGGCGGCCACTCGAGCCGAGGCGCGAGCCCGAGGAGCCGCTTCGAGCGCTTGGTCAGGACCTGGTAAGTGTGGCGTGGCGTCTCCTTCATAACCTGGAACGCAGAGCGGATGAAGTCCTCCGGGACGTTCTCATGGAAGAGGTCGCTCATGGAATTCACAAATACCAGTCGGGGCTGCTTCCACCTGGTGGGAGCGTCGAGCACGTCCTCATGAGCGGTTAGCCCGAAGCCCGGGCCGCTCGTCCGTGGGTCACCGTCCTTGTTATACCGCTGGACGCCCATCGCCTTCAGCCGCTTCGCAAGGTTGAGTGCGTAACAGTTGTCGCAGCCAGGTGACGTTCGGTCGCAACCGGTCGTTGGGTTCCACGTCGCTTCGGTCCACTCGATGGGCGATTTCTGTGCCACGCGTCCTCCCCTCTACACTTCGGCTCGAACACAAGTTCGGAAAGTGTAACTTCAGCGGGATGCCGGCGTCGACCGTCGCAAACGACAGGACGTCTCCGAACGCCAGGCGAGTCGATTCGGCGGCGTATCACCGAACGCCGGGTCCGAGGCACACCAGCAGAGGCGGGCACGCGACGAGCCCGGGAGACGCTGGGGAAGTCGCGCATGGGTGTCGGCGCGTGAGTTCTGGACGACTGCGGGACCGGGGATGACACACTGAGGCTGTGTTCAAGCACGACGACATCTCGTTCGGCGACAACGTACGCATCGTGGTGTCGGACTCCACGACGGAGTCGGGTCATGCTGACATGATCGGCGTCTGCTACGGGATGACGACGCCATCGGTCACGGGTGTGAACGTGGTGGGGGGGCGCGCCCAACGACATTGCGTTGAACGTCCACTTCGACGACGAGGAGGTGCCAGACGCGTGGTTCGCGCCCGAGCTGGTCGTGCTCGTAGATCACGCAGTCGGCTCGCGAGCCACGGTCGGCGACCAGGCCTTCGTCAAGACCGAAGGCGGCGACTGGGTGCCTCAGCCTCCGGCGCCCGCGTCGCGCGGGCATAAGTGGTTCGGGCGCGGGTAGCCGCCTGATTCCGAAGGCTCGCGAGACTTGCGTCCCGTAACGACGGGTTGCCGCCGCCACCAGCATGCCCCGAAACGCCGGTTATACGGGTGAGTCGCGCGTCGGTGGGAGCGGGCCCGCGCACCGCCTTCGCCGGCGCCACCCTCAAGCGCTGGGGCGAGCCGAACCAACCTCGTCGGGCCTAGCATGTCCTATGGCGAAGAAACTGATTGCAGCGGCTGCTGCGACCGTCCTCTGGGTCGCGCTCACATGCTCGGCCGCCACTGCGGCGACCGGCAACCAGACATTCCGGATCGTCTTTACGGGTGATCCTCACGCTGGCGCCGTCGGCCAAGTCTTCATGACCGGGGTGATCAACGCGGTGGGTTCCGACCGGAACGTGGGGTCGACGGAGAATCCCGACGGCTCGGTTACCGACCTAGACCAGGTCACGCTGCCGGGCGGGTCCATCACGATCCGGAACGTTGAAACCGTCGACTCGTTCGACCTCGACCCGACCACGTGCGTCGCCCGGATCAGCGCCAGCGGCCCCTGGACGGTTTCCGCAGCAACCGGCCGCTATGGCGGCTCATCCGGTGGCGGCACGTTCATGGCCAAGGCGACCGTCCTGTTCGGTAGAAGCGCCGGCGGTTGCTCGGAGACTCCGCTGTTCTTCTTCGCCATCGCGACGGTGATCGGAACGATCACCGTCCCTTAGAGAGGCAGGGTCGCGGCAGCGCCCGGAAGGTGTGTGTCGGGCCGACGCAGTGCAAGGTGCCGTCCGGCGGGCGCGCCGTCTGGGGCCGACGCAGGTGACCCGCCCATAACGGGAACTGCGGTCGGCCGGGTGGCCCTGAACGCCGGCTCGGCAGCGCTACGCGGACTCAAGGGTGCCGAAGAACATGACGACCCTGCAAAGTCTCGTCTGTCCCACGCTGAACGACATCGAGTCCATCCAGAAGAACGGTCCCGTCTCCGTCGACGATCCTCCATCCGTACCGAGCGAACCCGTTGTGCTCGTCGACGTTGGTAGTGATGTCGACCCTGGCGCCGGGAAAGCGATCGCAGAAGCCGCTGATCCGCTCGAGCAGCAGGTCAAGAAGCCATTCGGCTCCAGCGGCGACCGAAGTCTCGAGGTCACCGCCGTCGATGCTCCGCTTCACCTCGGTTTCGCGGGAACGATGGGCCCCTCTTCGTTGAGGTGGGGTTTCGACCTCGCCCCGGTCGGCAAGATCCGAACCGACGTCGTGCTGTGGATCGAGACTGACCGGCACGGGCCCATGCGCCTGATGCCGGCGGGAGTGCTCAAGAGTATGTTCCGGCGGGTCAACGAGCGGGAGCTCAAGGCCATCAAGTCCGCTGTCGAGTCAGCGTCGCCGCCCATCCCATAACTGCGCCGATGCCGCCGAGCCTCACCTATCTCCGAACGCCGGGACTGAGGCATGCCGCGAGCCGCGCCAGGAGTTGCCGGTCCGGCGCCGAAATCCCGGGCAGCGAACGATCCAGAGATCTGGTCAGTCCGTGAAGATCGCGTCCCAGGCCACAGGGTCCTCCGGGTAGAACCATCGTTCAAGCTGCTGGCCGTCGCGGTAGTGGAAGACGCTGACCACTCTTGTTTGCACATCTACACCGAGTTGTCGGGCGCCCATCACGCTCAACGCGCACACGTGCTCGTCGTTGCCGAGGACGTCGTGCTCGCTCAGCCAAAAGCCTTTGGGCCTCAACAGACCGAACCAGGCCAGGAGTGCATCGCGCCCATGGATGTCACCTGCCATGGCGTGGCGACCGGGCACGTGCCAGACGACGTCGGCATCGACGAGCGTGGATAGCAGCGCCAGGTCGCCGGACCGAAACGCATCGGCCGTGCGGCGGTAGGCCACTGCGTTCGGATGCTCAGCGCGGTCCACGCCAGGAAGCTACGTCCGACAGCCCTGGCGTGTCGCTGGGATGTGCTCGTTCTCCCCAGCTGGGCCGACGCCGTGCGGCGACTCTAGTCCGGTAGTGGAGGACCCCGTCCATGGCGTCCCAGAAGAACACGTGGAAGGGAAGTACCGGCCCACGTGGGTTTGTACGCCGGCTCAGTGACCACGGATGAGGATGGTGAGGGTTGCCGTCGGCGAGCGATGCTGGCCGGGACGGCCGAGAGGTAGCCGAAATCCGCCTTCGTCCTGGCACACTTCGGGAATGCCTCGAAGGGCCAGCAGAGAGTTGGTCATCGCGACGCAGGAGGCCATGTCCAGGGCTTCCGAGCTGCTCCGCGTCAACGACACGCGGGGTGCTGCAGAGGCCGCTTTCGATGCGTTCGGCACTGCGCGTACACAGCGTTCCCACCAACTGGTGAGTGCCACGTGGCTGTTTCTGCTCGACACTCTGGCCGCCGATCCCGACGCTGTGCTCGCGATCGAGTATCGAGCGGCGGTCGAGGGTGCGTTCGAATGGGCCGAGACAATGCCCGAGGAGATTCAGGTCTGGTTGTTCCCGGCGCTGGAACCGCATCTGGAGCGATTGGCGTTCCGTCGCCTGGTGGACCGCGCGAGGAAACGTTCGGCGTCAGCGAACGCGTGGCTGGCCAAAGGCAACCTGAACGTCCGAACGCGGGTCCAACAGTTCCATCTCGACGATCTCAAGAACGACCGCCTCATCGAGCCCAGGGCGCTTGCGCTGGACCGCATGGCGGCCTTCTACGCCGACGAACTGTTCGATCCGAGCGGTGATCTCCTCCGTCAGTCAGCACAGCAATGGAGAAGCGTGGGCAGAGATGATCGGGCGGAATTCCTGGAGGGTCTCGCCGACGAGGTTGCAGATCGCGGCAGTACGTAGGCGCCGGTACCTTCCGGATTGGCCATCGCGAGATGCCGTGGATCAGTCGGAATCCTGCGGGAACTCGTCGTCCCCTGCGTCGAGGGCGCCCCTAATCACGCGCAGCGCTGGCTCCGCCGGGGCGCCCATACCGCCGGCTTGAGGTCATCGCCGGTTGGTGAACCTCTTGGACACCATGAAGCCGACTGTCGCACCCGGCTGCCTCGCGGACTTGGTGACGGCAGGTCCAGGCGAGGCTGGCTGATCGAGCTTGACGAACAGCCGATGATGCGTAGCGTCACCGCTCCGTTGTCGTTGCGAAACGCGAGCACGCCGCCGGCCACATTCCTCTCGGCGGTGGCCACGACCATGAACGGCTGGTCTGTTGGGAAGCATTGGACGAGGTCGTCGATGCGGTGGTCACCGCTGTCGGTCGACTCGGGGAGCTGTCCACCGGCCAGATCGAAGGCGGCCCCGGCTTCGGCGAGCTCCCGCACGGAGCGCACCTCGATCGCCGTGGCACCCCTCGTCCTCTCGGGACCATCGCCAAGAGCAGCTGGACCTCGGCGGTGTAGGCCTGCTCGGGTTGGGCGAGTTCGTAGTACCGGTATCCCGAGGCGCGATCGATGACTGCCGGCACGAGTACGCACCGCCCGCATCTGCGTAGGTTCGCAGCGCCGTGGGCGAGAGCTGTCGCTCGACGGCACCAACGTCGCCCTGTCTATGTCGGTCTCCGACGTGGTCCTTCAGGGCACCGTCGCCAAGCTGACCGCCACCGGCGCACCGCCCTGAACTCCACCTTCGGAGTCACCGCGTTCAATGAGGGCATCCCCCTGGGCGTCGTCACCCTGATCCCCGCTCGGGCCGACGCCTCCAAGGCGTTGGCCAAGCGGCACGGTACCGGCCGGCACAACGGGTCAATGTCCGGTCGTGTCGGCCTCTTTCTCGTTTGCCCCCACACCGCCGTACCGGTTCGCTGGCCAGCAATGGAGCGTGCCTAGGATGTGCGCAGGCGAACGTTGGCCCCGGACCCCGGCTACCGCAGACCTCCGTATGAGGATCAGACGGACCAGCGCGGCGACAGCGGAGGAACGGTGGTACCAGATGGGCAGCGGCGGCAATCCACATTGGCGACCCTCCACCGGGGCGTCCCGGTCGCGCGGCTTAGGCGGGCTCCAAGGCACCGGCAAGTTTGCCTGTCCGCACGATCTCCCGTCCGCGCCACCGCCTCGGTGTCCGATGGGAAGCGGCCAACCCTACGTGGCGATTGTTCCCCCAGCCGTGGCCACTGGGCCTGGCCCGACCCTCGATGTCGTGCGCCACGGCGTGTCCCGGACCGGCGTAGCAGAGCCCCGCCGATGAGCCAGGACGGGCGTACCCCTGCCGCTCGGCCAGGGTCCCACCCGGCACGACCGGCGACGGCCAGAAGGCCGGGGAGGGACACTTCGCTGCCGGAGCAGGCGAACGGCGAGCGAACCTCGAGCGACTTCACCCTCGTAGTGGCGGTCGCACGTCGCGACCAGGCGGCACTTGGCGCGCTCTTCCACCGATACGGCGGGAGCCTCTTCTGTGCCGCGCTGCGCGTGCTCTCATCCCGGCCCCTGGCCGAAGAGGTGGTTCAGGACGTGTTCGTCCGGCTGTGGCGGAATCCTGAGCGGTTCGACCCGGAGCGAGGTCCGCTGCGCCCTTTCTTACTGGCTCAGGCCCATGGCAGAGCCGTCGATGTCGTCCGTTCTGAGAACGCTCGGCGACGCCGCGAAGCAGGGGGCGCCAATACGGTCAAGACACTGGCCACCATCGAGGACGACGTCCTCGATTTCGTCGTCGGCGAGAAGGTGCGCGAGGCGGTGGCCGCCCTCTGCCGAACAGAGCGGCAGGCCATAAGCCTCGCCTACTTCGGAGGCCACAGCTATGTGGAGGTGGCGTCGCTACTCGGCATTCCGGAGGGCACGGCCAAGAGCCGTATCCGCTCAGGGCTGGCGCGGCTTCGCCCGGCTCTCATCGAGGCGGGATTGACGGCGCCATGATCGACACGAGAACTCTCGGTCGTCGGTCTTCCTCACCGACGATCGACCGATCGCCCACTTCGCTTGCGACGATCCGGGCACGGGGTGCGCCCGCGTGGGCCCGTCACCGAACAATCTCGCGCTAGCGACGTCGGGGACGGTGGCGGTGGTATCGCCAAGGACGAGACGCCCGAGTGGTCGACCGGGATCGGCTGACCCCTTGGCGGGTCTCCGCAAACGCTCAGACGCCGGCGGGATGCCGACGCATCGCAGCGGCACCGATGACGCCCAGTGCGATCATGGTCACCGACAGGACGATGTGCAGGACGTTGTCGGCGGTGTTGATGGGCAGGAAGTTGATCGCGCTCGTCGAGTTCACGACGAACAGGCCGTAGACGAAGACAGCGGCGTAGGCGATGCCACCGATGAGCAGGTACCGAACGGCCCAGGCGGCCCGGCGGGAGGCGAGGAGGCCGATCCCGAACAGCAGGTGCACGATGTTGTGCACCACGCTCACGTCGAACAGGCCGAGTAGCTGAGCATCGGATTCGGGGCCCTTGACGCTGAGGTCGCCGAACATGCGCACAATGCCAGGGATGAACCCCAGCACACCGACCAGCACGAAGGTGGCGCCGATCACGAAGGCGAAGCCTTGGGCCTGACTCCGGCCGCCGGCCACCCGCTGCTTCGCCGGTGACTCGGCCTTGGACGTCTTCGGGGCTTTCGGGGTCTTTGCCGCCCAGCGGGCTCGCCGGCCCGACTCTTTGGCGTTGGGTGCCGGCCGGTCCTTCGTCGCCGTCGCACCGCGCGTCTCACTCCAGTACTCGTAGCTCATCGTTCTCCTTCGTTCGTTGTGTGCGTTCAGTCCCCGCCGGTCCTCTGTCCGTCAGCCGGAGTAGGCCATCGCCCGGCGGACGTGGCCGTGGGCCGCCTTCCTCGTCTTCAGCGCCGTCATGCCCATCTCCCGCATGCGGTCGTTGCCCACTTCGGCCCGCAGGTCGGCTAGCTCCCGCTCCTGCATGACCCGGAGGTCGTCGACCGCAGCACCGAGGGCGTCCAGGGCGACGTGAAACCGGGTGGTGCCGGTGGCTTGGTCCTCGAGAGGCTCGAGCAGCGCCCCCAGGTCGCTGATGGTCAGAGCGCCGGCCGGTGCCGCCTCCTCGATCTCCCGCCGGGCGACAAGGGCGTCGCGAAGCTGCTCGACGAGCGTGCTGCGGTCGCCTCGGCCGGCTGCGAGCTGGGCTCGCAGGGCCCGGATCCCGGCGTCGTCGGCGTCGATCACCTGAGCCAGGTCGGGGGCGACTGCGGGCGCCGTCTCGCCGGGCTGCCCGAAAGCGGCCCGGAGGTGCTTGGCGGCCAGCGCCACCGCCGTCTGCGCCACGCCGGCGAGGGGGTTCATGGAGACGAAGTCGTGTGTCGTCCCGGCGAAGCGCAGCGTGGTGGCGTCGATGCCTGCGTCGAGCAGGGTACGGCCGAGAGCCTCCCCTTGGTCCCGAAGGGGGTCGTGCTCGGCGGTGACGATGAGCGTAGAAGGGAGGCCGCTCAGCTCCGACCTGGTGGCTCGTGCCGGCGACAGCCGGGGGTCCTCGCGGTCCCGCCGCGACGCAACAAGCTCGATGGCCCACTCGAGCATCTCGGCGCCGAGTGGCAGCGCGGCGTCGTAGGTGCGGAAGGATGCCCAGTCGGAGCGGACAAGGTCGCCGACGGGATAGAGCAGTAGCTGGAAGACCGGTCGGTTGGCCACGCCTCCCTGACGGCCGAAGGCCAGGCACGCGGCCAGGGCCATTGTGGCGCCTGGGCCCTCGCCGCCCACGGCCACTCGGGCGGCGTCGCCGCTCAGCTGGGCGATGTTGGTGACCACCCATCGGGTGGCGGCCAGGACGTCGTCGTGGGCCGCCGGGAAGGCGTGCTCCGGTGCCCTCCGATAGTCGACCGAGACGACGATGCAGCCGGCCCTGTTGGTGATCGCCCTCGGCGTGGCGTCGTAGGCGTCAGCGTCGCCCGTCAACCACGTACCGCCGTGGGCGTAGACCAGTACGGGCAGCGGACCGGGGTCGGCTCCCAGGGGCCAGTAGACGCGAATCGGCAGAGCGCCCGTAGAAAGCGGGATCTCGATGTCTTCAACCGCGCCGACCGGCTCAGGGGCCAGGCTCGTGCCCTCGGCCCAGAGCAGAGACCGTACGGCATCGGCGACCACGGGCCGGTGCCGGGCCTCCTCGGCGGTCGAACCGGCGAGGAACGAGCCGCCGAGTCGTTCGAGCTCCGCGACCACGGTGTGAATCTCGGGATCAAGTGCCACAGGGCACCTCCTGGCTACGTCGAATAGTTGGCGAGGGCGCCGGCGTCGTCTCAGCGACCGATCACGGACTCCTCTTCCATACGGTGCCGACGGGCACGGCGGACGTCGTCGTCGCCGCTCGCTACGAGCCGCGGTGATCCCATTGAACGCTTCTAAGGGTGGATCTCGGGGCGTCTTGCGAGTGCGGTGAAACGACGAGTACCCGCCCGGGGCGCGCGCAGGCGGCCGTCTTCGCCGCCCGTCAATGTGTCCCCGAACGCCGCTCGTGGGAGCACCAATCGCTTGGAGGCACTTGGAATGTGTGCCGGGGTCCGCAGCAAACATCACCCCTAATCACGAGGGTCCCGGGTCCCCCGTATCACCCGTATAGCGCCGGGAGAGGGTGCGCCGCTATGGCGGCAGCGAACCGGCCGTCGCGCCCATGAGCGGCCGGCGGCCGGCGGCTAAGCCAAGTTCCCACACTGCAAGTCGTTCCAGCACGCTCTTCGGCCTCAGGCAACCTCCGGTTGGGGAGTGCTACGGGACTCCCTCGGCACGGACCACGGATGAAAACGGATGCGTCTTGGAGCGGAGTCGTGTTCCCCGCTCGAGGTGGGGGTTCGGTCCGGACGGGACGCCCCGGAGACCTGCCCCATTCTCGTCACCTCGAGAATGCCGCCAGCGCAGCCCTCTTGAGATACGACCCCGCGCCGCCGGTTAGAGGAAGGCGCCCGCTGCAATCAGCACCACCCCGACCACGAGGTGCAGCAGATCGTCGGTC
This sequence comes from Acidimicrobiia bacterium, assembly GCA_023264995.1. Lineage (GTDB taxonomy): Bacteria > Actinomycetota > Acidimicrobiia > Acidimicrobiales > AC-14 > CADCTB01. Next base: position 3,632 of record JAHFUR010000054.1, on the reverse strand, counting down.
GGCGTCCACCGGAACAAGGCCTCGGGCACCCAGTGCTGGTGACTGGCCAGGGCCTGGTAGAGGTCGATCAGCCCGAAGCCGATGAGGAACGCGCGGGCGGCCGAGCGGTCGCCCAACACAGCGAAGGCCAAGCCGGCCACTCCGAAAGCGAGGTGGAAGACGTTGTAGGCGGGCGCGTTGCTTGTGCTCCCGCGCCCGCCCCCGGGGAGGAAGCCGAGCACACCCACGGCGATCAGCAGCACGGCGAACCCCCCGAGCACCCACCGACTGGCCATCAGCGAACCACCATAGGGGCCTCCGCAGACTCGGGGAGCTCACGATTGACGCCCACTGATGCCCGGCATCTGGAACGGGCCCCGACCGACAGGCGGTTGAAGGAGCCAGATGGACTCCTCCCCCCGGCCCCTAAACCCGGGGCGGCTGGCGGCCCACAAGCCACCCTGAACGCCGGCTCCGTGCCCACGATGGCGGCGGTCGGGATCGCCAGCGGCGGGCAACGTTCCGCTGCCGGCTGCTAAGCCGGTCGGGTGCCGGGGCTCCTTCGTCGTCGTGAGGTCCGCCACTACGGGGCGAAGCGCACACAGGTCGGCGAGCTGTCGCTGCCGGCCGGCCCGGGGCCTCACCCGGTGGTGGTACTCCTCCACGGCGGGTTCTGGCACGCCATGTATGGCCGGAGGCTCATGTCCAAGCTGGCCGCCGATTTGGCCGCCAACGGGTTGGCGGCGTGGAACCTCGACTACCGGGGTATCGGCCGGGGAGGGGGGTGGCCGGCAACCTTTGACGACGTCGCCGCCGGCATCGACGCCCTCGCGGCGGTTCCGGGTCTCGATCTCATGCGGGTGACTACTGTCGGCCACTCGGCCGGCGGCCAGCTGGCGCTGTGGGCGGCGGCCCGCCCGGGCCTGCCCGCGGGGGTGCCCGGCTCGGCGCCACGGGTACCCGTTGCCGCCGCCGTTGCCCTCGCCGGAGTTGTCGACCTGTTCGATGCCGACCGGCGCGGCATCGGCGGCGGGGCCGTGGCCCAGTTGCTCGGGGGTCGCTCGGAGCAGGTGGCAGAGCGGTACCGCCTGGCCTCTCCGATCGAGCGGCTCCCGCTGGGTGTCCGCCATCTCCTGGTCCACGGCATGCGAGACCGCCATGTGCCCGCCGACATGAGCGAGCGCTATGCAGAGGCCGCGCAGGCTGCCGGTGACCCCGTGGACCTCGTCCTGCGTCACGACGTGGGCCACATGGACCTCATCGAGCCCCGCTCACCCGGGTGGTCGGTTGCGCTCGACTGGTTGTTGCGGACCTAGTGCTGGCGCTGCGACCGGGCGTCGAGGGCGGCGGCCAGCCTGCGGACGGACGGGCTCAGGTGGCGATCCACACGTCCTGGCCGACGGGTGTCCCCAAATGCGGCCGCTCGAAAAGTCAGCACCGTCACATAACAGCGGTTCCGTGACCCCGATGACGCCGTCCCGGCAGAACTCCGGCCGGCCGGAGGATTCGGCCGGGGACGTTCGTAGCAGGCGCCCCCGCCCGCTCTAGTCCAACCATTCATGGGGAACGAGTCGAGCCGCAAGAGCGAGTCAACAGCTCGTATCTACGCAGCCCTAGGCTCGGCAGGTGGCTCCACCGTTGGACTCCATCTCATTCACGGCGATACTGACGAGCTGCATGAGAGATGATGTCGTCCTAGCAGTCGCCACCAGTTTCCTGTACGGACACGACGGCCGAGAGTATTTAGTTACTTCCTGGTGAAGAAGTCGGACCGGAATCCGTTGCAGGACAACGACTTCAGCTCCTGAGGATCCCCCAGTCTCGACCCGAATGTCGTCATGATGGCCTCAACCCCTTATTGCGGAAGGGATTGAGACCATCGTGTACAGAACCTACGGCCCCGGGCCGAGCCTGTGGGAGTCGCTGTTGCCCGAGCCGGCGTTACGGATGCCGGCCGAGCTGGTGCGGGTGGACGCGTTGTTGGACGACCCGGCGTTCTTCGAGCCGTTCCGGCCGTTCTTCCATCCCGTCGCCGGCCGCCCGTCCACGCCGATCGAGACCTACCTGCGCCTGATGTTCCTGAAGTACCGCTACAAGCTCGGCTTCGAGGCCCTGTGCCGGGAGGTGGCCGACTCGGTGTCGTGGTCGAGGTTCTGCCGCATCCCCCTGGGCGGGCGGGTACCGGATGCCTCGACGCTCAAGAAGCTCACCACCCGATGCGGGGAAACGGCCGTCGCCGCCCTCAACCAGGCGCTGCTGGCCAAGGCGGCGGAGGCCAAGGTGCTCAAGGTTGACAAGGTCAGAGGTGACACCACCGTCGTCCCCGCAGATGTGGCCTACCCGACGGACTCGGGGCTCATGGCCCGGGGCGTGGCCCGCCTCGTCGCCCTGGTGGCGGTGCTGCACGGCCTGGGCTTGGCGTCACGCACCAAGATGCGCGACCGGGGCCGGTCCCTGCGCCGGCGGGCCCATGACATCGGGGCCTGGCTGCGCCGGCGCTCCGACGAGGCGAAGGAGGAAGCCAAGGCCATCACCGGCGAGATGGCCTCGATCGCCGAGCTGTCACTCGCCGAGGCCCGCCAGGTGGCCGTCAACGCCCGCCGGGGCATCTCCAAGGCCGGGGACCAGACGACGGGAAAGGCCAGGGCGACGCTGGCCGAACTGGAGCTGACCATCGCCCGGCTGGAGCGGGTGGTGGCCCAGACCAAGCTGCGCCTGGCCGGCACCATGCCCGGGGGCTCCACCCGACTGGTCAGCCTGCACGACCCCGACGCCCGGCCCATCGCCAAGGGACGCCTGGGCCGCCCGGTGGAGTTCGGCTACCTGGCCCAGATCCTCGACAACGCCGACGGCGTGGTGCTCGACCATGAGGTCATGGTCGGCAACCCGGCGGACGGGCCGTTGCTGGCTCCGGCGATCGCCCGCATCAAGGCCCTCGCCGGTCGGGCCCCGAGAGCTGTCACCGCGGATCGGGGCTACGGCGAGGCCAAGGTCCAGGTCGCTCTCGAAGCCCTCGGCGTCAAGGTCGTGGCCATCGTGCGCAAGGGCCGGCCGGGCGCCGCCCGCCAACAGGTCCAGCGCCGGCGCAGCTTCGTGAAGCTGATCAAGTGGCGTACCGGCTGTGAGGCCCGCGTCGCCTGCATGAAGCGCGACTTCGGCTGGTCGCGCAGTCGCATGGACGGCATCGACGGGACCGGCACATGGTGCGGCTGGGGCGTGCTGGCCCACAACTCGATCAAGATCAGCGGCCTCCTCGACGCCATGGACCCACGTCCGCCGGCGACGACGCACCGCCGTCCATCGCCACGCACCGGTGCGGCAAAGGCCCCACCACGAACCGACCCACCACCCAGCTTGCCGCTCTCCGCCTGACTCCCGCCCTCCGCCGGCCAACCGCGCCCCTCCGAGCCCGATCCGGGCAACGAGGGAGCGGGAAGGTCGGTGAGGCGGGAGCAGGTGAGAAATGGACGGCCGCGGCAACGCGCTCAGGGCATCTCCCCGGCCTGCCCGGCCCTGTTCTTCACCAGGAAGTAGTTAGGGGCCGCGATGTAATTACATGAGCGGAAGGCCGCCCAGGCTGTAGTTCCAATCACCGTGCCAGGCGTTGGGGTGGAGCGCTATGGCGGCCAGATCTGCGTCGCTCACCTTCACCC
>JAHFUR010000018.1 GCA_023264995.1 Acidimicrobiia bacterium | reverse complement strand
ATGGCCACCGGCTACGTCAACGACATTGAGGACACGCTCCAGAGAACGTGTCCACGACGGAGCTTCAAGCCCCCGTCGGCTACATCAAGGACGCCCTGTTACCCGCTCCAGATATGTGCCGTGCGGTATCGGCACCGGCTGGGGGCGAAGCAGGCGGGATCATCCGGGCTCGCGATTACTGGTCGCAGCGGATGGTCGGCGCCCGGCCAGAATGTGTCGTGGTCTACCTCGTCCAGAGCGAGATCGAAGCGTTCTTCCGCCGAGACGTGTCAGAGCTGGACGAGTACCTACGGATCGTGAACTTGGCGCATGACTTGCCCCCTACCCACGCCCTGGAGGCGGTCGGGGAGCTCTTGGAGCACGCCGCTTCGGAGGACGACATCGCGTTGGTAGGAGCTCTCGCCCTGGAGCCGGTCGTGGAACTTCACTACAAAGCTCTTGGACCGCAACTGGAGGTGGCGCTCAGGGCCAATTCCAGGCTTCGAGCGGCGTTGCGAAGCGTGATCGCTCCTGGAGTGCCGGACGACGTCCGAGCCAGGCTCGATGCCACTGCCTGAGTCCAGTGCCGTGCCCCTCGGCGAGCCGGGCCGAGCGGGATGTGCCGTGGTGCATCGGTCACGCCAGGGGCCACGCTGGCGGTATCGCTTGGTCATTGACACCCGACGTTTCCGGTCGCCGGCCAGCCAGCCCGGCCGTGCGTCGGCTGGGTAGTCACCCGGCGTCGCTTTCTTCCCGAGTGGGTCAGGGAAGCGTGCGGCCTGCTGGACAGCACGTCCTGATCAGAGCGGGGTCCGATTCGGGGCTCGGGCGCACCCGTAGTGGTTCATGACGGCAACCCATGACCAAGGACGGACAATGGATTCGAGTAGCAAGGAGGATGACAGCCCTCGTGGACATCGCTTGGGTGGCCAAGCTCCTCGGCGTCAGCAAGCGCTACGTCCTGAGCAGTGCTCATCCCGGGCGTCCAGGCCCAACAGCAGCTCACAGGGCGCTCGACCCGCTCGCCGCCGGTGGTTTCTACGAGGCGAGCGTCGGTATCCGACGAGTGTTGAACTCAGGATGGCTGTCGACCGGGCCGGGCAGGATGCGGAGGCGAATGGTGCCTTCGGCCTCGCGGCTGACAACCAGCGCCAGTGCCGGCGCAACCTCGTCGTCGCCGACGACCAGGTAATCGCCGGCGTGGGGATCGAGCGGAATACGGGCGTGGCGGAGGTGGCCGGTCACGATGCTCGGCTCGTACTCCTGGTGGTCGTCGACCCAGAGCTCCACGATCGGCATTCGCTCCACCCCACCATCGTACGACGGGACTACGTGTCGAGGGCGACGTACCCGGGGTTTGGCGCCAATCCGCCGAAGCACGTGCGGAGGCCCTCGAAGGTCGCCGGCGTGGCGTCGGGAAGAACGACCGAGAAGTGCCAGGGGTTCGAGAACGTTGGCAAGACTTCGAAGCCGGCAGCCCGCAGGGCTCCGCATCTGGCAACGCGGACGACAGGCCGAATGCGGATGGCACGGACGGCTGCGCTGACGGCCACCAGGTCGTCACCGGGCGCACCGAACACCGAGACGCCGAAGAACCGATGGCGCTCCCAACAGTCGGCGGCCTGGTTCGCGAGGTGGCCGTCGCTGAGTGTCTTCGTGCCGCCCCGGACGACGAGGAGGAGATCATCGGGCGGAGGCTCCGGCCGGAGAACGTCGCTCGGGGGCAGGAGCACGGCGCAGTGTCAGTCGAACAGGGCTGCGCCGATCTTGTCGGCTGCCTCTCGCTGCATGGTCGGCGTGACGTGGCTGTAGAGGTTTGAGAACAGGGTGGCGTCGGCGTGGCCGAGCCGTTCGGCGGCCACCTTGGGCGGCACACCGTTGGCGAGCATCAGCGTGGCGGTGGTGTGGCGAAGCCCGTGGGCGGTCAGCCTCGGCAGCTTGACCTCGGTCGTCATCCTGCCGAGCAGCTTCGACAGGTTCGCAGGGTGGTACGGGCCGCCGGAGAGACGCGTGAACACGTAATCGCTCTCTGCGTAGTCCTGGGCCGCGAGGCGTTCCTGTGCCTGCAGCTTGCGCTGGCTGCGTAGGACTCGCACGAGGCCGTTGTCGAGCTCGATGCTCCGCACGGCGTCGCGGCTCTTGCCCGAGGATGAGACGAGGTCGTAGCCGAGCGCGGACACGAAGTCGACGACGTGCACCTTCCGGCGCTCCAGGTCAACGTTCCCCCACCGCAACCACCAGTTCGCCGATACGCAGTCCGGAGCCAAGAAGGAAGGCCCAGATCGGATAGGTCCGGTCGCCTTCCATCAGACCGAGGAACTCGCGGGCCTGTTCGGGCGTCCAGTGGCGAGGGATCGATCGGGCGGCACGGGGTCGGGGCGCGGCGACCAGTGGGTTGACCGCGATTACCCCGGTCGCGACGCCCAGCTTCATGGCGCCGCCAGCGGTGCCCGGGCAAGGCGGACCGTGTTCGGCGCCAGGGCCCGGCCGCTCTTGACGCCGCCGCCCTTCAGGAGCTTGCGCTGCCAGACGAGCCTTATCCAGCGCGCTGGGAGGGATTCGAACCCCCAACCTTCTGATCCGTAGTCAGATGCTCTATCCGTTGAGCTACCAGCGCACAAAATTGCCTCTGACCTGCAGTTTTGTCTCCGCAGCCCAGATGTGCGACCAGTGAAGCGCTCCTTAGGAGGAGACCGTTGCGACCGCTCGCACGACCCCAGCCTAGACGCCTGACTGGCTCACGTCCTCGCCACCGACAGGGACAAAGGTGGAGGAGGCCCGCGGGCCTGGCCGCCGAGTCGGTGGCCAACTTCGACAACACGTTCCTGCTGGCCCGGAGGCGTCTCCTTCGTCGCCTCGGTCGAGTGAGCGACCAGAGAATGCACGCCCCGTGCCGGGCCCTCACGATCGCGGCGGGGTGCGACGCCTGAAGCCGTCTGCGCCACGTCTTCCCCCATGCCGACATCGTCAGTCCCGCGGTCCGCCGACGTGAGGACGCGGCAGGTGTGACGCGCGGCGCTCGAGCGTCATACACTTCATGCCATGGCTCGTATGCGGATTTCGACCACAGTTGATGCGCAGCGTTGGGCAACTGCGCAGCGGCTCCTCCGCGCCTCGAGCAGCCAGATCGTGGACCGAGCGTTGCTGGCGCTCATCGAAGAGATCGAGACGGCCAGCGAACGCGCCGCGCTGGCCGCACAGCCCTACGACGACGACCCGGACCTCAACTGGGCCGCGCCGGCCGGGCCGGTCCTCCCCTACGACGGCGATGTGCCGCCCGACGTTCGCCTCCTTGCCGAGCAACGCCGGCGTGAAGCGGGCCGCGAGTGAACGAGCTCGGGCACGGCCAGGTCTGGTGGGCTGATCTCGACAAGGTCCGGCCCGTTGTCGTCCTCACCCGGTCGCGCGTTGCGCCGCTGCTCACACGAGTTCTGGTGGCGCCCGTCACCACGACCGTCCGCAGCCTGCCGACCGAGGTGGCCCTCGGGATGGCCGAGGGCGTGCGCGACGGGTGCGTCGCCAATCTGGACAACATCCAGCTCGTGCCGGTCAGCACCCTCCTCCGCATCGCTGGGCGGGTCGACGCCGGACGGTGGCCGGAGTTCTGCGCGGCGATGGCCAAGGTCATGGCCTGCTGAGGATCAGCCCGCCGGCACCTGGGCGCGGCCCGACAGCGACGCCAGGTCGCCGGCGACCGAGCCGGCGGCCCACCCCGCGGCGTTGCTGACGCTGACCGAACGGGTGACCGCACCGGGGAAAGCGGCGGCGCTGGCCGCCTCCACGGCGGCGGTGCGATCGGCGAGGACCGGGAGCAGCGCGGCGCCGTACTCCTCGGTGGCCGCGGCCCGACCAGCCTGTTCGGCCTCCCGCAGGCGGTGACCGACCCGTGTGGCGTAGGCCAGCAGGAAGGCCTGGCGAAAGGACCGGGTCCGCGATCGACCGCTGCGGTCGACGTGGGCGCCGGCCGCCACCATCGCCGACGTGGCCTGGACCAACAGCGAGGTGTAGAGCATCTCCACGAACATCAGGTCGGAGCTGAAGCCCATCACAGTGCTGAACCCGTAGCCCTTCGACCAAACGGCTCGGCACCGATTGGCCATCGCCACCTCGGAGAGCAGGATTGACTTGGCGCCGGCGTAGGGATCGTCGACCGGCACCCGCATGCCGGTAGGGCCGTCGTCGGCCACCGGGCCACCGGCGCCGGCCCCGACCATGGCCGCGTCGATGGCATAGCGGGCCATCAGCTCCTGGGCCTTGGCCGACAGGGCCTCGGCCTCCTCGGGGAAGGTGGTGGACTCGGCCTTGGCCAGCAGCGCCCGGACCTTCTCGAGTACCCGGGGCTCCGGGCCGGCCGATGACGGCCGGCGGGCCGGGCCCGACGGCCGGCCGCCCAACTGGGGCAGCGGGGGAAGGCTGAGCAGCATGGCCAGCACCTCGACCGCACCCGCCAGCACCTTGATCGGGGCCGCGCCCTCACGGGCCGACCACTCGACGACCAGCGGTTCTGACCCCGGCCCGCGGACCACGTCGGCCAGGTAACCGGCGTGGCGGTCACCAAGCCGGCGCTCGGCCTGCCGGCGGAGCTCGTAGGGGTCCCAGTGCAGCGCCGTCTGGGCCCGGGTGAGCGCGTCGACAAGGGCCGCATCGAGCGCTGGCCCGACCCCTGCCGACGCGGCCAGCCCGGCCAGCAGCTCCGGGTAGCGCGCGGCCGCGGCCAGTGGCTGGCGCGATGCGCTCGCCGCCGCGTAGATGACCTCCCGCAGCGAGAGCCGCCCGAACGCCTTCTCGGCGGGGGGACTGGACGCCGGCTGGTGGCGGCGGCGCTTCTCCGCCCTGCGCTGGCGGTTCTTGGTCCCCATGGTCGCTCACCCTACGCACGCCGGGCGACAGGACCGAGGACCGAACGTATGCTCCGGCGATGCCCAGGAACTACCGGTACATGGAGACGGGAGTCTGCGCATTGTGCGGCGCCGCGGTCCGCCTCGACGACAAGGAGGGGCGGGTGGTCTGCGAGGGCTGCGACCGCCCCACCGACAACTGCACCTGCATCAAGGACGACCTCGACACCCGCCACGAATCGTCGACGAAGATCGGTTCCATGCGGCCCGGCACCTCGGGCCAATGGATCGCCGACCCCCAGCCCGACGATGTCGACGAGGACGACGACGATGACGACGGCTAGCGCGAGCTCCTTGGCGGAGAGGGAGGGATTTGAACCCTCGAAGAGGCTTTACACCCCTTAATCGCTTAGCAGGCGATCACCTTCGGCCACTCGGTCACCTCTCCAAGGCGTGACGAGTCTGGCACGCCGACGACGAACGCGAGAACTGCACGGATCCACTACGTTCCGTAGCTCAAAGACACATGCGAGGTGGGGGCCATGCGACGTCGTCTTCTCAGTCCGGTACTCGGGATCGTGGCGCTCGGCGTGGCCTTGGCCGGGCCGGCGTGGGGCCTGTCGGCCACCGGCGCCGTCCAGGTCACCAATGACCCGGCGCCGCTCCGGTCGCACTCGTCGCCCCAGATCGCCGTGAACCCGAAGACGGGCGACCTGGTGGCCGTGGAGAGCGACGTGCGCGGCAGCCGGGCCTGCGCCGTCCACCTGTCCACCGACGGTGGCCGGAGCTGGTTCGCCGGCGGCGACCCGATGACCAAGCCGTTCAACGACTGCGGGTTCTACGCCGAGTACGGCCCGCTGGCGACGATGGCGTTCGGGGGCGACGGCACCCTTTACATGGCCTTCGTGGCCAGCGACTTCCTCAACCGGGTGCGCAACGACACGCCCCGCCACGTCTTCCTGGCCCGCTCGGCGGACAGCGGTCGCACCTTTACGACGACCCGGGTCTATGAGGCGCCCGACGGCAACCCGGACAGGGGCCTGAACAAGGGCCCCATGCTCGCCGTCGACCCCACCAACCCCCAGCTGGTTTACGTCGGCTGGCGCCAGGGGGTCAACGCAGCCGATGCCAAGGAGAAGCTCAAGAGCAACGTCGCCGCGTCGAGCGACGGTGGGCGGACGTTCGGGCCCCCCGTCGACCTGACCGACCCCCGCGGCGCCGACTTCCCCGCCCTCGCCGTCGACAAGGCCGGCACCATCCACGCCGCCTTCTGGGTGCGGGCGGTCCCCGGGCCGACGCCGACGCCGGTACCGGTCCGGCCGATCATCTACCGCCAGTCCACCGACCACGGCAAGACATGGTCGGCACCGGTCGACGTCGACCCGGGCAACGTCTCTGCGGGGCACCCGCCGGTGATCGCCGCCGACCCGAAGACCTCCGATGTCTACCTGGCATGGAACGCCAACGCCGAGGTCCAGAACACCGTCGCCGGGTACAACGGCGACCTCGACCTGTTCCTGCGGGTCTCCCACGACGCGGGCAAGACCTGGAGCGACCGGGTGGTGCTGAGTGACGAGACGGTCAAGTCCAACCAGTACGAGCCCGGCCTGGCCATCGCCCCTAACGGGACCCTGCACGTGGCCTGGTACGACTTCCGCAACAGCCCGACCAACCCCCTGGTCACCACCGGCCACAGTGGCGACACCGGCATCTCCGACGTCTACTACGCGTCCTCCGCCGACCACGGGAGCACGTTCACCAAGCCGATCCGGGTCAACGACCGGGGGATCGACCGTTCAAAGGGCGTGTGGTCGAACAACATCGACAGCAAGTTCAACGTCGGCGTCGCGGCCACGAACAACGAGGTGTACTTCGCCTGGCAGGACACCCGCAACGCGCTCGGCGAGACCGGCTCCGAGGACATCTACATGTCGTCGGTCCCGCTGACCCCCGTCACAGTGGGCGAGAGCGGCAGCGGTATCCCGGGCTGGACGCTCCTGCTCACCGGCCTGTTCGGGCTTGGGCTCGGGACCGTCGTGGCCTGGGGCCTGCTCCGCCGGCGGGAGGCCGGGAGCGTGCCGGCGCCGAAAGGACGTCCCACCCCCGCCTGAGCCCTACCCGGCCCGCGACTCCGAACCCACCAGCTGGTGAGGACCAAGGGAGCGGAGGGAGTGGGATTTGAACCCACGGGACTCTCGTCCAAGGCTTTTCAAGAGCCTCGCATTCGGCCGCTCTGCCATCCCTCCCGACCGGGCCGACGCTAGCGGGCCACCTGGCCTCGCAGGTCGGTGATCCATTCGTCGGCCGCCTTCCAGGCCGCCTCGGCGTCGCGCCGCATGGCCGGGCCGTGCTCGCCGGCCGCGGGGTAGGAGCCGAGGAACTTCACACTGGCCAACTGGACGCGGAGGTCTCGGAGGCAGTCGGCCACCACCTCGTCGTCGACGTGGCCCTCCAGGTCGATGATGAAGCAGTAGTCGCCCAGGCTGTGCTTGGTCGGGCGGGACTCGAGCTTGGTCAGGTTGATGTTGCGGGCCGTGAACTGGCCGAGGATGGCGTGGAGGCTGCCCGGGCGGTCGTCGCGCTGGAAGCAGACGATGCTCGTCTTGTCGTGACCCGACGGCGCCGGGATGCCGGCTCGCGCCACCAGGGCGAAGCGGGTCTGGTTCGCCCCGGGGGTGTCCTCGATGTCCGGCGCCAGCACGTCGAGCCCGTAGAGCTTGGCCGCCAGCGCCGGCCCCACCGCGGCCGTGCCCGGCGGGCGGTTCTCGGCCACCTCGCGCACCGCGCCGGCGGTGGAGTTGGCGGCCACGATCTCGACCTCGGGTAGGGACTCGGCCAGGAAGCGCCGGCACTGGGCAAGGGCGTCGGGGAAGGACACGACCCGCCGCACCTCGGCCAGGGTCATCCCCGGCGGCGCCAGCAGGTTCTCCCGCACGGTCAGCACGACCTCGCGCTGGATGAGCAGGTCGTGGTCGAAGACCAGCCGGTCGAGGACGAGCAGCACGCTGCCCTCGATGGAGTTCTCGAGGGCGACGAAACCAAGGTCGACGTCGCCGGCGGCGGTGGCGGCCAGCACCTCGGGCATGGACCGCATGGCCACCAGATCGCCGTCGGCCAGGTCAGGCTGGCTCAGCAACGCCTCCTCGGTGAAGGTGCCGGGGGGGCCGAGATAGGCGACGCGGGTCATGGTCGGAGGATACTTAGCGCCATGGACGAGACCGCAGTCCGGCGACTGCTGGACGACGTGCGCTCCGGCGCGCTGTCGGCCGACGACGCCGTTGCCCGCCTGCGCCGGCTTCCCTTCGCCGATCTGGGCTTCGCCAAGGTCGACCACCACCGGGCCCTGCGCCAGGGCCTCCCCGAGGCGGTGTACGCCCCGGGCAAGTCGCCGGAGCACTGCGCGGCCATCGTCGCCGAGCTGCTGTCCGAGGACGGCGGGGGGCCGGTCCTGCTGACCCGGGTCGACGAGGCCCAGGCCGCCGCCGCCCTGGCCCGCAACCCGGTCGGGGCGGTACGCACCGGCTCGACCCTCGCCTGGCGCAGCCGCCTCCCACGGCCGGGCCGGGTGGTGGTCCTCACCGCTGGCACGTCCGACCTGCCGGTGGCCGAGGAGTGCGTGGCCACCCTCACCGCCCACGGGCTACGGCCCGTGCTCGGTGCCGACGTCGGCGTGGCCGGCGTGCACCGGCTGCTGGCCACCGTCGACGAGCTGGCCGGCGCCGATGCCGTCGTCGTCATCGCCGGCATGGAGGGCGCGCTGGCCAGCATCGTCGGGGGGATCACCCCGGCGCCGGTCGTAGCCGTGCCTACCAGCACGGGCTACGGCGCGGCGTTCGCGGGGGTCACCGCCCTCCTGGCCATGCTGTCGTCCTGCGCGTCCGGCCTCACCGTCGTCGGGATCGACAACGGGTTCGGCGCCGCCTGCGCCGTGCTCCGGATATTGCCGGCCGCATGAGCACCACGGCGTGGTTCCACTGCTTCGCCGGCATCGCCGGCGACATGGCCCTCGGCAGCCTGATCGACGCCGGCGCCGACGTCGGGGAGATCCGGGCCATGCTCGACCGCCTGCCCATGGCCGGCTGGTCCTTGGAGGTCACGCCGGTCATGCGGGGCGGCATCGGTGCCACCAAGGTCGACGTGGTGGCGGCCGAGACCGCCGTCGTACGCACCTACGCCCACATCATCGGGCTGGTCGACGAGGCCCGCCTGCCCGAGCGGGTCCGCAACCGGGCCCATGCCACGTTCGCGGCCCTGGCCGAGGCCGAGGGCCACCTCCACCGCCGACCGGCCGCCCAGGTCCACTTCCACGAGGTGGGCGGGGTCGACGCCATCATCGACGTCGTCGGCACGTGTGCCGCGCTGGAGGTGCTCGGTGTCGACACGGTGTGGTCGAGCCCCGTCGCCAACGGCATGGGCATGGTCCGGTCGGCCCACGGCATGCTGCCCGTACCGGCGCCGGCGGTCGTCGAGCTGCTGCGAGGCGCGCCGACGTTCGGCCGTGACGTGCCGTACGAGCTGACGACACCGACCGGCGCGGCGCTGCTGGCCGCCACCGTCACCGGGTGGGGCCCGATGCCGCCCATGCAGGTCGGGGCGGCCGGTTTCGGAGCCGGTACCCGCGACCTCGAGGGCCTGCCCAACCTGCTCCAGGTCGTGCTGGGCGAGCACAAGGCCGAGGAGCCGAGCCGGCCCGCGCCCGGCCAACCCGTCGTCCTCCTCGAGGTCAACCTCGACGACGCCACCGGGGAGACACTGGCCCACGCCGTCGCCGCGCTCCTCGATGCCGGCGCCCACGACGCCTGGGTGACGCCGATCGTCATGAAGAAGGGCCGACCGGCCCACACCGTGAGCGTGCTGACCGATACCGCCCTGGCCGACCAGTTGGCCGGCGTGCTCCAGGCCGAAACCGGCTCACTCGGTGTCCGGGGCACCACGCTGGAGCGGTGGCCGTCGGCCCGGGTCGAGAGCCAGGTCGACGTCGACGGGTGGCCGGTGCGAGTCAAGGTCGGCGCCGGCCGGGTCAAGGTCGAGCACGACGACGCCGCCCGCGCCGCCCGGCGCACCGGCCTCCCCCTGCGCGAGGTGGTCTCCCGGGCCGAGGAGGCGTGGCGCCGACGAGACCCCGACGACGAGGCGGGCTGAGCGTTTGGTCAATCGGTGGTGACATGGCACCCCCGATTGACCAAACGCTCGGCGGTCAGCTCTCCTCGAACAGGTCGTCGCCCCGCCGCAAGCGGGCCGCGGTGCGCACGACGTGGGGCAGCTCCCGGCGGGTGGGCGTATGGGCGGCCAGGAACCGGGCCGCCCCGACCAGGATGAGCGCCGCCTCCTCCGAGCCCGCCGGCCAGGCCGCGTGCTGGCGGACAGCCGCTTCGACGATCTGGAACCAGTGGAAGCCGGCGTCCTCCGACAGCAGGGCATGGCCGAGGGCGGCCACCAGCCGACGGGGGTCGCCGCCGGCCTTGAGCCACCCGTAGGCGATGGCGCCGGCCTGGTCGACACCGCCCTGCCCGTCCCAGCACGCCTGGAGGTCGCCCAGGCTGGCGTCGACAGAAGCCGGGAGGCGGGCCGCGGGCACGTTCAGGAACCGGTCGAGATAGACGCGCAGGGCGCCGTGGACGACGCCGCGCACCAGCTCGTCGGACGGGTGGCGGACAAGGCACTGGTGGAGGGCGTTGGCGTAGGTGAAACCGTGGTGGACGGCGTCCCAGTCGCCGAAGTCGTTCTGGACGTGGAACCGGGTGATGCGCAGGGCGCCAGCCAGAGCCAGCGCTCGGCCCAGCTGCTCGGGCGTGGCGCCAGCGGTGATCGCATCACAGATCGACGCCACAACGGCGTACGGGTCGTCCTCGAGCAACCGCCAACCGAGACCGCTCACGTCGTGGAACTCGCCCAACCGGGCGCGGCCTTCGGCCAGCAACGCCGGCAGCCGTTCCTCGGTCGACCGGACCAGGGCGGCCAGATCGTGGGGGTGGCGCCAACGGCTGCCCTCCTCGGACCGCGACGCGCCGGCGGTCTGCTCGGTCAGCGTCGGCAGGACGGCCTCGGCCGCCCCCCAGCCGAGGTGCTCGACGGCCTCGAAGGCCTTGTTGGTGAAGTCCAAGGTGTGGCCCACATCGATGAAGACGTGGTCGGTCGCCGCCGCCGTCATCATCTGCGACACGGTGGCCGCGTCGGCGCTCGCCGAGAGGGCGGTGACCAGCACCCGCTCCGCCGCGTCACCCGAACGAGTCTCGACGAAGCGCCGGTACCAGTCGGTGAGCCGGTCAGCGGAGACCGGGGCGACTGCAACGTCACCCAGCGGCGACAACGGGAAACGAGGCGGGCGACCGGCCGTGTCACGGGCGACGAACGCCAGACCGTGCACCAGGGCCAGGGCGTGATCGGAGGGGTCGAGCCAGGGCAGCAGGTTGGCCATCGCCACCAGCACCGTGAGCCCTGACCCCCACCCCTGCGCCCGGTTGGCGGTGCCGAACTCCACGCCCACCTGCACGATCTCCGCCACCGGCACGCCCGCCTCCAACAGGCCCAGCACAGCCTTGGCCGAAACCAGGGTGAGCCCACCCTCGAGCCCCTCGGCCAGCCGCCGGCGGTGATGGTCGACCCGGTTGTCAGGCGCGCCGACCACCAGGTACACATCGTCACCCTCCACCTCCACCGGAAAGGCCCGGGCGTCGTCGGCGAAGGGGTCGAGGGTGCCGCCGGTGGCCAGGTCGAAGCGGGCGTGGTGCCAGTGGCAGGTGACCAGGCCGGCCTCGAGCGATCCCCGGTGCAGCGGGAAGCCCATGTGCGGGCACCGGTCGTCGAGCGCGTAGGCCCGGCCTTCATGCCAGAACACGCACACGCCGTGCCCGCCGGCTTTCGTGGTCAGCCGACCTTCGGTCTGTAAGGCTTCCAACGACCCCACACGAATGCGCATGGGACGGATCCTACGGAGGTGCACATGCTCAAGGACTTCAAAGCCTTCATCCTTCGAGGCAACGTGGTCGACCTGGCCATCGGCGTGGTGATCGGCGCCGCCTTCGGCGACCTGGTCAAGTCGTTCGTCGACAACCTGCTCACACCGTTGATCGCCATTCCCGGTACCAAGGACTTCAAGGACTTCTCGTTCTCGGTCAGTGGGAGCACCTTCAGCTACGGGTTGTTCATCAACGCCCTCATCGCCTTCCTGCTCGTCGCCGGCGCGGTGTTCTTCTTCGTCGTCAAGCCAGTGAACGCGCTCCTGAACCGGCGCAAGACCGAGCCCGAGGTGGAGTCCACCACCAAGGAGTGCGACTTCTGCCTCAGCAAGGTGCCCGTCGCCGCCATCGTGTGCGCGTTCTGCACCCGGGACATCGACCGGCCGGCGGTGGCGTAGAATAGGTACTGGCCGCGGTCGGGATGTCCGGACTGGTGAAGCGAAAGGCCATCCCAACCTATGACCCTCCAGGTTTCCTCCCTCCGTATCGAGATCGGCGCACGCGTCCTTCTTGACGACGCCAACTTCCGCATCGCCGAGGGGGAGAAGGTCGCGCTCGTCGGCCCGAACGGCGCCGGCAAGACCACCCTGCTGAAGACGCTCGTCGGCCAGAACGCGCCCACAGCCGGCGAGGTCAACCTGCCGGCCGAGTACGGGTGGCTGGCCCAGGAGACTGCGGCGCACGCCGAGGTCAGCGACCTCCTGGTCTACGACCACCTGCTGGCTGGCAGCCGCCTGCACGCCCTGCACGAACTGGTGCACGACGCGTCGAACGGGATCGAGAAGGCCACCATCTCCAAGGACCCCGAGGCGCTCGACGCCGCGGTGCACCACTACACCGAGCTGGAAGAGAAGTTCCGGTTGGCCGGGGGCTACGACATCGAGCGCACGGCGGAGAACATCGCCCGCGGCCTCGACCTCGACGACGACGCGCTCCTGCTCCAGGTCGGTGCCCTGTCGGGCGGCCAGCGCCGGCGTCTCGAACTGGCCCGTCTCCTGCTCGCCGGCGGCGAGCTGCTCATCCTCGACGAGCCCACCAACCACCTCGATGCCAAGGCCAAGCTCTTCGTCATGGACTTCCTGCGGACGTCTCCGAGCGCCGTGCTGGTGGTCAGCCACGACATCGAGCTGATGAGCGAGTCCATCGACCGCGTCTTCGCCCTTGAGCAGGGCCGCATCGAACTGTACCGGGGCACCTACAGCGTGTTCCTGAAGAAGCGGGCCGAACGGGAGGCGTCGCTCACCCGGGAGGCGGCCAACGCCCAACGGGAGATCGACCGGCTGAAGACCACGGCCGACAAGTTCCGCCAGGGCAACGCCACCGCGGCCCGCAAGCGCCGCAACCTCGAGCAGCGCATCACCCGTATCGTCGACGCCCAGGCCACCAAGCTGCCGCCCGTGCGCCGGCGGGCCCTGAAGGTCCGCTTCCCCGACCCGGCCCGCGCCGGCGACGTGGTCATGCGGGTCGAGGGCCTGGTGAAGGCCTTCGGCGCCGACATCATCGTGAACGAAGTCGACTTCACCGTGAGCCGAGGCGAGGTCTTCCTCGTCGTCGGCGTCAACGGCGCCGGCAAGACCACCCTGCTGCGCTGCTTGGCCGGGCTGTACCCCCCCGACGCGGGCACCGTGCGGTTGGGGACCAACGTCACCCTCGGCTTCTACGCCCAGGAGCACGAGGACATCCGGCCCGGCGACAGCGTGCTGGAAGTGATGCAGGCGGCCTCGTCCACTGGGCAGAGCGCGGCGGAGCTGCGGTCGATCCTGGCCCACTTCGGCCTCACCGGCGACGTGGCGTCGCAGGAGGCGGCCACCCTCTCC
The DNA here is from genome assembly GCA_023264995.1 of Acidimicrobiia bacterium. Lineage (GTDB taxonomy): Bacteria > Actinomycetota > Acidimicrobiia > Acidimicrobiales > AC-14 > CADCTB01. Next base: position 68,529 of record JAHFUR010000018.1, on the reverse strand, counting down.
GGCGGTGAGAAGACCAAGCTCTCGCTGGCCCGTCTCGTCGGTGGCAAGGCCAACGTGCTCCTGCTCGACGAGCCCACCAACAACCTCGACCCGTCGTCGCGCGAAGCCGTCCTCGCCGCCCTCCAGCACTTCAAGGGCACCGTGGTCCTGGTCAGCCACGACATCGAGTTCGTCACCCAGCTGGCGCCCAAGCACGCCATCGCCATGCCGTCGGGCCGCCTCCTGCCCTTCGACGAGAAGATGCTCGACCTGGTCCCCCAGCTCGAGCCGCTCGCCGCCCGCCGCGGCGCCTGACCCGCCGGGCGGCTACCCGGCCCGGCACCACTGTTGTTGGTGGGGCTAGGATTCCGACCGGCGAAGGGGGAGACAAGGAACGAAGCAGACATGCAGGTCCGGGCGCTGGCCGCCGTTGCCGGTCTTTCCGTCGCAGCGGCACTCCTACCCCTCTGGTGGCCCACACCGGTCTCGGCCGACTCCTATGTCGTCCAGCCGGGTGACGCGCTGGGGGTGATCGCCTCCCGGGCCGGCATGTCCGCCTCGAAGCTCGCCGCGCTCAACGGCATCTCCGACCCCGACAACATCTACCCCGGCCAGATCCTCACCACATCGGAACCCACCAAGTATGTGGTGCGGAGCGGTGACGTCCTGAGCGGCATCGCCGCTCGCCAGGGGCTGTCCACGTCCTACCTGGCTGCATTGAACAACATCGCCGACCCCGACCAGATCTACGAGGGCCAGACGCTGCTCACCTCGGGCTCGGTGCCGGTGGCGCGAACTGTGACCATGGACATCGCGTGCCCCGTGCGCGGCCGGGTCAGCTTCATCAACGACTTCGGGTACGTGCATTCGGACGGGAGCCGCCACGAGGGTGTCGACCTGTTCGCCGACCGGGGCACGCCGGTGGTGGCGCCGGCGGCCGGACTGCTGGAGCGGTACCCCAACCCGAGTGGTGGGAACGCCTTCGAGCTCTACGGCTCCGACGGCATCCGCTACTACGGCGCCCATCTCGACCGGTACGCGACCGACGGGTATGTGTCAGCCGGGACCGTGATCGGCTACGTCGGCAACACCGGCGACGCGGCCACGACGTCGCCGCACCTTCACTTCGAGATGCACCCCGGCGCCGGGCTCACCATGAGCCCCTACCCGTCCTTGGCCCGCGCCTGCTGACATCCGGGCTTTGATGGAGCGCAATGCTCCAGCTCCTTGCCCTGTCGAAGCGCTTCGGGGACGTGGTCGCCCTCGATGGCTTGTCGATGACTGTCGGGCCCGGCCGCATCCACGGCTTCGTCGGCCGCAACGGCGCCGGCAAGACCACGACGATGCGGATCATCCTGGGCCTGGTCGCAGCCAGTACCGGCGAGGTGCGCTGGAAGGACCGGCTGGCGACCACTGCGGACCGCCGGCGCTTCGGCTACATGCCCGAGGAACGGGGCCTCTACCCGAAGATGACGGCCCTCGACCAGATCGTCTACTTCGCCCGCCTGTCGGGCATGACGGCGGGCGACGCGGCCCGGTCGGCGGCGGCCATCCTCGACGTGATCGGCCTTGGTGGGCGTCGCGACGAGCCGGTGGAACACCTGTCGCTCGGCAACCAGCAGCGGTGCCAGTTGGCCGCGGCCCTCGTGACGTCGCCCGAGCTGCTGGTGCTCGACGAGCCGTTCAGCGGCCTCGACCCGGTCGGGGTCGACGCTCTGGCCGGCGTGCTGGTGGACCAGGTCGGCGGCGGTACGGCCGTCGTGTTCTCGAGCCACCAGCTCGACCTGGTCGAACGGCTGAGCGACGAGGTCACGATCATCGACCAGGGCCACGTCGTGGCCACGGGAACGGTGAGCGCGGTGCGCGCCAGCCGGGGCGCCGACCTCCTCACTGTCGCCCTGGAGGACGGGTCGACGGCATGGGCCGACCATCTCCCAGGCACCCGGGTCGTCCGCCACGACGGTGGTGAAACCGTCCTGGAGCTCTTGGCCGGCGCCGACGACCAGGCCGTGCTGGACGCGGCCCGACGGGCCGGGCGGGTCCGCTCCTTCCGGCGGGAAGCGCCCTCGCTCACGGAGCTCTTCCGAGAGGTCGTGAGCCAGTGAGCGGCCGGCTGGCCGTGGTCCGCCTCATCGCCGGCCGGGAGGTGCGCGAGCGCATCCGGTCGAAGGCCTTCCGCATATCGACGGGCGTCAGCCTGGCGTTCGTCCTCACGGTCGCCATCCTCCCCGGGATCCTGGCCCACGACGGCCCGACGACCTACGACGTCGGCGTCTTCGGGGACGGGTCCGACGCGCTGGCCGCCCGCCTTCCGGTGGTCGCGGCGGCTGGGGACCGCACCGCCGTCCGAGTCCACCAGCTCACCGGTGAGGACGAGGGCCGGCGCCTCGTGCGCACCGGGGCCCTCGATGCCGCGGTAGGCGGAGGTGCGGTCATCGTCGACAAGAAGCTGGGCGATCGCCTCGCCATCCTGGTCCAGGGGGCCAACCGCCTGGTGGTGGGCGAGGCGGCGCTGGCCGGCGCCGGCGTCCGCGGCGACGCCGCCGGCCGGATCCTCTCGCCCCGACCGCTCGAGGTGCGCGCCCTCCACCCGAAGACGAAGGCTGAGACCGACCGGGAGGGGTTGGTCTTCGTGGGCACGGTGCTGCTCTACGGCCAGCTCCTCGGGTTCGGCTACTGGGTGGCCAGCGGCGTGGTCGAGGAGAAGGTGTCGCGCGTGGTGGAGATCCTGCTGGCCAAGGCCGCGCCGGCCCAGCTCCTGGCTGGCAAGGTCACAGGGATCGGCGTCGTCGGCCTGGTGCAGCTCGTGACGTTCGTGGTCCTCGGCCTGGCGGCGGCGCGGCTGTCGGGCACCATCGACCTCCCGGCGCAGACGGTGTCGGTGGCGGCCCAGGTGGTCGGGTGGTTCGTGCTCGGCTTCGCCTTCTACAGCTGCCTGTTCGCCATGGGTGGTGCGCTGGCCAGCCGGGTGGAGGAGCTCCAGAGCACGACGACGCCTCTGACGTTCCTGGCCATGGCATCGTTGTTCGCCGCCATCAACACCGGCGGCGACCCCGGCGGCTCGGTGGCCAAGGTGGCGACCTTCGTGCCCTTCTCCGCCCCGATGGTCCTGCCCATCCGGGTGGCCGCCGGCGAGGTGGGCCTCGGCACGGTGCTCCTCAGTGTGGCCATCGTGCTGGCGGCGATCGCCGGTGTCATGACGCTGGCCGCCCGCGTCTACGCCGGCGGCGCGCTGCACCTCCGAGGCCAGCTCAAGCTGCGCAGCGCCCTCCGGGCCGACGTGCCGTAAGCCGCTGCGACGGCGTCAGCCCGTCGTGCCGCCGTGACGGTGGCGCTCGGCCAGGCGGGCCGCGTACGCCGCGGCCTCGGCCCGCCGGCTCATACCCAGTTTCATGAGCACGTTGGACACGTAGTTCTTCACCGTCTTCTCGGCGAGGTACATGCGCTCGCCGATCTGGCGGTTGGTGAGGCCCTCGGCGATCAGGTCGAGAATGCGCCGTTCCTGGTCGGTGAGGCTGCCCAGGTCGTCCTCCGGGGCCTGGGGGGCGCGAAGTCGTTGCAGCACCCGCGCCGTGACGCCCGGGTCGAGCAGCGACTGGCCTTGGGCCACGCGGCGCACGGCATCGACCAGGTCATTGCCGTGGACCTGTTTCAGCATGTAGCCGGCGGCGCCGGCCATGATGGCGCTGAAGAGGGCCTCGTCGTCGGCAAACGAGGTCAGGATGAGGCAGTTGACTTCGGGGTGACGGGAACGCACTTCCCGGCACACCTCGACACCGTCGCCCTCCGGAAGCCGCACATCGAGGATGGCGACGTCGGGCTGGGTCGCGGCGATCCGGTTCAGCGCATCCTCGGCGGTGCCAGCTTCGCCCACGACGACCAGGTCGTCCTCGCTCTCGAACAGCTCCCGGAGGCCCCGCCGCACGATCTCGTGGTCGTCGAGGAGGAAGATGCGCGTCGCTGCCACTGGTGCATTCTTGCCGCGATGCCGGTGCTCCGTGCGGACAGCGGCGCCGATGAGGACGGGCGGGCGGGCGTGTTCGCCCCCGACCGCCCAACAAGGCAGACTGAGATCCCGACGAAAGGGAAAGAGGCATGAGCGAACCCCAGGACTCCCCGCTCGAGCGGAGCCTCGAGGAGATCGGGCGCGACGAGTGCATCGGCCTGCTGCGCACACAGGCCATCGGGCGGCTCGCCGTGGCCGACCACGGCTACTACCCGCCCCACATCGTGCCGGTGAACTTCGCCGTCGACGGGGACCGGATCGTGTTCCGTTCCGAGGACGGCCTGAAGTTCAAGCTCTCGATCCTGGCCGAGCACTCGGTCAGCTTCGAGGTCGATTCCATCAACCGCGAGGGCCACATGGCCTGGAGCGTCGTAGTGCAGGGGAAGGCCGATCTCCTGACCGCGGACGAGGTGGAGGCGTTGGACGACGCCGTGCGCGTCGAGCCGTGGGCGCCGGGCGACCATCGCGAGTGGGTCCGGATCACGCCCTACACCATCTCCGGGCGCCGGGTGAAGATGGTGCCGAGGGCGCCGGCCGCTTCAGGCTGACGAGCCAGGTCGCGGGAGCGGCATCCCTCTCGCTAGCCTCCCCGACAGTGAGCCAACCCGCCAACGCCGGTCCGCGCAGCCTCCGCAGGCTGCTCGATGCCGTCATCACCCTGGGATCCAACCTCGACCTGGAGGCGGTCCTCCGCCACATCATCGAGTCGGCGGTGGCTCTGGTCGATGCCCGCTACGGCGCCCTTGGCGTGCTCGACGAGTCGGCCACCAAGCTCTCCCAGTTCATCCCCGTCGGTATGGACGACGAGACCTACGATGCCATCGGCACCCTCCCGGAGGGCCACGGCATCCTCGGCCTGCTGATCGTGGACCCCAAGCCCATCCGCCTGCCCGACCTGCACGAGCACCCCGACAGCTTCGGGTTCCCACCGAACCACCCGCCGATGAAGTCCTTCCTGGGCGTGCCCATCCGGGTCCGCAACCAGGTGTTCGGGAACCTCTACCTCACCGACAAGACCACGTCCGAGGTGTTCACCGACATCGACGAGGAGCTGGTCGTCGCCCTCGCCGCGGCCGCCGGCGTGGCCATCGAGAACGCCCGCCTGCACCTGAAGGTGCGGGAGATGGCCCTGCTCGAGGACCGCGAACGGATCGCCCGCGACCTGCACGACACCGTCATCCAACGCCTCTTCGCCACCGGACTCCGCCTCCAGGGGGCGGCTCGCCTTGCCGACCGGCCGGAGGTGGCGCAGCGCATCGTGCAGGCGGTCGACGACCTGGACCTGACCGTCAAGTACATCCGCACCGCCATCTTCGGCCTCGAGGGGTCGATGCGTTCGGACCGCGGTCTGCGCCATCAGATCCTGGCCATCGCCTCCGACGCGGCCGGCGCCCTCGGGTCCGATCCCAGCGTCCTCTTCGACGGACCGGTCGACGCCGTGCCCGACGTCGTCGCCACCGAACTGCTGGCCGTCCTGGGCGAGGCCCTCACCAATGTCGCCCGCCACGGCCACGCCCGGCGGGTCGAGGTGCAGGTCACGGTGGGCGAGCAGGTGGTGCTACGGGTCGCCGACGACGGCCGCGGCCTCCCGGATGAGCTCCGGGCCGGAGGCCGGGGCATGTCGAACATGCGCGCCCGAGCCGCCCGGCTGGGCGGCGCGTTCGACGCCTCGCCCGGCGCCCCGTCGGGGACCGTGATCGAATGGCGGGTGCCGGCCAACCCGGTCCCCTGATTGCGCGGCAGGTTACGCGTGCCGGCGGACGACCAGGACAGGGACTCGGCTCGTCCGGGCCAGCAGCAGCGTGCCGACCACCAGCCAGGTGAAACCGTCGTGGCCCCGCCGGCCCATGGTCAACGAGAGCACGAGGCCGATCGAGGCCCAGAGGGCGCCAATGGCGACCAGGAACGGGAAGCTATCGGACATGGCACGACCTCCTCCCTCACAATGAGGCGCTCCGCCGGCGCCAACCAGGGTCGAACGGCCCTACGAACCGGCATGCGCAAGGAGCACGATCGGCGCATGAAGGACACTTCGGCTCAGCTTGCCCGCCTCGTGGGGCCGTGCCCGCAGTGCGGGAACGGCCGGCTGATGGCTGTTTCTGACGGGGAACTGACCAACATGCTGTGCACCGAGTGCGGCGCGTGCTGGCATCCCGAGATGGAACGGGTCCACCGCGTCGACCCCCAGATATGCCCCGGGTGCGCAGCACGAGCGGCGTGCCAGCCGAGCCCGGTCGCCGTCGCAGTTCTCTACCCGGCCGGCTGACGCGGCACACTGGCGGCCAACCCGCCACGACCGAAGGAGACACGCGTGCCCACACCGGAGCAGCCGGGAACCGATCTCGTCGGCACCATGGAACAGCTCGACGCCACCGAATGCATGGACCTGCTGGCCACGACCACTGTGGGCCGCGTCGGCTTCCTCCTGGACGGCCGCCCGGTGGTGTTGCCGGTCAACTACGCCATCGACGGCCACACCGTTGTGTTCCGCTCGGCGGAGGGCACCGTCCTGAACAAGGTGGCGATGCAGGTCATCGCCTTCGAGGCCGACAAGATCGACGAGGATGCCCACTCCGGGTGGAGCGTGCTCGCCCAGGGGGTGGCCCAAGACGTAAGCGAGGCCATCGACACGACGTCGGAGCAGCTCCGGAAACTGTCGCTCGTTTCGTGGGCGCCCGGACGCAGGGACCGGTGGTTCCGGCTCGACGCCACCACGCTGACCGGCCGGAGGCTCCGGGTGGAGGCCGCGGGGCCAGGCGCGTGAACGCAGCCGCCGCGGAGGTTTGACGACGGACGGTCCCGCCATCGACCTCGGCGGGCTCGACGGCGCCGAGGCGGCGAAGCGGCTGGTTTCCGGCGGCCGGAACGAGCTACCGGCGCCACTGGTACCCACTGCCGCCCGGCTCGTCGCCCGGCAGCTCGCCGACCCCCTGACCCTGGTCCTGGTGGTCGTCGCCGTGGTGACCATCGCCGTGCTGGGGCAGGTGCCGGAGGGCTCGGCCATCGCCGCCATCGTCCTGGTGAACGTCGGCATCGGCGTGAACCAGGAGCGGCGGGCCCAGGCGGCCATCAGCGCCCTCGAGGAGCTGACCGCGCCGTCGGCACGGGTCCGTCGCGACGGCCGGTCGATCATCGTCCCGGCGGCTGAGGTGGTGGAGGGCGACCTGGTGGAGCTGGCGGCCGGCGACCGGGTCCCGGCCGACATGCGGCTGGTCGAAGCGGCGGCCCTGGCTGTCGACGAGGCTCTGCTCACCGGCGAGTCCATGCCTGCGGAGAAGGTGGCCAACCGGCCCGCCCGGGCTGGGTCGGCGCTGGGCGACCGGGTGGGCGAGGCATTCGCGGGCACCCTGGCCGTGCGCGGCCGCGGCCTCGGCGTCGTGACCTCGACGGGCGCCCACACCCAGATCGGGGCCATCGCCACCTCCCTCGGTACGGAGACTGCGCCGCCCCTGGTCCGCGAGCTGCAGCTGGTGGCCAAACGCATGGGCGTCGTGGCCGGCGCCCTGGGCCTGCTCCTCATCGCCGTGGCGTCGGCGCGCGGTAGCGGCTTCACCGACGCCGTGCTCGCCGGCGTGGCCCTGGCCGTCGCCGCCGTCCCCGAGGGGCTGGCCACGGTGGTGACGAGCGCCCTGGCCCTCGGTGCCCGGCGCATGGCCCGGCGGGGGGCGATCGTGCGCCGGCTGCCGGCCATGGAGGCACTGGGCGCGGCCACCGTGCTGTGCACCGACAAGACGGGCACGCTCACCACGGGCCGACTGGCCGTCGCCGAGGTCGAGCCGGTGCCCGGGCGCGCCGACGACCTCTGGGCCGCCGCCCTCCGGTGCAACGATGCCGACGGCACGACGGGCGACCCGGTGGACGTGGCCCTGCGGGAGGCGGCGGCCGCCGGCGGCCACACCGCGCCCGCCGGCGCCCGCATCGCCGAGCGGCCCTTCGACGCCGACACCCGGTCCATGGCCACGGTCCACGCCGGCCCGGACGGGCCGGCGCTGTCGTTGAAGGGCGCGCCCGAGTCGGTGCTCCCCCGCTGCCGGACGGGCCCCGATCGGGACAGGCTCGAAGCCGCCGTCACGGGCCTGGCTCGCAACGGGCTGAGGGTGCTGGCCTTCGCCGGCGGCCCCACCGCCGACGTCGACGCACGCGACCTCGACCCCCTCGGGCTGGTGGCTTTTGTCGACCCCCTGCGGCCGTCCGCCATTGAGACCGTCCGGCGGTGCCGGCAGGCCGGCATCCACATCGTCCTGGTCACCGGTGACCATCTGGCCACGGCGCGCGCCGTTGCCATCGAAGCGGGCCTCGAAGCCGAGCCGGCCGTCACCGGCGCGGCCCTGGCGGCCCTCCCCGCCGAGGAGCGGGCCGAGGGCCTCCGGGCGGCGCGGGTGGTGGCCCGGGTCGACCCGGCCACCAAGGTGGCGCTGGTCGACGCCCACCGAGCGGCAGGCGAGGTCGTCGCCATGACGGGCGACGGCGTGAACGACGCCCCCGCCATGCGTCGGGCCGACATCGGCGTGGCCCTCGCGGGCCAGGGGGGCACGGACGTGGCCCGGGAGGCCGCCGGACTGGTCGTGACCGACGGCGACCTGGCCACGCTGGTCGAGAGCGTGGCCGAGGGCCGGCGCATCTGGCGCAACCTGGTCAGCGTCGTCTCCTACCTGCTCACGGGCAACGTGAGCGAGGTCCTCGTCGTCGTCGGCGCCATCGCTCTACTGCCCGACCTGGCCGTGCCCCTCCTGCCGGTGCAGTTGCTCTGGGTGAACTTCGTCACCGACGGCCTTCCGGCCCTGGCCCTGGGCGTGGACCGACCCCCGGGCGACCCCCTCCTGCACCCACCCCGCGCCCGTGACGACCGTCTGCTGAGCTGGCCCCGCACGCGCACCATGCTGGGCCGGGCCGGGATCGTGGCCGCTACCGTCCTGGCTGCCGGGCTCGTCGGCCGCAATCGGGGGTGGTCCGAGGACGCCGTGCGCACACAACTGCTGCTGACCCTTATCGTCACCCACCTGGTCCTGGCCTACGTCAGCCGGTCCGACCACGCCACCTTCGAACGGGGTTGGTGGCGCAACCGGCTGCTGCTCGTGGCCATTGGGGGCTCGCTCGCTCTCGAGGTCCCGGCCTTCGCCACTGGCCCCGGCCGCAGCATCCTGGGCCTGGCCGCCCTGCCCCCGCTGGGTTGGCTGATGGCCGTGCTCGCCGTCGCCCTCGTCGTCCCGATCATCGACCTGACGAGACGCCGGCGCGACCACGCCTAGCGTGGGCCTGTCCGCGTCGCGACCAGGAGGTTGCCCATGAGCACCGACGTCGACGGAGCTGCGCTCGCGCCCGACGAACTGGCCGGCATCGATGCCTACTGGCGGGCGGCCAACTATCTCTCGGTCGGCCAGATCTACCTGCTCGACAACCCCCTGCTCCGCCAGCCCTTGCTGGCCGAGCACGTCAAGCCCCGCCTCCTCGGCCACTGGGGCACCACCCCCGGCCTCAACTTCGTCTACGCCCACCTCAACCGGGTGATCCGCCAGCGCGACGTCGACATGATCTACGTGTGCGGGCCGGGCCACGGCGGCCCGGGCATGGTGGCCAACACCTGGCTGGAAGGCAGCTACAGCGAGACCTACCCGGCCATCACCACCGACGCCCGGGGCATGCAGCTCCTGTTCCGCCAGTTCTCCTTCCCCGGCGGGATCCCGAGCCATGCCGCCCCGGAGACGCCCGGTTCCATCAGCGAGGGCGGTGAGCTCGGGTACTCGCTGTCGCACGCCTATGGCGCCGCCCTCGACAACCCCGACCTCGTCGTGGCCTGCGTCATCGGTGACGGCGAGGCCGAAACCGGCGCACTGGCCACGAGCTGGCACTCCAACAAGTTCCTGAACCCGGTCCACGACGGCGCCGTGCTCCCCATCCTCCACCTCAACGGGTGGAAGATCGCCAACCCCACCATCCTGGCCCGCATCTCCCCCGACGAGCTGACCAAGCTCATGGAGGGCTACGGCTACGCGCCGTACTTCGTGGAGGGCCACGAGCCGGCGGCCATGCACCAGGCCATGGCCGCGACGCTCGACGCGGCCATGGACGACATCGCCACCATCCAGGGCGACGCCCGCCGGGGCGCCGGCCGCTGGGCACGGCCCCGGTGGCCGATGATCGTCCTGCGCAGCCCCAAGGGCTGGACGGGGCCGGCGCAGGTCGACGGCGTCCCGGTGGAGGGCACATGGCGCTCGCACCAGGTGCCACTGGCGGCGGTGCGCACCGACGCCGACCACCGGGCCGCGCTCGAAGCGTGGATGCGCAGCTACCGGCCCGAGGAGCTGTTCGACGACGACGGCCGGCTCCGGGCCGAGCTGGCGGCCCTGGCCCCGACCGGCCGGCGCCGGATGGGGGCGAACCCCCACGCCAACGGCGGGCTACTGCTGCGCGAGCTGGTACTGCCCGATTTCCGGACCTACGGGGTCGAGGTCGAGACGCCGGGGGCCACCAGCTCGGAGCCGACCCGCATCCTCGGCACCATGCTGCGCGACATCGTCAGCCTGAACGCCGGCGCCCGCAACTTCCGGATCTTCGGACCGGACGAGACCGAGTCGAACCGGCTCGGCGCCGTCTTCGAGGTGACCGACAAGCAGTGGGCGGCGGAGATCGAGCCCGTCGACGTGCACCTGGCCGCCGATGGCCGGGTCATGGAGATGCTCTCCGAGCACAACTGCCAGGGCTGGCTGGAGGGCTACCTGCTCACCGGCCGCCACGGCCTGTTCTCGTGCTACGAGGCCTTCATCCACATCGTCGACTCCATGTTCAACCAGCATGCCAAGTGGCTGAAGGTGGCCGGCGAGCTCCCGTGGCGCCGACCAGTGGCGTCGCTCAACTACCTCCTGACCTCCCACGTCTGGCGCCAGGACCACAACGGGTTCTCCCACCAGGACCCCGGCTTCATCGACCATGTGGTCAACAAGAAGGCCGACGTGATCCGCGTCTACCTGCCGCCCGACGCCAACACCCTGCTGTCGGTGGCCGACCACTGCCTACGCAGCCGCAACTACGTCAACGTGATCGTCGCCGCCAAGCAACCCAGCCTCAACTGGCTGGGCATGCACGACGCCGTGCTGCACTGCACCCGCGGCCTCGGGATATGGGACTGGGCCAGTACCGACGACGACGGCGAACCCGACGTCGTCCTGGCCTGCGCCGGCGACGTCCCCACCTTGGAGACCCTGGCCGCCGCCGCACTGCTCCGCCAGCACCTGCCGGACCTCAAGGTCCGCCTGGTCAACGTGGTCGACCTCATGCGCTTGCAACCGGAGGTCGAACACCCCCATGGCCTGTCCGACCGGGACTTCGACGCCATCTTCACCGCCGACCGTCCGGTGATCTTCGCCTACCACGGCTACCCCATGCTCATCCACCGGCTCACCTACCGGCGCACCAACCACGCCAACTTCCACGTGCGGGGCTACAAGGAGGAGGGCACGACCACCACGCCGTTCGACATGGTGGTCATGAACGACATGGACCGCTACCACTTGGTGATGGACGTGATCGACCGCGTCCCCGGCCTGGGCCAGCGGGCGGCCCGGGTGAACCAGCTCATGCTCGACAAGCGGGCCGAGCACCACGCCTACACCCGTGAGTACGGGGAGGACCTCCCGGAGGTCCGCGACTGGGTCTGGCCCGGTTGAGCGCCGGCGGCCGCCGGGTCCTCGTGGTCAACGCCGGATCGAGCACCCTCAAGCTCCGCCGGCTCGGGCCCGACGGCACCGTCGAGGCTGCGTTCGACGTCGACCCGTGGGACGGGACCGCCGGCCCTTCGGTACGTGCGTTGCTCGACGACGCCCGCACCGGGGCCGACGCCGTGGGCCACCGTGTCGTCCACGGCGGCGCACGGTTCCCGGGGCCGGCGGTGCTCGACGACGAGGTGGTTGCCGCGATCGATGCCCTCACCCCACTGGCACCCCTGCACCAGCCCCGAGCGGTCGCCGCCATACGAGTCGTCGGCGCCGCCGCCCCGGGGCTGCCTTCGGTGGCTTGCTTCGACACCTCGTTCCACGCCACCCTGCCGCCGGCGGCCGCCACCTACGCGCTGCCCGAGGAGTGGCGCCGGCGCTGGGGGTTACGCCGGTTCGGTTTCCACGGGCTGTCGCACGCCTACGCCGCGCGGCGGGCCGCCGAGCTGGTGGGCCGGCCGCTCGCCGAGCTCCGTCTCGTGACCTGCCACCTGGGCGCCGGCGCGTCGCTCTGCGCGGTGGCGGGCGGCCGCTCGGTCGACACCACCATGGGCTTCACCCCACTGGAAGGGCTGGTGATGAACACCCGGTCGGGCAGCGTCGACCCCGGGCTGGTGCTGTGGCTCCTGGCTCAGGGCGGCCTCGACGTCACCGACGTGGCCGACGGGTTGGAGCACCGGTCGGGCCTGGCCGGGCTGTCAGGCACGACCGGCGACCTGCGCGACGTGCGGGCCGCGGCCGCCGCCGGCGACGGCCGGGCCGCGCTGGCCATCGAGGTCTACACACACCGGCTCCGCCGGGAGATCGGCGCGATGGCGGCGTCGTTGGGCGGACTCGATGCCCTCGTCTTCACGGGCGGGGTGGGCGAGCACCAACACGCCACCCGGGCCGAGATAGCCGAGGGCATCGGGTTCCTGGGGGTTGCGCTCGACCACACGCGCAACGCATCGATGACCGGTGATGGTGAGATCAGTGCCGGCGGGTCGCCGGTGCGGACCGTGGTCGTCGCCTCCCGGGAGGACATTGAGATCGCCCGCCTGGTGCGGGCCGTGCTGGGCTGACGTTCCCCTTCTACGCGGCGCGGTGGACGGTGTCGCGGACGACGAGCACTGGGCAGGTGGCGTGGGCCGAGCACTGGTGGGCCACCGACCCAAGGAGCAGCGTGGCGAACCCGCCCAGGCCCCGGTGGCCGACGACGAGGAGCTCGGCGTCCTTGGCCTGCTCGACGAGCTGCTCGGCCGCCGAACCTTCGACCACCACCCGGTTCACCGCCGGCGGGTCGGTCGCGTCGGCCAAGACGGCGTCGACCTCATGGTCGAGCACCGACCGGGCGTCGGCTTCCAGCTCGTCATGGCCGACCATCGGCGCCGTCATCATCCCGCTGTACGCCAAGGCCGGGTAGTGCCACACGTGGACGGCCTCGACCGTGGCCCCGGTGCGGCGAGCCTCCTCGAGGGCCCACCGGAGGGCATGGCGTGACGACGGTGAACCGTCGATGCCGGCGACGATCTTGGCTACACGCATGTCGTGCTCCTTCCTTCTAGCCGTGAGCATGTGCGCTTCGTGGCCGGCGCACCAGTCCGGTTCGGCCAGGTTGAGAAGTGACCTTCGGCCCTTGGCGGTTGCTTCGCGGGCGACTGCCGTCACTACCCGGCTGTGGCTCCTCCCGTGACCTACGCCGGCGGGCCAGTGGACTCCCGTTCGTCGGCGCGCACCCCCAGCGCCCTCGCCAGCTCGGTCCGGTTGTGGGCGCCCAGCTTGCGATAGACCCGCAGCACGTAGGTCTCCACCGAACGGACCGACAGGAAGAGCGCATCGGCGATGTCGGGGTTCGACAGGCCTCTCGCCGCCAGCCCCGCGATCTCGCGCTCACGGGCGGTGAGCTTCGGCCCCTCCGGCCTTGTGGCCAGCGCCGGCACCCGGACCCCTGGGCACCGATCGGCACAGCTGGCGGCGAGCGCGCCCGCCCGTTTGGCCGAGTCGGACAATCCCTCCCGCCGGAACGCGGCGGCGGCCAACGCCGCGGCCTGGGCGGCGTCGAGGTCCAGGCCGAGCTGCTCGAACATCTCGGCGGCGGCGAGCTGGGCCCGGGAGTCCCGGTCGGCAACCGCCCGGGCGTGGCGCGCCCACACCAAGATGACGTCGTCCTGCGCGTCCGCCGCCAGCCGTCCGAGCGCGGCGGCACACGCCTCGGCGTCGGCCCCGAGCAGGAGGGCGACGTGGAGCGCCTCCGAAGCGATGAGCACGTCGTCGCCGGCCGTCGCCGCCGCAGCGAGCAGCCGCTCACGGGCCGCCGACTCGCGCCCCGCAGCCATCTCCAGCATGGCCCGCGCCCGATCGACCTCCGGGGCGATCCACTGACCCTCGGACGGCGACCGGGCGACGGCCGCCCCAGCCCGATCGAGGGCCTGGCGCGCCAACTTCTCCTCACCGAGATAAGAGAGCGAGATCGACAGCATCACCTCCGTGATCGGAAGAAGGTTGAACGCGTCGGCTCCGACCAGCCGATCGATCGCCCGCTGGAAGATGCCGGCGGCCGCGGCGTGATGGCCCTGCATGTGTTCGACGTGAGCCAGCACGTACAGCAGGCACAGGTGCTCGAAGGGGTCGCCCCGCAGGTTGGCATCCTCCATACGGCGTTCGGTCCGGAGGCGCACACCGGGCAGGTCGCGGGCGGCAGCGACACGCGCCGCTTCCAGGCGCATCGTGTCGAGGAGGCTTTCGAAGGGCCGATGGTGGAGCTGATCCGTAAGGCGATCGACCTCGCTCATGATCGCGTCGTAGTCGTCGACCCGCCCTCGGCGCGCCGCCGAACGGGCCGACGCATGCAGGAGCTGGAGGCGCCGCTCCGGCCTCACCTCAGGGTCGGCGAGCGGGCCCGCAACCAGGGCGGCCACCTTCAGGTGGGCGCCGCTGAACATCGCCACCCATGCGGACACCGTCGCAATGAGCGCCCGCCAGTTCGCATCGTCGTGCCATCGTTCGCACCGCGCGATGAGGGTCTCGACGGCGCCGGCCTCGCCGGCCCGCAGGAGGCTGCGCACACGCGTCTCCACGTAGGCGGTGGCTACCTCTCGATTGGCGGCTGCCGCCTCCTCCTCGAACGGGCTGAGCAGGGGTTCGACCTCGCCGAACCGGCCTACTCCGGCGCGGGCGAGCGAGACGCAGAGTGCCGCGGAGAGCGACGGCGGGAGGGCGGCGGCGAGGTCGCCGGCCAGCTCCGGCGCGCCGAGCCGAAGCGCGATCGAGCTCGCCTCCAGGAACCGTTCCTCGTCGAGCTGGCCTGACTCGAGCAGCAGCCGCGCGATGGCGAGCCGCTCTGTGGGCGAGTCTGTCCCGAGCCGAGCGAGCGCCGCCGCCAGGTCCCGCCGGATGCGCCGAGCGGCGGCAACCGGAAGTCCGCCGAGCACAACTTCGCCGTACAGGGGGTGGGCGACCTCGACGAACGGGCCTCGGGCGTCGTCGGACACGACGGCGAGCCGGGCCCGCTCCAGCTCCTCCAGGTCTTCGGCCGACGCGAGCGCGTCGAACACGGCGAGGGGCATCGGCGCACCTACCGCCAGGACCTCCAGCGCGGCCCGGCCACCAGCGGACACCGACCCGATATGAGAGGCGAGCAGGTCGCTGAGCCGCTCGAAGGGAGCCCTCCCGGCGGACAGGTGCCACCGCCCGTCCCGGAGCTCGAGCCGGCCGGTCCGCCGGACGTCGGCGACCAGCTCGGTGACGTACAACGGGTTGCCGGCGCTGAGGCGGTAGATCCGCTCGTAGGCAAGGCTGTGGCTGGGTGCGCCGAGCAGGTCGTCGATCAGCTGCTCGACCTCCCGTTCGGACAGCGGTTGGAGGTCGACCCGTTCGACGTGGCGGTCCTTCCAGAGGACGACGAGCGCGTCGGGCGCTGGCTCGTTGCTGCGAACGGTGAGGAGCAGCGGGGCGACGCCGGTGTTGGCGATCGCCAGGAGGAGGGCCGCAGAGGCGTCGTCGAGGAGATGGGCGTCGTCGACGAGGAGTATCGGCGACCGGCCCAGCTGCCCGTCTCGTAGGGCAGCGACGAAGTCCCCGATCGCCGGCGTGCTGCTGCCCGGCAACAGGTGGCTCACCGCCCCGAACGGGATCTTGCCCGCCGCGGCCGTGGCGACCACCCGGACGAGGGTGCGCTCCCGGCCCAACGCGCCGGCGGCATCGGTCGCGAGACGCGACTTGCCCACGCCGGCGCGCCCCGCGACCACGCAGCCGCGACCGTGCAACGCGGTCACGACGGCCAGTAGCTCCTCGTCCCGGCCGAACAGCCGCGTCGGCGGGGCGGTTCGTTCATGAGCCTGTTGCGACAGACCGCGACCCTACCCCGGGGGGTCGGAGCCAGCCGAGGACCGGGCCAGGATCGCGTAGCGCTAGTGCGTGACCGTGACCTGATTGTCGACCGACTTCGAGGGGGCGTTGCCCCCGTCGACCACGTTGCCGGGGACCGAGACCTTCACTACGCCGGATCCGGCGCCGCCCGAAACGGCCACGTTATAGGTGGCGCCCGACCCGGTGACCGTCGCCGTCAAGGCCGTCGAGTAGGTCGAGCCGGCGAAGGAGACATCGGCCGCCGTAAATCCCGTCACCGCCTTGCTGAATCTGACGGTGAAGTTGATGGGGAAGCCCGACGTCGGGTCGGCTTGGCCGCTGCGTTGTTCGACGGTGACGGTGGCGTTCACGAAGGTCACCGCGTTGTCGGTGAAGGTCGCCTTGGCGTTGCCCCCGTCGACCACGTTGGCCGCGACAATGGCCCTGATGAGGCCCGGTCCGGTCATGCCCGCGACGGCGACGTTGTACGTGCTCGGCCCGCCGGTGACGGTCTTGGTCAACGTCCCGGGTGCGTCCCCGCTGAGCGCCACGTCCGAAGCGGTGAAGCCGGTGACGGCCTTGCTGAAGACAACCGTGAAGTTGATCGGAGACGCCGCGGTCGGATCGGCTTGGCCGGCGGCCTGGTTGATGGTGACGGTGGCGTTGACGAAGCTCACCGAGTTGTCGGTGGAGGTCGACGCCGCGTTCCCGCCGTTGACGGCGTTGGCGGGTACGGACGCCTTGACCAGCCCCGACCCCGTCATGCCCGAGACCGCCACGGTGTAGGTGGTCGGTCCGCCTGTGACCGCCGCCGTCAGCGTCCCCGGCGCGGTGGAGCCGGCGAACGACACGTCAGCGGCGGTGAACCCGGTGACGGCCTTGCTGAAGGTGGCGGTGAAGTTGATCGGTGACGCCGCCGTGGGGTCGGCCTGCCCGCTGGCCTGGTTGACGGTGACGGCGGTGCCGCTGAAATCCACCGAGCCGTCGGTGGACGTGGCGCCAGCGTTGCCCTGGTCGACGACGTCCCAGTAGATCCATGGGCTGACCTTGCCGGGCCCGGTCATGCCCGACACAGCCACGTTGTAGGTCGACGGGCCACCGGTCACCGTCGCCTTCAGGGTCCCCGGCGCCGTCGAGCCGTCGAGGGTGACGTCGCTGCCCGTGAACCCCGTCACCGGATTGCTGAACACGGCGGTGAAGTTGACGGTTGATGCCGACGTCGGGTCAGCCTGGCTCGCGGCCTGGTTGAGCGTGACGGTGATGCCCGAAAATGTGACGGTGTTGTCCGTCGAGGTCGATGCCGCGTTGCCTCCGTCGACCACGTTGGCCGGCACCGACAGCTTCACGACACCGGGCCCGGACATGCCCGTCACCGTGATGTGGAATTGCTGGTTCTGGTTGTAGTCACTCCCGTGCGACGTCGCCACCAGCGGCCCGGGGGCCGTCGAGCCGGCAAAGGAGAGGTCGCTCTCCGTGAAGCCGGACACCGGGGACGTGAACCGGACGATGTAGAAGATCTGTCCGAATCCGGTCGGGTCCTTCTGGGCGCTGTCGGTGCTGACCACGACCCCGACGGCCCCGAACGTCACGGTGTTGTCGGTCGAGGTCGACGCCACGTTGCCGCCGTCGACGACGTTGGTGGGGATGGACGCCTTCACCGTGCCCGGCCCGGTCATGCCCGAGATGGCCACGTTGTAGGCCGCGCCGCTGCCGGTGACGGTCGCGGTGAGCGTCCCCTGCGCCGTCGAGCCGGCGAGGGAGACGTCGGCCGCGGTGAACCCGGTCACCGCCCGGTTGAACGTGGCCGTGAAGTTGATGGGCCCGCTCAGGGCCGGATCGGCCTGGCCGCTGGCCTGGTTGATCGTGACGCTCGCCGCCGAGAAGTTGACGTGGTCGTCCGTCGTCGTCGACGGCGCGTTCCCCCCGTCGACCGAGTTGACCGGGATGCCGACCTTGACGACGCCGGGCCCGGCCATGCCCGACACGGCCACGTTGTAGGTGGCCGGGCCGCCCGTGATCGCCGCCGCCAGCGTGCCCGGCGCGTTGGAGCCGTTAAAGGAGACGTCCGATGCGGTGAACCCGGTAACCGCCTTGCTGAAGGTTGCCGTGAAGTTGATCGGCGAGCTCGTGGTCGGGTCGGCCTGGCCGCTCGCCTGGTTGATGGTCACCGTGGCGGGCTGGTACAGCACCGTGGCGTCGGTCGAGGTCGCGGCCTGGTTGCCGCCGTCGACGGCGCCCGCCGGGATGGCCGCCTTGATAGTTCCGTAGCCGGTGATGCCCGAGACGGCCACGTTGTAGACCGACGGGCCGCCCGTGACCGCGGCCGCCAGCGTGCCCGGCGCGGTCGAGCCGGCAAACGAGATGTCCGACCCGCTGAAGCCCGTGACGGGCCGGCTGAACGTCGCCGTGAAGTTGACCGGCCCGCTGGTCGCCGGGTCGGCCTGTCCCACCGCCTGGTTGAGGGTCACCTTGGCGGGGTCGTTGGTCACCGAGATGCTGTCGACGGACCATCCGTTCCCGCCAAGGCCGCCGTCGTCGGTCCCGAACCGCCAGCGCAACTGGACGCTCTGGCCGGCAGCGGCGGCCGGCAGGTAGGCGATGGTTGTGATGTAGCCGCCGCTGTTGCCGGTCCACGCGTAGCGGTTCCGCAGAGGCGAGCCGCTCCCCGAGGGCCCTGTCGTGTCGGCGACGTACCCGGTGTAGCCCCCCGCGACGTACGTCCCGCCGACCTGCGGCGTCGTCGTGAAGTCGCGCCAGTCGGTCCCGTAGATCTTGATCTCGAGGGCGCCGGCGTCGTGCTGGATCTCCGTGTCGAACTTGTGCCGGAAGGTCAGCATCCCGTTCTGCGGCCACGTAAAGACCGGTGACACGAGCCCGATGTCCGAAAGACGGGTGCTCTCCGCCGTGAACGCGGCGTTCGGAGCCGTGTCGGGCGACGCCGTCGTGGTCACGAACGGCGTGCCGATCCCGGCCGCCGTGCTCGTCCAGCCCGCCGGCAGAGCCGGCGCGGCCACCCCGTCGAAGTTCTGCGAGAACACGACGGCGGCGCCGGCGGCGTGCATTCCCATGAGCGGCGCCAGGATCGCCGCGAGCAGCGACAGCACGGAGAGACGCGCCCACCGCGACGTCACCTTCGCCGGATAAGCCAGGAATGAACCGACGCGGCCGCGGCCGACCATTCTGTTTCGCATCTCAGTTCCGTCCCTTTCGTCCGCGCACAGCAACCCGTCCGCGGCTCGCCCCCCATGGGTCCCGGCCAAGCATCGAGTCAAACGGGTCGAATGTCTGTCGTAATCGGGTACGACACTTCGCGCCGACCAAGTTGACGTCGATGTCCGCTGGCCCAACGGGTGGGGCGCGGGCCCATCCCCGCCAGCCTGATGGGACCGGCTCGAAGACTGGAAGCCCCATCTCCCGACCCCGGCCTGGCGGGTCGACACGGCTGCTGAGCGCATTCGCCGGCTGCCAGCTGGCGAAGCCACTACCCCCCAGCGAGACATCTAGTCGGCCATCGCGATGGTTCACGGACCGCACCTACCGCTGGACGTCGTCCGTGCACACCTCGGTGTCCCGGCGCGCGTCCATGCCCGGCCTCGTGTCCAAACGTCCTGTCCAATTTGTGTCCACGGAGCCCCGAGCAGCCCGCGCGCCCGCGCGCGCTCAAGCCCGCCGCGTACCCTTTGACCAGCACGTTTACCCGGTGGGCGAGGGGGACTTGAACTCCGCCTCGAGCAGTTATGTCAGGTGCCGATTGGTGCCGAATATGTGCCCTGACCTGGGATTTCGCGATTTCTCTCGTCCGGCCAGTACCCCTGCATACCGCCCCGTTTCGCCGCGTTCGTGACCAACTCGTGACCACGCCCTGACCACGGCCAGACCCGAGATCCGCCCTCCGTCTACCCCTCGGCGGCCCCTCGGCGCACCCTGGGCGCAGTCGCCACTGAGAGGCCGTCGGGCCGCTCCGCCGG
This sequence comes from Acidimicrobiia bacterium, assembly GCA_023264995.1. Taxonomy (GTDB): domain Bacteria; phylum Actinomycetota; class Acidimicrobiia; order Acidimicrobiales; family AC-14; genus CADCTB01. The sequence goes on along the minus strand of JAHFUR010000018.1, from coordinate 48,541 downwards.
GCCGTTACGCCGTCGTCACGGCCGACGAGAACGACCCGAAGGGAGCCGCACGGAGTCGTCGGAGCGCTCTGAGGACTAGCCGTGCGGTAACCGGGGGGTAACTGATAGTCGGACACTTCTGCCGGACAATCAGTTAGGATCAGTTCTCGTGGTCGCAGGCTCCGTCGACGCCGCACTCACGAGCATCGCCATGGGTCTGAGGGCCCGAGAGCTCGAAGGTGACGAGCTCGAGTTCAAGCAGTTTGGCCGTGACGTCAAGGACACGCTCCGCATCCTGGCCGACGCTGCCGTGTGCTTCGCCAACGCCCGCGGCGGCACCATCGTGCTCGGGGTGGTCGACGACCAGATCGGCCCGGACGCCTTCCAGGACGTGCCCCCGGCGCTCACCGTGGACGTCATGCGCAAGGGCATCTTCGACCGCACCCGGCCGAGCTTGACCTGCTTCGTCGTCGAGCGCATCGACCACGGTCGAAGGCTGGTGATCGTCTCGGTGCCACCTGGCGTCGGCACCTGTTCCAATGCAGCCGGGCTCGCGACCCGCCGGCTCGGCCGCGAGTGCCTTCCCTTCACCCCCGACCAGCAGCGGGAGGTCCTGTCGGCGCGCGGTCTGATCGACTGGTCGGCGGAGGAGATCCCCGTGCGCGCGTCGGAGCTGGCACCGTTGGAGATCGAGCGACTGCGTCAGTTGCTCCGTCGTGCCGGCCGCCACGAGCTCGCTGCCCTCGACACGGGACGCTTGCTGACCGACCTCAGATTGGCCACAGCACGTGGGGGGCTCACCCGCGCCGCCGCGCTCCTGCTTGCTCCCGCCGAGCTACTGGCCGACCGGCTCCCCGAGTACGGGTACTCCTACCAGAACCGGCCGACCTCGGGAGCGGAGGCGACCAACCGGGTGCGAGGCCGTGAGCCCATGCTCGCCGCCATTGAGTTGCTCATCGAGGCCGTCGAACGGCGCACCCAGATCGAGCCGCTGGGCCTCCCCGGAGGAGTGCAGCTCTCACTCAGCGACTACCCCATCGACGCCGTTCGGGAGCTGGTCGTCAACGCGTTGATCCACCGCTCCTACGACACTCATGGCACGGTCGACATCGAGCACACCGCCGATCGCCTGACGATCTCCAGCCCCGGCGGGTTCGTCGCTGGCGTCACACCCCAGAACATCCTCACCTACCCGTCGACGCCGCGGAACCGGCTGCTCACCGAGACGGTCGCGCTCCTGCAGCTCGCCGAGCGGACGGGCCAGGGTGTCGATAGGGCGTATCGAGAGATGCTTCGCAGCGGCAAGGAGCCCCCCGCCTTTCGATCCGAGGATCTCCTGGTCCAGGCCGCCCTCGAGGGCGGCACCGGGAACAAGGCGTTCGTGCGGTACGTGGCCGACCTCCCCGACGCGCTCGGACGCGACGTCGACGTCCTCCTGGCTCTGTCCGCCCTCCGGACGCGGCGGACCATCGACGCGCTCCACCTGGCCGGGGTCATCCAGCGGTCGCCGGCCGAAGCGCAACGAATCCTGCAGCGGATGTCCGACGAGCGGGTCGCCGAACCAACGCGGCGAACCGCGCACCACCCCGTCCCGACCTACCGCCTTCGCCCTGAGGCCGTCGCCGGATTGGCGCGGGCCCTCCACTACCACCGTCGACAACTCGATGGCGTCGACGACAAGGTCCTGGATCACATTCGCGAGTACGGCTACGTCACGAACCGCACGGTACAGAGGATGTTCGACATCGACGTCTACCGCGCCCGCAACCTCCTCGCCGACCTGCGTTCCCGCGGGCTTGTCTCGAAGATCGGCGACGCGCGCGGAGGCCCGGGAGTTCGCTACGGGCCCGGCTAGTGCTGCGAGAGAATCGCATACGCCCTGGCTGACATGCCCTGAGGGCCATCGATGCCACTTTGCCGGTATCTGCTGTAAATGCACCCCGACCTAGTCCGCAGGGGCGGCCCCGCGCTTGCTGGACGGAACGGCGCTGGCCATCGAGACACGCCTGGCCACCGAGATTCGGCCGCCCAGGATGTTCGCGGCGCTCGGTGGATCGTCCGATGTCGGCTCGTGACGCCCGGTACCGCCGCGTCCGGCTATGCGAAGGGTTGCAACTGGGTTGCAATTGGCGGGTACGACGACCGGGTGCGGAACCCTCCACAACACAAAACCGCAGGTCAAAGGGGGTGGGCGAGGGGGGACTTGAACCCCCACGTCCTTTCGGACACAGGAACCTGAATCCTGCCAGGCGACAATCGGCGGACCTGCGCTGACGTCCAGAATTCCAGAAAAGAGCAGGTCACAGGGGGTGTGTGCGTGTACAACAATTGCCCGAGAGTCGCCGTAACAGGCCACAAACGCGTGTCCTTTTCGTGGCCGCGTGTCCTTTTCGTGTCCTGGAAGGTCCTCAGGGAGGGTTTCTGCACGGGTGTCTTTGGACGGCTGCGCGGCGGCATCACGTCGAGCGCTGCGCCTCCCGGCGGGTGGCCGCCCGCGACGACCAACGCCGGCCTGCCGGCTCGGCCCGTGCGGCCCCCTCTGCGACCCATCCCGGCTACTTCGACTGGCCTGCCGAACGGCCCGTCCCGACCAAGGAGCCGTCCGCGCGCCAATCGCCCAGACGGCGCTCAACTACCCCGCAGTTATGCGCTCCTTCGCCTGGGTGACACCCCCGTGCGACAACGGCACGTTGCGCGGGGGTCCGTCGCCACTCTGGCCGGCGGTTATGGGCGACTTCCGGGCCGAACACCCATGCGGAGACGCCACCCCGAGCCGTATCTCGGCCTACGCCCGGTACGGCACTTATCTCGAGCCCGTCGAGGACCGTCATCGATGTATCCGACGAGGGGTTTCGGCTGCGTGGAGGACGCGTTCTCTCAAGCGCGTTTTCGACGCACCGCCGGCTGCCGTTCCTTTCCTTGCCGCCTTTGCGCGCCTGTCGACCTCCGACCTTGGTTCGTCGACGACATGTCCTCAGCGCAGACCCGCAGGCCGGAGCGCTCTCTCTCGGACGCGCTGGAGATAGCGGCACATACGGGCTATCCCGGTGGCCAGGATTCGGCGAGGATATGGGGCACCTGTTGTGGGGCGTTCCAGTGCTTCGCAGCTGTGGCCTACAGGTGCCGACTCGCAGGACCGGCGCCGCCGCCGTTGCCCGACCCTTCCCAGCATCTCGCTAGAGAGCTTTCGCGGGCGTTCCGAAGGCGCCAAGCCTCTCTTCTCGCGTTGTCCCTCGCTCCACCCAATCGGGCTCCGCCGCTCGCTCCTCCTGGGCGATCAACGGACGCCAAGCGGTCTGCAACCAGGAGAACGCCTTCCTGCAGACGACCTCCGCCTGATTTGGGGCCGCGACCACGGACATGCGCCTGGTTCGCCAGCGCAGGATCTTCAGTGCCCCAGGGAAGCCCAGCACCCCTCGCGAGAAATCGTGCGACGTCCTCCAAAGGGTTGACGTACGCTCCGAACGTGAGTTCGAAGTCCCAGAAGAAGCGTGCGGAGAAGCGAAGGCGCTCCGTGAATCGAGCGGTCCCTGTCAGCAGCGAGAACCTTGACACCCTAGCGAGACCGTTGCGATTGATTGTCGAAGGACATGACCGGCTGCTGAGACACTTGAACGCGGCCGGGGATTTTGCATCCGCAATGGAGAGTGCTCGTAGGGAGTTTGCGGCCGCGGTCCAGCGCATATGTGATGTAGCGGCGCCTTACGATGTTTTTGACGTTGTTCAGAGCTTGAAGCTCGCCGAGGCGACCGCTAACCCGGAGACGTATCGAGAGACTGAGCACGAAGGTCTCGCCGCCGCGATTGAGTTGGGGGCAGTCGTCTTGAGCGCCCGAGGCACCCGACAAGGAATCGCGCCCAGCTCGGGGACCCAGAGGAGACGACCCGACGGGATTATTGAGGGGTTGCAGGCCCTCACGCGTGAAGCTCTCGATGCAGCGTCCACTCTTTTGGTGGTGGACGCGCTAGCAGCTGGTACCGCCGATGCGCAGATAGCGTTGAGTGGTGTATTGCGCGAGGTATTTGTCCGCAATCTGACTTATCCTCACATGCTTGAGGCGACCCTCTCAGGTTTGTTCGACGAGCCCTCCATTGAGACTGACTGCCGCGCCACGATCGGTTGTACCGTCGCGGAGGTACGAAGAGTCATCGAGGCGATAATGAGCCTGCACACCGGTCGCCTAGATGAGCGGATGCTGAGTCTGCGTCAGTTCGCTCAGGTCACTCGCGACGCTTTCGAGGAGTGGCGTGCAGCCGGAGGGCGAACGGTCGGAGACCCAGGGCCGATGCCAGAGGTTCCACTCGAGACCCGCGAGCGAGCCCGTCAGTCTTGGGACGCCACATGGGATAATCCCGCTGACGCGTCAATCATCGATGTTCATGCCATCGAGACCCGTACTGGACTGCCTAAAGTGGTCGTCGAGTCCGCCGTGGCACTCCTATCCTACGACCTCACTCCTGGTGATCCCGTTCAAGCTGCGCTCAAGTTTGTTAACGGTCGATCTCCATTCCGTACTCGGCCAGTACTGCGTGATGGTCAAGGCACTGCGATGCCCACGCACGATGGGTTGCTTCTTCCGGCAGTGCGTGAACGAGTCGAGGAGGAGCTTAAACCGACCGCGTCATGGGAGCGGTACGCGAAGCACCGAGGACAATTCCTTGAGAGCACTGGACTCTCACTCTTGTCGTCCTTACTTCCCGGTGCAGCGGTGCGCGTATCAATTGAATACTTCGTACCGAACAACAATGCCCCTTCACCAGAGGTCCTCCCTTCGGACTATACGAAGTTGGTTGAGGCCGATGGCCTATTGTTGCTCGACGATGTTGCCATTGTCTTAGAGGCGAAGAGCGGTGCCCTAGGACCTGAATCTCGCGCCGGCAACAGGGTGCGACTTCACGGGGACCTGCGCAAGCTTGTGACAGAAGGAGCGGCCCAAGGGAACCGGCTTCGAGACCGGATCAAGCTGGATAAGGGGCTGGTGCTCCGAGACCGAGCTTGGCTAGACCTTTCATTCATTCGCGAGGTTCACGTGATCGCCCTCACGCTCGAAGATCTTTCAGCAATTGCCGCCGCGACAGTTAGCCTCATCCAAGCTGGACTGCTTGCGCCAGAGGACGTTCCCTGGACGGTTTCTATTCACGACCTTGAAATCATCCGTGACCTTGTAGACCGTCCAGCCGAGTTCTTACTCTACCTTAGGCGTCGTACAGAGCCTGCGGTCACGATGCTCTATCATGCAGTCGATGAACTCGATTTCTTCTTAGAGTTTTTTGCCACCGGGCTCTTCGTCGAGCGCAACCCCGAGGAAGTCCGAGCGGAAATGCCCGCCCTGGGAGGACCGTCCGTGGCAGAGCTACGGCGTTTCAAGGCTCAGCATCCTGAGATGCTGACGAGCCGCACAGATCGTCTCGATGCCTGGTATTTCCATCAGCTCGGTCTTCGTCAGGCTCCGGCTCCCAAGCCGTCTCACAATGCGAACCCAGTTGTGCAGGAGCTTGTTGATCACCTGCAGAAGCGTGGAGAGGCTGGGTGGCTCGCCACTGGCGCAACTCTTCTCGCGGGTTCGGCGGCCCTTCAAGACCGCATCGCTCGTACACCTCGGAGGATAGCGCGACAAACCAAGAAAGACGGCCAGTCCCATTCCTATACAATGCTTGTCGGGCTGGGTGGGCCTGATAGTGCGCTACTGGTCTGGGCGACATTCGATCCGGATTCATCCGAGGATTGGGAGAGGGCTCGCTTTCGTTCGTACTTGCGTGATAAGCAATATCAAGCCAATGCAGCCGTCGCTGTTTGCTTCATTATAGACCCAAACGACCCGAGACAACCGATCGCAGTAATTTTTGAGAACGAGGCTCAGGTGCGAGATGCCGAGCGGGATCAAAGGATCGAAACGTCTGGACTTCGTCCCTTGACCCGATCCGTCGATCGATTGCCGTTGGATCGCAAGCGGTAGCTCCATCATTGAGCAAGGGAGATTCTCATTGGCCTACTCCGGACAGGCACCGGATCCTGGGCAAGTGAAAGGTCCCGCCAGTCCGGCATTCGCAACCTGCCATCATCGCGTTGTGTCGCCGGACATGAGCGCTGCCCATACGTCCCATGACCGCAGCTGGTGCTGTCGGTGGAGTGCCGCCGATCGCCGGAACGGGCGGCACCTGATGACGTCGACCCACCCTCAGCCCGCGCTTCTGTGTACTCGTGGTATCGAGCGACGCACACGCCGAGCCGTCGTTCGGTGCGACTCGTTGCGTGTTTTGGGCGTTTGGATCGTCGGACGCAAGGCCAGTCTCGATGAGTCGTCGTCGAGCCAATGCGATCGGCCGCCGAGATGGCACGCCAGCTCATCTCGAGTTCGAGAATGTCTCCCGCGCCAGCCCGGCGAGCTGGCACGCGGGCGTTCGAACCCGCCGCACCGCTACGGCGCCCGTCGGTCTCGCCGGAGAGCGACCTGCGCCACTTCCGGCGGTAGCTTAAAATCTCCTTGCAAAGTGATTATCACCTGAGTAACATTGATTACATGTCGAAGCTCTCCCCCAACCTTGACAAGGTCCTCGCAGCGGTTGGGGAGGGAGTGAGGGGTGCTCATCAGTCGCAGCTGGACGCCAAGACACTCGCGTCGCTGCGAGGCTTCATGACCTTCCTGATCAAGGAGGGCAAGAGCGAGGGAACGGCGCGGGTCTACAAGTCGCTGGCTGCAAAGGCGGCGGCTGAAGGCGTCGACAAGGGCAATCCGATGATGATGTCCGCGCTTCGAGCGCTCAAGCAGTACGCCAACAGCAAGTGAGGATGGAGCGCGGTTGATGGTTCCTGCGAACGAGAGTCACGCGCTGCCGGCGTACGACATCGCGGGCGTCCGCGATGAGGATAGCGTCACGTGTCGGGACGCATCACGGGAACAGAGACCGGAACGATTGAGGGTGCACGAGGATGGGTAGACGGCGAAACAACCCGGAGCTGGTAGAGGAGCTCATCGACCGGAGATGGGACGACACGATGAGCGAGCTGGAGTACACCGAGAAGTATCTGTCGCTCAGTTCAAGCGACATGTCGACGGTGGCCGCTGCCATCGACGGTATGGAAGCCGAGTTCTTCGCTGATGAAGATGACCAGGACGAAGACAGCGCCTACTAGCCCACCGGGTCGCGTCCGCGCGCCCAGCGGCAAGGCGGCAGCCCACCGCCGCACGTCCGTACCTGATGAGTTGGTGCGCCTTACGTGGTCGGCGTGCCGGCCATTTACTCCTGAGCGTTCGGTTGCGCCAGGACAGCACGCCGCGCCGTCATTGCGGGAACCGGCAGGACGGCACTCCGGCGGCTGTGCTCGCCGTTCGGCACGATGATGAACGGACACTGAAGCCCGACGCAGGGAGCAAGCGGCGAGCTCGAAGACACCCCGCACGGCCAGTGCGTTGACTGGCGGGGCAAGACCTACCTGTGGTGTGAGAGCCGCAACGACTGGCATTGCACCAGCTGTGACGCTGGTTTCCCGTAGCGGCGTTCGAGGACGTGCTCTGTGCGCAATCAATGAGAATTGAGGTAATCGTGGCAAGCTCAAACGACTGGTGCAACGCCTTGTACTTCCCATCCGGCCGGCGCAAGCTCGGTGGGGTGTTCTGCCGCCTTGAGCCCGGTCACGCTGGCGATCACTGGTGTGAACAGCAGGACGAAATGGCCGAGGATGAGACTGCCGAGGACCAGGTTGACTGAAGGCTCGGACTCAATGGGGGTCTCTGTTTCTCGGTCCTCGACGGCATACCCGCCGCTCCCCGGCGTCGAGCTCCTTCGTTCGCGCCAACACGGCTACATTCAGCCTTGATGTCGAGATGCTCATCGGCAAGGGCCGTTGGCCGTGTCCCCGAGGTACCGGTCGGAGGCAGCAACTCCCGCGAGTACGAGGGCAGGCTCGCCCGCTCGCGGCGCACCTAATCGGCGATCTGCTCGGTTGGAACAGAACCCCTGCCGTGTCCCAGAACGTGCGCGACTGTTCAGCGGCGCGAGGCATCACAGAACGCCGGCCGTGGGTCACGGTCTACGCGGCGCGGCCACGCTCTCCGCCCGGACCTGGCTCCGTGCAGGGGGCGCCCATAACGTCGCCGGCGCCGTCGCTGAAGACCCACGCCGGAATTGCCGGCTGTCGAGCGCGAACCAGAGGAACGGGGCTTCCGGAAACGACGACCCCGGAGCGTTACGCACTCCGGTCAGATGGCTGCAACCGCCTTCAACGCCACCTGTCGAGCGGGTCGTGCGTGTGTCAGCGGCACGTGAACGTTATGGGCGCCGGCCGCCGACGAAGGGGAACGTACGTATGGCTACCGCAGGTCGCAGGCGTAACCCCGCCTACGCCCGGTTGGGAGGGTGCTTGCTCCGGTTCAGGACTCCGTGACCGTCACGCTCCCACCATTGACCTGCGGGGTCGCGGAACTCCAACGTTCTGACAGCCTCATCGTCCTCCGTGCGAATCCAGTATCTCGAATCCTGAGGAGGAAGAACATCAATGGAGATCCTCGGTGTTGGAATGCGATCTCCCTCTCGTCCGAGTAAATGTATCTGAACGTCGTACACGGGTTCATCACCACCATTGCGCAAAAAGATTGCACGGTAAGTACCGGCCATCATCAAACCCTCTCCGACTGATGCCATCCCAGATTGATCCGGTTCGATCTCCTTGGTACCGATCCAGGCGGCCACGTGCCGTGCGTTGCCGCTGATCCGATCATCCCGGTCACGCCTGAAGAGAAGCGCCGTGTAGATAAACGCTCCGACAGTGCCGATAGCGGCTCCCCATGTCGGAACATCACCGAAATGGACATCTCGCCAGTGCAAGTGAGCAAGGATCGAGATCGCCGTCATCACTGGTTCCTACTGGATCACACACCGCGGTTCGGGTGGTGGATGGTGGGGGCGTTGCGACTAATCCCCCGTTTGCGATCCGCCGACTGGACCTTGCCGCTGACCCAATCGGCCCGATCGCAGGTCCCCGTGACGGACATCGAGCAACTAGATCTCCTGCACGGACTCTCGTGACGGGCCGACTGAGAGCGCCTGTCCCGATGGAGCGCCGCCGCTGGCGCTCAGGCCCAGGTTTTCGCGGGCACGAACCCTGGTCTCCGCTGCGGCGGGGACCGCCCCCAAACGACAGCCACGTTGCACGTCTATTAGCGCCCCACATCGCTGGCCGCGGGTAGGGTCGAACGCGGTCCGGCCACGCGTGGACGGCGGCCAGCGCCCAAAGCGGAACGCGTCCATAACGCCGCCGGCGCCGTCGTTGAAAAGCCCACGAGTAATTGCCGGTTGTAGAGCGGGCAAAGAGACACTCGCCCGCCCGGAAACGGCGGGGCCGACCGTTGCGGGCTCAGTCGAGCGATACGTGGGAATCTCGTTCACGTTCGCGCATGGGATCCTTCGTTACGCGCCGGGCTTACCTGCGGCCTCCCACGCTTGGAGCACATCTGGCTTCAATCGGCCGCGGTCGGGAACCTCGATGCTGTTCTCCCTCGCCCAGGCCCTGATGACGCTGGTTGCGGCCCCCGAGTGGTGCTGTCGCTTACCTGAGGCTGAGCCGCTTGAGGGCCTGCGGCGGGCAGCTGGAGCTTGTAATGTCCCATCCGACCTGGCCGCGGCCACGAAGGGCTCGATGACCTTGCGAAGCTTGTCGACGTTCTTCCTGCTCAGGTCAATAACGAGGGCCTTGCCCTCCCAGGTGAAGTGGACGGTCTCATCGGCGACTGAGCCGTCAAGGTCGTCTACGAGCTCTATCGTTACTCGTTCAGCCACATAGGCTCCTTAGATTGGGATTATCTAATGTTGGCTTGTTACACGCGTATTGTCAAGACGGGACCTCTGGTGATAGAGAACCCATGAATCTGTGATTCGATATCAATACACGACACCCACATTTGACACCAGACGCCAGCACGAGTCGATCGGTCGATTAGCTTCGGATCCCGTGGCAGATGTACGGCGACGCACTGAGGAAAGCGTCTGGACCGGTCACTGCCGGCAGAAACCGTCCCATCGCCAGCGCTCGTGTGTCGATTCGACCGGTCCCAAAGCGGCGATACGGGCGCGGCCAGTCCACCAATGCGGTCGGGGTCATGGGCGCTCCTGGATGTGTTGCCGGCGACTGCGTCCAGCCTGGGCGCAAACCCGAAGGCGCGCCAGCCAACGCTGACCGCCCCCGGCTAGGAGCGCGTAGCCGTCCCCTAGTAGAACGGGCCGGCCGTCTCGTGAACCTCGGCCTCCCATGCGCGCCAACCTGTGGTGGAGGCCGGCAACCGAGTGCGGGACCTTGACCACGAAAGCAGTGCCGTCGTCGAGCCGGCGCTCGATCATCGCCGTCCCCGAGCCGTCGATGAGCTCGTCCTCCGTCCGATACAGATCGTGGGCGAAGAAGACCCTGCCCTCTGGAGCGAGGCACCCGATCGACTAGCTCCCTTTGGAGGTCAAGCGCGGACGTGCAGGGTCACTGTGGCCGTGATCCCCTTCGTCACCTCAAGTGCGCTGCTTGCCCCGTGTCCCAGGCGGCCCTTCTCGCGCCAGCAGTAGGATGCTCTTGCCGATACCGCACAACTCCTCCGCGGACCAGGATTGCCATGAAGCCTAAGCTGGGAAAGCAGCGACCAAACCATGGGAGGCCTCCTAGCCGCCCCCCAATCGGGACTCTTGGATGTTTGTTCACGGTGTTGGTCGTTTTCACAAATGCCTGTGGCGGAGATGGGCGCCTGAACGAAGGGCAGACGGCGCTCCAGGCCAGTACTACTGCGACGCAGATAACCGCGACCACAACGTCGACAACTGTCTTACCGACGACGACGTCATCGTTGTCGACAACCACCACCACGATCCCGCTCTGCGCCGCGCCACCGAGCCGTTTTGGTGCGCCCGGGCCGCACGTCATTGAAACGCACGATGGTACAACCTACCTGTTTGGCGAGAACGTAATCGCGGCCGACCGGCAGTTGGCGGTACAAGGGGTGAAAGCCGGCTTGGTGTACCTCGACAAGTATCTCGGCGGGGTCGGACGAGGATTGTGTATCGACTTTCGGGTTGATCGGTCAAGAGCAAGTCAAGGTGAATACATATCTGGCTCAAAACTAATTCTACTCTTCACTGTTGATACTGGCTACGGATCGACGCCGGAGGCCGCCCACCCCCGATGGCATTTGGCGAAGACCGCGGCGCACGAGTACACGCACCATTGGCAGGCCGAGTTTCCGCGAGGTTTGGGGGCTCAGCTTCCTGGATGGCTGAGGGAAGGTTTAGCTGAGTACGCTGGCTTCCACGCCGTGATTGAGGCTGGCATTGTATCAGACCGCGAAGCTCGCACATATGCTCTGAGGGAGGCGACCCTAACTGACGCAAAACCACTCCCGGAGTATGAGCTACTTGATGCGACTCATCCCATGAACTACGGGCTCGCGCAGTTTGCGATCGAGCGTCTTATCTCGTATCGGGGGGACTCAGCCATTCGTACACTTTGGAGCCTGTTTGAACGAATGAGTTGGGGTGACGCCCTGCAGGCTGTCTATGGCATGACCCCTGAGGTCTTCTATGCTGACTTCGCTTCGTTTCGCGCTAAGGGCTTTCCAAGCTGACACCTCGATATGTGCCGGAAGCACTCGAAGCGCTCCATCGGAACGTGCGAGATCCAGAATCCGAAGAAGACGACGTCGGTACTGTCGGTCTAGCCGCCAAGAGAAGAGATCGGCCAAGACCGACCGTATTCGGGGGTCGTTGCCAACGCGTAGCCCGGCGAGCTCGAGCATCTCGGGCGAGAAGTTGACCGTGGTAACGGCGTCAGCGTCGCTTAGCAGCTGCACCGTCCAGACTCCGTTGGCGCAAGCGAACTCGAGGACGTCACCGACGGGCCGGAACGCATCGAGCGTTGCCGCTGCCATACTTTACCCGCGAGCATCAAATCAAGGCGCCCACGTCGCACTTCGCCGCGCGGGCGCGGTAGTAGGCCACGCGCACGGCGAGCACCCCGTCGAGGCCATCGGCGTACGTCATCGGGCCACGGTCGCGCGACTCGTCGGCGGTGCCGGAGTTGCACCTGGATGCCGCGAGCTCAGGGCAGCGGACTCGGCACAATGCGCTGACGGTGTTCTTGCCCGGCACCGAGACGGCGTCGTCGTTCCCCTCCTGCATTGCCGGCGATCAGGGATAGCCAGGCGAGGAGGTTTCGGGCGCGCTTATGGGGTCCCGAGGCAGGTGCCCACGCCGGGCCCGGGTGGACCAGTGCACGGCGGGTCCGGTCTACGGCGACAATGGGAATGCAGGGCCGTTGAGCAGGCGGTCCCAACGGTGGGGACCGCGCCAATGCAGATCTACTTTGGCGAGAGTTCGAACTGGAGACGCTGTGCGAGGTCACGTTCTAGCGGTCGGGAGTCGATGTATTTTAGATAGGTCCAGTCCTGCACGTCGAAGTGGATATCGGCGTCCTTTCGGACGATTGTGATCACCGTTTTCCTCGAGACCTCGCGCATAGCCTAGTTCGAAGTAGACGTTCGGGCGTTCGTGTGTCAAGTCGGCAACAATAAGGCGCGCTTTGCGGATTGATTCGAGGATCCTGTCCGTAATCCTGTAGTCGCCGCTAACGATCAGCGCATGTTAACGCCGTCGCTGCCAAGGCTGAAGACCCCACGCGTAACTGCCGGATATCGAGTGCTGCATCCGCACCCAAGCGCGCAGAAGCAGCGCGGCGCAGGCCATTATGCGCTCGGGAGGGCAGACGCGCCGCAGCGCATCGCCTGGGTGCGTGGCCGCGGCTCCAGTCAGCGCGACGAGGCGAGTGTCGGGATGCGCGGCTGTCCGCTGGGCGCGTCATTCCGACGAGCCCGATATGCCTGGTCGAGGTCGTCGGCGATGGCCTCATCCATCTGCGGGAAGAGGTGACCGTAGCGGTCGTAGGTCTGCTGGATCGAGGAGTGGCCGAATCGGATCTGGACGGCCTTGGGGTGAGCGTTGCTCAGGTTGATGGCGAACGCGACTGCGGTGTGGCGGAGGTCGTGGACCCGGAGTCCGGCCAGGCCCGACGCCTTCGTCGCCCGTACCCAGTGGTTCAGGCGGAAGCTGGCCCGATGCCACGGGCGGCACTTCGTGTTCGTGAAAATGAGGTCGTCCCTGCCGAGCGGCGGAAGCCCGAGGTCCCGGCGGAGGGCCTCGACGTAGGCGAAGTGCTCCTCCAGCAGCGTGGCCACGAACGCCGGCATCCGCACTGTGCGCCGGGCAGCGGCGGTCTTGAGGGGCTGGGCGAAGTAGAATTGGTGGTCGACCTCGGTCAGCTGCTCCTCGACGCGGATCGTCCGCCGGCTGGTGTCGACGTACTTGCGCTTCAACCCGACGGCCTCGCCCCAGCGCAGCCCGCAGTAGGCCAGCACGTACACGAGCACCTTCGAGTGTGGGTTGATCGCCTCCGCCGCCTCGTCGACCTCGGCGACGGTGAGGAACCGCATCTCCGCCTGCGTGGCCCGCGGCAGCTCGGCCACGCACGGCGTCTTGACGATCAGCTCGTTCTCGACGGCGGCCTTCATCACCATCCGAAGCATCACGTAGCTCCGGCGGACCTCCGAAGACGGTTGGGCGCTCGCCAGTTCGGCGAGCCACTTCCGAACGTCGAGCGGGCCGATGCTTGCGAGGCGCATCGAGCCGAACGCCGGCACGAGCGACAACCTGAGGACCCGCCGGTAGCGGGCGAGGGACCCAGGCCGGAGGTTCACCTTCGTGTCCAGCCAGTGCTGCGACCACTCGGCGAAGGTGATGCGGCCGAGGCGGGGGTCGACGTAGGCGCCGCGGACGATGTCGGAGCCGACAGTCTTGAGGAAGTCGGTGGCGTCCTTCTTCAACCGGAACGTCTTGCTCCGCGATCGGCCGAGATGATCCCGGTACCTCGCCTTGTACTGGCCACCTTGGAGCGCCACGATCGATCCCACCGCTGCCTGCCCCTTTCGATTGTTAACGAGTCCGCTTCATATGCTTTCATGCTCGGCGCCGCTGCAGCAACGGATGGTCCGGCGGCACCTCGACTCGGCCGGCCTCGAACAGGTCGTCGAGGTCCGAGGCGCGAAACCGCAGCAGGCGCCCGACCTTGTGGAACGCGACTCGCCTCTCGGCGACGAGCCGGCGCACGTACCGCTCCGTGACGTTCAGGTAGGCCGCCGCCTCCGACAAGGTCAGCGGAACCTCGCGTTCAGTCATCGGCCCGCCCCCTCGCCACCAGGAGCTGCTCGGCTCGTCGCCGGCGACGCCACAGCGAGCGCGCCGTGCGTCCGGTGGCCGGCGCCAGCTCGGCGACGCCGTAGCCGCCGACGTGGCACGAGTACACAAGCCCGGCGTCGAGGGTCCCGAGGGCCCCGGCGTTGACGGCCTCGATGACCACCAGGCCGAGCTCCTCCAACCCGCTGCGCTCGGCCGGGGCGACGGCGTCATCGCCGGCCTCGATGTCAGCCCGAGTCGTCAGCGCCTGACGAACCGAGGCGGCGTGGTGCCGTACCCGCTGCCAGGTCCCATCGACGATGGCACGACAAGGAAAGGCGGGCGCCGTTCCGGCGAGGGCGTGGATCCGATCGAGGGCGATGAGGACGACGTCCTGGTGGAGTTCGTCGCTGCTCTGCCACACCGGGCGCTGCCCTCCGACGTAGCACGACGCCCGGCGAGCCACCGCGCCGATCCCGGGCAGGACGATGTGTAGGACGGTCCTCGCCGCCCACGGATCGCGGCCGGCCTCGGCCAGCACGGCGGCCACCAGGGTCGGCGTCGTCCCCTCACGACGGTGGCAGCTGTCGACCACCGCCGCAGGACTATCGAAGCCCCTCAGGACGGGATGGCTCGCCGTCCAGCGGGCCGCGGCGGCGGACGCATCGGCGCTTCCTCCGACAAGAGACCAGTCGTCCTCCAGCAGGCGGAACAGCCGGGGCAAGGTAGGCATTGCCGGAGTGTGCGCCCCGTTGTTGCCACGGTTGTTGCCAAGGGCGCTGCATCTCAAGATTCTTTGCGTGCAGCATGCTGCGGGTGTTGCATGACCGCGCGTCGCGGCCATGCAACATGCAGCGGACGTTGCCGATCGCGCAGGTCACGGTCCGTGGCGACGGTCAGAGGTCGATCCCGAGCGGTTCCCGTTCGAGCACACGACCCCGTGCCGGGGTTGGCCCCTGGACGGCGTAGTCCCAGGACATCCGGCCAACGACGTCACGCGGCCGGATGCCGATCGCCGCACCCATTCCCGAGGCGGCCAGTGCGCCGTCGTCCGGCCCTACGCCGAGATCGAAATGGCGATAGGTCTCAAGCCGGGTGGCGTCCTTGTCCCAAATACGGCGGGCGACGGTTCCGTCGAAGGGTCGACGCCCAAGCGCGGCGACGAGATACCCGGGCGACCGAACGACGGCGCGCTCGACCTGCAGGTCGAGGGCGCCGTCGATCAGTTCAAGCCGGTCCCGCACAACCGTGCCGGCGACGGCGTCGAGCTTCATCGTCACCAACTTCTCCCGCCCGTCGGCGAGGACGCGCTCCGCCGATGCCACATCCTTCATGGCATCGGTCACGGACCGCCGGGTGACGCGCAGCTCCTCACCGGACCGGCGCCAGAGACGACGGGACTCGACCTCATGGAGCCGTCGCCGGGCCAGTTCGAGCCGGTCTCCGGCGCCGGCCACGGACTTCGTCGCTTGGGCCACCGCTACGGCCGCCACCCTGATGTCCCGCTCGGAGGGCGCCCGCAACAGCTCGTGCTTGAGCGCCTGTCGTTCGCGGGCGAGGGAGCCGGTCGGTCGCTCGGCGGTGGCGAGGACCTCAAGATGCTGCACCGCCTCGCTGCGAGCCAACCCGGCCTCGAGCTCGGCGACGGCGGTCTGCGGCTCGCCGTCGCGCAACACGACCGCCTCCAGGACCTGGCGCGCCGACGGCGGCTCCTTGCCGTACTCGGCCGCCAGTTCCGTCGCCGCGGTGGCGACGAACAGCATCGTCCCCTCACGGCCGCGGGTGACGGCGGAATAAAGCCAGTTGGCGTCCTCGCCGCCCTCGACCACCACGCCGACCCGGTCCACCGTCCGACCCTGGCTCGAATGGCCGGTGGCGGCGTAGCCGAGCTGCACGTGGTTGGCGGCGTACCGGATGGGGATGCGCGCTCGGCTCGGGCGCCCGTTGGGTGAGGGGCCGAGCTCCTCCACCAGGAGGTCGCCGGGGCCGATGCCCACCACCCGCCAGCGGGCGCCGTTGCGGACGTGCCCCGATGCCCCCGACACCCGGATCCGCCGGTCGGGATGACGGGTGACGATGACGTCGCCGACGCCGGCCACCGCCCCGCCGGCGATGGCGACACCGCCGACCTCGACCCGCCCCAGCTCGACGAGCAGCCGCTGGGCCCGCTGGTTGAGCTCGTCGACCACCTCGTTCGTGCGGGCCACCATCAAGGAGTCGTGCCCGTTCAGGTACCCGTCGGCCCAATGCTCGTAGACCGCTTCGAGCATCGCCTGCCGACCGCCGTGGCGGATGCGGTCGTGCGCTTCGTAGCCGTTGAGGCCCCGGACGTCCTGGCGACGGATGGCCATCGCCGCGTCCCGTTCCCATTCCTGCTCGAAGCGGTGCGCCTCGGTCAGCTCGGCCCCGCCGAGGCGCCCGTGCAGCTCGGAGAACAGGCCACCGCGCACGACCGGCGCCAGCTGGCGGTGGTCGCCGGCGAGGACCAGCTTCGCTCCCGCCGCCTCCACGGCCGCCAACAGCTGGTCCAGGTCGGCCGTGCCCAGGGTGGCGGCCTCGTCGACCACGACCACGTCCCTACCGGTCAGCGCCCAGCGGTCGCGGTCCTGCGGCGACAGCTGGTCCAGGCGACGCTGCTCGAACAGCAACTTGGCCACGACCTCGCTCTCCATGTGAGCCGACTGCTGGAGAGATGCCGCGGCGGCGCCGAACGGGGCGTAGCCCCGCACCCAGTAGCCCGCCGCCTCCCACGCGGCCCGGGCCACGCCGAGGGTCACCGACTTCCCGGTGCCGGCGGGGCCGATCAGGATGCTCAGTCGCTGGCCGTCGGCGGTGAACGTCGCCACCGCCCGGCGCTGGTCGTCGCTGAGGCGACGATGGGAGAACGCCTCGTCATGGGCGGCGATGGCCCGAACCAGGGCGTCGGCCGGCACGACGGCGACGCCCGCGGTGCGGCCGGCCTCGGCCCGTTCGAGGACCCGGATCTCCTGGGCGAGCACGGCATCGACGCTGTAGGACCGGTCGCCGGCGCGGGTGACGGTGCTCCGTCCGTCGGAAGCCCGCTTCGGGAACCCGGCCCGGCTGCGCTCGGGACCGGCCAGCTGGACGACCTGCGAACTGGCGAGCACGGCGGCGGTCTTCGCATCGACGACCTCGACTGCCTGCGCCGCCGAGTCGACCTCGACGTGGCGGGCCACGGCGAGGGCGGCGTGGCCGGCCCGGAACGCCGCCTCGCGCAGCGTCAGGTCGACGAGGACGCGTCGGGTGAGCTCGGGCTCGGCGAGTTCGGCCCGCTTCTGTTGCCGCGTCCTGTGGAGCGTCGCCCGCTCCAGCCGCGTGGCGTCCCAACCAAGGCCGGCCGCCTCTGCCCTCCACAGGTCGTGGATGCGATCGGAATCGACGCCGACCTTGTGCCGGCGGGTGTCGTAGGCCGCCTTCTGCAGCTCCCATTGCGACGGAGCACGGCCGAGGCGGGCGGGATCGTCGCCGGCCCGTTCGACGACCATCTCGGCCGCGGCCGTCCGCACCTGCGCCGAGCGCTTGGAGAAGTCCTCGATCAGCGACCGGGGGACGCCGGCGATGTCGGCCTGGCCGTGCTCGTTGACCGGCTCCCAGGCCACGCCGAGCGAGCGGGACAGCTCGGCCCGGAGGGCGAGCTGGTAGACGGCGCCGGCCGCCTTCAGCGTCTCGGTACGCCACATGAGCCGGCGGCTGTCGAGGGTCCGCCACCGCCCGTCCTCGCAGAGCGTCCGGTTGGCGACGAGCACGTGGGTGTGCAGCTGGGGGTCGCATTCCCGGCTCGTGCGGTGGAAGTAGGCGCTGGCGATGAAGCCGCCGCCGTCGACCTGCTCGATGCCGTTGCGTCCACGCCGGGCGTAGCTGGCGTGGCGCTCGACGTAGGTCAGGCCGGCCTGGACGGCAGCGGCCTCGGCGGCCTCGATGTCGCCGGCCACCTCTGGCGACGCCAGCGCCCACAGGAGGCTCACCGATTTCGGCGCCGAGAAGGTCATGCCGAAGCCGGCGATGCCGTCCTTACGCATCCGCTGGCCCAGTGGCTCGCCGCTGACCGGGTGCTCGCCAGCGAAGATGACCCGGTGGACGGCGTCGACGTCGACCTCGGCGCCGGGGCGGAGGCCGACGTGCTCCAGGCCGGCGCCCATCCACCGTCCGGGCCGCTCGCCGCGGCCGCTGAAGTAGTCCTCGACGCCACCGTCACGGCGGGCCACGTCGTCGAAGTAGCGGATGGCCTTCGGCGAGCTGTCGAGCGTGTGCACCCTGAGAATCGGGACTCCTCCTCGTCCTCCTCTCATAGGTACGGGTGCTGGCGCACCGCGAGAGTGACAGTCTTTCGAAGCTGCAGCACCGATTCCGGCGTCATGCAGCATCGGAGATGCCCTTGTGTCTTTCCTTCCGGTCGCTACTGCTCGGCGGACGGGCAGGGGTGCAGGCCTGACCTGGTGCGTTTCGACTCGCCAGGGTCGTCACCATGGCCGGGATCCGCGTCGAAGCTCTTGGGACCCAGAGGCCATCGCCGAGCGCCCACCCGGGTATCCCCGACGCAGCGACTACCGGATCGTTAGTACGGGCTACATCGTCAAGTTGACCACGTCGTTGGTGGCGCTCGATGTGCCGATGCCACGCTCGACCACGTCGAGTTCGAGCCCTTCACCTCTCGCTGCTGGCGACGCGGGAACAGACGCGGGTGTTTTGTGGTCCCTGCGTGGGGTTGTGGGGACTGTGCCGCTACCCGACCAACTCCAGATCAGCATCCGGCAAGAGATCCTCGCTGGGGTCGACGTCGATCCAGCTCAGAAGTCCGAGACCCCGGACGGCTGAAGCAACCTCGTCGGCCTCCAGTGGCGGCCGGCGCCTGAGCTTCCAACGGAGCACCTCCTCGACCACGTCGCGCTCAGTCGGTCGCAGTGTGCCCTTGTGGCGGCTGCGCTCCGAGAGTTCCGTGGCGGCGAGGTGCGCTGAAGCCAAAACCTCGGCCCGGCGAGTGTCGGTCCGAAGGAATAGGTCAGCGACCCGCTCGATCGCAGGACGCCACTCCTCAAGCTCGGTCCTGTAGCGCTCGACCGCGTCTCGGTACGTCGGACCTGTTCGGACCTCGAACATGCGCCCCAGACGGGACTCGGCAATCAAGCCGTTGTTCACCAGCTTCGTTTCGAGGCGCTTCAAGTCTTCGGCAAACGGCCCGTAGCTGCCCCGCTGGTACTCCAAACCTGTCGGGATGCCAGCCTGACTAGCGAAGTAGGCGAGCTTCTGGAAGGTCGTGCGCCCCACTGGCCAGTGATACGGCTCGCGTTCGACAAGCCGGAGAATCGTAGCGAGCGCCAGGACACCAACCGGAAGGCGCACCGGTGCGTCACCGGCGGGCAACTGGCCACCCGTGCTCAAGAACATCGGGTCCATCTCAGCCTCCGGCGCATCATGCGGGGCGTAGAGCTCGACATCGACGTCCAGCTCGGCGAGTCGGCGATAGAGCGTCGGGCCGACAACACGCCAATCGAGCTGGCCTTCACCGCAGCCGAGCGGTGGTACGGCTAGCGATTCGATGCCCCAGTCCTTGTAGTGCGCCGCTACGTGGTCCAACCCGCTCGTGATGTCCGACAGCCGCGCCACTGACCGCCAGTGGTCCTTGGTCGGAAAGTTCAGAACCCACGGAGGGAGCAGCGAGCGGTAGATGTAAGGCTCACCGAGCTTCACGGCGCCCGCGTCGCAACGCTGGACGTAATCGGCGAACATGTCGGGGAATCGCTTCTTGAACCCAAGGGCGATCCCCTTGCCCATCACGCCGACGCAGTTGACGGTGTTGACCAGAGTCTGCGCCTTGGACCTGAAGAGGTCGCCCTTGACGACCGTGATCATCGGTCTACTCACCTCCTCTCACTGGAAGAACATGTACTTGTCAATTGTGACGGCCAATCCCGAAGCCACGGCCTTCACGTCCCGTGCCGCCTTGCTCGTGCCCACGAAGGCTCCGACGATGTAGTGCGGGGCCACGGCGTCGGGCACGAGCACCTCAGCGCACATGGCGGACCTGTGACGCCACTCGGTGATCTGGTCACCTGGATGTGTCCAGTACTGAGCGAAGACCGTGTCGCGGTGGACGAGGGCGAGCCCAACCGAAGCATGTGCGAACCGAACGTAGTCGCTGGCGGCGTTCTGATCGGCGATGACAACCTGTGGGAGATCGATGACGTCGGAACTCACGCGGAGCAGGCAGACCTCATCTATCGAGCTTCCGTGGAGCACTTTCGACAGCATCACGTTCCTGCCGTTGATGTAGAGGTTGACGTACTCATGCAGCGGCCGCCCACCCGGGACCTTCTTCGGGGCCCGACGGCCCTGGATCGCCGCCATCGCAACGGACACGTGCGGAACCTTCGAGGCACGCTCGTGTGAGAGCAGGCCAAACTGGAGCATCGACGGGAGGTTGCTGATCGCCGTGATGTAGTGCATCTCGGTGAGCTCGCTCCGATCCATCGTCGCCCAATGATGCCCTTGATGACGGTTGGAGAACGGCCGCACGTGTGGTGAAGCGGGGCGCCGACGACCGAGGGACCGGCACCCGTGGGCAACCGACGGAGGCTGCCGTGGCACCCATCGTCATCCGACGCCGGGCTTGACATAGTCCGGCCGGAGCCTCCCAAGCTCGTCCGACCCACCGTTCGGTGCGACGTTCGGCTCTCGGAACCCCGTCTCGCCTGGGCACAACAGTGATCGACCGCCAATGACGCCTGTCGCCGCCACCAGTTGCGTTCGGATGGCCGCGCACGGAGGACCGTACACGGATCGCGGGTGTCTCGTTTCACTGCTGAAGCCGTCGATCAGGCCATCCGTGTACCCCGCTTTGGCGCGCTTCGAGACGACGCAGCTCTCCAGCGCGTGTCCTTTTCGTGTCCTCTGGGCCTTGATCGGCCTCCGACGGCCCTCGCCAAACCCGCCCAGAAGGCCGCCGCACACCCGCTGACCTACTCTTTTACCTTGTGGGCGAGGGGGGACTTGAACCCCCACGTCCTTTCGGACACAGGAACCTGAATCCTGCGCGTCTGCCTATTCCGCCACTCGCCCGAGCGACGGTGACACGGTAGCTGACGCGTAGGCTCAGGTTTGGCAGTGCCTGGGTAAGCTCCTCGGAGATGGGACTGCAGGGTTTCGAGCAACGCCTGGAGCGGCTGGTCGAGGGTGTGTTCGCCAAGACCTTCCGCAGCGGGCTGAAGCCGGTGGAGGTCGGCCGCCGGCTGACACGGGACATGGACCTGCACCGCACGTTGGGCGTCAACGGCCCGCTGGCGCCCAACCACTTCACCGTCGAGCTCAGCCAGGCGGACTCTGAGCAGTTCGAGACGTTCGCCGAGGTGCTCACCCGGGAGCTGGCCGAGGCCGCCCGGGACCACGCCCGGGCCGAAGGGTACGGGTTCGTGGGGCCGGTGCACGTGGAGCTGCACATCGACAGTTCGCTCTCCCAGGGCCAGTTCCTCGTGGCCAGCGCCTTCCAGGAAGCGCCCGGCGGCGCCGCCGTGGGGTCCATCTTCCTGGAGGACGGGCGGCGCATCGAGATCGGGGAGCAGCCGCTCGTCATCGGGCGCATGCCGGAGTGCGACGTTGCCCTCTCCGACCCGAACGTGAGCCGCAGGCATGCCGAGGTCCGCCGGCAGGGGACCGGCTTCGTGGTCGTCGACGTCGGGTCGACCAACGGCACCCGGGTCAACGGCGCCCAGGTCAAGGAACGGCTCCTCAACAACGGGGACGAGATCACGGTGGGGGCCACGAAGATCCGGTTCGAAGCGTCGTAGCGGCAGTGCCCGACTCCCTCCTCACCATCCTCAAGTTCTGCTTCCTGGCCTTGCTGTACCTGTTCTTCGTCCGGGTGCTCCGGGCCGTGTGGGCCGAGATGAGCCCGGCCCGGATCGTGGCGCCGGCGCCGGCCCCTACGGCCCGGTCGGCACGGAACTGGGGTGGCGCCGGCCGGGTGGGCGGCGCCGGCGCCAAGGCGGGCAGCCGCCTCCGGGTGATCGAGCCGGCGGAGACCAAGGGCCAGGTCTACGAGCTGGGCGAGGAGCTCACCGTCGGCCGGGCCGGCGGGTGCCAGATCACCCTGGACGACACCTACGTCTCCCAGCTCCACGCCCGCGTCTTCCGCCGGGAGGGCCAGCTCTACGTGGAGGACTTGGGGTCCACCAATGGCACCTACCTCAACCGGAAGAAGGTGACTGCGCCCATCGCCATCCGCAGGGGCGACCGGCTGCAGATCGGCAAGACGGTGATGGAGCTGCAAGGGTGACCGGCCCGGGAGGCCGGTCTATGAGCACCCATCGGGCGGACGCCCGATGACCCAGCTCCTCGCGGGTGCCGCCACCGACGTCGGCCGCGTCCGCCAGATGAACGAGGACCGGTTCCTGGCCGACGAGGGCCTGTTCGCGGTCGCCGACGGCGTCGGCGGCCACCAGGCCGGAGAGGTGGCCAGTCAGACATCGGTGGAGACCCTGTTGCGAGCCTTCACCGACGGTGAGCACACCACCGACGGGCTCGTCTCGGCCGCCGAGGCGGCCAACGCCGCCGTCTGGCACCTGGCCCAGGCCAGCCGAGAGAAGCGGGGCATGGGCACCACCCTCACCGCGTTGGCCCTCGTGCAGGTCGACGGGGAGGAGCAGCTGGCCCTCATCAACGTCGGCGATTCCCGGGCCTACCTGCTCCAGAAGGGTGAGCTCATGCAGCTCACCGAGGACCACAGCCTGGTGGAGGAGCTCGTCCGCGACGGCAAGCTCACCCACGCCGAGGCCCAGGTCCACCCCCAGCGGTCGATCATCACCCGGGCGCTCGGCATGGAGCCGCAGATCAAGGTCGACTCCTGGGAGATCACCCCCTACCAGGGCGATCGCATCCTGCTCTGCAGCGACGGGCTCACCAACGAGCTGTCCGACGAGCGCATCGCGTCCACCCTCCGCCACCTGGCCGACCCCCAGGAGGCGGCCCACGACCTGGTCCGCCAGGCCCGGGCCGCCGGCGGCAGCGACAACATCACCGTGGTCGTGGTCGACGTGGTCGACGACGACGGCCGGTCGAGGCAGGCGTCGGCCGCCCTCGCCGGCTCGGCGGCACCCGGGCGCCCGGCGGCTCCCACCGTGACCACACTGGCGCCCGAGGTCGACCTGACGGGCATGCGGCCGGCGGCCGCGCCGCCGCCGACGGCGCCGGCACCACCCCCGCCCGCCCCCCGGCTGCGGAGCCGGCGGCTGACGTGGCGGGTCTTCGCGTTCGTCATCGCCGTCGTGGCCGTGCTGGGCCTGGCCGTGTGGGCCGTGGGCTGGTACGCCCGGGGCGCCTACTTCGTCGGCATCGACAACGAGCAGGTCGCCATCTTCCGGGGGCGGCCGGGCGGGCTGCTGTGGTTCGACCCGACCCTGGTCGAGCGCAAGCTGCAGCCCACCGGCGCCGAGCTCCTGCCCGCCCAGCGCGTCGAGCTGGAGACCGGCCACGAGGTGGCCACCAAGGCCGCCGCCGACCGCTACGTGAACAACCTGCGCCAGGAGGTGGAGGCCCGGCGGGCCCCACCGACCACGCTGCCCACCACATCGTCGACGACCCCACCCCCCACCACGACGACCTCCGTGCGGCCGTGAGCCCCACCGGGTGAACACCCTCCTAGGGGCACAGCGCCGCAACACCGAGCTCGGGCTCCTGCTCATGGCGGGCGTGCTGACCGCCGGCGCCTACACCCTGGCCGGCCTCGGCCGCAGCGCGTCACTGCCGGCCAACCTGGTCCCGTTCCTGCTCATCATCCTCGGCCTGCTGGCCGTCGCCCACGTGGCCACCCGCCGGCTGGCGCCCAGCGCCGACGGCATCCTGCTCCCCCTGGCCGGGCTCCTGAACGGGGTGGGGTACGTCTTCATCGCCCGGCTCGACTCCGACCTGGCCGGCCTCCAGGCCATGTGGACGGCCCTGGGGGTGGGCGCCTTCGTGGCCACCCTGCTCGTCGTGAGGCGGGCCCGCGACATCGAGCGGCTCCGCTACACCTTCGCCCTCGCCGGCTGCGCGCTCCTCCTCATGCCGCTGCTGCCGGGCATCGGGCGGAACATCAACGGCGCCCGCCTGTGGGTGCGCCTCGGGGCGCTCACCTTCCAGCCGGGAGAGCTGGCCAAGATCGCCCTCTGCATTTTCTTCGCGTCCTACCTGGTCGAGAAGCAGCCCCTGCTGGCCATGGGCACCCGCAAGGTGGCCGGCGTGTGGGTGCCCAACGTGCGCCACTTCGGGCCCATCGTGCTGGCGTGGGCGTTCTCCTTGGTGGTCATGTTCTGGGAGCGCGACCTGGGGTCGTCGCTCCTGTTCTTCGCCCTGTTCATCACCCTGCTGTGGGTGGCGACGGCCCGGGGCGCCTACCTGGGCATCGGCGGGGTCATGTTCGCCGGCGGCGCCTACATCGCCTGGTCGGTGTTCGACCACGTCAAGACCCGCATCAGCATCCTGGCCGACCCCTGGTCGGTGGCCACCGGCGCCGGCTACCAGACCGTGCAGGCCCTCTTCGCCTTCGCCGCCGGCGGCCTGACCGGCACCAACATCGGCCAGGGCAGCCCCCAGCGCATCCCCGCCGTCTCGACCGACTTCATCTTCGCCGCCATCGGCGAGGAGCTGGGCCTGCTGGGAACGGTGGCCGTCCTGGTGGCGTTCCTGCTCATGGTGGGCGCCGGCCTGAGGATCGCCATGCGGGTCGAGTCGCCGTTCGAGAAGCTGCTGGCCACCGGCCTCACCGCCATCATCGGCCTGCAGACCTTCATCATCCTGGGCGGGGTGACCCGGCTGGTCCCCCTGACGGGCATCACCCTCCCGTTCGTGTCCTACGGGGGCTCCTCGCTGGTCTCGAACTACATCCTGCTGGCCCTGCTCCTGCGCATCTCCGACGACCACCACGAACGGGCCGGGGCGTGAACGGCCAGATCCGCAAGCTCGGCATCGTCCTGATCGTCCTGTTCTCGGCCCTCTTCGTGCAGCTCAACTACCTCCAGGTCCTCGACGCCCACCACCTGAACACCCACCCGGCCAACAGCCGGGCCGTCGTACGCGACTTCGTGCAGCCCCGGGGCATCATCCAGCTCGCCGACGGCACGGTGGTGGCCCAGTCGGTCCCCTCGGGCGACGCCTTCAAGCTCCAGCGCCAGTACCCGCTCGGCCCCTTGTTCGCCCACGTCACCGGGTACTTCTCGTTCACCTACGGCGACGAGGGCGTGGAGCGCACGTACAACGACGCCCTCATCGGCGACCTGGCCAAGGGCTCCTTCGACCCCCGCAACCTCCTCGTGCAGCGGGACAAGACCGACAACGTCACCCTCACCCTGTCGAAGAACCTTCAGCAAGTGGCCACCGACCAGCTGGGCCAACGCAAGGGCTCGGTGGTCGCCCTCGACCCCCGTACCGGCGCCATCCTGGCCTTCGCCGACTACCCCACCTACGACCCCAACCGGTTGGCGTCCCACGACCAGGACGCGGTCCAGCAGGCCTGGACCGAGCTCAACGCCGACCCCGACAAGCCCCTGCTCCCCCGCACCTACCGGGAGCGCTACCCACCCGGGTCCAGCTTCAAGGTGGTCACCGCGGCCACCGCCCTGGTCACGGGGACGGCCACCCCCGCCCAGCCCGTCTACCCCAACCTACGAGAGCTGCCCCTGCCCAACACCGGCGGCCAGACCCTGGGGAACTTCGGCGGCGGCTCGTGCGGCGGGAACCTGGCCGACGCCCTGCGCGTCTCGTGCAACACGTCCTTTGCCCAGCTCGGGCTCGACCTCGGGGCCCAGAAGCTCTCGGCCGGCGCCGAAGCCTTCGGGTTCAACAAGGTGCCGCCGATCGACCTGCCCTTCGGGGCATCGGCGAGCTTCCCCCCGGCCACCGCGTTCGCCCGGGACCTGCCGGGCCTGGCCAAGTCGGCCATCGGCCAGCAGGACGTGGCCGCCACCCCGCTGCAGATGGCCCTGGTCGCCGCCGGCATCGCCAACAACGGGGTGATCATGACGCCCCACGTCCTGGCCGAGGTGCGCAACACCGACGGTGAGGTCGTCCAGCAGTACAAGAACCAGCCGTGGCTCACCGCGGTGCCGCCCAGCGTCGCTCAGACCACGCGCGACATGATGGTGGGCGTGGTCGCCGGCGGGTCGGGCACCCGGGCCCAGATCCCGGGCGTGACGGTGGCCGGCAAGACGGGCACGGCCCAGACCGGGCTCGGCCGGTCGCACGTGTGGTTCATCGCCTTCGCCCCGGCCGAGGCGCCGCGGGTGGCCGTCGCCGTCATGCTCGAAGACCAGCCCAACACGTCCGAAGTCACCGGCGGCGCCCTGGCTGCGCCCATCGCCCAGGCGGTCATCCGTGCCGCGTTGGCCCCCTAAAGTCAGCCCGTGGCCTCCCAAGTCTTCACCGGCCGCTACCAGATCGTCCGGCACCTGGCCCGGGGCGGCATGGCCGAGGTGTACCTGGCTCGCGACCTGCTGCTCGACCGGCCGGTCGCCCTGAAAGTCCTGTTCCCGGAGTTCGCCACCGACCGGTCCTTCGTCGAGCGCTTCCGCCGCGAGGCCCGGTCGGCGGCCAACCTCAACCACCCCAACATCGTGTCGATCTACGACTGGGGGGAGGAAGAGGGTACCTATTTCATCGTCATGGAGTACGTCGACGGGCTGACCCTGCGCGACGTGATCCGCCG
This sequence comes from Acidimicrobiia bacterium, assembly GCA_023264995.1. GTDB lineage: Bacteria > Actinomycetota > Acidimicrobiia > Acidimicrobiales > AC-14 > CADCTB01. The sequence goes on along the minus strand of JAHFUR010000018.1, from coordinate 21,676 downwards.
GCAGGGCCCGCTCATGGCCAGCCGGGCGGCCGAGATCGGCGCCGACATCGCCGGCGCCCTCCACTTCGCCCACGTGGGCGGCGTGGTCCACCGCGACGTGAAGCCCGGCAACGTGCTCATCACCACCAGCCAGGTCAAGGTCACCGACTTCGGCATCGCCCGGGCCGGCGACCCGTCGGAGAGCCTGACCCAGGCTGGGGCGGTGATGGGCACGGCCACGTACTTCTCGCCCGAGCAGGCCCAGGGCCACGCCGTCGACCCCCGCACCGACGTGTACTCGCTCGGGGTCGTCCTGTTCGAGATGGTCACCGGGCGGCCGCCCTTCACCGGCGACAACCCCGTCTCCATCGCCTACCAGCACGTTCGCGAGGACCCGGGCCCGCCCAGCCAGTACAACCCCGACGTCCCGCCGGTCTTCGACGCCATCGTGGGCAAGGCCATGGCCAAGAACCGGGCCAACCGCTACTCCAGCGCCGAGGAGCTGCGAGCCGACCTGCTGCGCTTCAACGCCGGCCAGCCGGTCTCCGCCCTGCCCCTCCGGCCGGAGGCGCCGGCCACCGCGGTCATGGCCAGCACGGCGCGGCCGGCGCCGGCCGCCGACGCCACGCGGGTGCAGGCCGGGGTCGACAGCACCCGGGTGGTGAACCCCGGCACCACGATCGTGGCCGCCGAGGACCGGCCCCGGGCCCGGACCAGCGCCTACATCGTGATCCTCGTCACCCTGCTCGCCGCCCTCGGTGGCCTGCTCTTCCTGGTCGGGCGCCAGCTCGGCGTGGGCGGCACCCAGGAAGTCACCGTCCCCCAGCTCATCGGCCGGCCGGAGGCCGACGCCGACCGGGATCTGCGGGCCCTGGGCCTGAAGGTGGTGCGCCGGGAGGTGCAGGACGAGGTCAACGCCGCCGGCCTGGTCACCAACCAGGAGCCCCTGGCCAACACCCAGGTGCGCAAGGGCGCCACCGTCACGCTCTCGGTCAGCGTCGGCGCGCCGATCGTGGACGTGCCCGACGTGCGCAACAAGGCCAACGACGCGGCCAACGAAATCCTCACCACCGCCGGCTTCCGGGTGGTCATCAACTCGGTGAACAGCGACAAGATCGCCCCGAACACGGTGATCGACCAGTCGCCGGCGGCGGGCACCAAGGCGGCGAAGGGGTCGAACGTCACGCTCACCGTCTCGAAGGGCGTGGAGCAGATCGCCGTCCCCAACGTGCGGGGCAAGGTGGCCAGCGACGCGGCCAACCAGCTCGGCCAGGCCGGGTTCCGCACCACGTCGCGCAACGAGGCCAACAACGACTTCGACCCCGGCCAGGTGATCCGCACCGAGCCGGCCGCCGGCACCCCGCTGGAGCGCAACAGCACCGTGACCATGATCGTCTCCACCGGGCCGGCGCCGACCACCACCCAGGCGCCGGTGACCACGGTGGCCCCCACCACCACGCTGCTACCGCCGATCACCATCTTCCCGACCACCACGGTGGCCCCGACGACCACCACCTCGACCACCAAGCCGTAGCCGCCCGGGCTACCCGCCGGCCTGGTCGAGGAAGTTCCGCAGCAGGACGCGGCCATCGGCGGTGAGGATGGACTCGGGGTGGAACTGCACGCCCTCCACGGCCAGCTCACGGTGACGAAGGCCCATGATCAGGCCGTCGGCGGTCTCGGCGGTGACCTCCAGGACCGCGGGCAGCGTGGCCCGGTCGACGAGCAGCGAGTGGTAGCGGGTGGCCTCGAACGGGTCGGCCAGCCCGGCCAGCACCCCCTGGCCGTGGTGGTGGATGGCCGACGTCTTGCCGTGCACGACCGCCGGCGCCCGCACCACCTCGCCCCCATAGAACTGGCCGATGCACTGGTGGCCCAGGCAGACGCCCAGGACCGGGACCGTGCCCGCCTGGCCCCGGGGGGCACCGAACCGGTCGATGACGGCCAGGGACAGCGTGGCCTCCGTCGGGTGGCCGGGACCGGGGGAGATGACGATGGCGTCGGGGTGGTCGTCGAGGATGCCGTCGACGGAGATCTCGTCGGGCCGGTACACGACCGGGTCGGCCCCCAGCTCGCCCAGGTACTGGACAAGGTTGTAGACGAACGAGTCGTAGTTGTCGATCACCACCACGCGGGGCATGGCCCGACCGTAGCCATCCCCTCGCCGTGCCGGCGCGACTAACCTCCGTTGCCGTGGCCAAGCCGGTAAAGCCCCCGTCCGCCAAGAAGGGCCCGAAGTCGGGCAAGCCGGGCGCGACGCCGTCGGGCCGGGTCACCCCGAAGCAGACCTCCCGCTACACCCCGCCCATCCCACGCGCCGAAAAGGTCAGCCCGCGGTGGGTACCGATCGTGATGTTCACCAGCCTGGGCCTGGGCATGCTGGTGATCCTGGCCAACTATGTGAGCCTGCTCCCGGGCGACAAGCCCAGCAACATGTACCTGCTGCTCGGCCTGGTCCTCATCACCACCGGCTTCGTCACTGCCACCAAGTTCCATTAGCCGTCGCGCTATCCGGCGGCCTTCCGAACCTTTCCCCCAGCTTTACGCACAGGCTGGGGAAACCGGCTACTCGAACCGCGGGGCGACCAGGTCCATGTCTTCCTGGCAATGGCGCGGGGGCACCGGCAGCTCTTCGGTGGCCTGCACCATCTTCACCTCGGTGAGGCAGATCGAGCACCGGTAGCGCAGGTTGACCCGGCGGATCTCGCCCGGGTCGGGCGGCGGGTGGGGCCGGGCCAGCCCCCCGATCATGACCATGCCAATGCGCATGATGAACACGAACACGGCGACGGCGATCACCAGCTTGAACAGGAACCCGAGCACGCTAGAGCCGTTCCAGGACGAGGGCGTTGGCCATACCGCCACCTTCGCAGATGGTCTGGAGCCCGTAACGCCCGCCGGAGCGCTCCAGCTCGGACAGCAGGGTGGCGGTGAGGCGCACGCCCGAGCATCCCAGCGGGTGGCCGAGGGCCAGCGCCCCGCCGTTGACGTTGACCCGGGCCATGTCCGGGTGGTGCTCGGCGGCCCACGCCAGCACCACGGCGGCGAACGCCTCGTTGACCTCGACCACGTCGACCTGGTCGAGGGCCAGGCCGGCCCGGGCCAGCGCCGCCGTGGTGGCCGGGACCGTGGCCGTCAGCATCAGGAGAGGGTCGGCGCCGCACACGGCGAAGGACACGAAGCGGGCCCGCGGGCTCAGCCCCAGCGCGAGCGCCCGCTCCTCGCTCATGACCAGGACGGCGGCGGCCCCGTCGCTCAGGGGCGAAGCGTTGCCGGCCGTGACCGTGCCCCCCTCGACCAGGAACGCCGGCTTCAGGGCGGCCATGGCCTCCATGTCAGTGTCCCGGCGGATGCCCTCGTCGGCGTCGAACTGGCGCTTGCCGGTGCCCGTCTCCACCGTCACCGCCACGATCTCGCCGGCAAAGCGGCCCTCGTCGGTGGCCGCCGCCGCCCGGCGGTGGCTCTCGACGCTGTACGCGTCGAGATCCTCCCGGGAGAGGTGCCAATGGGCGGCAACCCGCTCGGCGGCTAGGCCCTGGGGCACCAGGCCGCCGGCCGGCAGGTAGCGCTGGGCCACCAGCGGCCCGAACGGCTTGCCCGGCCCGTTGAGGATGGTGGAGCCCATGGGCACCCGCGTCATCGACTCCACGCCGGCGGCGATCACCACGTCGTAGGCGCCGGCCATGACGCCCTGGGCCGCGAAGTGCAGGGCCTGCTGGCCCGAGCCGCACTGACGGTCGACCGTGGTCGCGGGCACCGACTCGGGGAACCCGGCGGCGAGCGCCGCGCTCCGGGCGATGTTGAGGGCCTGCTCGCCGGTCTGGCTGACGCAGCCGGCGATCACGTCGTCGACCAGGGCCGGGTCGAGGTCGCTGCGCTCCACCAGGGCCCGGAGCACGTGGGCGGCCAGGTCGACGGGGTGCCAGTCGCGCAGGGCGCCGTTGCGCCGGCCCAGTGGGGTGCGCACGGCGTCGACGATCACCGCGGTGGCCATCCGGCCATTCTGCCGCGGTGTTGGCCGTACGCTGCCTCGGCGTGGAGGTCGCCGTCGCCATACTCGTGTTCGCCGCCGGCGCCCTGGTCGTGCTGGGCACGGTGGGCTCGGCCGTCCGCACCGTCGTGCTGCCCCGGGGGGTGCCCGCCCGCCTCGGCACCGCGGTGTTCGTGGTGGTCTCCCGACTCTTCCGGCTCCGCCTGGGCCGGTCGGCCACCTACGAGCGCCGGGACGCGGTCATGGCCGGCCTGGCCCCCACCGGTCTGCTGGCCCTGGTCGGGGTGTGGCTGACCATCACCCTGCTCGGCTACACGGCCATGTTCTGGGCCCTCGGCGCCCACCCGGTCCGGGCCGCGGTCACCGACAGCGTGTCGTCGCTGACGACCCTCGGGTTCAGCCAGCCGCGGGACCTCCCCGCCGTCGTGCTGGCCTTCACCGAGGCCGGTGTGGGCCTGACCCTCCTGGCCATGCTCATCACCTACCTGCCGTCGCTCTACTCCGCCTTCTCCCGCCGCGAGGCCGCCGTCGCCCTGCTCGAGGTGCGGGCCGACTCACCCCCGTTCGGGGCCTCGATGCTCGAGCGCTACGCCCGGATCGGCTGGATGGGGGGACTGTCGGCCATCTGGGCCCAGTGGGAGACGTGGTTCGTGGAGGTGGAGGAGAGCCACACGTCGTTCTCGTCGCTGGTGTTCTTCCGCTCGCCCCAGCCCGACCACTCCTGGATCACCGCCGCCGGCGCCGTCCTCGACGCGGCCGCCCTCTCGGCGTCGACCCTTCGGGACCACGACCCCGACGCCAACCTATGCCTGCGAGCCGGCTACGTGGCCCTGCGCCGGATCGCCGACTTCTTCGCCGTCCCCTACGACCACGACCCCAAGCCCGACGACCCCATCAGCGTGGCCCGCGAGGAGTACGACGAGGTCTACGACCGCCTGGCCGCCGCCGGGATCGCGCTCCACGCCGACCGCGACCAGGCGTGGCGGGACTTCGTCGGCTGGCGGGTCAACTACGACGTGGTCCTCGTCACCCTGTGCGCCCTGGTCATGGCGCCCTACGCACCGTGGTCGTCGGACCGGTCGGTGGCCTCGTTCCGGGTGCGGGTCCTGCGCCGCAGCGGGCTCCGTTCCATGAACGGGACCTGACGGCCGGGAGGGCTAGGAGTACCAGCCCGGCGGCACCCACCGGGCCCGGGCCGGCTCCTTGGCCTTGCGGGTCTGGTGGATGAAGGCGATGAGGCCACCCCCGAACAGCGACACGGCCACCGCCCCGAACGCCGCAGTCATGACGATCCAGACCGTGGAGTCGAGCTGGCCCTGGGGCGTGTTGGCGTCGGCCGCGTCGGCGGGCGCGGTGTGGAGGGCAGCCACCGCACCGGGGGCCAGCACCTCGAAGGAGGCCCGGGCCGGCGTGCCCGGCTCGGCGACGAGCATCGGTGCCTGGCCAGCAGGGGCATCGGGCGGGAGGGGGCGGGGGGTCTTCTGGGAAGCGACGAGGATGTAGGTGCCGGGCCGGGCCTCGGGGACGGTGAACGACGCCGAGATGGTGCCGAACCGGTCGGGGGTGGCCTCGGCGATGACCGGGCCGTCCTCCCACTGCCAGTGCACGACCACCGGCGTCGGTGCCTGATCGGAGCCGGTACGGGGGAAGGCGAACGACGCACCGGTAAAGGTGACGTTGGCCCCCGGCCGGCCGGCGTTCGTGCTCAAGCTCAGGGTGGCCAGGTTGGCGCACGCCGACGCCGTGGCCCCGATCCACGCCACAAAGGCGCCGATGACCACCAGCCCTGCCCACCTGCCAGACGACAGCCGCACTCGGACCTCCGTCACGAACTGGTTCGATTGACCGCAGTCTCCCATCGCACGCCGACTAGGGCAACGGTGCCCATATGTCAACCGCGTGAACAGATCAGCCCGACCCGACCGCCACCGGCTGGGACCACTCGCTGCGGTGCCCGCCGGCGAGGACGGCCCGGACCTGGACGGCGAGCTGGCCCTGCTGGGAGGCCAGGAGCAGCGCCCGCTCCCGGTCCACAGCCGCCGGCGGGCTGGCGCCGGCCGCGGCCTCGATGCGCAGGCACCGGTCGCGGCGCACGGTCAGCCGGGGCGACGCCCCCTCGCCGGTCAGCGTGCGGGTCTCGAACCGGTCGGCGCCGGCGTAGGCGTCCCAGCACAGCACCCAGAACGTGCGCCACGAGACCTCGCCGGCGGCCGAGGGCGGGGATGCCTCGTCGTCGAACCGGGTGACCAGCCCGGCCGGCGCCGGCCCCGACGGGGTGGGGGCCGGGCCGCGGCCCGTGAGCGTGGCGGCCAGGGCGACACTGGCGGCCAGGCCGGCGGCGGCGGCGAACAGGAAGGGGACGGTGCGGCGGCGGGTCGGCCGCGCTACCACTCCACCGCGCCGGCGACGGCGCCGTCGACGACCACCGTTCGCGGCGGGACAACCGTGCCGGCCGGGAGCTGACTGGCTTGGACCAGGCTGCGGGCCCCGATGGTGACGCCGTCGCCCACCTGGGACTGGAACAGCACCGCCGACGCGCCCAGTGTCAGGCTCGAACCACTGCGGGTGGTGGCCGACAGCGCCGGCCCGCCGTGGATGATGGCCCGGGCGCCGTAGCGGCCGTGGTCGCCCAGGGCCATCTGCGTGTGCTCCAGGGCGTGAAAGGTGACGTTGGTGCCCATGGCGTCGACGGTGCCGACCTGGAAGGCCTCGCCCTCGTCCGCCCGAAGGGAGTCGAGGACCAGCCGCCGGGCGGACGACGCGTCGTCGGCCAGGCGCACGTCGCCGATGATCCGGCTCCTGAACGCAGGGTCGCGCGTGGGCACGCCGGCGAGGGTGGGCAGGTCACGGGCGGGGTTGAAGTCGGTGCCCCCCGGGTCCACGTTGATGCCGCGGACGTTACTGGGGCCCTCGGCCGCCAGCTGGGAGTAGCCCCGGGCAAAGGCCACGTTGACCTCGATCACACCCTGCATGAACAGACGGTCGGCCTCGGTGACCGGCGCCGTCTTGGTGGCGACCTGGGCCTGGGTGACCACGTTCTTGCCCGACAGGACCTTGCGGCCGGACGGGATGCGCACGCCGGGGCCGACGCGGGCCAGGTGGAGCACCATGGCGTCCCGTTCCACGATGCCCCCGTCGACCTCGGAGTTGAACCCCACGAACGACGGGCAGTGGCCGGCGCCACCGGGGCACGTTCCGGCCTCGCCGATCTCGGCACCGTCCTTGGCCGCCGACCCGTGGGCCATGATCGACTGCTCCCCGAGGGTCACCGGGCCCCGCAGGGCGCTGAGTAGGACGCTGTCCTGCACGTCGCTCTCGTCGCCGATGTGGATGGGGGCGGCGGCCATGAGAGTGGCGAAGGGGCCGACGTAGACCAGCGACCCCAGGTGGATGTCGGCGCCCCGCACCATCGTGACCGTGGGGTCCACGAAGCTCGGGCCGGCGCCGGCGCCGGCCGGGACCGTGGCGCTTCCCGCCAGGACCGCCGCCGCGACCGCCAACGTAAACAGAGCCCGTCTGTCCGCCATCGCGGCAACGCTAGCCAGCCGCGGCCCCGCGTGCACCCGACGCCGTCCCGCCGGCCGCCGGCGCCGACCGGCGGCTCACCATCAGGGTGACCGCCGTCGTCACCCCCAGGCCGATGGCCAGGCCGGCACCGACCGCCAGCCAGCCCGGCAGGGAGCTGCCGTCGTCCGACGAGGCGGCCGGCGCACCGAACTGCGCCGACGCCGTGTAGACGTCCTCGGGCTGGAAGTCCCGGTTGGCGTTGCGGGTGTCCGACCAGGCCACGTAGGCCGCAGTGTTCGACGAGGTGATGCCCACGTCGAGGCGCTGGTCGACGTTGTTGGCCCAGACCCCGATCGAGCGGTCGGCCGAGCGGTCCGAAAGCCGGATGTTGGGCGCGAAGGTCGTGCCCCCGTCGGTGGAATACGTGTAGTAGACGTCGTTGAGGCCGGTCTCGGTGCGCTGGGCCAGCGGGCCGGGGTTGAGCCGGCTGTCGTACCAGGCGATGTCGATCCGGCCGTTCGGGGCCACCGAGATGCCGGGGTCGATCTGGTTGGCCCGGCCCTTCGGGTCGTCGTTCAGGAGGGTCTTCTGACCCCACGTCTTCCCGCCGTCGGTGGAGGCCCGGAAGTACGCCTCCAGGTCGCCCTGGTACCCGGTGACACCGTTCATGGCGTCGGGCTGGGCCGACCAGGCCACGTAGAGGGCGCCGGTCTTGGGGTCAGAGGCCAGGACGGGCGGGTGCTCGTGCTGCTGGTTGCCCGGGTCGATCGTGTGGCGCTCGGAGAACGTCTTGCCATGGTCGGCCGAACTGACGTGGAAGAGCTCGCGGACCGGGTTGGGCTGGCCGGCCGGGGGCACCGGCCAGACGCGGGTCCACGTGACCACGTGGAGCACGCCGTTGGGCGTGACGGTGAGCCACGGGAAGTCCCCGCCCCGGCTGTCGGTGACCTCCACCGGCGGCGCCCACGTCTTGCCGCCGTCCGACGATGCCGCGACCTGGGTCTTGAGCTTCTCCTTGGTCGTCGGCGCCCCGAAGGAGCCCTGGCGCCAGCCCAGGTAGACGTACTGCGGGTGCTTGAGGTCGACGGCCACCGTCGCTCCCTTGTTGATGCCCTTGTCTGGGTCGCCCTCGTCGGCCTTGAAGGCCAGGGTGGTGTCCCAGTGGCGACCGCTGTCGTCGGAGCGGGCCAGGAAGATGTGGCGGGGGGCGTCGTTGCGGGCCTGGTCGAAGAACTTGGGGTCGCTGGCCTCGATGGCCATGTAGAGCACGCCCTGGTTGTCGAAGGTCAGGGTGGCGTAGGGGCCCCAGTCGGCGTGGAACGAGCAGTCCGTGTAGGGGGCCTGGAGCGCGTCGCCGCCCACGCCCCAGCTGCGCCCGTCGTCGACCGAGATGTACACCGTGCACTTCCGCGACCCGCGGATGTCGCCGTCGACGATCACCAGCTCGCCGGTCTTGGGGTTCCGGGCCATCTGGGGCGACGTGTGGGCCCGCACCGCCGACGGGTCGGCGGTGACCTGGACGGCGTCGGTGACCGTGGGACCGGGGCGGGACTGGGCTGCCCCCGCCGGCAACACGCCGGCGCCGGCGCCGGCCACGAGAACCCCCGCCGCCATGACGACGACCGACTTCCAACCATCTCGGAAACCCCCCACGGACACCCGATGGAACAGCCAGACCGTAGTGCCTACGATCGCCGCGTGAGCCTGCCGGCGTTGAGCCTCGACGGGGTCGGCGCGCCGGCGCCCATCGGCACCCTGCTGGCCGACCCGCCATGGCGGTTCGTGAACCGGACGGGCAAGGTCGCCCCCGAGCACAGGCGCCTGGCCCGGTACGACACGATGCACTGGAAGGACATCGCGGCCATGCCCGTGGCCGACCTGATGGCCCCTCGGAGCCACTGCTACCTCTGGGCCCCCAATGCCCTGCTGGCCGAGGGGCTGGCCGTGCTCGAGGGCTGGGGGTTCACCTACAAGGCCAACCTGGTGTGGGCCAAACGGCGCAAGGACGGGGGGCCCGACGGGCGGGGCGTGGGCTTCTACTTCCGCAACACCACCGAGCTCGTCCTGTTCGGCACCCGGGGCAAGCTGCGCACCCTCGACCCGGGCCGGCGCCAGGTCAACATCATCGAGACGCAGAAGCGGGAACACTCCCGCAAACCCGACGAGCTGTACCCCATCGTCGAGGCCTGCTCGCCCGGCCCGTACCTGGAGCTCTTCGCCCGCTACCCCCGCCCCGGGTGGCTGGCGTGGGGCGCCGAGGCCGACGCCGACGTCGTGCCCCAGGGCCGGGCCCACCCGATGTACCGGGGGGCCGGCGGCGGGCCGCAACGGGGGTGACCGGCAGGCCGCCCCCGGCCTGGCATCATCGACGACTCCCCTCATGGCCCGCACCGTCACCCTCCGCCCGTGGCAGAAAGCTGCCCTCGAGCGGCTGGCCGCCAGCTCGTCGCCCGACTTCCTGGCTGTCGCCACACCCGGGGCGGGCAAGACCACCTTCGCCCTGACCGCGGCCCGCCAGGTGCTGGCCACCGGCTCCCGGCTCCGTCTGATCGTCGTCGTCCCGACCGCCCACCTCAAGCTCCAGTGGGCCCAGGCCGCGGCGAGCTTCGACCTCCACCTGGACTGGCGCTGGTCGGCGGCCGACGGCGGGCTCCCACCGGACATGCACGGCGTGGTGACGACCTACCAGCAGGTGGCGACCTGCGCCGGCGCCTTGCGGGGCCTGGCCGCCGACGCCATGGTCATCTTCGACGAGATCCACCACGCGGCCGAGGACCGGGCGTGGGGCGACGCCCTCTCGGAGGCCTTCGCCGGCGCACCCAAGCGGCTGTCGCTCTCCGGCACGCCGTTCCGCTCCGACACCCACGCCATCCCCTTCGTCGGCTACCAGGGCGACGAGGCGGTGCCCGACTACGAGTACGGCTACGGCGACGCCCTGGCCGACGGTGGCGTCGTCCGCCCCGTGTACTTCCCCCGGATCGACGGGATGATGGAGTGGAGCGCGCCGGACGGGCGGGTCCACGCCCACAGCTTCGACGACCCGTTGGACGCGGCTCGGGCCGGCCAGCGCCTCCGCACCGCCTACTCCGTGGAGGGCGAGTGGCTCCCTCATGTCCTGCGCCAGGCCCACGACCAGCTGGCCGGGATCCGCCGGCGCCATCCGAACGCCGGCGGGCTGGTGATCGCCACCGACCAGGACCACGCCCGCGGCATCGCCCGGCTCCTCAGCGACCGGCTCCGGGTCAAGGCCGTCGTCGCCACCGCCGACGACCCCGACGCGTCAGCCCACATTTCCCGCTTCAGCGCCGGCGCCGACCCGTGGATCGTCGCCGTGCGCATGGTGGCCGAGGGGGTCGACATCCCCCGGCTCCGCGTGGGCGTGTTCGCCACGACCATCACGACCGAGCTGTTCTTCCGCCAGGCCGTCGGCCGCCTGGTGCGCTGGACGCCGGGGTCGCCCGGCCAGAAGTCGTTCCTCTACATCCCCGACGAGCCCCGCCTCCGCGCCCGGGCCATGGCCATCGCCGAGCAGCGCCGGCACTCACTGCGCCACGAGGACCGCCTGGCCCGGGAGGCCCTGCCGGGCGACGCGCCTGTCGAGGAGCAGATCTCGCTGTTCGCCCCCATCTCGGCCGTGCCCCTCACCGAGGGCGCCGACCCGGCGTGGCTGGTCGAGGGCGAGGTCACACCGGAGCCGGTGGCCGACGCGGCCCTGACCATCCCTCTCCCCCCGCTCCCGGCCGCCGGCCAGGGCGGGCACGATGTCGTCGACGGCCGCACCCGGCGGGAGCACAAGGAGCACCTGCGCCGGGCCAACGCCGAGACAGGCCGGCAGATCGCCCGCCAGACGGGCATGACCCACGCCGGCGTCAACGCCGAGCTGAACCGGGCCAGCGGCGTGACCAAGATCAGCACGGCCACCGTCGAGCAGCTCCAGCGCCGGCTCGACAAGGCCGACGCCTGGCTGCGACAGGCATCCGGCCGGCGGGTGGGCTGACCGTCGGCCACGGCGGCGCGTGGCATCGGGCGGGCATGGGCGGTTCGGCCCTGGTCGGCCGGGCCGGGCCGCACCATGCTTGATCCCGTGGACACGCTGCCGGCGGCCGCCGTGGTCGAGACGCACAGCGGCATCGTGTTCTTCGTCGGCGACCGGGCCTACAAGCTCAAGAAGCCGCTGGACCTGGGCTTCCTCGACTTCCGGACGCGCCCCTCCCGCCTGGCCGCATGCCGGCGGGAGGTGGAGCTCAACCGGCGGCTGGCGCCCGATGTCTACCTCGGGGTGGCCGACATCACCGGCCCGGACGGCGGGCTGTGCGACCACATGGTCGTCATGCGCCGGATGCCCGCCGACCGGAGCCTGTCGACTCTCGTGGCCTCGGGGGCGCCGGTGCACGAGCACCTGGCCGGCCTCGCCGCCCTTCTGGCCGACTTCCACGCCACCGCTGCGACCTCGCCGGCCATCGACGAGGCCGCCGGGCGCGACGCCACCGCCGGGCGCTGGGAGGCCAACGCGTCGGAGATGGCACCGTTCCTGGGGCCGGTCCTCGACCCCGACCTGGCCGGCGAGGTCATCGGGATGGCCCGCCGGTACCTGGCCGGGCGCCAGCCGCTGTTCGACCAGCGCATCGCCGCCGGCCGGGCGCGTGACGGCCACGGCGACCTCCTCGCCGACGACATCTTCTGCCTCGACGACGGGCCGCGAGTGCTCGACTGCCTGGAGTTCGACGACCGCCTCCGCGCCGGCGACGTGCTGGCCGACGTCGCCTTCCTGGCCATGGACCTCGAACGCCTCGGTCGGCCTGACCTGGCCGACGCGTTCCTCGACCGCTACCGGGCTGTGTCGGGCGACACCTGGCCGAGCTCATTGGCCGACCACCACATCGCCTACCGGGCCCAGGTGCGGGCCAAGGTGGCGTGCGTGCGATGGGCCCAGGGCGACGAGGCCTCGGCGCCGCCAGCCAACCGGCTGCTGCAACTGGCGGCCGACCACCTCCGCCAGGCCCGGGTGGGCCTGGTCCTCGTCGGCGGGCTCCCCGGGACGGGGAAGTCCACCGTCGCCCACGGCCTGGCCGGCCCGCTCGGCGCCCTGCTCCTGCGCTCCGACGAGGTGCGCAAGGAGCTGGCCGGCATCGCCCCCCTGACCTCGGCGGCCGCCGGCCTGGGCGAGGACCTCTACGCCGCGGCGCCGACGCAGGCCACCTACACCGAGCTGCTGGCCCGGGCCCGGTACGCCCTCGGCATGGGCCAGACAGTCGTGGTCGACGCCACCTGGCGCGACCCACGCTGGCGGGAGGCGGCGGCCGCGCTGGCAGGTGAGGTCGCCGCCGACTTGGTCGAGCTGCGCTGCGTGGCTCCCCTCGACGTCGCCCTCGAGCGGGTGCGCCGGCGGGCGGCCGCTGGCGGCGACCCCTCCGACGCGTCCGAGGCCGTCGTCCGGGCGCTCTGGGAACAGGACCTCCCGTGGGTCTCGGCGGTGGACGTGGACACCTCGGGCGCCGCGGCTGACGCGGTCGCCACGGCGACCCGGGCAACCACCGACCGGAAGCGGCAGCCCTGACGCCGGCGGTGACGGCGCCCGGCTAGGCCGGGCAGGTCGGCGCGCCGGGGACGGCAGGCACGAACACCACGGACCGGGCGACGCCGGCGATCACCCACGGCGTGCGGGCGTTGGCCTTGGCCAGTGCCACGCGGAGCGCGCGCAGGTCGTCGCCCTCCACGACCAGGCAGGGCACGCCGGCGCCCGACGCCACCGGCACCCTGGCGATCGGCCATGGGACCGGCGTCTGGGGCAGTTGCGGCTCGGGCTGGTAGGCCCCTGCCACCCGGGCCACCACCGCGGTGGGCTCCCACGCCTGGCTCCCCGGCGTCAACGCCTGGACGGCGGCCACGAACGACTTGAGGGCAAGCCGGTTGGCTCCACCCACCGTCTCGTCCGCGAAACCGAGGGAGTACGCCACCTGCCGGTGGGCCAGGCCGCCGGCCACGATCGTGACCGTCGTGTTCGACGCGTCGGCCAACCCGGGTTGCCCGAATTCGAGCGGGCCGTCGAGCAAGCCGAGCTCCCAGGCCCGGCGCACGAGCCCGTCCACCGTGGCCGCGTCGACCTTGGCCGACTGCAGTGGCGCGAGCGCCGGCCCCGGGTAGATGGCGAGAACCGGGGCCGGGGTCACGACGGTGCCGTCCCCCAGCACGGTGGCCCTCGGCACGATCGCCAGGGCCTCCTCCTGGCGGAGGAGGCCCCCGTCGACCAACACCTGCACGACCACGTCGCCGGCGCCGGTCGGCCGCTCGACTGCGCCGGTCGGTGCCGCGTCGCTCCCGCACCCTCCGGCCACCATGGCGCCAACGAGGCCGAACAGGGCTGGTCGCAGGTAGTTCATGCCTAGTGAGACGACTGGGCGCCGGCGTTTGTTCCTCGCAGCACCCGACGCGCGCGCCAAAGACCGACCGCGCCCGTCGGGTCGGGCGCGGTCGGTCTTTGCGGGGTGACTCAGGCGCCGAGGCCGGCAGCGACGTTGGCGACGATGGCGGCCACGTCGTCGAGGACGCTCTGGACCAGGTTGGCAACCGTCGTGCCGGTGGAGGGCAGGGGCTGGGGGTCGACGACGACCTGGCCCATGTCGGGCACGGGCGCCGGCGCCGGGGTGGTGTCGGCCGGCGGGGCGACGACCGCCTCGTTGTCCTCGTCGGTCTCGATGCGCAGGAAGACCGAAGCCGGCTCCTGGCCCTGGTTCTCGGCGCAGGCCTGGAGGACCCGCGGCGCGCCCCATGCTGCCGAACCGGCCGGGATGTCGGCCGACCACTGGGTGACGCCAGCCGCGCTCCGGCTGACCAGCTGGAAGCCGCCGTCTACCTGGACGGAGAGGGTGAACTGCGACGGCTGGTCGGACCCGCCTTGGGCCACGCCAGACGTGCCGTCGGTGAGCAGGGTGATGCAGCTGGTACGGCCGGGGGCGCCGGCAGCCGAGCCGGCCGTCTCGTCGGCGGATGCGATCCCGGCACCGAGCACGGCGGCTCCGGCGGCGGCAGCGACGCTGAGGGCGATGAACGAGCGGATGCGAGTCTTCATGGCAAGGGGTCCTTTCATGACCGGTTGTTGGCGTCGTGGTTTCGACATCTCCAAGCATCCGGTGACGGGGTTGCCGGCTCCTTGCCGTCCCCTTGCCAGCCGATGAGCCCCGTCCTGTGTCATCGTCTGAGGCACATGCGGATCGTGATCAGTGAGTTCATGAGCCTCGACGGCGTGGTGCAGGCACCGGGCGGCGCCGAGGAGGACACCGACGGGGGCTTCCGCCACGGCGGGTGGTCGATGCCGTTCTTCGACGCTGAGGTGATGGGGGCGGCCATCGGGGAGGGCGCCGAGCACACCGACGCCCTGCTCTACGGCCGGCGCACCTGGCAGGTCATGGCGGGTGCCTGGCCCGACCGGGCCGGGGACCCGTTCGCCGATTGGATCAACGCCATCCCGAAGTACGTCGTGTCGAACACGCTCACCGAGGCCGACCTGACCTGGGCGCCGACCACGCTCATCCCCGGCGCCGACCTCCTTGAGGCCGTCACCGCCCTCCGGGCGCGGCCCGGCCGGGATATCAACGTCATCGGGAGCGCCCAGTTGGCCCGCACGCTGCTCGCGGCCGGCCTGGTCGACGAGCTGATGCTGATGATCGAGCCGGTCATCCTCGGCGGAGGCAAGGGCATCTTCCCGGCTGACGGTGCGGCGCGGACGTTCGAGCTGGTATCGGCCACGACCGCCTCCACCGGAGTCCAGATCTGCCGCTACCGCTCGGCGGTCATCCCCCCGAGCTGATCGGAACGGACCTGGTCAGCCGCCACCTGCGGCCAGGTCCAAGCCCTCCATGACGAACGCCAGGGCCACCGCCTCGGGGTCGGCGCCGGCGGCCAGAGCGCCATAAGGGAGGTAGGCGCCGAACGGTGCGTTCCAGAACGGTCCGGTAAGGCCGGTCAGGTCCCGGGGGCCGACGTAGGCGTAGGGCTCGCCGTGGAACCCGTCGCCCGGTGAGAACCCGACGTTGATGTCAGGCCCGGGGCCGGGCATGGTCACCGTCGTACCCAGGTCGAAGTGCTCGGGCCACAGCTGGGCCTCGACCGCCGAGGCGCCGGCGGGAAGCGATGCCGCCAGCCGGTCGATCACCCGCTGGCCGTAGGCGTACCACTGCCCGAGGACCTGAGATGCCGCGGCGTCGACGGCAAGGTCGTCGTCCGGCGCGTACGGCGGCAGGTCGTGACCCACGCCGGGGTCGCGCGAGGCCTCGATACCGAGGAACCGGGCCGCGGCGGCCACGGTCGTGATCGGCGTGGCCCGGTCTGGCTCACACACCAGCTCCTGGCCCCGGACGGCGTAGCGGGTGCCGTCGTCGAAGGGCGGCGTGGCGATGCCGTCGCCGTAGGACCGCAACCCGATGCGCCCGGTCCGGGCCTTCCGCGCCGGCGAAATGGCGTAGCAGGCCACGGCCCGCAACGACTCCCGTGTCGCGGCGAAGGTGGGGGGGAGATCGGGCAGCATGGCGTGTCAGTCTCCCGGGCCCGGCCCGGCGTTACATCGGCCGGCGGACGTCGCGTGTAACGGCACCCGCCCCCGGGAGACAGCACGCAGAGCACACACTGATTCTCGAGGGGGGACCGTGCCTGAGCACTACGACGTCATCGTGATCGGCTCCGGCGCCGGCGGGGGGACCCTGACGTACGCCCTGGCCGGGACGGGGAAGCGCGTCCTGCTCCTCGAGCGGGGCGGCTGGTACCCCCGGGAGAAGGAGAACTGGGACTCCCAGTCGGTGTGGGGCAAGCTCCGCTACCGCAACGCCGGCCGGTGGACTGACCAGAACGGCAAGGAGTTCAACCCCAAGCAGCACTACTACGTGGGCGGCAACACCAAGGTGTACGGGGCCGTCCTGTTCCGGATGCGCGAGCGTGACTTCGGCCCCATCCAGCACGTCGACGGCCTGTCGCCGGCGTGGCCGGTCACCTACGACGACTTCGAGCCGTGGTACGCCAAGGCCGAGGCCCTCTACCACGTGCACGGCGAGCGGGGCATCGACCCCACCGAGGCGCCGGCCAGCGGGCCCTACCCGTACCCGGCCATGAGCCACGAGCCCCGGATCGAGCAGCTGGCCCACGACCTGGCCGGCGCCGGCCTCAACCCCTTCCCGCTGCCGCTCGGCATCATGATCGACGAGGCCCGCCCCGAGAAGAGCCCGTGCATCCGCTGCTCGACCTGCGACGGCTTTGCCTGCCTGGTGAACGCCAAGGCCGACGCCCAGGTCGTCTGTGTCGAACCCGCCCTCCAGCACCCCAACGTCACCCTGCTCACCAACGCCCGGGTCACCCGGCTGGAGACCACCCCCGACGGCCGGTCGGTGAGCAAGGTCGTCGTCGAACGTGATGGCGCGCCGGAGGAGTTCACCGCCGACGTGGTGGCGGTCGCCTGCGGCGCCATCAACTCGGCGGCGCTGCTCCTGGCGTCGGCCAATGACCAGCACCCCGACGGGCTGGCCAACAGCTCGGGCCTCGTCGGCCGGAACCTGATGGTCCACAACAACTCGTCGCTCATCGCCATCTCGATGGTGCCGAACCCCACGGTCTTCGAGAAGACGCTGGGCATCAACGACTATTACTTCGGCGACGGCGAGTGGGACTACCCCCTCGGTTCCATGCAGATGCTGGGCAAGAGCGACGCCTTCACCATGTCCCTCGACGCGCCCGATGCCGAGGACCCGGCCGACCTGGCCGCCCACTCACTGGACTTCTGGCTGACCACCGAGGACCTGCCGGACCCCGACAACCGGGTGCAGCTCGGGCCCGACGGGCGGATCATGCTGACCTACACACCGAACAACCTCCCCGCCCACGACCGCCTGACCGCCAAGTTCCGCTCCCTTCTCGACGCCATGCGCTGCCAGAAGGAGGTCATCGACCGCTCGACCTACCTCGGTGGCCGGCTCGGCATCTCGGGGGTCGCCCACCAGAACGGCACCGCCCGCTTCGGGACCGACCCGGCCACGAGCGTCCTCGACCTCGACTGCCGGGCCCACGACGTGGACAACCTCTACCTCGTCGACTCCAGCTTCTTCGTGTCGAGCACGGCCGTGAACCCGACGCTGACCATCATCGCCAACGCCTTGCGGGTCGGGGAGCACATCGCCCAACGTCTGGCCTGAGCCCCCAGCGGCGGGGGCCGGCGGGCGGGTAGCGTCACGACCCGCGTGGACGGGAACGGCACAGCCTGGGACACCCAGCCCGATGACGAGGACCTCCGCCTCGTCAACGCGCTGCGCGTGGGCGACGAGGTGGCCTTCGCCTCGTTGATCGACCGGCACTACGACGCCATGCTGCGGGTGGCCCGCCTGCACGTCGCCACGCGCGAGGCCGCCGAGGATGTCGTCCAGGAGACGTTCCTCGGCGTGATCAAGGGCATCGACCGGTTCGAGGCCCGGTCGTCGTTCCGGACGTGGATGTTCCGCATCCTGGTGAACCAGGCGAAGACCCGCGGCGAGCGCGAGCGGCGCACCCAGCCCTTCTCCTCCCTGGAGGGCGAGCTCGATGCCGACGCGCCGGCCATCGGTCCCGACCGGTTCCGGTCGGAGGGGCGCTGGGCCGGCTTCTGGTGCGCGCCGCCGTCGGCCGAGCACCTCCCCGAGGCCTGCGTGCTGGCCGCCGAGGCCGGCGACCGGCTGGCGGCGGCCATCGACGCGCTGCCGCCGGCGCAGCGCACGGTCATGACCCTGCGGGACGTGGAGGGGTTCTCCGCCGCCGAGGTGTGCAGCCTGCTCGACCTCACCCAGGGCAACCAGCGGGTGCTGCTCCACCGCGCCCGCAGCAAGGCACGGGCCAGCCTTGAGCAGTACCTCGGCGAGCGGGTGGAGGCGTAGCGACGATGCGCCAACCGGCTGTGCGCTGCCAGGAGTTCGTGGAGCTGGTCACCGACTGGGAGGAGGGCGCCCTGGATGACGCCTCCCGGCTCGAGTTCGAGGAGCACATGGCCATCTGCCCGCCCTGCGTCGAGTACGTCAAGCAGCTGCGCCTTACCCGGGCCGTGCTGCGAGGAGCGGCCGAGCTCGACCGTCGGGGCCCCTCGGCTCCCCCGCCGGCGGCCCGCGCCGCCCTACTGGAGGAGTTCCGCCGCCAGCGCGGGAACGGCTGACTCAGAGCCCGAGCCGCGCCGCCAGCCACGCCGACTGGAAGGTGCGCTCGGCGGCGTAGCCGGCGTCGAATGCGGCCTGGTCCCCATCCGGGCCGGCCGCCAGATGGCCGGCCGAGCAGGCGGCCACGAACGGCGCCTGGGCCGCGCTCCCGTGCAGCGCCGTGTACGCGGCATCGGAGGCCAGGACCGCGGCCCGCCCGCCGAAGGTGGCCTCGTCCTCGCCGGCGCCGACGGTGGCCACCTCGGCCAAGGTCGGCACCGCCGCCAGGCGCCTGCCGGCGTCCGCGGGGCCCAGCGCCAGGACGGCCCGGTCCCGTGACCGCCACGCCTCCACCTCGGCCAGCTCACGCACCGCCACCTCGTAACCCGCCACCGGCCGGAGCAGCCGGCCCCGGCTGGCCACCACCTTGTACGTGCTGCGCTTCACCTCGCCGTCGAGCTCGACCTCCCAGAGGGCATCGGTGAGCCAGTGGGCAAGGTCGCCCGGGAGGCAGGCGTGCACGCCGTCCCGGCACATGTCGGCGCCCCGAGCTTCCACCCAGACGCGCGGAGCCCAGGGGACACCCGTGAAGGGCGCCCGGCCATCGGCGTCGAGGAACTTGTAGGCCAGCATCGGAGCGTCAACGTACTTCGTCGGCCTTCGGCTCGGAGAGGAGGGTGACGGCCACCAGCGGGAAGATGACGACGGACAGCAGGCCCGCCGACACCAGGCCGGCGGCGGTGACCGGTCTGATCTCCCCCAGGGTCACCCCGATGGCGGTGGCCGTCACCAGGAACGGGAGCGAGGTGGCCTGGAGCAGGCCGGCGGCCACCGCCTGGCGCGTCCCGACGGTGCGGGCATAGAGGGCGGCCGGGACACCCCGCACCACCAGGAGGGCCAGGAGGAACAGCGGGACACGGGCAATCGCCGAGGGGCTGTCGAGAAGGGCCTTGAGGTCGAACCGCAGCCCGCTGGCCACGAAGAACACCGGGATCACGAACCCGTAGCCCACGGCCTCGAGCTTCAGCCGGAAGTGCGGGTGGGACATGGTGTCGCGGTCGACCAGGTTCAGGATGGCCCCGGCCAGGAACGCGCCCAGAATGGTCTCCAGCCCGAGCCGGGAGGCCAGCGCCACGAACGCGACGAGCAACAGGACCGCGAAGCGGACCCGGATCTCGGCGGTGGTGTCCTGCAGCTTGACCAGCACCGAGGTGAGCCGGGCCGAACGTTCAAGGCGGCCGAGGGCGACCACGGCGAGGACAGCCGCTACGGCGAAGAGCCCGAGGAGGACGAGCTTGCTCCCGGGCCCGCCCGACGTCTCGGAGAACAGCAGCGACAGGAGGAGGACAGCCGCGAAATCGGCCACCGATGCCCCCGCCACCGTGAGCTGGCCGACCGGGGCCTCCAGCCGGCCGGCATCCTTCAGCACCGGGACGACGAGGCCCAGCGACGTGGCCGACAGGGCGATGGCGATCAGGACCGGGGACTTGACCCACCCGGCGGCGCCGAACGCCGCGCCCACGACCAGGCCGAGGGCGATGGTGAGGGCGTAGCCGGTGCCGGCGGCCCGCAGGACCGGGCCCCGGAGCGTGGCCACGTCGATCTCCAGCCCAGCCAGGAACAGCAGGAACGCCAGGCCGAGGAGCGAGAGCACCTGGATCGGGACGTCGACCTTGACCCAGCCGAAGCCGGCGGGGCCGACGATGATGCCGGCGACGATCTCCAGCACCACCGCGGGGACGCGCAGGGCGGGCACCAGCCCGACCAGCAGCGGGGCCCCGAGGGCGATGGCAGCAACGACGAGGAGTCCGCCGAACGATGGCGAGGTCATCGCTTGTCAGTCCCGCCGGCCGGCGGACCGTTACGCGAGCCCGGAGCTGCCGGAAGTCGCCGTTCCTTGCCGGGGCCGGCTGTGCATCTTCGGCCGTCCCTCGGGAGGCTGCCCGTCTAGGTCGACGCTGCCGTTGTCGGCGGCTGCGACTGTCGCTTCCCCGCGGCACGGCTGAGCAAAACGATGCCCAGAATGGCCAGGACGATGCTCACGATGATCAGGGGCCAAGGCACTGAAGTCGACGTCGAGCTCGAGCGCACCACCACGATGTGATCGACGGCTGAGGTGAGGCTGAGGCCGTCGAGCTGCTTCTCGGCGGCTGCTGCACCCGCGCCCGGGCTGAGGAGGAGCAGCCCGCCCTTGCGGGCGGCCATCGTGGCGGCGACGGCGGCGTCGACCGGCCGGGCCTGGTCGGCGACGTAGACGACGTTGACCGGCACGTTCTGCGCTGCCGCCTCCTTGGCGGCGGCCATGCCTGTGGCCGCAGCGTCTGCTCCGCTCAACCGCGTGGCCTTCGGCAGCTTGCCCATCGCCGCGTCACCGACGGAGGCGGCGCTTCCCACGACATAGGTCTTCTGGATGCCCAGAGCGCTGATGGCATCGGTCGTGGCCGCGGGGATGTCGTCCTTGGTCGCGAACAGGACCGGATAGCGCAATGCGGCGGCCAGACCCAGCGCTGCTGCTCCGTCCTGGCGGTCGGGGTTGACCACGACCGCGGCTGCGACTGCCGGCGTCCCCTTGCTGCGATCGGCGTCGGAGCGGATGTCAAGGGCGCCGGCGACGGCTTTTCCGATCTCGGCGGCCGTCGCTCCCTCGAGTCGGACGACGGTGCCGGCGGCGAACTGGTTTCGCGTTGGCAGGGTGGTCGTCGTGGCCACTGTGGTCGGTGCGCCGGCGACGGTCGTCGTCGTGGGTGGCACAGTCGTCGTTGCGCTGATCGGAGCGGCCGTCGTCACCCCTGCCGCGGTGATGGCGGAGACCAGCTTGTCCGGAATGGCCTTCTGGTCCCCGATGACGTACACGCCCGTGGGGTGGAGGCGGCCGATCTCCGTCTTCGCATCCTTGGTCAGGCTTTTCCCATCGACGACCAGCAGGGGCCCCGCGTTGTTCCGGGCCAACACCGCTCCCGCCCAAGCGGCGGCCACGTCGTTCTTGTTCACCACAACCAGCTTTGTCGTCAGCAGGGCGTTGAGGCGCTCGGTGCCGCCGGGGTAGGCCATCTGCGACGCG
>JAHFUR010000017.1 GCA_023264995.1 Acidimicrobiia bacterium | reverse complement strand
GTCGCGGCGCGGCGGCCGGTCGGCCGAGCCCCCGATGCCCTCGACGTGGGGGAAGGTGGCCCGCAGCGGGGCCCGGACGGTGCGGCCGGCGCCGGACCGGGAGGAGCAGAAGCCGGAGGTCCGCGACCGGGGTCGCCCGCCGCAGTGGGAGCCGGAGGAGTGGACCCGCCAGCCTCCGGCCCGACGGCCGCCGCCGGCGGGCCCGCCGCGGCCCACCGCCGTCTCGGCCGGCTCCGCCGTTGCCGGCGGTGGGCATCCTCGGGCCCGAAAGGTGTCGAAGCTGGTCACCAAGGAGGTGGCGAGCGCCGTCGAACCGTCGCTGGCGCCCCGGGTGGAGCGCCGGCTCGGCCAAGCCGCCGACGCTTTCGAGCGGGACCACCTGGCCGACGCCCTCCGCATCCTGCGGCCCCTGAGCAAGGAGGCGCCCGGGGTGCCGGCGGTGCGGGAGCTGACCGGCCTGGCCCTCTATGGCACGGGCCAGTGGGCGGCGGCGGCCAAGGAGCTCGAGGTGTTCCGCCAGCTGGGCGGCGGCTCGGTGGAACAGCACCCGGTGCTGGCCGACTGCTACCGGGCCCTGAAGCGCTACGACCTGGTGACCGAGCTGTGGGACGAGCTCCGGGAGGCGTCGCCCGGGGCGGCCCTGGTCACCGAGGGCCGGATCGTGGCCGCCGGCGCCCTGGCCGACCAAGGCGATATCAACGGGGCCATCCAGCTGCTGGAACGAGGCCCGCTGCGCCCGGCCCGGGGTGCGGGCGCCCATCACGCCCGGCTCTGGTACGCCCTCGCCGACCTCTACGAGCGGGCCGGCGACACCCCCAAGGCCCGGGACTTGTTCGGCCGGGTGGTGGCTGTCGACCCGGGCCTGGCCGACACCGCCGAGCGCCTCGCCGGCCTGGGATGACTGTCGTACCCTCCCGGTAGAGTTCACCTCGACGCTTCCCCCTCGTCAGTCGGTGCCGACGAAGGGGATGGACGTGACCAATGTGGTGGTGCTGATCGGGCGGCTGGCCCGGCCGGCGGAGACGAGGGAGCTGCCCTCGGGCGACCGGATGGTGGCGTATGAAGTGACGGTCGACCGGCCCGGCGAGCGGGCCGAGACCGTGCCGGTGGTGTGGGTCGGCGCACCGGCCAGCGCCGGCGACCACGATGTCGACGAGCGCATGCTGGTGATCGGCCGGGTCCGGAGGCGGTTCTTCCGAGCCGGCGGCAGCACGCAGAGCCGCACCGAGGTGGTGGCCGAGGCCGTGATCAGCGCTCGCCATGCCAAGCGGGCCGCCGCAGCCCTTGATCGGGCGCAGGCCCGTCTGGCCGAGGCCCTTCGGTGACCTGGCCGTTCGCGCACCGAGCCGGCCGTCAGCCGGACAGGCGGCGGAAGACCATCCCGGTGCGGGGCTTCGGGTGGAAGAAGGTGGTCTTGGTCGGCATCGTCCGGCCGGCCACGGCCGTACGGGCGATCTGGCGCACGTCGACGGGCCGGAGCAGGACGGCGGCGGTGCCCGGGGCTGACGTCACCGCGGCGCTCACGGCGTCGAGGGCGTGCTCGAAGGTCAGCGTGTGGGCCGGGAGGATGGCCAGGGCGGCGTCGAGCAGGGCGGCGTCGGGCTGCGGCTCGCCGGCGCCGGCGCCGGGGGCCGCCCGGGGCACGAGCAGGAACGTGCGCTCGGGGCCGAGCACCAGGCCGAGGGCGCCGGCCTCGGCCATGCGGTCGGGTAGTGAGGCCAGGGCGCCGGCCGGCGCCGGCTCGAAGAACGGCTCCAGCGCGGCGACCAGGTTGAAACCGCCGGGCAGGCCGCGGACCACTCGGTGGATGGGCCGCACGCTGGCCTGCCCGTCGGTCAGCTCGCACACCAGGGCCAGCAGGAGGTCGGCGCCCGGTGCCGCCCCGCCGTTGGCCGCCCGCACCTCGTCGCGGTGGGCCAGCGCGGTGGCGTACCGGTGGTGGCCGTCGGCGATGACCACCGGGGCCGAGGCGACGGTGGCGGCGATGGCCTCGACCAGGCCGGGCTGGGTCAACCGCCACAGGCGGTGGTGCACGCCCTCCTCGTCGGTGCAGCGGGCCACAGGAGCCCCGCCGCCGGCGCTGGCCAGCTCGGTGAGGCCCTCGGCCATGGACAGGCCCCAGACGGGCGACAGGTCGGCCTGGCAGGCCCGTAGCAGGCGCAGGCGGTCGTCGCGCACCTTGGGCTGGGTCTCTTCGTGGGGCAGCACGTCGCCCTGGCCCGGGGCCACGACCTCCAGGGCACCGAGCACGCCCACGATCTGGCGGCTCAGGCCCTCCGGGTCGTGGTAGCCCATGCGGTAGGCGTAGAAACCGGGCTCGGGGTCGGTGCGGAGGATGCCGGCGGCCAGCCAGTCGTCAAAACGCCGGCCGGCCGCCGTGTAGCGGTCCGTCCCGGCCTCGTCGCGGGCCAGGTCGATGCGGACGACGTTGTAGGGGCTGCGGGCTTCGAGCGCGAGCTGGTCGTCGGGGCCGATGACGTCATAGGGCGGGGCCACGACGTCGTCGAGGTCGACGCGCGCCAGGTCGTAGCGGACACCGGGGAACGGTTCGAAGCGGGGCACCGCTCCTGCCTAGCAGAGCCAGGTCACCACATCGGGTTGGGGGCGGGCGCCAGGGCGGGGGCTCGCGACGGGCGCAGGCGGTCACGCAGGAAGAGGGCCACCAGGGCGCCGAACAGGAACCCGCCCACGTGGGCCACCCACGCCACCCCGTCGTTGGGGTTGGTGAAGAACTGGGTCACGAACCAGAAGCCCAACCACCACTTGGCTGAGATGTCGCGAAAGATCGGCACGATCAACAGGATGATCAGCGACCGGATCTTGACGTTGGGGAACAGCACCACGTACGCGCCCATGACCCCGGCGATGGCCCCCGACGCCCCGATCACCGGGACGGTGCTGTTGGGTTGGACGATGATGTGGGCGGCCGAGGCCACCAACCCGGCCAGCAGGTAGAAGCCGATGTAGCCCGGGATGCCCATGCGGTCCTCGATGTTGTTGCCGAAGATCCACAGGAAGAGCATGTTCCCGCCCAGGTGGAGCAGGCTGCCGTGGAGGAACATCGAGTACAGGACGGCCAGCCACACCGACTTGTGGGGGAAGACCGCCTGGCTGCTCCCGCCGGCGGTGCGGGCCCCGCAGGCGGTGGCGTCGTTCGCCTCGAGGGTGCGCACGACCTCGTCCTCGGTGAGGGGCCGGCCGTGGACCACCTCGCAGGGGATGGCCGCCACCTGGTAGGAGAAGGCGGCCTGGCTGGTGGTCGAGTCGAACGGTCGCTGGACGAAGAAATAGACGCCGATGTTGATGGCGATGAGCACGAGGGTGATCATCGGGAACCGCCGCGTGGGGTTGTAGTCCTTGATCGGGATCACCGGCGGGAGCTTATGTCCGGCCCTCGTCCGGCCAGGGCTGCCGGGTAGGCTCGTCGCATGTCGGGCGCCTTCTCACGGACTGGGTTCACCGCGGTCCCTGCGCCCGCCCGCCCCGGCCCATCGACGCCGGCGGAGCACCCTGGTGCCCCGCCCGCCGGCGGAGCCCATCGACCGAACGGCTGAGACCCTGCGCCGGCGGCTCGACACGGAGCTGGTGCGCCGGGGGCTGGTCCCCAGCCGGGACCGGGCGCAGGGTGAGATCAGCGCGGGCCGGGTGCTCGTGCGCGGGGTACCGGCCACCAAGGCGGCCCGCATGGTCGACGCCGACGACCCCGTCACCCTGCAGGGCCCCCGGCCGCGGTTCGTCAGCCGGGGCGGGGACAAGCTCGATGCCGCGCTCGACCGCTTCGCCCTCGACGCCACGGGCCGGACGGCGCTCGACGCCGGCGCTAGCACCGGCGGGTTCACCGACTGCCTGCTGCAGCGGGGCGCGGCCCACGTGGTCGCCGTCGACGTGGGCCGGGGCCAGCTCGACATGGCGCTGCGGGCCGACGAGCGGGTCACCGTGCGGGAGCGCACGAACATCCGCACCCTGGCGCCGGCGGACCTCGGCGCCGACCGCCCCGCCGGCGGTTTCGACCTGATCGTGGCCGACCTGGCCTTCATCTCCCTCCGGACCGTGGCGCCGGCCCTGCTCGGCCTGGCCGGCCCGGGGGCCGACCTGGTGTTGCTGGTCAAGCCCCAGTTCGAGGCCGGCCGGGCCGAGGCCAGCAAGGAGAAGGGCGTCATCCGCGACCCGGCGGTGTGGGCCGACGCGCTCCTCGGAGTGCTCGCTGCGTACGCCGACCTTGGTACGGAGACCAGGGGCCTGATGATGTCGCCGCTGCGGGGGGCCGAGGGCAACGTCGAGTTCCTGGCCCATCTGGTGGCCGGCGCTCCCGGCTGGGCCGAGCGGCCGGCCCCGGCGCCGGCCGGGGGGGCCACAGCCGCCACCCTCGTCGCCGAGGTCGTCGCCCTGGCCGCCGGCGACCGGGCGGGGACCTGACCGTGGCCACCGTCGCCCTCATCGTCCACGAGCACCGCACCGAGGCCGCCGAACGGGCCCGCCACGCCATCGGTTGGCTGCTCCAGCACGGCCACCAGGTCCGGCTGCCGACGGCCGACGCCGCCACTGTCGGCCGGCCCGAGCACGCCGTCGGCCCGGGCGAGCTGGCCGACGGGCTCGACCTGGCCGTGACGCTCGGCGGCGACGGCACCATCCTCCGCGCCGTCAGCCTGGTCAGCCGGGCCGGCGTGCCGCTCCTCGGGGTGAACCTGGGCCGTTTGGGCTACCTGGCCGACCTGGAGCCCGAGGGGTTGACCGACGCCCTGGAACGGGTGCTGGCCGGCAACTACGCCATCGAGGCGCGCATGATGCTCTCCGTCGTCGTCCACCGGGCCGGCGGGCCGGCGGGCGGCCCTCCCGATCTCGATGTCTGGGCGCTGAACGAGGCCGTGATCGAACGGCCGGCGGCCGGCCACACCGTGCACGTGGCCGTCCAGGTCGAGGGCCGGTTCTGGACGACCTACGCGGCCGACGGGCTCATCGTGGCCACGCCCACCGGCTCCACGGCCTACGCCTTCTCGGCCGGCGGCCCGATCGTGTCACCCAACGTCCGGGCCCTGCTCATGACCCCGGTCTCGGCCCACATGTCCTTCGACCGGAGCCTGGTGGTCGACGCCGCCGACTCGGTGCGCATCGAGGTGACCGACCGGCCGGCGGCGCTGGTCATCGACGGGCGGGAGATCTGCGTGCTGGAGCGGGGCGACGCCATCGTGTGCACCGAGGCGCCCGGCTCGGCCCGGTTCGTGGCCTTCGGCACCCGGGACTTCTACGGCGTCCTGAAGGCCAAGTTCGGCGTGGCCGACCGCTGATGTCGAGACTGGCACTGATGCCGAGCCGACCCTGATGTTGGCCGAGCTCCACGTGCGCGACCTGGGGGTGATCGACGACCTCCACCTCGTGCTGGGCGCCGGCATGACCGCCCTCACCGGCGAGACCGGCGCCGGCAAGACCTTGCTGGTCGAGGCCATCGAGCTGCTCATGGGGGGCCGGGCCGACGCCGTGCTGGTCCGTCCCGGCGCCGACGAGGCGCGGGTCGAAGGACGGTTCGTGCCCGGCCCCGCCGGCGCCGAGGAGACGGTGCTGGCCCGGGCCGTGCCCACCAACGGCCGGTCGCGGGCCTACATCGACGGCCGGCTGGCGACGGCGACCGAGCTGGCCGAGCTGGGCCGGGGCCTGGTCGACCTCCACGGCCAGCACGCCCACCAATCGCTCCTGTCCCCGCGACTGCAGCGGGCCGCCCTCGACCGCTTCGCCGGGGTCGACCTGGGCCCCCTCGCCGCCGCCCGCGACCGGGTGAAGCTGCTCGACGAGGCCCTGGCCGGGCTCGGGGGCGACGCCCGGGCTCGCGCCCGCGAGCTGGACCTGCTCCGGTTCCAGCTCGGCGAGCTGGATGCCGCCCATCTCGACGACCCCGACGAGGACCAGGCCCTGGAAGCCGAGGAGGACGTGCTGGCCGACGCCGCCGCCCACCGCGACGCGGCGTCGGAGGCCTACGACTCCCTGCTCGGCGACGGCGGCGCCCTCGACGCCGTGGGCGAGGCCATGGAGGCGGTCGGGGGCCGCCGGCCCTTCGCCGACATCGACGCCCGGCTGCGGGCCTTGCAGGCCGAGCTGGCCGAGGCCGCCTCCGACCTGCGCCAGGCGGGCGACGCCATCGCCGACGAGCCCGAGCGCCTCGACCAGGTCCGGGCCCGCCGGCGCCTGCTCCACGACCTCTGCCGCAAGTACGGTGAACGGTTGTCCGAGGTGATGGCGTACCAATCCGAGGCCCATGCCCGCCTGCTCGAACTGGAGTCCCACGGCGTGAGGGTGGAAGCGCTCGAAGGCGAACGGGAGGCGGCGCAGCGGGCGGTCGAGGTGGCGGCCGCCGCCGTCGCCGGCGCCCGGCGCCAGGCCGCGCCCGACCTGGCCCGCCAGGTGGAGCACCACCTCCGCACGCTGGCCATGCCCGGTGCCCGCCTCCAGGTGGACGTCGAGGGGCCGGGCCCGGCCGACGACGTGGAGTTCCTGCTGGCCGCCAACCGGGGGGCGCCGCCGCTGCCGCTGGCCAAGGTGGCGTCGGGAGGCGAGCTGGCCCGGGCCATGCTGGCCGCTCGCCTGGTCCTGAGCGATGCCCCGCCCACCCTGGTCTTCGACGAGGTCGACGCCGGCGTCGGCGGCGAGGCCGCCCTGGCCGTGGGCCGGGCCCTGGCCGACCTGGCCGGCGCCCACCAGGTGCTGGTGGTCACCCACCTGCCCCAGGTGGCGGCTTTCGCTGACCACCAGGTGGTCGTGGCCAAGGACGACAGCAGCGGGCGCACGGTGGCCTCGGCCCGGACGGTCGCCGGCACCGAGCGGGTGGTCGAGCTGTCGCGGATGCTGTCGGGC
This sequence comes from Acidimicrobiia bacterium, assembly GCA_023264995.1. Taxonomy (GTDB): domain Bacteria; phylum Actinomycetota; class Acidimicrobiia; order Acidimicrobiales; family AC-14; genus CADCTB01. Next base: position 75,505 of record JAHFUR010000017.1, on the reverse strand, counting down.
CAGCCGGGCTCGGAGACGGCCCGCGACCACGCCGAGGAGCTGCTGGAGACGGCCGCGGCCCAGCGCCGGGGCGGGCCCCGCTGATGGCCCGGGAGAGCCTGCGCCAGCGCTTCGGCCGCCCGGCCCTGCGCGCCGTGCCGGCGGAGGGGGTCGTCGTCGGCCGGGCGCGCGTCGACCGGCGGACCAAGAACCTCATCCCCCGCCTGCAGCCCGGGGAGGTCGCCGTCATCGACCACGAGGACCTCGACCGGGTGGCGGCCGAGGGGCTGATCCTGGCCAAGGCGGGCGCGGTCGTGAACGCGGCCCGGTCCAGCTCCGGCCGGTACCCCAACCTCGGGCCGCTGCTGCTGGCCGCGGCCGGGATCCCCGTCGTCGACGACGTCGGCATGAAGGTCCTCACCGCGGTGCGGGAGGGCCAGATCCTCGAGGTCGACGCCACCGAGGTGCGTCGCGACGGCGAGGTCGTGGCCACCGGGGTCCGCCACACCCTGGCGTCGCTCGAGGCCCAGCTCGAGGCGGCCCGCCAGTCACTGGGGGACGAGCTGGAGAAGTTCGCCGAGAACACCCTGGAGTACCTGCGGCGGGAGCGCCACCTGCTCACCGACTCCCCGCCGCTGCCCGACCTCGACGTCGATATCGCCGGCCGCCACGTGCTGATCGTGGTCCGGGGCGGCTCCGACGCCCGGGCCGACCTGGCCGCGCTCAGCGCGTACATCAAGGAGATGCGCCCGGTCATGATCGCCGTCGACGGCGGGGCCGACGTCCTCCTCGACGGCGGTCACAAGCCCGACATGGTGATTGGGGACTTCGATTCCATCTCCACGAGGGCCCTGCACGTGGGCGCCCAGCTGATCGTCCACGCCTACCCGGGCGGCCTGGCCCCCGGCGCGGCCCGCCTGGAGGACCTGCACCTCGACCACTCCACCTTCGAGGCCGCCGGCACCAGCGAGGACGTGGCCATGCTGCTGGCCTACGAGAAGCGGGCCGAGCTGATCGTCGCCGTGGGCACCCACGCCTCGATGATCGAGTTCTTCGACAAGGGCCGGGCCGGCATGGCGTCCACGTTCCTCGTGCGCCTGAAGGTCGGGCCCATCCTGGTGGACGCCAAGGGGGTGAGCCGGCTCTACCAGAGCCGGGTTCGCACCAGCGACATGGTCCTGCTGGTCGTGGCCGCCCTGTTCGCCATGATCGTGATGATCACCGTGGCCCAGCCTCTCCATGTGTTCGTGAAGGCCACGTGGTTCACCATCACCGAGACGTGGAAGGCCGTCGGCGGGTGATCAACCTCCGCTACCACATCGTCTCGCTGGTGGCCGTGTTCCTCGCCCTGGGCCTGGGCATCGTCATGGGGACCACGGTCATCGACCGGGTCACGGTGGACGCCCTGAACAACAAGCTCGACGCCGTCGAGCGCTCGGTCGGGGCCACCCGCGACGAGAACGGGAAGCTCAAAAGCGACGTGGACCGGGGCCGCGACTTCGCGGTCACCACCCGCGACCAGCTGCTCAAGGGCCACCTCCGCAACATCCCGGTGATGGTCGTGGCCATCTCGGGGGTCGACCGCCGGCCGGTCGACGACCTCCGCCAGGCCCTCGCCGGCGCCCAGGCCACCGTGGAGGGCACGATCTGGTTCACCTCCAAGATGCGCCTGACCAGCGACAACGACGTCCGTTCGCTGGCGACGGCCCTCGACCTGGCCTTCGACCGGCCCGAGGTGGTGCGCCGGCTGGCCCTGGCCAAGGTGGCGGGGGCGGCCACCCGCGAGGCCGCGGCCACCGAGACCAGCCCCCTTGCCGCCCTCCAGACCGCCGGCTTCCTGACCTTCGAGGGGCCGCCGCCGCCGACCTCGACCTCGACCACCGCCATCCTGCCCGCCACCCTCGCCGGGCTGCCCCTGGCCAACACCCGCTACGTCGTCGTGTCCGGCGCCGGCGCCGAGGTGGGCGACGACGTGGTGGCCATCCCCCTGGTCCAGGCCTACGCCCAGGCATCGGGGCGGGTGGTGGCGGCCGAGTCGGGCCAGGACACCGACGGGGGCCGGGCTGTGTTCGTCGGCCTCCTCCGGCGCGACGTCGCCGCAGCCCGGTTGTCGACGGTCGACAACCTGGAATCGGCCATGGGCCAGACCGCCGCCGTCCTCGCCCTGGAGGATCTCGGCGTGCCCCGGTACGGGAACTACGGCGTGGGCCGCGACGCCCAGCGGATCCTCCCGACCCAGACCCCGTGAGCTGGGGGGCCCGCGGCCAGGTCACGGTCGGGAACGTGGCCGCCCGGGCCACCGGGTTGCTGCGGGTGGTCGCCGTCGGCGGCGCCCTGGGCACCACCTACCTCGGCAACACCTACCAGACGGCCAACCTGGTCTCGAACCTGCTGTTCGAGCTGCTGGCCGCCGGCATCCTGTCGTCGGTGCTGGTGCCGCCCTTCGTCGCCCTGTTCGACGGAGGCCGGCGCGACGAGCTGGAACGGCTGGCGGGCGCCGTGCTCGGCGTGGCCCTGGCCGTCCTGGGCGGGGTGACGGTGGTGGGGTTGGTGGCCCGGCCATGGGTGATGCGGGCGCTCACCGTGGCCGTGGCCGATCACGGGGTGCGCGACGCCGAAGTGCGGCTCGGCAGCTTCCTGCTGTGGGTGTTCGTGCCCCAGGTCCTGTTCTACGCGGTGGGCTCAGTGGCCACCGCCGTGCTGTACGGCGCCCGCCGGTTCGCGGCGGCCGCCTTCGCCCCGGTGGCCAACAACGTGGCCGTCATCGCCACCATGGTGGCGTTCCGTGCCCTCTCGGGGGGCCACGCCGGCCTGGACGTGCCCCTGTCGTGGCGGCTGGTGCTGGGCCTCGGGACCACCGCCGGTGTGGTGGCCATGGCCGGCGTGCCCATGGTGGCCCTGCGCCGGGCGGGGATCCGCCTCCGGCCCCGCTGGGACCCGTCGCACCCCGGCCTGCGGGCGCTGGGGCGGGCCGGCGCGTGGGGCGCCGTCTACCTGGCCATGAGCCAGGTGCTGGTGGCGGTGACCCTGGTGCTGGCCAACCGGGTCGAGGGCGGGGTGGTGGCCTACCACATCGCCTTCACCACCTTCCTGCTGCCGTTCGCGGTCCTGGCCCACCCGGTCCTGACCACCGCCTACCCCGGCCTGGCCGCCGACGCCGCCGCCGGCCGCTGGGACGGCTACGCCAGCGCCCTGGGCCGGGCGGCGCGCAGCATCGCCTTCCTGGTCCTGCCCGCGGCCGCCCTGATGGTGGCCCTGGCCGGTCCGGGGCTCCGGCTGATCGAGGTCGGCGCCCTCGACGACGCCGGCGGCCGCCTGGTGGCCGGCGCCCTGGCCGGCTACGCCGCCGGCCTGGTCGGTTACGCCGGGCTCCAGCTCCTCACCCGGGCGTCGTACGCCGTGGGCGACACCCGCACGCCGGCGCTCGTCAACGTCGGCGTCGCCGCCGGCGGCTCGGCCTTCATGGCCGTGCTGGTCGCCGCCGTCCCCCGAGCCGACCGGATGGTGGCCATCGGCGCCGCCCACTCGGTGGCCATGGTGGCCGGCGCCGCCGTCCTCGGCGTCGCCGTCCGCCGGCGGGCGGGCGCGTCCTGGCCCGTGACCGCCACCATGGGCCGGAGCCTGGCCGGCGCGGCCGTGGCCGGCGTGGTGGCCTGGGCCGTGGCCGGCGCCGTGCCGTCGGGCGGCCGGGCCGGCGCGCTGGCGGCCGTCGGCTTCGGGGGCGGTGCCGGCGTGGCCGCCTACGCGCTGGTGGCCTGGGCGCTCCGGGCGCCGGAGCTGGTCGCCTGGCGCCACCCTGTCGGCGTCCCCGTGGGCCAGTGAGCAGCCCGGGAGGCTGCTCCGGCACGCATGCACCGGCTCGCGCCCTCGGGGGTGGGAGCCGGTGAGCAGCCCGGGCCGGTCCGCCCCGAGGGTCGTGGCCGTGGTGCCGGCCAAGGACGCCGCCGGCGTGATCGGGGCGACGGTCGCCGCCCTCGCGCGCGTTCCTGGCGTCGGTGAGGTGCTGGTGGTCGACGACGGCTCGGCCGACGCCACCGCGGAGGAGGCGCGGGCGGCCGGCGCCTGGGTACTGCGCCTGCCTCGCAACGTCGGCAAGGGCGGGGCGGTGGCGGCCGCGGTCGCGGCCACCTCGGAGACCGACGTGTACCTGCTCGTCGACGCCGACACCGGGGCGACGGCCGCCGGCGCCGGTGCCCTGCTGGCCCCGGTGCTGGCCGGCGAGGCGGACATGGCCGTCGGCGTGCTGCCGTCGGCGGGTGGCCGGGGCGGGTTCGGCCTTGTCCGCCAACTGGCCGGCGCCGGCATCCGCCGGGGCGCCCGGGGTTTCGTCGCGGCGGCCCCGTTGTCGGGCCAGCGGGCCGTCCGCGGCGAGCTGCTGCGGTCGCTGGCGCTGGCCCCCCGCTTCGGCCTCGAGGTCGGCCTCACCGTCGACGCCGTCCGGGCCGGCGCCCGGGTCGTCGAGCTGCCGGTCGACATGGACCACCGCCACACCGGCCGCACGGTGGCCGGGTTCGCCCACCGGGCCCGCCAGGGCGCCGACGTCACCCGTGCCCTTTGGCCCCGCCTGACCTCCCCCCGGGCCCGGGCCGGCGTCATCGTCGCCGTCCTGGCCCTCACCGTGGTGGCCGCGTCGTGGTCGGGCGCCCGGGCCGTCCCGTCGAGTGCCGCGCTGGCGGCGCCGGCGGCCAGGGTGCTGGTCGTCGGGCTCCCCGGCCTGCGCTGGGACGACCTGGGCACGGGCGCCATGCCCGCCCTCGACCGCTTGGCCGCCGGGGGCGCGGTCGGGGCCATGAACGTGCGGGCCCGCTCGGGTGTGGCCAGCACGGGCGAGGGCTACGCCACCTTCGGCGCCGGCAGCCGGGTGCGGGCCGGCCTGGCCGCGGCCGGCGCCGTCGACCTCGACGGTGGGGTGGTGGTCCCGGCCGCCAGCCGGCTCCGGGCCGGGGCCGGGCGTCACCTGCCCACCCGGCCCGGCGCCCTGGGCGACGCCCTGCACGCCGCCGGCAAGCGCACCGCGGTCGTCGGCCGGGCCGACCTGGCCGCCAACCTCAGCGATCTCGCGATCCCCGGCCACCCCAACGCGGCCCGGCCGGCGGCGGTGGCCCTGATGGACCGCTCCGGGGTGGTCGACGGCGGGAGCGTGGCGGCTCCCGACCTCGTCGTCGACGCCGCGCCGGCCCCGTTCTCCCACCAGGCCGACGTGGCCCGGGTCGCCGAACGGGCCCTGGCCGCCCTGGCCGGCGCCGACGTGGTGCTGGTCGACCCCGGTGATCTCGACCGGGCTGATGCCGTGGCCGACATCGGGGGCGCTGCGGCCTACGTGGCCCGCTCGCGGGCGGCTGCCCTGGCCGGCGCCGACGACCTGCTGGCCCGGCTCAGCGCCGGCGCCCCCCCGGGCACGCTGGTCCTGGTCGTGTCGGTCACGCCGCCGGGCGACGAGTGGCGGCTCACGCCGGTGGTCGCCGCCGGCGCCGGCGTGGTCCCCGGGTACCTGTCCTCACCCTCGACCCGCCGGCTGGGCCTGGTGGCGCTCACCGACATGGCCCCGACCGTGCTGGGCGCCCTGGGCGTGCCCGTCCCCGACGCCTTCACCGGCCGGCCGCTGCGCGACCACGTCGGCCCGGTCGACCTGGCCCGGCTGGCCCGTCTCGATGCCGACGGGGCGTGGCGGGAGCGGGCCTGGGCGCCGGTGACCGTGGTGTTCGTCGCCGGCCAGGTCGCCCTCTGGCTCCTGACCGGCGCCGCGCTGGCCGGCCGGGCGCGCTGGGCTCGAGCCGGATGGTTGCGCCTGGGGGCGCTGGCGGTCGCCGCCTTCCCGCTGGCCACCTTCGCGCTCCGGGCCGTCCCGGTCACGGGAGCCGCCGCTCTGGGGGCACTGGTCGGCCTCGACCTCCTGGTCGTCGCCGCGGTCTCCCGCGCCCGCCGGCGCCCGCTGTCCGCGCTGGCGTGGGCGCTCGGGGCGACCCTCGCCGTCCTCATGGTCGACGTGGCCACCGGCGCCCGCCTCCAGCTCGCCGGCCTGCTCGGCTACTCGCCACAGACGGCCTCGCGGTGGTTCGGCATCGGCAACACGGCCTTCGGCGTGCTGGCCGGGGCCACGGTCCTGCTCGCCGCCCTCCATGTGGCCCATGCCCCCCGCCGGCGGGAGGCGCTGGTCACGGCCGGCGCCCTGTTCGCCCTCGTCGCCTTCGTGGACGGCGCCCCGGTCCTCGGGGCCGACGTGGGTGGCTTCGTCACCCTGGTGCCGGTCGGCCTCCTCGTCCTGGTGGGCCTCGCCGGCGGGCGCGTGACCCTCCGGCGGCTGGCCGTCGCCGGCGGGGCCACCGCCGCCGCCCTCGCCGCGCTCACCACGGCCGACCTGCTCCGCCCGGCCCGGTCACGCACCCATCTCGGCCGGTTGGCGTCGGAGACCCTCCACGGTGGCGACGGCAGCCTGTTCGCCACGCTGGCCCGCCGGGCCGAGGCCACCGCCGGCGTCATCGGCCGCTCCCCGTGGACCCTGGTGGCGCCGGCGGTCGCCGTGACCGTGCTCGTCCTGGTGGCCCGCACCGCACGGGGCCGCGCCCTGGCGCCGCCGGGCTCGCCGGAGCGGGCCGGGGCGGTCGGGGCCATTGCCGCCGGCCTGCTCGGCGTGGCCACCAACGACTCCGGCGTGGTCGTGGTGGCCATGGTCCTGGTCTCGGTCGGGCCGTTCCTGGCCCTGCTCGCCCTGGCCGACCGGCCGGGCGGGCCGGCCCTCCTCGAGCCGCTGGGCCCGAGCGGCCCCCTGAGCGAGGGACAGGGCCCGAGCGGCCCCCTGAGCGGGGAGCCCGGCCCGAGCGGCCCCCTGAGCGGGGAGCAGGGCCCGCCGGCGGGAGCGGTGCGCCGGTGAGCACGATCGTCACCGCCCTCATCGTCGGGTACCTGGCGTCCCGGTTGAGCTGGCTGGTGGCCCGGCCCTTCTTCGCCCTTCCCGCGCTGGCCCGTACGAACTACCGGGGCCGCCCGCTGCCGACGGCGACCGGCATCGTCCTCCCGCTGGCCGCCGTCCTGGTCGAGGGAGGCCGGGCCGTGGCCGGGTCGTTCGGCGTCGGCGACGGGCCGGGGACCGGCGGGACGCGGGCGCTCGTGCTCCTCGCCGCCCTCGGGTTCGGCCTGCTCGGCCTGCTCGACGACCTGGCCGGGGGTGGCAGCGGGGTGGCCGCGGTCGGGGGCGGCTCCGAGCGAGGTTTCCGGGGCCACCTGGGCGCGTTGGCCCGGGGCCGGGTCACGACCGGTGCCCTCAAGCTGATCGGCGGGGGCGTGGTGGCCCTGCTCGTCGTGGCCCCGCTGGTCGGGGAGGCCCCTGGGCGGCTCCTGGCCGATGCCGCCCTGGTCGCCTTGAGCGCCAACCTGGCCAACCTGCTCGACCGGGCCCCCGGGCGGGCCATCAAAGCCAGTGCCGGCGCCTTCGTCGTGCTCGCCGTGGCGGCCGGGCGCATCGCCGGCCTGAGTGGGACGGCCGTGGTCGTCGGCGCCGCCCTGGGACTGCTGCTCGACGACCTCCATGAGCACCTCATGCTGGGCGACGCCGGCGCCAACGTCCTGGGGGCCGTGCTCGGGCTCGGGGTGGTGGCCGCGTGCGGGCCGGGCGCCCGGGACGCCGTGCTCGTGGGTGTGGCCGCCCTGAACCTGGCCGGCGAGCTGGTGTCCTTCAGCCGGGTGATCGAGGCGGTCCCGCCGTTGCGGGCGTTGGACCGGGCCGGCCGGCGCCCCTGACCGGCCCGGCCACACTCGGCGCTTGGCGGCACGGCTGACGGCACCCACCGGTAGCGTGAACCGATGGTGCCCGCGGCCTTCGAGTGGATCTGCGAGATCGAACCACCCACTCGGCCCGACCTCATGCACGTCCGCCACCAGATCGGCGTGCTCAGTACGGTGGCGTCGGCCTATCTGGTCCCCGACAACCACGTCGGCCGGGCCACGGTGTCGAGCGTGGCCGTGGCCCATGAGGTCGACCTGATGGGTGGTCGGGCCATCGCCTGCCTCAACGCCCGCGACCGCAACGCTCTCGGGTTCCGGCGCGACCTGCTGACCGGTGCGGCCTATGGCGTCGACGAGTTCCTCTTCGTCTACGGCGACGACCCGGCGTCGGGCTCGCGCACCGGCCAGCTCACCGTGCGGTCCATGATCGACGTCCTGCGGGGCTTCGGCGCCGAGCACCCTGGCCCGGCCGGGCCGCTGCGGGCCGGGGTCACCACCCGCCTCCGGCCCCTCCCGGCGTGGAAGGCCGACGCCGACTTCCTGTTCGTGCAGGTCTCCTTCGACCTCGACGCCCTCCTGGCCTGGCGGGACACTGTCAACTTCGCCGGCCAGGTATACGCCGGCGTCATGGTGGTGCCGAGCGCGTCCATGGCCCGCAAGCTGATGGCGGCCATCCCCGAGATCGCCGTCCCCGACCGGTGGGTCGAGGCCGTCGAGGCCGACCGGGGCGCCGGCGTGGCCCTGGCCTGCGACCTGGCCGGCGCCATCGCCGCCAGCGGTGCGTTCGACGGCGTGCACCTTGTCCCCGGGGTGCGCTACCGGGAGACGGCCGCCCGCCTCGAAGCCGACCGGCGCCGCTGATGCTGGGTCATCGCGACGGGACCGACCTCGGACCGGCGCCGGCGCCGGCGCCGGCGACCGGGCCGGGCCGCCCCGTCAACCGCCGGGCCCTGCGCCTGGCCGGGCTCTTTGCCGTGCTCCTCGCCCTCTGCGCCCCAGTCGTCGCCGTGGCCGTGCGCCACAACCACCCGCTGTTCGTGCTCGACGAGTTCGCCTACGCCGACTACCTCTACAAGATCGACGCCGGCCACCTGGTCGTCCGCCACGGCGACGTCAGTGAGCAGGCCTCCCTCCGTCAGCTGGCCTGCCGGGGCTACTCACCGTCGATCTGGAACGGGAGGCCGCCGTGCGATGCCGCCGAGTTCGACCCGGAGGTGTTCCCCAACGCCGGCGTCAACAGCGCCGACATCCACCCGCCGACCTACTTCCTGGTCACCTACGCCGGCGCCCGGGCCCTCCTGGCCCTGGGCGTCAGCCATGACCTGATCGAGGCCGGTCGCCTGTTCGGGGCGGTCTGGATGGCGGCCGGGCTGGCGGCCCTGTGGTGCCTGCTGCGCCTGATGGGCGCCAACCGGTGGGCAGCGGCGTGCGGCCTGGCCCTGGTCGGTGGCGGGCCGATGCTCCTGCAACAGTGGCACTACCTCACGCCCGACGCGGCCAACGTGCTGGTCGGCTCGCTGGTCATGCTCGCCGTGCTGTGGTGGGACCGGGCGGCGCCTGGCCGCGGCGCGCTGGCTGTGCTGGCCGGGGCCGGGGCTATGGCCATGGCCTTCAAGGCCCCCAACATCGTTGTCGTCCTGGCCGGCGCCCTCTACCTGGTGGCGAGGGCCGTGCTGAGCCGGAGCGAGGGCCGGAGCGCCGGTGAGTACGCGGCCGCCGCCGGCGCCCTCGTGGGTGGCGCGGCGCTGGCGTCGGTGACCTGGCTGGCGGTCCGGGCGGCCCTGGCCGGGCCGGGGCTGACGCGGATGGAGCAGGACGAGCGCATCGGGAGCCTGCGTCCGTCGCACATCATCGAGAACGTGGCCCGGTTCATCACGCCGTGGGACCGGGAACCGTCGTCGCTCTACCCGCTGGCCGTGCTCACGTCCTACCTGCTCGTCGGTTCGCTACTGGTGGCGCTGGTCACCCTCCCTCGCCGCGACCGCCGCTTCGCCCTGGCCCTCGCCGCCGGCGCCGTCCTCGTCGCCGGCCCCCTCCTGCTGGTGGCGGTGAACTTCGTCGTGCGTGGCACCTACACCATCGTCGAGCCCCGTTACGGCACCACCCTCGTCCCGGTCCAGTGCGCCCTGGCGGCCACGTTCTGGTCGAAGCGCGCCCTCTACGCCGTGACCGCGCTGGCCGTGGCCGCGCCCATCGCCCTGGTGCTCCGGCTCGTCCTATGACCGAGCGTTTGGTCAATCGGGGGTGCCATTTCACCGCGGAGTGACCAAACGGTCGAGCGCTTGGACATGTCGCAGCGCAGGAGTACACTCGATCCCATGAAAGCAGTGATGCTCGAGGTCCCGGAGGACCTCCTCGCGGAGCGCCGGCGCCTGGGTGCCGACCGCTGGGACGAGATGTGGGATGGGGTGTTGCACATGGTCCCGGCACCGTCGGGCCCGCACCAGCGGTTTGCGACCCGCTTGATGATGGTCCTGTTCCCGATCGCCGAGGCCAAAGGGCTCGTCGGCTCTCACGAGACCGAGCTGTACCGGCCCGCAGTCGGCCGGGCCGACTACCGGATCCCCGACCTGGTGTTTGCCCGACCGGAGCACTCGACCGAGCGCGGGGTCGAGGGCCGGGCCGAGCTGGCCGTCGAGATCCGCTCACCGGGCGACGAAACGTACGACAAGCTGCCCTTCTACGGGGAGATGGAGGTGCAGGAGCTGCTGGTCGTCGACCCCAAGACCTGCGCGGTGGAGCTGTTCACCCTGGCCGGGGGCGTGCTGCGGGCGGGGGCGCTGCGCTCCGAGGCGCTCGGTGTGTCCTTCGCCACCGTCGACGGGCCGGCGCTGCGGGTGGCCTGGGCCGGCGGGGCGGCCGACGTGCACGGCGGGACGGCGCCGATCAGCTGAGGGCGCCGGCGTCGACCTCCGGCGGTGACCCGGCCGCGGCCGCGGCGTCGGCGTCGGGCGGGACGACGAGCGGGGGGGCCGAGGGCAGGCGGTTCAGGGCGTCGATCAGGGCGCGGAGGCGGCCGTGGCTGGCCCGGTCGAAATGGAGGGCGATGCGGGGCAGGTCGAGGTGGTCGTCGCCGGACACCTCGGGCGGCTGGGGCGGTGCGCTCTCGATCCGCCCCCGGGTGCAGATGTCGGCGAACCGCGCGTTGAGGTCGGCCAGCTCGGCCCGGGTGGGAGCGGCGCGCAGGCGGACGATCAGGCGGGTGCCCACGTAGCGGATCGAGTGGTAGTTGCGGAAGAACCCGAAGATCTCGTCGGTGGCGACGGCGATGTCGTCGGTGATGCGCACGAGCAGGAGGTCTTCGGGCGACACGAGGCCGCGGGCCACCACCTCGTCGGCCACGAAGCGCTCCCAGTTCTTCCAGTAGGTGCCGCCCGGCACGTCGAGGAGCACGATGGGCGCCGGCGCGGCCTTGCCCGTCTGGAGCAGGGTGAGGAGCTCGAAGATCTCGTCGAGGGTGCCGAAGCCGCCGGGCAGCACGGCGAAGCCGGCCGACTCCTTCATGAGCATCAGCTTGCGGGTGAAGAAGTACTTCATGCTGACCAGCCGGTGGTCGGCGCCGAGGGCGGGATTGGGCTGCTCGAACGGGAGGCGGATGTTCACGCCGAGGGAGTGCTCCGGGCCCGCCCCCTCGGCCGCCGCCGACATGATCCCGGGCCCGGCACCCGTCACGATGATCCATCCCGCCCGGGCGAGGGCGGCGGCCAGGTCGCGGGTGCGCAGGTAGAGGGGGTCGTCGGGAAGGGTGCGGGCCGAGCCGAAGATGGTGACCTTGGGCACGTGGCGCCACGGGGCGAAGAGGTTGAACGCCTCCCGCATCTCCCGGAGGGCGGCGTTGGTGATCTTGAGGTTCAGCCGGTCGGCGTCGTCGCCGGCCAGCTTGACCGCCGACACGAGGATCTCGAAGAGCTGGTCGACGTCGCGGCCGGCGCCGGCGGCCGCCAGCAGGTCCAGAAGGCGCTGGTCGAGGTCGGGGTCGCCGGTCCGGTAGCGCTCACGCTCGGTCATATCCCACCTTCTCACGGCCGGTCGGGCGCCCATCCTCGTTTGGGACACCTCCGGTGGGGCAGTATGTAGGCATGTTGTCCCCGCTGGTCCTGGTCCCGATGTCGTTGGGGCTGCTCAGCCTCCTGCTGTTCGGCATGTCGTGGTTTGAGCAGCGGGTGCTGTCCCCCAAGGCTGTGATCCTCCACGCCGCCCGGTCCCGCCAGGCCTCGCCTGAGCATGTCGAGAAGCTGGTGGCCCGCCAGTCCGAGCGCCTGCTGCACGGCCTTTCGTTGAGCCCGGCCGAGCGGGCCGAGCGCACTCCCGCCGTCTAGCCAGCGGTCACGGCCACCCGGCCGTACAACGTGGTCCGCTGCTCGAGGGGCCGCCCGAGGGGGGCCACGATGGCCTCGAACGCGGCCTCGTCCATGCCCTGGCCGTGCGCGGCGCCGGCGGCCCGGGAGATGTTCTCGTCCATGAGCGTGCCGCCGAGGTCGTTGGCGCCGGCCTGGAGGATCTGGCGGGCGCCCGCCGCGCCGAGCTTGACCCACGACACCTGGATGTTGGGCACGTACCCGGTGTAGGCGATGCGCCCCACGGCGTGCATGAGCAGCGTTTCGCGGAACGTCGGGCCCCGCCGGGCCCGGCCTTGGAGGTAGAGCGGGGTGGCCATGTGCACGAAGGGGAGCGGTACGAACTCGGTGAACCCACCGGTCTCGGCTTGGAGCGCCCGGGTCCGGACCATGTGCCGGGCCCAGTGGACGGGCTGCTCGACGGCCCCGAACATGATGGTGATGTTCGACCGCAGCCCGAGCGAGTGGGCCGTCCGGTGGGCGTCGAGCCACTGCTCGGTGTCGATCTTGTCCGGGCAGAGCACGGCGCGGATCTCGTCGTCGAGGATCTCGGCCGCCGTCCCGGGCAGGGTGGCCAACCCGACGTCCATCAGCCGGCGCAGGTAGTCGGCCAGCGGCTCGTCGAGCCGCCGCGCCCCCTCGGTGACCTCCAGCGCAGTGAACCCGTGGACGTGGATGCCTGGGGCCGCCTCCTTCACCGCCCGGCACACGTCGACGTAGTAATTGCCGTCGAAGCTGGGGTGGATGCCGCCCTGGAGGCACACCTCGGTGGCGCCGAGCTCGACGGCCTCGACGACCCGGCGCTGGATCTCCTCCACGCCCAGCAGGTACGGGTCGCCCCGGAGGTTCAGCGAGAGCGGGCCCTTGGAGAAGGCGCAGAACCGGCACTTGAACGTGCAGACGTTGGTGTAGTTGATGTTGCGGTTGGCCACCCACGTGACCGCCTCGCCGACGGTGCGCCGGCGCAAGTCGTCGGCCACCTCGGCCACCGCGGCCACCTCCCGGCCGCGGGCCGAGAAGAGCGTCACGATCTCCTCGACGCCGACCTCCTGGCCGCCCAGCACGCCGGCGAGGACCTCGGCGACGGCCGATCCGGCCCGGGGGGAGCCGGGGAGGAGCACAGGCGGCGGGGCGGTACCGCCGGCGTGCCAGTCGGGCCGGTCGCGCCCGAGGCCCTCGGCATCGGCGCGGACCAGCACCGAGGTGCGCAGGGCGGGGTCGAGCCACCGCTCGGGCTGGCGGGCGAACCGGGGGTAGATGGTGAGCCGGGGCGCCAGTTCGAAACCCCGGGCCTCGGTGACGGCGGCCAGTCGCTCGATCTCCGGCCAGGGGCGCTCCGGGTTGACGTGGTCGGGGGTCACCGGGGAGACGCCGCCCCAGTCGTCGATCCCGGCGTCGAGCAGGCGGCCGAAGTCCTCCGACAGGTTGGGCGGGGCCTGGAGGGACACATCGGCCGGCAGGAGGAGCCGGGCGACGGCGATGGTCCACAGCTCCTCCTCGGGCGGGCACGCCGGCGCCCCCCACATGGCCGTACCCGGCTTGGGCACGAAGTTCTGGACGATGACCTCTTGCACGTGCCCGTGGCGCCGATGGCTGGCGGCGATGGCCTCCAGGGCCTCGATGCGGTCGGCCCGGCTCTCGCCGATGCCGACGAGGATCCCGGTGGTGAAAGCGATGCCGAGGGCGCCGGCGGCGTCGAGGGTGGCCAGCCGGCGGGCCGGCGCCTTGTCGGGCGCCCCCCGGTGGCAGTCGAGGCCGGCGTTGAGCGTCTCGATCATCATCCCCTGCGACGCCGACACCTGCCGCAGCCGGGCCAGCTCGGCCGGGGCCAGGGCGCCGGCGTTGGCGTGGGGGAGGAGGCCGGTCTCGGCCAGGACCAGGGCGCACATGGCGGCCAGGTAGTCGACGGTGGACCGGTAGCCGTGCTCGTCCAGCCAGGCCCGGGCCGCCGGGTAGCGGTCCTCGGGGGCCTCGCCCAGCGTGAAGAGGGCTTCGTGGCAGCCGGCGCCGGCGCCGGCCGACGCGATGGCCACCACCTCTTCGGGCGAGAGATAGGGCGACGGGAGCCGGGCCGGAGCGGTGGCGAACGTGCAGTAGCCGCACCGGTCGCGGCACAGGCGGGTGAGGGGGATGAACACCTTCGGGGAGTAGGTCACGCGTGGCCCGTGGGCCCGGTCGCGTACGGCCGCGGCGGCGGGCAGCAGGTCGGGCAGCGGCATTCCCAGGAGCTCGGCCGGTGTCACGCCGCCAGCGTAGGTGGCGTGCGGCACGGCGGCGTCACCCCCGCCCGCCGCAGCCGGCGCCGATCGGGCAGTATTCGCCATGGCGTCACTCGTGGTCCTTGATCAGGGCGGGTCGATCTCCATCTCCTTCGAGGACCTCCTGAAGTACCACGGGCGGAGCTCGATCGCCGGCGTGGCCCACGCGTTCAAGGCCATGGAGCGGGCCTTCCCCCTGCTGTCGCCTGCGGGGCCGCCGGAGCGCTCGGAGATCACCGTCGAGAGCGGGTTCCCCGGCGGCGGGGCTCGCGACGCCTTTGAGATGGTCACCCGCGCCGTCACGGGCGACCGCTACGGGCCGGCACCGGCCACGGCCGGCGCCGACGCCCCGGAAGCACCGGGCGGCCGGTTCTACTTCCGGCTCGGCTACCGGGGGACCTTCGTCGACCTGGTGCTGCGTCCCGGGCACATCCCGGAGGACTTCCTCCAGCTCGCCTGCCGGGACGCGCCGACGCCGGCCGAAGCCCAGCGCGCCCAGGCCCTGAAGGAGGAGATGGCCGAGCGGCTCATGAGCCTGCCGGCGGACGAGGTCTACGACGCCAGCCCTGGCTGACCGGTCGGAGACCGACCAGTCAGCCAGGCCGACGACGTCGATCAGGCCAGGTCGAAGCGGTCGAGGGTCATGACCTTGTCCCACGCGGCCACGAAGTCCTGCACGAACTTCTCGGCCGAGTCCTCGCACGCGTAGACCTCGGCGATGGCCCGGAGCTGGGAGTTCGAGCCGAAGACGAGGTCGGCGGCCGTGCCCGTCCGGGCCACCTGGCCGGAGGCCCGGTCGTGGCCCTCGTACACGTTCTCCGACGAGGCCGACCCCTTCCACTCCACGCTCATGTCGAGCAGGTGGGCGAAGAAGTCGTTGGTCAACGTCCCGGGCCGGTCGGTGAACACCCCGTGCTGCAACTGGAGGAAGTTGGCGTCCAGGGCCCGCAGGCCGCCGACGAGGACCGTCATCTCAGGAGCGGTCAGCGTCAGCATGTTGGCTCGCTCCACGAGCAGGGCCTCGGCCGGCACCTTCTCCCCGGCCCGGAGGTAGTTGCGGAAGCCGTCCGCGGTCGGTTCGAGGACGGCGAAGGACTCGACGTCGGTCTGCTCCTGCGATGCGTCGGTCCGGCCCGGAGCGAAGGGGACCGTGACGTCATGCCCGGCCAGCGCGGCGGCCCGCTCGACGGCGGCACAGCCGCCGAGGACGATCAGGTCGGCCAGGGAGACCTTCTTCCCGCCGGCCTGGCGGCTGTTGAAGTCCTCCTGGACCTTCGCGAGGGCATCGAGCACCGGGCCGAGGGAGGCGGGCTGGTTGACCTCCCAGTCCTTCTGGGGCGCGAGGCGGATCCGTGCCCCGTTTGCCCCGCCCCGCTTGTCGGTGCCCCGGAAGGTGGCCGCCGAGGCCCAGGCGGTGGCGACGAGCTGGGGAACAGTCAGCCCGGACGCAAGGATCTGCTCCTTGAGCGCGGCGATGTCGTCCGGCCCGACCAGTTCATGGTCGACGGCGGGCACCGGGTCCTGCCAGAGCTGCGGCTCCGAGGGGACCAGCGCGCCCACGTAGCGCGACACCGGGCCCATGTCGCGGTGGGTCAGCTTGTACCACGCCTTGGCGAAGGCGTCGGCCAGCTGGTCGGGGTTCTCGTAGAAGCGCCGGGCGATCGGCCCGTAGGCCGGGTCCATCCGCAGGGCCAGGTCGGTGGTCAGCATCATCGGCGCGTGGCGCTTCGCCGGGTCGTGGGCATCGGGCACGGTGCCCTGCGCCGCGGGGTCCGTCGGAGCCCATTGCTTGGCGCCGGCGGGGCTCTCCGTCAGCTCCCATTCGTAGCCGAACAGGTTCTCCAGGTACCCGTTGTCCCAGGTCGTCGGCGCCTTGGTCCAGGCGCCCTCGAGCCCGCTGGTGAGGGTGTCGACGCCCTTGCCGCTGCCGAAGGTGTTCGTCCAGCCGAACCCCTGGGCCTCGAGGGGGCAGCCCTCGGGCTCCGGGCCGGCGTACTCCGCGCCGACCGCGCCGTGGCACTTGCCGAAGGTGTGGCCACCGACGATCAGGGCCACCGTCTCCTCGTCGTCCATGGCCATGCGGCTGAACGTCTCGCGAATGTCGCGCGCCGCGGCCAGCGGGTCCGGGTTGCCGTTCGGGCCCTCCGGGTTCACGTAGATGAGGCCCATCTGCACGGCGCCGAGCGGGCCGGAAAGCTCCCGGTCGCCGCTGTAGCGCTCGTCGCCGAGCCAGGTGTCCTCGGTACCCCAGGAGACCTCCTCCGGCTCCCAGATGTCGGCACGGCCGCCGCCGAAGCCGAAGGTCGTGAACCCCATGGACTCCAGGGCGCAGTTGCCGGCGAAGATCATGAGGTCGGCCCAGGAGACCTTCCGGCCGTACTTCTGCTTGACCGGCCACAGCAGGCGGCGGGCCTTGTCGAGGTTGGCGTTGTCGGGCCAGCTGTTGAGAGGGGCAAAGCGCTGGGCGCCACTGCCGCCGCCCCCTCGGCCGTCGGCGATGCGGTAGGTGCCGGCGCTGTGCCATGCCATGCGGATGAACAGGCCGCCGTAGTGGCCGTAGTCCGCCGGCCACCAGTCCTGCGACGTCGTCATCACCTCGACGACGTCGCCCTTCAGCGCGTCGAGGTCGACGGTCTTGAACGCCTCCGCGTAGTTGAAGGCCTCGCCCATCGGGTTGGAGAGGGCGGAATGGCGGTGGAGAGGCTGAAGGTCCAGCTGGTTCGGCCACCAGTCCCGGTTCGTCCGGGGCCGGGCGGGCGTCGGGGTGGCGGTGGGGGCGGGGATCGCCGGGCTCTCGCTGTCAGACATGTTCGGTCCTTCTCCTGTCTCGGTACGTTCGTGTGGTGACGTGGGTGCTCGTGACGCCGTTGGCCTCGGTCAGCCGCCGGACGAGGCCGCCGACGCGACGCACGCCGGGCACCGGCCCCAGTAGATGACCTCGGCCTCGTCGATCTCGTAGCCCGAGTCGTCGGCGGCGGTCAGGCACGGGGTCTCCCCGACCGCGCAGTCGACGTCGACCATCTGGCTGCAGGTCCGGCAGATGAGGTGGTGGTGGTTGTCGCCGACGCGGTTCTCGTAACGGGCCGACGACCCTGCGGGCTGGATGCGCCGGAAGAGGCCCTTTTCCGTGAGCGCGGCGAGGACGTCGTAGACCGCCTGGCGGGAGATGGCCCCGATCTCGGCCCGGACGACCTTGTCGATGTCGTCCGCGGTGCGGTGCGGCCCGTCGGACACGGCCCGCAGGACGGCCAGGCGCTGCGCAGTGACGTGCAGGCCGTGCCGGCGGAGAAGATCGGCGGGGTCAACGGGCGACTCCACGGACATGGCCGTAGTTCTAGCCTCATACTGGACTACATCCAAATGTGGACCGCCGTGAGTGTCATCGGCGGAGCAGTCCGGGCGCGTTGCCCGGAGCCGGTCGGTGCCATATCGTCGGCGCGATCGGGCGTGCCGCCCAGATCGTGTGGCTTGGGGGAGAGGACATGCGGAAGACGTTCGTGTTCGCGGCAAGTGTTGCCTGGCTCCTCGGTGCGCACGCGCCGATGGCGCTGGCACAGACGTCCGGCCCCGAGCGGATGGTGATCGAGAGCCGGTCCGGCGAGCCCACCCGCGTGGAGGCCACCGGCGCCGTCACTGATCGCGGGACGGTGGTGGACAACGTCGTCCTCGACCCGTTCACGGGTGCCTTCTCCAACCACGCGGTCATGATGCTGGCGGCAGGCACGCTGGAGTTCGAGGACCACGGGACCGCCCAGCTGACGCTGGACCCGAGGAGCTGCGTCGGTACGGGCCATTTCGTGGCTCCCTTCAGCGTCAGTGGGGGCAGCCGGGCGTACGCGGGGGCCAGCGGCACAGGTACGGTCATCGGCGACCTGAAGTTCATCTTCGACCGCACCGCCGATGGCTGTGCGCCGTTCCCCATCCGCAGCTGGGGCATCGCCCGAGCCACTGGCACGCTCACTGTGCCGTGACGCCACGAACCGCCGCTCACCCCTTCCAGTACACCGTCGGGTCGCTCGACCACGAGCGTCATGACCCTCGAACAAGGAGAGCAACACGATGGAGTTCGTACAGATCGTCGAGTTCCGCACCAGCGATATCGAGGCTTTGCGGGCGCGGGGACGGGCCTACGAGCAGGAGATGGGCGACGACCGCGCCGGCGCCGCCATGGTCTGCGCCGACCGGGACAACCCGGGCCGCTACTTCATCATCGGCCGGTTCAGCTCCTACGACGACGCCATGAGGAACTCCGACGACCCCCGTACCCAGGCCCTTGCCGGCGACATGGCCAAGCTCACCGAGGGCCCCCCGACCTTCTACAACCTCGACCTCATCGAGGAGATCGGCTAAGCAGGCGACCTCCCGTGCCAGCGGGACCGCGGGCCGGCTCCACGCGGCGCTGGCAACGACGAGGACCGGGGGAGGGCCCATGGACGAACGCACCAACCTCGACCGCCACCTGCGGGGATCGAGGCGGCTCGACCTGACCGGCGTGGCGTGGGAACGGATCGCCGACCATCCGCTGTCGGGTGCCGAGGCGCGGTGCCTGACCTACATGATGGACATCGAGAGCCACACCATGGTGTTCCTCCGCGACCTCCTGGCCACCCGGGCGGTCCACGACGCCCGCCTCACGGCCTTCCTGGCCTCGTGGGCCTACGAGGAGCTGTGGCACGGCGAGGCGCTCGGTCGCTTCCTGGGCGAGGCGGGAGCGCGCCCCGGGCCGGGCCAGGACCTGCCCCGTTGGGACGACCCCTACCCGAGCTGCGTCGGCCGGATCGGGCGGGTCCGGGCCGGCGCCACGGGTGCCCGGGCCACGCTCGGCCGGCGGGCGCTGGCCGCGGCATCGTGGTGCATCGGTGGGTTCCCCGCCGTGCACATGGCATGGGGCGCGGTCAATGAGCTGTCGACGCTCACCGCCTACGAGCGCCTGGTCCGCGGCACGGCCAACCCGGTACTGGTCGACCTGCTCGGCCGCATCGTCCGTGACGAGCGCCGGCACTACTCCTTCTACCGGGTGGAGGCCGAGCGCCGGCTGGCCGCCGATGCGCGGGCCCGGCGAGCGGCGCGTCTGGCCTTCGACCGGGCCTGGGCCATCGTCGGCACCGGCGTGCGGCCCCTGGCCGAGACGGACTTCGTCGTGCTGCACCTCTTCGGTGACGGCGACGGGCTGCTGGCGGCCCGGGAGATGGACCGGACGGTTGACGGCCTGCCCGGCCTCGACGGCCTCCGTCTGTTCGAGCGGGCCCGGGCGGGCGCGCTCAGGCGTGCCGGCGGACCCGCACCCGGAGCCCGCCGCGGGGTTCGGGTGGGATCGTGTTCCATCGGTAGCTGAGGTCCTGGGCCGGCAGCTCCCACTCGTGGTCGCGAGCGAGCAAGGTGAGAAAGGCCAGGCTCATCACGGTGGAGTACTCGAGCCCCAGGCACTGGTGGCCGGTGATCGGGCCGGCCCCCTGGGGGATGAAGGCCAGGGGGTGGGACTCGTGCTCGGCCCGCCCGGCGCCGAACCGCCCAGGGTCGAACCGGTCGGGATCCAGCCACACGGCCGGGTCGTGGTTGCGCAGGCTGAGGGCCAGGTAGACCCGCCAGCCCTCCGGCACGCGGTGGCCCCCGCAGTCGAAGGTGCGC
This sequence comes from Acidimicrobiia bacterium, assembly GCA_023264995.1. GTDB lineage: Bacteria > Actinomycetota > Acidimicrobiia > Acidimicrobiales > AC-14 > CADCTB01. Next base: position 55,581 of record JAHFUR010000017.1, on the reverse strand, counting down.
CGCGCCCGCCCGAAGGCCAGGGGCACGAGGGGGACCAACCGCTTGGCCTCGTTCACCACGGCCGTGCACGTGGTGAGGCGTCCGAGTCCTTCGAGGCTCAGTGGCGCGCCCGCCGGCTGCTCGCGCTGCACCTCCTCGGTACAGCGGGCGGCGAGCCCGCGGTCCTCGGCCAGCCGGCGCATGCCCTCGGCCATGAGGGCGTAGACGATGAAGCCGGCCATGACGACGTGGTGGGCTTCGAGGACGGCCTCCTCGTCGGTGCAGGTGCGGCCGTCGGGGCCCCGAGCCGCGAGGAGGCGGGACAGGCCGTCGCCCGTGGGCTCGGCCCGCCGGGCCCGGACCAGCTCGCGCAACATGGCCAGGAGCCGGTCGCGGGACGCCCGGGCCCGGCCGTACGGCGTCCCGGGGATGCCGAGGGGCAGCGAGACGATGCCCCGGAGCACGCGCCCGTAGTCGTCGCACACCGCGTCGGTGCGAGGGCCGGGCGGGAGGCCCAGGAGGTTCAGGGCGATGATCTCGATGGCCAGCCGCCGGAGCTCGGCGGTCGCCGACAGCTCGGACCGGCGCGACCACTGGTCGAGGCGGTCCCCGACGAGGCGCTCCATCCCCGGGAGGTAGGCGGCGAGGGCATCGGCATCGAAGGCAGCCAGGGTGATCGTCTTGAGGGCCAGGTGGCGCGGCCCGTCGTACATCTCCATGTTGACGCCGCCGAACAGGTCGACGATCGGGTAGGGGTGGGCGTCGTCCCGGCGGACGTTGTCGGGGTCGTAGAAGGCTGCCGCGCCCTCGGCGCCGCCGAGGAACACGGTCGGCCGGCCCAGGATCCGGGACTTGAACACGGGGCCGTACTGCCGCCGGCGAGCGTCGAGGAACCCGAACGGGTTCCGGAGCAGGGCCAGCGTCTCGCCCAGCCAGGGGAGCCCGAGCCGGCCCGGCGGCAGACCGGCAGTCAGATCGTCGCCCACGGGCCGAGGCTACCGACGGGCGGCTGCTACCGTCCGCGTCCGTGGCGTCCGATGATCCACGGGTGGCGACGGTGCTCGAGCACATGCGGCTCGAGAACGACTACGACTTCCCCGGCTGCATCGGGGCTTTCGCCCACCCCCGCTACGAGATCGTGGCGACTGGGGAGGTCCACGACGGCCCGGCGGCCGTCGACGCGTTCCTGGCCGAGAACCGCCGGGCCTTCCCGGACTTCCACTTCGAGCCCTCCCGGGTCACCGCCGGCACCGACACTGTCCTGGTCGAAGGGGCCTTCACCGGCACCCACGAAGGCACCTGGCGGGGCCTGCCGGCCACCGGTCGGTCCGTCGACTTCCGGATGGCGGTGGTGTTCGAGTTCGCCGGCGACGACCTGGTGTGCGAGCGGGTCTACTTCGACCTGGGCACCCCGCTGCGCCAGCTTGGCGTGTCCCGGGACCCGACCAGCCTGGGCGGTCGCCTCACCGTCCTGGCCACCCACCCGGTGACGATCGCCGGCGCCCTGCTCCGAGCGCTCCGCCGCCGGCGCTGACCGGCGGGCCGGTCAGCGCACCGAGGCGCGAGGCCGGGCAACACCGAGGTAGGCGGCGAAGCCCGGCGTTGCCGCGGTCCGGCCGCCGGCGTCGACGACCAGGCCTTCGGCGCCCGTGCCGCCGAGGATGTCGAACGCCGTAGCCGAGCCTCGGAGCAGCACGGCCTTGGCCAGGACCTCGGCGGCCCACGCCGCGCCGGCCACCACGGTGGCGCTGGTCACGTCGGTGCCCGAGGGGAGCCCGGTCTGGGGGTCGATCAGGTGGTGGCGGGCGCCATCGCCGGCGATGACCCACCGCCGGCGGAGGGTGGTCGAGGTGGCGACGGCACCGGCGGCCAGGCCGAGGACGGCGACGGGCTCCTCGGCCCACTCGTGCTCGACCGAGACCGTCCAGGCCTCCCCGTCGGCGCCGGTACCGGCGACGCGCACGTCGCCGCCGAGGTTGACGCATGCCCCCTCGGCCCCGGCGGCCATGAGCTCATCGCACACCAGGTCGGCGGCCAGGCCCTTGCCGATGCCTCCGGGGTCGAAGCCGGTCCCCGGTGGGATGCAGACCGTCGGCCCGTCGACCACGATGCCAGCGGCCCCGAGGTCCAGGGTGCTGCGGCCCGGCGCCGGCCGGGCCACCACTTCGTCGAAGGTCCGGTCGTAGCCGGCCCGGATGACCGGGCCGAGCACAGTGGGGTCGAACGCCCCGCCGGAGAGGCGCCACCCTTCGACGGCCCGGGTCACGAGCAGGCGGGTGTCCGCCGAGACGGGGACGGGTTCGCCGGCTCGGCGGTTGAGGGCGCTGACCTCGCTGGCCGGCAGGAACCGGCTCCAGCGGGCCTCGAGCTGGTCGACCCGCCGGCGGGCGTCCTCGGCCAGGCCGGGGCGGCCGCCGACGACGACGACCTGGGCGTGGCTGCCCATGGCCCGGAACTCCAGCTCAACTTCCACGGCTTCGGGTCCGGATCCGCCCCGATGGGAAGGCGGGCTGCGCCGGCGTGACCGCCGGCAAGGTGGTCACCGTCGAGCCCTCGTACCGCGGGGTGAAGGCGGTGGTCGGCGTCGTGGTCGGGGCCGCGGTGGCGCCGGCCTGGGGCGTCGCCGCCGGCTGGCCCGTCGAGGTCGTCGACGCCGAGCTGGTGGCCATCCACCCCGTCAGCCCGACCATGGCGGCGGCGCTGGCCGCGCCGGCGGCCAGGCGGGCCCGGCGGGCCGGGTGCCGGCGGGGCGGGAGCACCGGTTCCATGGGGCCCATGATGGGTGCCATTGCTGTCAGTTGGCTGAGAGCCGGCTCGGAGCCGGCTCCGACCTGGTGCTCCCAGCACGTTCCCAGGGTTGGTCGAGCCCGGCCACAGGTGCAGACTTGAAGGTAGGCACATGGACGGAAAGCTCTGGTGGTACACGACGCGGGCCAGCGGCCTGGTGGCCTGGGGCCTCCTGGCCGCGGGCGTGCTCTGGGGCCTGCTCCTGTCCACCAAGCTGGTGACCAGCCGGCCCCGGCCGGCGTGGGTGGTGGACCTCCACCGTTTCCTCGGGGCCGCGGGCCTGACCTTCGTGGGCATCCACGTCACCAGTATCCTCCTCGACAGCTACGTGGACTTCGGGTTGGTCCAGGTGCTGCAGCCGCTGGCCGCGACCTGGCACCCCGTCGCCGTGGCGTGGGGCATCGTGTCCATGTACCTGCTGGTCGCCGTGGAGGTGACCTCGCTGCTGCGGGCGCGGTTGTCGGTGCGGGCCTGGCGGCTGACCCATCTCCTGAGCTTCCCGGTCTTCGCCTTGTCGACCGTCCACATGCTCTCGGCCGGTACCGAGCGCCACCAACCGGCAACGTGGTTCGCCGCCGTCCTCGTCAGCGCCGCCGTGGTCATGCTCACCGCCATGCGGGTGAACGCGGCCACCCAGCCGGCGGGGCCCGGCCCGGCGGTGACGCCGGCCGGCGCCCGGACGCAGGGATGACCGGCCCGGGAGGTCGGTCCATCGAGCATTCACTGGGACGCACTCCCGAGGGGAGTGTGGGCCAGTGACCGGCCCGGGAGGTCGGTCCATCGAGCATTCACTGGGACGCACTCCCGAGGGGGAGTGTGGGCCAGTGACCGGCCCGGGAGGTCGGTCCATCGAGCATTCACTGGGACGCACTCCCGAGGGGAGTGTGGGCCAGTGACCGGCCCGGGACGGGCCGTGCCGACGTTGCTCCTCGACCAGGCCGGCGACGACGAGCGCCTGCTGGCCGCCTGCCCGACCGACCTGGCCGGCCACCGCCGGCGCCACCCGCGCCCGCCGGCGCCGGGCCGCCAGCCCGACCCTGACCTGCTCGACGCCATCGAGCGGTCGGGGCTGACCGGCCGGGGGGGCGCCGGGTTCCCGACGGCCCAGAAGCTGCGGGCCGTCGGCGCAGCCCGTGGCCCACGGGTCGTCGTGGTCAACGGCGCGGAGGGGGAGCCGGCGAGCGGCAAGGACCGGGTCCTGCTCACCCATGCCCCCCACCTGGTCCTCGACGGCGCCGTGGTCGCGGCCGCCGCTGTCGGCGCGGCCCGGGTCGTCGTGTGCGTCGACCGGTCGCAGCCCGAGGCGCTGGCTGCCATCCGCACGGCCCTCGCCGAGCGGGCCGCCGAGAGCGACGGTGCCGCGTGGCAGGTGGCGGCCAGCCCGTCGCGCTACGTGACCGGGCAGTCGTCGGCGATCGTCCAGTGGCTGGGCGGCGGGCCGGCGGTGCCGACAGGTGTCCACGCCCACCAGCGTGGGGTCGATGGCCGGCCCACGCTCGTGCAGAACGTCGAGACCCTGGCCCACCTGGCCTTGGTCGCCAGCCAGGGCCCGGCGTGGTTCCGGTCGTTGGGCACGGTCGACGAGCCGGGGACCACGTTGGTCACCGTCACCGGCGCGGTGGCCCGGCCGTCGGTCGTCGAGGTTGCGCTCGGGTCGCCGGTGCCCGACATCATCCGGCGGGCGGGGGGCTCGAGCGAGCCGCTCCAGGCCCTCCTCATCGGCGGCTACTTCGGGACGTGGGTCGACGCCCGGGCCGGCCTCCAGGCCCGGTACAGCCGGGCCGGCTTGGCGCCTCTGGGCGCCGGGCCAGGTGCCGGCGTGGTGATCGCCCTGCCGGCGACGGCCTGCGGGGTGGCCGAGACCGCCCGCGTGCTGGCCTGGTTCGCCGGCGAGAGCGCCGGCCAATGCGGCCCCTGCGCCTTCGGGCTCCCGGCGCTGGCGACGGCTGCGGCCGAGCTGGCCCGGGGCGCCGCCGGCCCGGCCGAGGTCGACCGCTTGCGCCGATGGGCCGGCGAGATCGAGGGCCGAGGCGCCTGCCGCCACCCCGATGGGGCCACCGCGCTCCTGCGCAGCGCGCTCACGGTGTTCGCCGCCGACGTCGAGGCCCACGCCGGCGGCGCCCCGTGCGCCGGCTCCTCGCGCCCGCCGGCGTTGCGGGTGCCGGCGCCGGGGGAGGGCTGGCGATGAGCCCCCGGCGGTCGCTCGTCCTGGCCGTGGACCCCATCGCCTGCCAGGGCCACGGCGGGTGTGCCGAGCTCTTTCCCGAAGGGATCCGCCTCGACGACTGGGGGTACCCGATCCTCCGCCCCGGCCCGGTGCCCGACGAGCTGATGGCGCACGCCCGGTGGGCGGTATCGAACTGCCCGGCCCTCGCCCTCCGCCTCGAGGCGCCGGCGGCCGAGCGCCGGCGCTAGCCGGCGGCGGCCGGGTCGACCAGCCAGATGAGGCGGTCGGCCTGGATCCGGGTGGCCGGGATGTCCGGGTCGCCCCGGCGGAGGGCGGCGAAGGCGTCGCGCTTCTCTTCGCCCTCCACCGTCACGACGGCCAGCCGGGCCCGGGCGATGCCGGAGAAGGTGAGGGTCATCCGCCGGTGCACGTTGTGCCCGGCGGGGTCGTCGTTCATCACGACGAGCCGGCCGGGGTCGGCCTCGAGCCCGGCCGAGCCGGGGAACAGCGACGCGGTATGGCCGTCGGGGCCGAGGCCCAGGTGGACCACGTCGAGGCGGCCGGCCTGGGCCACCCGCTGCTGGTAGAGGTCGGGGCCCTCGTCGCAGCGCATGGGGTAGACGGCGTTGGCCGCCCCGACCCGCTCGAGCAGGGCCTCCCGGCCCAGGCGCTCGTTGGAGTCGGCGTCGCCGGGCGGTACGCACCGCTCGTCGCCCCAATAGACGTCGACCTGCCACCAGTCGATCTGGTCGGCGCCGTCGGCCGCCAGCCGCTCGTAGCACCGGCGCGCCGTCGAGCCCCCGGAGAGGACGAGGGAGAACCCGTCGCCCGGGCGGTTCAGGAACGCCTCGACCACCCGCTCGGAGAACTCCCCGGGCACATCGTCGACGGTGATGACTTCGCCGTTCACTGGCCTCCTTCGCCGTTCACTGGCCTCCCTCGGCAGCGCGCAGCTCGCGGGCGCCGGCCAGCGCTTCCTCGTAGGCCTCGTCGTGGCCCACCCTCGTCAGGGCCGCGGCCAGGGCCAGCGACGGCCACTGCTGGCGCATCGTCACCGTCTGCTCGACCCGGGGCCCACCCTCGATGTCGACGCAGGAGTGGATCTCCCGGGCCTCGCCCCGCCGGTCGACCGAGAAGGTGCCGGCCCGGCCGTCGGACACGGCGTGGACGACCACCGAGACGTGGTCGGCGGGCTGCAGGACGACCCGAGCCGGGGGCAGCCGGAGCCGGCGGAGGAGCCACCCTCCCAGCAGGTAGCGAGGGCCGTGGTTGCCGGACACCTCGACCCGGTCAACGGCGTCGAGGAAGGGACGGTACAGACCGCCCTCGAACAGCCCGGTCAGCATGCTCCGCCACTGCTCGAGCCGCATCCACGACAGGTCGGCAACGGGAAGGCGTTTGGAAAGGGTGGTGCTGCGGGCCAGCACGTCGCCGCCGGCCTCGGCGACAGCGCGGCTGTCGACCACCACTCGGTTGGCGGCCTGCATCAGTGGGTCGCCGGGCGCGGGGAGGCCCGCCGGCAGCCAGACCACGAGGGGTACGTCGGGGAGGGCGAACGGCTCGACGACCGAGTCAAGGTGGTGGCGGGCCGTGCCCCGCACCCGGAGGATGACCTCCTCGAAGCAAACGGCCCGGCCCTCGCGCTCGATGGCGTGCACCCACACGGCCGCGTCGGTGCCGCTGGGGACTCCGGGCTCGTCGGGGAGGGCGACGATGATGAGCGTCCGCGACGGGTGGCGGGCGCCCAGGTCGGAGATGATCTGGCGGGCGCCGTCGGCCTCGGCGTCGGAGCCGACGACGGCGACGAGGGTCAGCACGCTGGTGCGGACCGCGGCCTTCTGCTCGTGACGGCGGAGGTTCGAGAGCTCCCGCTCGACCTGGGCCAGGGTGACGTTGTCGGACTCCCACGAGCCGAGGGTGGTGATCGCGGGTTGGGTCATGAGGAGGTCAGGGCTTGCGCCAGCGCCGACCGTCGCGGTCGAGCAGGGCGTCGGCCTCGGGCGGGCCCCAGGTGCCGGCCTCGTAGCGGGCCAGGGGCAGGTCGCCGTCCTCGAAGGCGGCCAGCACCGGGTCGCAGATGCGCCAGGCCTGGGCCACCTCGTCCGAGCGGATGAACAGGGTCGGGTCGCCGAGGAGGGCGTCGAGGAGCAGCCGCTCGTAGGCCTCCGGCGTCTCTTCCAGGAAGGCGGCCCCGTAGAAGAAGTCCATCGACACCGACCGCACCCGGAAGGCCTGGCCCGGCACCTTGGCGCCGAACCGCAGCGTGATCCCCTCGTCCGGCTGGATGCGCAGGACCAGGGCGTCGGGCTCCAGACCCTCGGCCTGGCTCATGGCGAAGGGCAGGTGGGGGACCTTGTTGAACTCCATGGCCACCTCGGTGACCCGCTTGGGCAGGTACTTGCCGGTGCGGATGTAGATCGGCACGCCGGCCCACCGCCAGTTGTCGACCTTGAGCCGCATGGCCACGTAGGTCTCGGTCTGGCTGTGGGGGTCGACGCCCTCCTCGTCTCGGTAGCCGCCCACCTCCGAACCCTGGACCCATCCCGAGCGGTACTGGGCCCGGACGACGTTCTGGGTCACCTCCTCGGCGTTCATGAGGTCGACGGCCCGCAGGGCCTTGACCTTCTCGTCGCGGATACCGCCGGCGTCGAAGGTGGCCGGCGGCTCCATGAGGGTGAGGGCCAGCACTTGCATCACGTGGTTCTGCACGATGTCGCGCAGGGCGCCGGCCTTCTCGTAGAACCCGCCCCGGTGCCCGACGCCCAGCGACTCGGCCACGGTGATCTGGACGTGGTTGACGTAGCGCCGGTTCCAGATGGGCTCGAAGATGGCGTTGGCGAAGCGGAGGGCCAGGACGTTCTGGACCGTCTCCTTCCCCAGGTAGTGGTCGATCCGGTACACCTGGTGCTCGTCGAAGGCCTCGTGGACGGTGGCGTCGAGCTTCTCGGCCGAGCGGGCGTCGCGGCCGTAGGGCTTCTCGATGACGATACGGACGAAGGCGTTGTCGTGGGCCGGGCGGTTGAGGCCACAGGCGGCCAACCCTCGCACGACGACCGGGAACGTGTCGGGGGGGGTGGCCAGGTAGATCAGGCGGTTCTGGGCCGTGCCCCGCTGCGCGTCGATCTCGTCCAGGACGTCCCGGAGCTTCGTGAACGTGCTCGGGTCCGAGTAGTCGCCGGCCACGTACCGGAACCCACCGGAGAAGGCCTGCCAGACGTGCTTGGCTTCCTCGCCCCCGCCGCCCATCTCTTCCACCGTGGCCCGCATGCGCTCGCGGAACTCGTCGTCGCCCATCGGCGTGCGGGCGACGCCCACCACCGAGAAGCCCGGCGGGAGGAGCCGGCGGAGGGCCAGGTTCTCGACCGCCGGCATGAGCTTGCGGCTGGTGAGGTCGCCGGAGGCCCCGAAGACGACCAGCACCGCCGGCGGGGCGACGCGGTCGACCGTGGCCTCGGCCAGGGGGTTGTCGGTCATCGGGCGAATGCTAGGGGAGGGATCCGGCGGGCGACGCTCAACTCGGCGAGAGGAGGTCGGCGGCCTTGGCGTTCAGGGCGGCCATCAGCTCGTCGAACGACTTGGCAAAGGAGGCGACGCCCTCCGCCTCGAGGGTGTGGCCGACCTCGGTCATGTCAACGCCCACCCGGGCCAGGCCGTCCATCACCTGGTGGGCCTGGTCGAGATCCTTGTTGATCGTGCAGGCCAGTGTGCCGTGCCGCTCGAAGGCGTCGATGGTGGCGTCGGGCATGGTGTTGACGGTGTCGGGCCCGATCAGGCTGTCGATGTAGAGGGTGTCCGGGTAGGCCGGGTTCTTGGTCGACGTCGACGCCCACAGGGGGCGCTGCACCCGGGCGCCCTGGTCGCTCAGGGCGTCCCACCGGCTGCCGTGGAACTTGGAGCAGAACAGCTCGTAGGCCAGCTTGGCCTGGGCCACGGCGGCCTTGCCCCGCAGGCCGAGCGCCTCCTCGGTGCCGATCTCCTGCAGCCGGCGGTCGACCTCGGTGTCGACCCGGCTGACGAAGAACGAGGCCACGCTGTGGACGCGGGCCAGGTCGCCGCCGCAGGCCTCCAGGCCGGCGAGGTAGGCCTCGATCACCTCGGCGTACCGCTCGATGGAGAAGATGAGGGTCACGTTGATGCTGCGGCCCTCGGAGATCATCTGGCGGATGGCCGGGATGCCGGCGGCGGTACCGGGGATCTTCACCAGCAGGTTGGGCTGGGTGATCCGCTCGTCGAGCTGGCGGGCCGAGGCGATGGTGCCCTCGGTGTCGTGGGCCAGGCCGGGGGCGACCTCGATGGAGACGAACCCGTCGGCCCCCCCGCTCTCGTCATAGAGCGGGCGCAGCAGGTCGAGCGCGTGGGTCACGTCGTCGATGACCAGGTCCCAGTACGCGTCGTCGACGGACTCGTGATGGTCCATCAGAGCGCGGAACTGCTCGTCGTACTCGGCGTGGCCCTCGATGGCCTTCTGGAAGATCGTCGGGTTCGAGGTGATGCCTCGGATGCCCTCGTTGATCAGCCGCGAGAGGTCGCCGCTCGTGAGGTACCCCCGCTTGAGGTTGTCCAGCCAGGGGCTCTGGCCCTGCTCGTGGTAGAGCCGCTCGAGTCGCGTCGTCATGACCGCGACGCTATTCCTCTTCCCGATGCTGCGGGGCCGTGGTGGCCCGGAGCCTCAGGTCCGGCTGAGGAGGATGACGGACGCGGTGAACCCGTGCATGAAGTTCTGGCCACCGATGGGCCCGAGCTCGCCGGCGCAGAACATGCCGGCCACCGGCGCACCCCCGAGGCTCTCGGAGACCACCGAGGCGTCGTGATGGGGCTCGGGGAACAGGTTGGTCCCCCGCCCGTTGCAGGTGAAGACCAGGGCGGCGTCGGCGTTGAGGCCGTCGACCATGCGCCGCAGGTCGAGGTCGGCCGAGGTGGCGTCGCGCACCTGGAACTGGGCGGTGGACCCCACCTCCACGATGTCGCCCACCCGCAGGGCCCCGCTGTTGGGGTCGGCCCCCACCACCTGGCGGACCAGGAAGTCGCCCGGACCGAAGTCGAGCTTGCGCTCGTCGATCACCCGGCCGATCTGCACCATGTCGGCCAGCAGTTCCCGGTCCTCGTCGGCGAGGGCGGCGGCCACCTCCTGCAAGCGGTCGACGGCCGTGCGACCAGCCAGCTCGTAGACGATGTTGTGCTCGGCCCGGGTGACCACGAAGGGGCTGCCCACGGGCCGGCAGCCCTGGGAGACGACGGTGGCCACCTCGACCTCGGGGCCGAGGAAGGCGCCGACCGCGCCGGTGGTCACGACCCGGTCGTCGATGACGAGCCGGTTGCCGCCCGGCGCCCGGGCCGCGGAGGCCAGCCCACCGACCACCGGCATGCCCGGCCGGTCCTCGCCCAGCCGGCGTAGAAGGTCGTCGGTGGGGAAGGTGAAGGGGTCGGGGAGAAGGAGCAGGGCGCTCGGGTCGTCGGGGATGGCGTCGGGCCACCCGGTGAAGGTCAGCCCGTCCGGCGACTCGGCGACGGTGAGGTGGAACGGCGTGACCGGCCCGGTGCGGCCCGCCCACAGGGAGATGGCCGGGCCCCCCTCGACCTCGGTGGCGCCGCCGACGACCGACACCGCGGCGCAGCCCAGCAGGGCCGCCGGCCGCAGGGCGGCGCTGATTGTGGCCACGATCTCGTCGAGGGCCGCGACGTGCGCCGGCGTCACGAACACCATGGCCAGGTCCGGCGGCGGGCCGGCGTCGCCGCCCAGGGCGGCGAGCACCCGGCCGACGACATCCCGGGCGGCTTCGGCCGGGTCGGGGTGCTGGGAGAGCGCGGCAGCGAAGGACTGGGCCATCAGGCGGGGGCGAGCAGGGTGAGGGGCACTACCACCGAGTTGCCGCCTGTGAGCTGCACGTGGGCCTCGATGGTGCCGTAGCTCTCGTAGTTCAGCTCGCCCTTGACGAGCAGGCGGCCGAACTTGCCGGGCTGCACGCTGACGGCCTGGGCGTTGCGGGCCACCTCGGTGCCGGCGGCGTCGAGGAACTCGACGACGAGCGTGCCGGTCCCCGGGTCGTCGGGCGGGCACCGGACGAACACGACGAGGTGGGGCGAGATGTGCACGGGGAGCTCGCCGGGGGCGGCCAGCGAGAACATGACGCCAGTCAGGTCGAAACGGGTGGCAGGGCCGGCGACCGAGCGCTGCTCGATGCCCTCCACGAAAAGTGCAGCCACGATGTCCATGGGCCGACGCTACCCCGGAGCCCTCCCGAAGTCGCTCGAAGCTCGGGTTGGGGAGGGGCCAGAAAGAAAACATAGGATTGTCGCCATGGACGAAGAGAAGCAGGGGTGGACGGAGCTCGGGCAGCAGCTGCGAGTCGATGCAGTGCGGGTCAGTGGGGTCGCCGGGTCGGGCCACCCGACATCGTCGATGTCGGCCGCCGACCTGATGGCCGTGCTGATCAGCAAGTACCTCCACTACGACTTCGACACGCCTGACAACCCGGCCAACGACCACCTGATCTTCTCCAAGGGCCACGCCTCGCCCCTCCTCTACGCCATCTACAAGGCCGTCGGCGCCGTCACCGGCGAGGAGATGGCCACCTACCGCCAGCTGGGCAGCCGGCTCGAGGGCCACCCCACGCCCGACATCCCCTGGGTCGACGTGGCCACCGGCTCCCTCGGCCAGGGCCTGCCCATCGCCGTCGGTGTCGCCCTGGCCGCCAAGCGGCTCGACAAGCTCGACTACCGCACCTGGGTGCTGTGCGGCGACTCCGAGATGGCCGAGGGTTCCATGTGGGAGGCCTTCGAGGAGGCCAGCTTCGCCGGCCTCGACAACCTCACCGCCATCATCGACGTGAACCGTCTCGGCCAGAGCGGCCAGACCCGCCACGGCTGGGACCTCGACGCCTACAAGGCCCGGGCCGAGGCCTTCGGGTGGCACGCCATCGTGCTCGACGGCCACGACGTGCACGCCATCGACCTGGCCTTCGCCGAGGCCGCGTCCATCACCGGCAAGCCCACTGTCCTCATCGCCCGGACCAAGAAGGGCGCCGGCGTGAAGTCGGTCGAGGACCAGCTCAACGCCCACGGCAAGCCCGTCCCCGACTGGGAGGACGCCGTCGCCGAGCTGGGCGGGGACCGCGGGATCCGTGTGTCGGTCCCGAAGCCGCCCACCGGCACGTCCCCCCACGTCTTCGCCACCACCGGCGGGGCCATGCCCAGCTACACGCTGGGCCAGCAGGTGGCCACCCGCAAGGCCTACGGCGACGCCTTGGCCGCCCTGGGCTCGGTCCGCGGCGATGTCGTCGTCCTCGACGGAGAGGTGTCGAACTCGACCTTCTCCGAGATCTTCCGCGCCGCCCACCCCGACCGCTACTTCGAGTGCTACATCGCCGAGCAGCAGATGATTGCCACGGCCGTCGGCCTGCAGGTCCGGGGCTGGGTCCCCTTCGCCTCCACCTTCGCCGCCTTCCTCACCCGCGCCGCTGACTTCATCCGCATGGGCGCGGTCAGCCAGGTGCGCATCAACGTCTGCGGCTCGCACGCCGGCGTGTCGATCGGCGAGGACGGGCCGTCGCAGATGGGCCTCGAGGACCTGGCCATGTTCCGGGCCATCCACAACAGCACCGTGCTCTACCCGAGCGACGCCGTGTCGACCGTGGCGCTGGTCTCCCTGATGGCCGACATCGCGGAGGGCACCGCCTACCTGCGCACCACGCGCGGCAACACGCCGGTGCTCTACGGGCCCGACGAGACCTTCGCTGTCGGGGGTTCCAAGGTCCTGCGCTCGTCGGACGACGACAAGGTCGTCATCGTCTCCGCCGGCATCACCCTGCACGAGGCCCTCAAGGCCGCCGACGCCCTGGCCGCGGAGGGGGTCGCGGCCCGGGTGATCGACCTGTACTCGGTTAAGCCGATCGACTCGGCCACGCTGGTCGAGGCCGCTCGGGCCACGGGGGGCCGGGTGCTCACCGTCGAGGACCACTGGGCCGAGGGCGGCATCGGCGATGCCGTCGCCTCCGCCTTGGCCGAGGCCCAGCTCGACATCCCGCTGCGCCTGGTCAAGGTGGCCGTGACCGCCATGCCCGGCTCGGCCAAGCCCGACGAGTGCATCACCGCCGCGGGGATCGACGCCGAGTCCATCGCCGGCGCGGCCCGCAAGCTCGCGGGGTAAGTGTGGCGGTCGCTACCCGCCCGGGAACGCCTGGGCGGGTAGCCTGCGTCCCATGAGGGTCTCTGAGCGCGTTCGGCCTCTTCCCTGACTGAACGGGCCCAGGGCCGGATGACCACGACGACGCCCCCACTCTCCACGCGTGACGCAATACTCGCCGAGGCCCTTCGGTGCTTCGCCGAGCACGGCTACGAGGGGACGTCGCTCAACGACATCGCCGCTGGCGTCGGTATCCGCCGGCCCAGCCTGCTCCACCACTTCCCGTCCAAGGAAGCGCTGTACCGGCAGGTGTTCGAGCGGGCCCTGGCTGACTGGTACCTCGAGGTGAACCTGGCCACCGAGGTCCCCGAAGTGGGCTGGCCCCAGGTCGACAAGATCCTCACCGCCGGTTTCCAGTTCTTCATGGACCACCCGGAGTTCGTCCGCCTGGTGCGCCGCGAGGCCCTGGAGGGTGGCAGCCGCCTCGGTGTTGAGCTAGGCGAGGGGCTCCGCCCGTACTTCGAGACCGCCGTGGCCTTCTTCGAGCGGGAGATGGCGGCCGGCCGCCTCCGCCGCCACGACCCCCAGCAGCTGTTCTTCACCATCTACGGGGCGCTGGTCAGCTACTTCAGCGACATCCCGCTGCTCGAGGGCCTGCTCGGCGGCGACCCCCTGGCCACCGACGTGGTCATGGCCCGGCTGGAGCACCTCCGCTCCCTGCTCCGGGCTGCCTTACAGCCCTAACCGGCGGCCCCACTCACGAACTGGTGACGGAAGTTGGGGCGCGACCCGGCGTTCGTGTCACCGGTTGGGAGGGTCAGCCCAGGTCGACGAGGGAGAACCGCTTCGGCGTCAGCGCACTCAGGGCCATGCAGGCCGGGCAGCACGCCTCGCCGGCGGACTGGAGGCCCTGGCGGGCGCCCCGCCGGCGGATCCAGACGGCGACGGCGCCGGCGGCGAGTACGGCGAGCACGGCCACGGTCGGGCCCTTCGCCGCGTCGAGGGCGTCGCGGGCCGCCGGCCCGAGGACGTAGCCCAGGGCGATGTGGAGTTGCACGAAGATGCTGCTGCCAAGGATGAGGGCAGGCAGGGCCCGCCGCGGCGCCAGCGTCGACCCGCCAGCGGCGACCACCGTGACCGTGCGCAGGCCCGGCGTGGCCCGACCCACCAGCAGTGCCGCCGTGCCTCGGCGCTCCAGCAGGCCACCGGCCCGGTCCAGCCGCTCGGGGGTGAGGCCGATCCGCGGCCCGAACCGGTCGAGCACGGCCCGGCCCGGGCCCCGCACCGCGTAGAAGAGGGTGGCCGTGCCGACCGCGGCCACCAGCTCGACGGCGAGGACCACCAGGAACAACGGGAAGCGCCCCGCCGAGGTCCGCTCCCCGAGCACGAGCAGGAGGACGTCGGAGGGCAACGGGATGGGGACGCCCGCCTCCATGGCGATCAGCAGGGCCGTAATGGCCGGCAGGCCCCCGTTCATGCTGGCGCCGGCCGGTTCTCCCGGCGCCACACGAAGCGCAGGCCGGACCACACGTCGGTGACGGCGCAGACCTTGTTGTCGACCAGGCCGAAGGGCAGCCCGACTTCCCGCAGCACGTCCTCGGTCAGGTCGGTGGGCACCTTCGACGCCCGCTTCGGCCACGCCACCCAGCACCCGCCGGCGGGCGTGATCGACCCGGCGACGGCCGGGAAGCGCCGGGCCAAGGCCCGCCGTTCGGTGACGAAGAGCAGGGCGACGTCGAGGTCGGGGCCGAGGCGGTGCAGGATCCGGACGCCGGCGGGCAGGGGTGCCAGCACGGTGTCAAAACCCGCCGGCGCGCCGAGCAGGGCGACCCGTGCTCCCTCCTTGATCCCGAGCTTGGTGGCCAGCGGCGTGCCGGAGTACCCGACCATGCCCAGACATTGCCACCGACGCGGCGCGAGGGCACGGCTCCGGTACCGGCCTAGAGTGGAAAACTATGAAAAACTAGAAAAATGCCCTCGGAATGGATATCCGTGCAGCAGGCCAGCCGCCGGTTGGAGGTGTCCCGCACGACCCTCCTCCGCCTGATCAACCAGGGTGCGCTCCCGGCCTATCGGATCGGCCGGCGGGTGCGGCTGCTCGTCGAGGACGTCGAGGCCTATCGCCGGCAGCACCCTGTGGCCGGCCCCGAGGCCTGAGCGGACGCAGGAGCGGTCACGGCGCGGCCCGCAGGAGCAGGGCGGCGTTCTGCCCGCCGAAGCCGGCAGCGTTCACCATCACCGACCGCAGCACGCCGGCCCGGGGTGCGCCGAGGACGTGGTCGAAGGCGCACTCCGGGTCGACGGCCCCGGCGGTGAGGCCCCGGGTGGCCGGGAGGATCTGGTGGTGGAGGGCCAGTGCGGCCACCAGCACCCCGAAGGCGCCGGCGGCACCCAGCCCGTGGCCGAGGGCGGCCTTCGGCGCGGTGACGGCCAGGGCCGGCGCCGCCCCGAACACGGCCCGGAGGGCCCGGGCCTCGGAGAGGTCGCCGGCCACCGTGGCCGTGGCGTGGGCCACGAGGGCGTCGACCTCATCGGGCACCGCGCCGGCGTCGGCCAGCGCCCGGCGCATGGCCGACGCCGCCCCCCGCCCCTCGGGATGGGGGGCGGCCAGGTGGTAGGCGTCGCCGGCACTGCCCCCGCCGGCCACCACGGCCAGGACCCGGGCGCCCCGCCGCCGCGCCCGGTCGAGCCGCTCCAGCACGAACACGGCTGCGCCCTCCGACGCCACCATGCCCGCCCGCCCCAGCGCGTAGGGCCGGCAGGCCGAGGCCGGGTCGTCGCCCGCCGGCGCCAGCGCCCCGGCGTTGGCCAGCGATCCCAGGATCAGGGGGGACAGGGCGCCGTCGGTGGCCCCGGCCAGCACGACTTCGGCGTCGCCGCGCTGCAGCACCCGTAAGCCGTCGATGACGGCCTGCACGCCGGCCGCGCAGGCCCCGACCCCTCCCAGCACGGGGCCGGTGGCCCCGAACACGATCGACGGCTGGCAGGCGGCCATGTTCGGCCCGTAGACGGGGGTGAACAGCGGGCTGACCCGCGTCGGCCGGGCCTCCGCCGGGCCGGCGGCGGCTTCGGCCTCGATCAGCCCGCCGGCGCCGGTGTGGACGACCACGCCCAGGCCGTCGCCGGTGTACCCCTCCAAGCCGGCGTCGGCCAGGGCCAGACCGGCGGCGGCCACCGAGAACTGGCTGAAACGGCCCATGCGCCGGGCCTCGTTCCGGCCGAGGAACGCGCCGACGTCGAACCAGTCGGCCGGGCCCACGACCTGGCACCCGGCCCGGCGCAGGTGCGCCGGGGCGGCAACCAGGCCCGACCCCCCGGCCAGCAGGCCTGACCAGGTGGCGGCCGCATCACCCAGGGGGGTGATCGCCCCGATCCCCGTCAGAGCGACCGTTGCGTCGGCGTCGGTCACGGCAGGTCGGACGATATCAGCGCCCGTTGATGTGCGGTCCCGAGCGCGTCCCCGCCTCCACCCCCCTACAGTTGGGCGCCATGGTCAGCGCCGTGACACAGAAGGAGGCGGACAGTCTCTCCGAGGACTTGGCCGTCATCGCCGAACCCCACCGGCTGCTCATGCTCCGCTATCTGCGCCGGGGCCCCCGCAGCGCCGGCTACCTCGCCAAAGCCCTCGACCTGCCCCAGCCGTTGGCGGCGTACCACCTCTCCGTGCTGCTTGCCGCCGGCCTGATCACCAAGCGCCGCAACGGCCGGTTCACCTGCTACGCCGCCGACCACGACCGGGTGAAGGAGCTGCACCGCACGATGGGCCGCCTGGTCGGTGCCTCCGGCGCGGTGTCCGAAGGCCGGCCCGCCGCCGACGACCCGTGCTGACGACGGCCGAGGCCTCCGGGAGCCTGGTCCTGGAGGCGTCGCCCGCCGGCGAGGTCCGCTGCTACCCGGGCCGGCCTCGCACGATCGTCGAGGCCCTCGACCGGGCGGTACGCCTGTTCCCCGAGGCCGTCGCCCTCGAGACCCCCGAGGGCGACGTCACCTACGCCGAGCTGGCCGAACTGGTGGAGGGCGCGGCCGAACGGCTGGTCGAGGAGGGCCTGGTGGCCGGCGACCGCCTGGCCGTCTGCCTGCGCAACGGGCTCGACATCGTCGTCGCCATCTGGGCCGCGGCCCGGGCCGGCCTGGTGTTCGTCGGCTTGTCCACCCGGCTCTCACCCACCCAGTGGGCCTACATGTTGGCCCACTCCGGCCCATCGCTGGCCGTGGGCCACCCCGACTTCATCGACGGTCTCCGCCGGGCCGGGGCTGAAGCCGGGATGCCGGCCGACCGGGTGCGCGAGGTCGGCGACCACCTCACCGGGCGCCGGCGGCCCTGGCGAGGAGACGCGGTGGCCTTCCCCGACGAGGACAGCACCTATGGCGTGATCTACACCTCGGGCACCACCGGCCGGCCGAAGGCCAGCCGGCTCATCCACCGGGGGACGATGCACTCCGCCATCGCCTACGTGCGCACGCTGGCCCTGACCGCCGCGGACCGTACGGCCATCGTCTTCCCCCTGTACTACGTGACCGGCCACGTGGCCCAGGTCACGCCCATGATGCTGGTCGGCGGCACGTCAGTCACCGTGGCCGAGGTTGTGCCCCGCGAGCTCGTCCAGCTCATCGGTCGGCGCCGTATCACCTACCTGATGGTCGTCCCCTCGATCTGGCCCCTCCTGCTGCGCGACCCTGGCTTCGGGTGGCCGGCGCTGGCCCACGTCGAGATCGGCGCGTTCGGCGGGTCACCGGTGCCGATCTCCACCATCGCCGCCCTGCGCCAGCGCATGCCCCAGCTCCGGTTGTACGACGCCTACGGGCTCACCGAGACGCACTCGCCGGCCACCATCCTCCTGGACGCGGAGTTCCGCCGGAAGCCCGGCTCGGTCGGCCGGCCCCTGCCCTGCGCCGACGTGCGGGTCGTCGACGACGACGGCCACGACGTGCCGGTGGGCCAGCCCGGGGAGCTGCTGGTGCGGGGCCCGATGGTCACCCTCGGCTACTACGGCGACCCGACGGCCACCGACGCGGCCATCACCGGCGGGTGGTTGCACACCGGTGACTACGCCAAGGTCGACGACGAGGGCTACGTCTTCATCCTCGACCGCAAGAAGGACATGATCATGCGGGGAGGGAACAAGGTGTACTCCGTCGAGCTCGAGTACCTCCTCGTGACCCACCCCGACATCGCCGAAGCCGCAGTGTTCGGCGTGCCCGACCGCCTGGCCTATGAGTCGGTGGCCACCTACGTGGTCCCCGCCACTGGGCGCACCGTGGACGTGCCGACGGTGCAGCAATGGGTGGCCGCCCACATGGCGGACTACGCGGTCCCCCGTCACGTCCGCATCGTCGACGTGATCCCCCGCAACCGGACTGGAAAGATCGACAAGTTGGCACTGAGGGAGAGCATGGAACTGGAACTACAGGCGACGTCGGTCCGAGAAGCAGCCCGATGAGCGACACTGAGCCGCGCGTGCGCAGTGTCGTGGCCCTCCACCTCGACGTCGACCCCGGCCGTCTCCGGCCCGATGCCCGTCTGGGCGAGGATCTGTGTGTCGACTCCCTCGCCGCCATCGAGATGGCCATGGTCCTCGAGGACGAGTTCGACATCGCCCTGCCCGAGGAGGTCCTGGGGTGCGTGCGCACCTTCGGCGACGTGGTCACCCTCGTGCAGGAGCGGGTGGACTCCCGGCTTCAAGCGGCTGACTCGCCGGCCTGACCGCTACAGCAGCGGGGTATCGGGCTCCAGCCCGAACAGGACCCGTCCCACGGTCTCCAGCCCGGGGAACGCCAGGACCACGTGCTGGCCGATGGCGTGGATGTCGCGGTGGCGGCGCTGCAGCGGGTGGTCCTCGAACAGGGCGGTCGTGCCGGCCGCCTCGAAGCACAGGTCGACCGCGGTACGCCCGGCCTGGGCGGCGTTGACCACGGCCAGCCGGGCGACGGCCCGCTCCTGCACACTGACCTCCTTGCCCGCGGCTGCTGCGGCCGCCAACCCGTCGAGGGTCTCCACCAGGAAGGCCCGAGCCGACCGGGTGGCGGCATCGGCCTGGGCCACCATGGCCTGGGCGACGTCGCGCTCGGCCAGCCGGCGGGCGCTGCGGTAGGGCGTCTTGGTCCGGGCCAGGGCGATGAGGTCGTCGACCGCGCCGCGGGCGATGCCGATGGCGACGGCGGCGAGGGGGGCGAAGAACAGGGGCATCGGCGGCATCCGCCACATGGCACCGGCCGCCCAGGGCGAGAACGCGAAGGTCATCGTGTGCGGCGCGGGCACCTCCAGGTCGACGACCTCGTAGTCGTGGCTGGCGGTGGCCCGCAGGCCCGAGGTGTGCCAGGTGTCGTGGACCGTGACGTCGGCGGCGGGGAAGAACGCCAGCCGGGCCTCCGGCCGCCCCTCGGGGGAGAGGAGCAGCTCCCCGTCGGCGTCCACGAGCAGGCAGGCGCCGGCCATCCAGTCCGAGTGCGAGACGCCGCTACCGAAGCCCCACCGCCCGCGCAGCCGGAGCGTGCCGTCACCGTCGACGGTGGCCCGGCCCGCCGGGTTGAAGGAGCCGCCGCTCAGTACCGCGGGGCTGGCGAAGATCTCCCGGGCCCCGCCGGCGGGAAGGTAGGCGGCGACGGCGTTGGTGCCGACCGCGACCGCGGCGCACCAGCCGGCGGAGCCGTCGGCCGCGGCCAGGGTGCCGACCATGTCGACCACGTCGACGGCGGCAGCCTCGGCGCCCCCGAGCTCGGCGGGGAGCCACAGGGCGGGGATGCCGCTGGCCCGGAGGTCGGCCACCACGTCGGCGGGGAGCCGGCCGGCGGCTTCGATGGCCCCCGACCGCGGCGCCACGGCCTCGGCGAGGAGTCGGACGGCCGGCCATTGCGTCATCGCCGTCATCGTCGCGCCACCAGCCGGCGCACGCGGTAGTCGATGGCGACCGGCCCGGCCCGGAGCTGGTCGCGGAGCTCGTCGACGGCCGCGGCCACGCGCGTGGGGCCGGCGCCGGGGGCGTAGAACGACCGGACCACCCGCTCGGCGTCGGCGGGACCGTCCACGTCCCGGCGAAAGGTGGTCGTCTCGTCCGAACGCAGGCCCAGGCCGGCCGACGCCAACCGCGGCGCCAGGGTCGGGCCGTCGAGGGCCTCCGGGTAGGGCTCCCCGTCCTGGCCCAGGGCGGCCAGGACCCGGCCGAAGGGCGACGCCGCCGGCGTCGCAGCCCGGACCGGGACGGTGGCGGCGAACGTGCCGCCGGCGCCCAGGGCCCGGGCCACCTCGCGCAGCACCGGCTCGAGGGGGTGGAGCAGCATCAGGGCCATCGAGCACACGACGGCGCCGGCGGCGCCGTCAGCGACGGGGAGTGCCGAGGCCCGGCCCCGCACCGGCCAGCCCGGCCCAGCGGCGGCACGCGACAGCTCACCGGGCGACTGGTCGACCCCGACCACCCGCCGGGGCGCAAGCCGACGGGCCAGCGGCATGCTCCCACAGGCCAGGTCGATGACGGTCGTGGCGCTTGCGGGGACCGCTTCGACCAGCCAGTCGTAAGGCGACCGGCCGGTGTCATCGCAGGCGGCGGTCAGGAGGTCCTCGGTGATGCCCGGATGGGCTTCGTGGTACTCGGCGACGTACCGGGACCACCGCTCGACGTGAGCCGCCTCAGGCATCGAGCACCTGGGCCAGGACGGAGGCCTTGAGGGCTACGAACCGGGGATCGGTCAGGGTGGCCCGGCCCCGAGGCGGCGCCAGGTCGACCCGCACCTCGTCGACGACACGGGCCGGGCGATGGGAGAGCCGGAGGAGGCGGTGGCCGAGGAGGAGGGCCTCTTCGACGTCGTGGGTGACCAGGACCGTGGCCGTGGCCCGGTCGGCGAGCAGGCCGATCAGCCACTCCTGCATCCGCAGGCGGGTTTGGGCGTCGAGGGCCCCGAACGGCTCGTCGAGCAGGAGCAGCGGCGGCCCGTTGGCCAGCACCTGGGCGATGGCGGCCCGCTGGCGCATGCCCCCGGAGAGCTGGCGGGGGAGCAGGTCGGCCGAACCGGTGAGCCCGGTGGCCTCGAGCAGCTCGTCGACGATGGCGCCGGCCTTGCGGTCCCCGAGGGCACGCGGCCCCCACGCCAGGTTGTCCCGCAGGGACAGCCAGGGGAAAAGCGTCGAGCCCTGGACGACCATCGGCCGTTCCGGTGACGGGCGGGTGACCGCGGCCCCGCCCGCCTCGACCCGGCCCTGGTCCGGCCGCTCCAGGCCGGCGAGCACCCGCAGGAGCGTGGACTTCCCGCACCCGCTCGGGCCGAGCACGGCGAGCACCTCGCCGGCGGCCACGGCGAGGTCGATGCCGCTCAGCACCTCCTGCCGGCCGTACGCCTTGGTCACGCCGGTGGCGGCGAGGGCCGCCGGCTGGTTCATCGGGCTCGGCTCAGGCGTCGGCCCACCGGACGAACGGTCGGGCGACCGTGCGCAGGAGCACGTCGCCCACCAGGCCGATGATCCCGAAGGTGGCCATCCCGATGATGATCTGGTCGAGGCGGGTGACCTCCCGGGCCGCGAACATCATGGCGCCCAGGCCGCTCGTCGACCCGGACAGCTCGGCGACGATCACGCTCGTCCAGCCGAGGGTCAGCCCGAGCCGCAGGCCGGTGACGATGCCGGGGAGGGCGGCGGGGAGGTAGACCCGGCGGGCCAGGTCACGGGGCCGGGTACCGAGCATGCGGGCGGTGTCCACCAGCTGGCGGGGGACGCGCGCCGTGCTGTCGGCGGTGGCCACCACGATCGGCGAGACGGCCCCGATGAAGATCAGGAACCGGGCTGCCCCCTCACCCAGGCCGAACCACACCAGGGCGATCGGCAGCCAGGCCGTGATCGGCACGGAGCGCACGGCCTGGTAGAGCGGGTCGAGGGCGGCCGCCATCCATCGGGAGAGCCCAAGGCCCAGGCCGAGGGGCAGCCCGACGCAGACGGCAATGGCGTACCCCTGCGCCCAGCGGCCGACACTGGCCCGGATGTGACGGACCGCCGCGCCCTTGAACGGGACGACACCGGGGACCGGCGCCCGGCGCGGCGCGGCGACAAAGTCGTGGGCGCTGTGGGCCAGGTCGCCGGGCGACGGGAAGATACGGTCGGACAGCACCCCGGTACCGCTCAGCACGGCCCACGTGGC
This sequence comes from Acidimicrobiia bacterium, assembly GCA_023264995.1. Classification (GTDB taxonomy): domain Bacteria; phylum Actinomycetota; class Acidimicrobiia; order Acidimicrobiales; family AC-14; genus CADCTB01. The sequence continues at coordinate 33,404 of JAHFUR010000017.1, read as the reverse complement.
CAGCAGGACGGCCGGGAGGGCCAGGCCGGCCAGCACCCGCCGCCAGCCGGACAGCGGCCGGCGGGTGGCGATCTCGCTGCTCGGCCCGAGGACCTCGCCGAGGTCCAAGCCGGCGTCGCCCTCCACCTCGCGGAGCGCCATGGGGTCAGCTCTTGGGCTGGTAGTCCAGGAGGAGGAGGTCGTCGATCTTGGGCTTGGTGGTGATGATGCCCTGGGCCAGCATCATGTCGGCCGCCCCCTCGAACTGGGCCTTGCGAGCCTGGTCGAACTTCCAGACCGCTCCGACGTTGTCGAGCACGGCCTTGTACACCGCTTCGGAGTACTCGAACTGGTCCACGAGGAGCTTGTGCCAGGGGTCGGCGGCGTTGACGCCGTTCGGAGTGAAGTACTCGGCGGCGTCGCGCTGCATCTTGGCCACCGCGGTCAGCAGGTCGGCGTCCTTGAGGTTCTTCGGTGCGGCCCACATGGCGGTGTTGATGTCGCCGGCGGGGGTGCCGTACACCTCATTGATGCGGATCCCCCGACCGGACACGACGCTCTGCGTGCACAGCGGCTCGGTGCCCATGTAGGCATCCACGTCGCCCCGCTCGAGCACGGCCGGCTGGTCGGCGAAGGCGACGGGCACGGCGGTGACGTCACGGTCGAGCTTGAGCCCGACCTTGTCGAGGGCCGCGGTCAGGGCCAGCACCTGCACGCCGGGGGGCGGCACGGCCACCTTCTTCCCCTTGAGGTCGGCAACCGTCTTGATGCCCCGGTCCGACCGGGCGATAAGGCCGATGCCCTGGCGCGAGCACATGCAGATGATCCTGGAGGGGATGCCCGAGGTGCTGGCCTCGATGATGGTGTTGTAGTAGCCCATCAGGCCGAAGTCGAGGTCGCCGGTGACCAAAAGGCGGCTGATCTCGGCCGCGGCGGTGACGATCACCGGCTTGATGATCAGCCCGGGCGGGGCGAACTGCTGCCAGTACAGCATCGAGGAGGCGTGGTTCTTGGCGTAGACCGCGGTGGTGATGGTCTTCCCGCCGAAGTCCTTCACCGGCGCCTTCGCCGGCACCGTGGTCGTCGGCGCAGCCGCGTTCTTGCTGTCGTCGCTCCCGCATGCGGCCAGGAGGGCCGCCGCGGCAGCACCGCCGGCAGCCAGCCCGAGGAACCGCCGCCGGGAGACTTCGAGATCGGTCATCGGGTGCGCGCAGAAATCAACATGTGTTGATGAATGTAGTGGTCCCCACGGCGGCGGCGCAAGGTGCCCGGCGTTAGCCGGCCACGACATCGAGCCGCCGGCGGAAGAGCCGCTCGAACAGCTCCCGCTTGCGCCGCGCCCCCCACAGCTCGATGTCGACGTCGGACTCCGTGTGGACGACGAGGCGGGCTCTCGTGGTGCCGACGGTGACCTCGATGCCGCTCACCTTCCCGGCCCGGCCGCGGTCCAGGCCGTCGGCGATGCGCAGGAGGGCGGCGAGGCGGGTGACCCTGTCGCGGGCGTCGCGGTCGAGGGACGCGAAGGGCTCATGGGACGGCTTTGGCCCCCCGCCGCGGTGTGCCCGGGCCAGGGCGGCGACGAAGTCGACCTCCCCGGGGGTGAAGCCCCGCAGGCGTCCGTGCTGGATGAGGTACGCGGTGTGCTTGTGGTGCGACGCGGTGGCGACGTGCTCGCCGATGTCGTGGAGCATGCTGGCGTGCTCCAGGAGCTCCCGGTCGTCAGGGCCGAGCCCGTGGAGGGCGAGGGTCTGGTCGAAGAGGTCGAGGGCCAGGCGGGCGGTCTGGCGGCTGTGGCCTTCGTCCCAGTTGCACCGGCGGGCCAGTTGCAGCACCGAGGCGGCGCGGATGGCCCGGGGGTCACCGGACCAGTCGGCCGCCTCGTGCCGGGGGATGGCGTCGAGGACGATGCCCTCGCGCAGGGCCCATTCGCTGACGGTCATGCGGTCGAACCCGAACAGCTCCATCGCCGTGAGCAGGAGCGTGGACCCGACCGGGATGATGTCGGCCCGCTTGTCCTCCAACCCGGCCAGGCCGGCCCGCTCCGAGGACCGCAGGGAGAGCAGCTCCTCGTGCAGCGGGAGCAGCTCGTCGCGGCTGAACGTGAACTGGTTGATGGACAGCGGCACGCTCCCGGTCCTCCGGGCGGCCACCATCTGGGCCAGGTCGCAGAAGGTCCCGCTGCTGCCGACGGCCATGGCCGGGCGCAGCCGGGCGACCTCGTCGGCCAGCGGTGCCAGCACGCCCGTGACCCGCTGGTCGACCCGGCGGACGTCGTCGGGCGTGAAGGGGTCACCGGTGACCAGCTCGGCGGCCAGCCGGGCCACGCCGAGCTGCACGCTGGCCGCCAGGCGCAGGCCCGAGCGGTCGCCGACCATGATCTCCAGGCTGCCGCCGCCCAGGTCAAGGCACAGCGCCGGCGCCGGGTCGATGACCACCGCGGTGCGCACCGCGTCGAAGATCAGGCGGGCCTCCTCCTGGCCGCTGATGACCCGCACCTTGACGCCGGCCTCGACGGCCATGCGGTCGACGACCTCGCCGCCGTTCTCCGCCTCGCGCAGGGCGGCCGTGCCGCATGCATGGATCTCCTCGGTACCGGCGCCGATGGCCATGCGCCGGAACCGCTCGACGGTCTCCACCGCCCGGTCGGCCAACAGGTCCGGGATCCGGCCTTCACGGCCGACGGCGTCGCCGAGGCGGAGCATGTCCTTGTCCTTGATGAGGGGGACGAAGGTGCCGTCGGCGTGGGCGTCGACCACGAGGAGATGGAACGAGTTCGACCCGAGGTCGAAGGCGGCAATGCGCATCTGTGACGAGGTTAGGCCCCGCGCCCTGTTCACCCGGACGTCGTCGTCAGGAAACCGGCCGATCATGTTGGGGCCGTAGGTTCGGGGCCATGGAGCCGACAGTGCTGCCCCGTGACCACTTCCGGGCCTCGCTACTGCTTGTGCTGGGTGAGGCGCCGACCCACGGCTACGACCTCCCCGCCCTCCTCGCCCCGCTCGGTCTGGGAACCGCCGACCGGGGCTTCGTCTACCGCACCCTGCGGGTCATGGAGGCCGACGGCCTCGTGGCGTCGGCGTGGGACGCGTCACCGGCCGGGCCGGCCCGGCGGACCTACACCGTCACCCACGCCGGCCGCGACTGGGCCGCCGTGGCGTCGGTCAGCCTTCGGGAGGCCGACCGCCATCTCGTCGCCTGGCTGGCCCGGTACCGCAGCCTGCTGCGCCGGGGCGGGCCGGTGAGCGTCGCCGGCGTACCTGCCGCGAGCTGAGGCGCTACCCGGCCTCGGGCGGCGGCAGGTGGCGGGCACCGGCTGCGTCGAGCACCCAGGTGGCGCCCTTCGCCGTCCAGCCGTCGCGCACGACGCCGAGGGCGTCGAGCACCTCCTCGATCACGTCGCCGTGTGTGCAGAGGACGACGTCGCTCGCCGCGCCGGCAAACAGGCTCCGTACCAGGGCGACGCCGGCGTGGCCGTGGCCCTCGGCGAGGTCGGCACACGCTTCGACGACGGCGCCCCGGTCGGCGGCGAGCGGGGCGACGGTCTGGACGCAGCGGAGGTACGGGCTGGACAGGACGCGTCCGATGTCGAAGCCGGCGTAGGCCTCGACCAAGCCGGCCGCCTGGGCGTCCCCCTTGGCCGTGAGCGGCCGGAGGTCGTCCGGTCCGGGCCATCTCCCGGGGTTGCCGGCCTTGGCGTGGCGGACGAGGAGGACGGCCATCAGACGGTCCGCTCCAATGCGTCGAACATGACCTGGTCGCGCGGGTAGGTGATGAGTGTGCGGGCGGCGGCGATCGGCAACCACCGCAGCTCGTCGACCTCCTCGGTGGCCACGAAGGCGCCGCCGGCCGGCGTCATGGCCCAGTACCGGACCTGCTTCGGGCGGTCCCGGCGGTCGCGGTAGAAGGTTGACCCCAGCTCCGGTCCGAGGGAGCAGCGCAGGCCGGTTTCCTCCTCGACCTCACGCAGGGCGGCGCCGGCGTGGTCCTCGCCCGTCTCCAGCTTCCCCTTGGGCACCGTCCAGTCGTCGTAGCGGGGCCGGTGCACCAGCAGGACCTCGAGCCCGCCGGCGGCGGTCCGGCGCCACACCACGCCGCCGGCGGCCTGGACGACGGTGGTGCCAGGCACCGTCACAGCCATGTCCGCAGGCGGGGGGCCGAGGCCTTGGCCCAGGCCGCTCGCCACTGCCGCCGGCCCATCTCGGCCTCGGCCTGCTGCCGGGCGATCAGCGCGTTCGTCGCCGGGCCGGTCGGGCTCGGGCCCGCCCGCAGCCACGCTTCGGCGACGACAGCGTCCTGGTGGTCGCCGAGCACGGTCTGGAGGCCGGCCAGCGCGGTGGCGAGCGCCGCCGCCTTCCGCCCGGCCAACGGAGCGGCGGCCTCGGCGGCATAGCGGGCCCGCTTGGCCAGGATGCGTACCCGGTGCAGGTCGGCGTCGGGGGGGTGGCGTGGGAGGGCAGCGACGGCCTTGGCCAGCCGGCCCCACGGGCCGGCCACGAGCCCGGGGATGGTGGCGGAAGCCCGCTTCTCGGCAATGTGCCGGCACGGCGCCGCGGCGGCGCCGGCGACGAGCCGGTCCAGGAGGTCGAGGTAGCGGGCGCCGGCCATGACCGCCAGCAGCTCGTGGCGTGCCTCGTCACGCTCGAGCGCCAGCCGGAGGAAGATGGGCGCCAGCCCGGCGCCGTCGATCTCAGGTACGCCGGCCGCCTGGGCGTGCAGGCGTTCGGTGAGCACATCGGCGTCGCGCACCTTCCCGAGGGCGCCGCCCAGCCAGCGCAGCTCGTCGCGCAGTGACGACAGCCATGCCTCGTCGATGAGCGGGGCGAAGGTGCGCAGGTCGGAGCGCAGCCGGCGGGTGCCGACACGGGCCTGGTGGACGTCCTCGGGGTCGTCGCCGATGCGCACACCGGGGTCGTGGCGGAGGATGCGCTCGACAGCAACGGCGATCGCCCGGCGGACGAACACCGCGCCCGACGGGTTCCGGCCCAGCGGCGCCGGCGCGACGTCGGGCGGGGCCAGGGCGCGCGGGCCGAGGGCACGGATGACCTTGGGCATGGTGTCGGGCGGGCCGGCGCCGGCGGCGCGGAGGCGGGCGACGACGGCGGCGGCCAGTGCGGGCGGCGGTCGCTCGCCCAGCTCCACCTCGACCTCGCGGAACCGGGCGGCGACGCGGCCGGCATGGAGGACCGAGACCTCGTCGTCGACGACCTCGGCGACGACGGCGCCCTCACCGTCGAGCAGGTTGACGCCGGTACGCACGGTCCGGAGGCGGGCCACCGGCGCCAGCGGCGATGTCCGGGCGAAGGCCATGACCAGTGACGCCGCTGCCGCCGGCATCTTCGCGGCCGAGCCCTCGAACGACAGCTCACGGCGCACGAGCGCCGGCCCGTCGTTGCCGTCGGGCAGCTTGACCGTCCAGGTCCCGGTCCCGCCCCCCACGCGCGTGCGGTGGCGCAGGGTGACGCCCCAGCGGGCCAGGCGCAGGTCGGCGGTGTCGTAGTAGACGGCGAGGAGGGTGCGCGTCGCCCGGGTGGTGGCGGTGACGCCGTCGACGACCCCGTCGAGGTCGGGGACGGCGAAGCCGGCCCACGCCCCCATCTTCACCTCGGTCTCAGTCGGCACCGGGCACGTCCTCGGCGCCGGGGGCCCGGTGGCGCCGGGCCCGTTCGAAGGCCAGCTCCTGGAGCCGGAGATGGGTGTTGGTGCCCTCGACGGTGGTCACCTTGGTCCAGGCGCCGTCGGCGGTCAGCTCCCACGCCAAGGTGTCGTCGGCCAGGTTGACGTCGAGCACCTCCTGGATGCGGGCCTGGAGGGCGGGGTCGTCGATGGGCGTGATGGCCTCCACCCGCCGGTCGAGGTTGCGGGGCATGAGGTCCGCGGACCCGATGAAATAGCGGCGCTGGCCCCGCTCCCCGAAGGCCAGGACGCGGGAGTGCTCGAGGAAGCGCCCGACGACCGACCGCACGCGGATGCTGCCCGAAAGGCCGGGCACGCCGGGGCGCAGGCAGCAGATGCCCCGCACGACCAGGTCGATCTCGACCCCCGCCTGGGACGCCTCGTACAGGGCGTCGATGATCGTCGTGTCGACGAGGCTGTTCATCTTCATGACGATGCGGCCTCGCCGGTCGGTGGCGTCGCGCTCGGTGGCGATGAGGTCGAGGACGGCCTGACGGAGCCCGGCAGGAGCGACCAGGAGCCGGCGGTAGCGGGTCTGTCGGCTGTAGCCGGTGAGGTAGTTGAACAACTGGGCCAGGTCGGCGCCCAGCTCGGCGTCGGCCGAGAGGAGGCCGAGGTCCTCGTAGATCCGGGCCGTTTTCGGGTTGTAGTTGCCGGTCCCGATGTGGCAGTAGTGGCGGATGCTGTCGCCTTCGTCCCGGACCACCAATGAGGTCTTGGTGTGGGTCTTGAGGCCGACCAGCCCGTAGACCACATGGACGCCCGCCTCTTCCAGCGCCCGGGCCCAGGCGATGTTGGCCTGCTCGTCGAAGCGGGCCTTGAGCTCGACCAGGGCGGCCACCTGCTTGCCGCCCTCGGCCGCCCGGATCAGGGCCTTGATGATCGGGCTGTCGCCGGAGGTCCGGTACAGGGTCTGCTTGATGGCCAGGACCTGGGGGTCGAGCGCGGCCTGCTCGATGAAGGCGACCACCGACGTCGAGAACGAGTCGTAGGGGTGGTGGACCAGGACGTCGCCCTGGCGGAGGACGGCGAACAGGTCGAGGGCGTCGCCGTCCTCGTCGACAAGGACCGGCTGGGTCACCCCGACCCACGCCGGGTCCTTCAGGTCGGGGCGGTCGAGGTCGTAGACGGCCATGAGCCCGTTCAGCTCGAGGGGGCCGTCGACGACGTAGACGTCGTCAGCCGCCAGCTCCAGCTCCCGGAGCAAGAGCTCGACGGTCTCGGCGGAGATGGTGGTGGACACCTCGAGGCGCACGGCGCGACCGAAGCGCCGGCGGCGGAGCTCGAGCTCCACGGCAGCCAGCAGGTCGTCGGCCTCCTCGTCGTCCTCAAGCGTGACGTCGGCGTTGCGGGTGACCCGGAAGGTGTCGTGCTCTTCGATCTCCATGCCCGGGAACAGCAGCCCGAGATGGGCGGCGATCACCTGCTCGACGGCCACGAACCGCTCGCCGTCGGGCATGACGACGAACCGGGGGAGGAGGGGCGGGACCTTCAGGCGGGCGAAACGGCGGGCCCCGTTGCTCGGGTCACGCACGCTGACCGCCAGGTTGAGCGACAGGTTGGAGATGTACGGGAACGGGTGCCCGGGGTCCACCGCCAGCGGCGTCAGCACCGGGAAGATGCGGCGGTTGAACACGTCGACCAGGTACTCACGGTCGTCGTCGTCGAGCGACTCCCAGTCGGAGAGCACGATGCCGGCGTCGCCGAGCGCGGGTGCGATGTCGTCGAGGAAGACCCGGGCCTGGCGGGCGATGAGCTCGGTGACCCGGGCCCGGATGGCCCGAAGCTGCTCAGCGAGCGTCAGCCCGTCAGGCGACGTCGACCCGAGGCCGGCGGACTGCTTGTCGTGGAGGGCCGCCACCCGCACCTGGAAGAACTCGTCCAGGTTGTTGGCGAAGATCGCCAGGAACTTGGCCCGCTCGAGGACCGGCGTGTCGTGGTCCTCGGCCAGGGCTAGGACGCGCGCGTTGAAATCGAGCCACGACAGCTCACGGTTGAGGAAGCGAGGCCGCCCCGGCTCCTCGTGCGGGGCCTCGACGGCCGCCTGGTCCAGGTCGGTCACGTGGAGGTCATCGTAGCGGCGACGCGATTTTGGGCCGGACGCGAAGCGGCCCCGAGTAGCCCTGCAGCCGGAGCCGCTGAACTTCTCGGGACCAACCTCGCAGCCTCACACGACCACCCTGTGCCGCCCAGAGGCAGGCACCGGCCAGCCCGATATTCCCCGGGAGGAACACCGGTGAGTGTGAAGCCTTGCCCGTTCTGTCCCTTCGGCCGCTTGCGCAACCTCCGTTCCGTCCCGGACAAGGAGAGTATGGACCGGGCCGGCTGTGCATTGGAAGGGGAGCAACCTGGGGAATTGGCGGGCAGAGCTGTGGATCTTGGTCCCGGTCCGCCGCTGTCGTGGTGCGGCGGGACCGGGCGAAGGCCTTCGGAGCTTGTCTACGCCGCGGAGATGACGGGCTGATGAACGCCGGCGGTCGGGACGATGGCGAGGCGGGGAACACTCGGGCGCCGCCGACCCCCGGTCAACATCGGTCGCCGCCCGTCAGCTCTCGAGGCCGACATAGAACTTCGGAGGTGAGGTCGGCTGCCAGGGGATCGAGGTCGCGAGACCGGCCACAGCCACTCGGTCGGACGCGCCGAAGGCCAGGAGGAGGCGGGCGAGCACGGTGTCAAGGGCGGTCGGGTTCCGTGCCGCCAGCGGCACGAGCCGCCGGATGCAGCCGGTCCGGCCGGCGACATCGAGTGCGGGGTCGACGAGCGCGAGCGCGCTCAGGTACGCCGCCATCAGCGGCGAGATGTCGGGGTCGGGGACCGCCACTTCCGTCCCCTCGTCCAGCCGCTGGTCGGGCGCCCAACCGCTGCCCACGTTGAGGCGCACGAGATCGGTGACCGGGCAACGGTAGGTGTGCTGGGCCAAGGTGCGGAGAGAGTCGGCCCGGCGGAATGCTGAAGGCAGTGTGGCCCTGACCTCGCTGTGGCTGCGCTCGGCGTATTCCTCGCCGACCACGTGGACAGCGGCGAACGCCGCGGCGCCGGGGTCGGCCACGAACCGGGCGATTGTGCCGGCCGGGTCAGCGCGGCCCGAGGTCCACCACCTCGCCAGCGCGTTCACCCGGCTCGTGGTCCGGGCACAGAAGACGCGCTCCTGCACGTTGTGGGCCGCGCTGCGGGCCTGGGCCAGGAGATCGCCAGCCTGCCCGGCGTCGGTGGGGGCGCACACCAGGGACGACTCGGCCAGGGTGAGGCACGCCGGGGCTTGGTAGCCGGCGTAGCCAAAAGGCAGGCCCTGGGCCCGGATGAGAAGCTCGGCGCCCCGGTCGGGCTGACCCCGAAGCACGGCCGCCGCCTCGGCCAACGCCGCCAGCCGCCGCTTGTAGGCGCCCCACGAGTCGCCCTCTCCAGGAGCCCACCCCAGGCGGTCGGCGTCGGCGATCACGGTTTCGACGGCGCGGTCGAAGCGGTCGCTGTCGGGCGGCCCCGTCCCCATCGCGGCCAAGGCCGTGAGTGGTACGGCTTCGTCGAAGTGGATGCTCGTGCCGGCGAGCGCGGGCGCCAGCAGGTCGGGGAGCAGCGCCCGCAGCCACTCCTGTCTGGGGTGGTGGAGGGCGGCCCCGAGTATCCCCCACAGCGCTCGCCGTCGGTACTCCGGGTACTGGTTGGACGCATGCAGCAGCATGAAGTCCCGCACCAGGCGGTCCCCGGGATCCGGTGACGCGGCGGAGAAGGACACGAGCCGCGGGCCTTCGATGTCGGCCGCGAACCCGTCACCCTTCGTCGGGGCGGGAGACCCGACGTCCTCGTCGGAGCCCGGGTCGAGAGGGTCGCAACCCGCGTCGCGCAGCCCACCGAGGGCAGCGTCGGCGAAGGTCGACGGCCCGTCGGGGTCGACCCGGCCGCCGATGCGGGCGACGATGGCGCGAGCGTCGGACTCCGTTGGGGGGTCGACCAGGTGGGGGGCCGGGAGGGGAGCACCCTCAAGATCGGCGGCGACCCGATGGGCGAGACGGTCGAGCGTCGGGTCGTCGCCGACGTTCGGGCGCAACTCGGCGAGGAGCGCCCGACCCTGCTCACCCACGACCGGCCCCGCCAACCAGGCGCACGTGAGGAGCACGGCGACGCGCCAGTTGTCCTCGCAGGGGAACCCGGTGAGCCACGCCCGGGCCGCGTCGAGGTCGCCCGCGGCCGCGTACCGGAAGAGGGGCTCAGGGTCGAGCCGCTCCCGCCGCGACCGGTCGGAGCGGCGGGCGCAGTCGACAAGGAGGATGGGAGCTGCGGCGTCCTGGTCGCGGGCGCACGCGACGAGCGCCCGGTCGAGCTCGGCGCCGAGCCCGGCCAGGTCCTTGAACCGCTCGAGGTAGAGGGCCTGGAACTCCGGGCTCAGCGCGGCGTCGACCAGCTCCACCGTGCGGCGATGCCGGTCGGCCTCCGGGCCCGATTCGGCGGCCTCGGCCAGGTGGGCGAGGCAGTAACGGAGCACGTAGTCCGGCGTGGTCGCACCCGGCCATCGGTTGCTCATCGATCTCATGCACCACGCCAGCAGCTTCTCCCGGTACCGCGATTGGTCGGCCGGCCCGATCTCCTCGCCCGCGACCCTTCGTAGCTCGAGGTGGGTGAGGTCCACCCGTTCCGTCCCTCGCAGGAAGCGCCGTACCTGGGCCACCCCCTCCCGTACGACCCGACGCTTCGGCACTCCCAGCACGTCGGCGATGTCCTGGATCTGCATGGGGGGCCGGGCCACGACGAGCAGGGCGATCAGATCCCATGCCGTCTCCGACTCGGCATGGCGCTCCATCCTGGTGAACTCTCGGCGGAAGTACTCACTGAAGCCGGTCGGGGGTGTCCGCTCCAGAGTGTCGAGAACCCCGGTGCCGTTCTCGGCCACATCCTCCACGATGAAGCTGACGAAGATCGGCGACCCGCCTGCCAGCTGGTGCACCCGGGCGCCCAGCGCCGGGGAGAGGCCGGCGTCCACCCCTGCCGCCTCCAGCATGTCCTCGACCTCGGGCACAGTGAGCGATCCCAGCACCAGCCGGCGGGCACGGTTCATGGGGTGCCACGAGTCGTCCATGACCGGCACCTGGTCCGAGCGGCACGACACGACGACATGGACGTAGTCGCGCAGGCCGCTGGGCAGGAGCAGGGCGATGTCCGGGCCGGCGGCCTCGTCGAGCCCATCGACGAGCAGGAGGAGGGGCCGCTCGGCTCGGGCCGCACCCGCCGCCTGGTCCCAGAGCCGGAGGAACTGGCCGCGGAGGGCCTCGAAGTCGCCGCCGACACCCTCGGGCGACCCGACCAACTGGAGGAGCTGCGGGTTGACGGCCGACAGGAAGGCGCCGGCCGTGTTCCGCTTCGCGTTCTCCCGGACGAAGAAGCAGACGATGTCGGGGACCGGTGGGTGCCCCCACGTGCCGTTCTCGCTGGCCCGGACGAGGTGGGCGGACAGCGCCGACTTGCCGTGGTAGGCGGGCGCCTCGACGATGAGGTACCCGGGCTCCTGTCGGCCGGCGAAGGCGCTGAGCGTGTCCATCTCGGCTCGACGTCCGACGAACAGCCGGGCGTAGGAGTCGACCAGCTCGGCGATCTCCCTCCGGTAGTCGGCCCGCGGCCCGACCGGGCCGCGGGGGCGTACGCCCCACCGGTCCTGGAGCGACGCGATGTCGAGCCCGAACACCCAGGCCCGCTCCTGGAGCTGCTCTTTGGCCGCGGCCTGCGCCCGCTCGAAGGACAGGTACCCGTCCACCCTGCCCCTGCCCTCCGGGAAGGCGGTCGTCAGCGCGGTGGACCGAGCGAACCCCGTGCACTCGACGACGACGTAGTCACCGTCGCCGACCAGTTCGGTCAACGCCGACGGGTCGACCAGCCCAGTTGCGTCGGACCAGTTCAGCTCGGGGCCGCGGCCCGGGTCGCGCTGCGCCCGCCGGGACCAGCGCAACGACACCGCGGCGTACGCGTGGCCCTGGCAGACGATCAGCAGCGGCACCATGTCGACGGCGAGGCACACACCGCAGAAGAGGGCGGCAAGGTCGAGGCAGGTCCCGCCCCGAGGAGCCCGGAGCACTTCCTCGGGAGCCCGTACGTCCTGCAGTTCGTCGACCGGGTTGTACCGCTCGGGCAGGTACGGGATCCCTTGGGCTTGGAGGGCGCCGTACAGCTCCCGCACCAGCTCGTACCTCGGCATCGTCGGCCAATCGGCGGGCAGGGTGAGCAGGGCTGCGGCCTGGGCGGTGACGTAGCGGGCAAGGCTTGTCGGCTCCGCCTTCGACCACGGTTCCCACCCCATCGGATCAGCCCCCCACTTCGAAGATGTCGTGCACGGGCGCCGGCAGGGTTGCACCGGAAGCAACCTGGCGGGCCCGCACCTCGACCGCGTAGACCCCGGCCGGGAGCCCTTCAAGGCTCACCGACCACTGGTCGTCGGCGACGGGCGCCATGTCGGCTCGACGAGTGGTGTCGCCGCCGACCGGGGTCACAGTTACCCGGACGCCCCCGGGAGCGGATGGGAAGTTGATCAGCCGGGCACCCAGCTCGACGGGCTCGCCCGGGAGGTAGAGGTCGTCGACACGGACGCTGATCGCTCGGCGGTCCGGTCGCTCGGCGGCGAGATCACCCCGGATCTGGGCCAGACCGGGAGCCTGGGCCTTCTTCAGCCGCTCCAGCAGGTGGGGGCCGAGAACCACCGGTAGATGGATCGAGCTGTGGCGCTCGGGCACGAACGTGTCGAACCATCCGGTCGAAAGCTCCAGCGGGACGGCAGAGATCATCGGCACGGTGCCGTCACCGCCGTCCATCTCCGCTGGGACACCGGGGGGGAGCGCAGTTCCGGTCGTGACCTGGCCGTTCGCCATCCGAGCCGACTGCAGCGTCTGCATCTGGTGGGTACCGACCACCACCAGGGTGGAGAACTCGTCCCGGTAGCGGAGGTCGCGCCGGTTCTCCGCGACGGCGGCCTCGATGGCCCGGTGGAACGCCAGGGCCTCCGCCGCGGCGTCGGCGTTCACGCCATCGACGCGGGTCTCGGCGACCCTCGTCATCGACGTACCGGTGTCGAGGACCGGGTAGATCGGGAGTAGCTGGTGGACGGACGTGAACGAGCGCATGAGCTCGGTCAGGTCGACGAAGGCCTTCTTGTAGCCGTTGGCGAGGAACTCGAGGGCGCTGACCGAACCCCGGTGCGGAGTGCCGAAGGTGACGAGTGCCCGGCAGTGCTCCCAGCCCCCCATGACCTCGACGTAGTGGCGTGCCACCAACCCGCCCATGCTGTGGGCCAGAAGGACCACCTTGGCGTCGTCAGCGCCTCTCGCCGTGCGCCAACGAGGTAGGCGGGCGGCGACCAGGCGTTCGAGCTTCCGGGCGGCGACACGGACGTCGCGCCGCCAGTCGTAGGGGAACTCGTAGAAGTTGGCCGCCTTCTCGGGGGGATCGTCGATGGAACCTTGGACCACTTCGAAGTTGCTGCGCAGCCATTCCGACGTGGCCGAGTACCCGTTCACCTTCTTGAGGCCCGGCACGATGACGGTGCCCGCCATGAGCTTCGTCGCCGTGACGCCGTCGTCGAGGTCGTCGACCTCATGGTCGTCGCCGTCGAGGGCCAGATCGGCGATCGACCGCCCGAGCGTGGCCAGCGCCCGCCACGAAGCCTGTCCCGAGATCGCCCACGCATCTGTGCCGTGCCGCTGCAGGACGCTGCCCCCGATCCCTGGGAGCAGGACCACCATGTCCCTGAGCTGTACCGCCACCGCCGCGCTCCTTTCAGGCGGGACCCGTTCGGGGCAGGCTACGCGCTCGCGTTGTGGTCGTTCAGGCTCTCGCCGGCGTGTCGAACTTGTAGCCCAGCCCCCGGATCGTGACGATGTTGACGGGCTTCGACGGGTCAAGCTCCACCTTGGCCCGCAGCCGTTTGATGTGGACGTCGAGCGTCTTGGTGTCGCCCACGTAGTCGGCACCCCAGATGCGGTCGATGAGGACCTCCCGGGTCAGGACCCGGCCGGCGTTGTCGAGCAGGACCGCCAGTAGCTCGAACTCCTTCAGGGGCATGGTCACGGCCTGGTCCCGGACGAACACCTCGTGGCGCTCGGGGTCGAGGCGGACATCGCCCACCTCCATGGTCGACGGGCTCGGCGCCGGCTCGTCTGAGCGGGGCGCTCGCCGGAGCGCGGCCCGCATTCGGGCGACGAGCTCGCGGAGCCGGTACGGCTTGGACACGTAATCGTCGGCCCCCACCTCTAGGCCGACGACCGTGTCGATCTCCGATGACCGGGCCGTGACCATGATGATCGGGACGGTCGAACGCGTGCGGATCTCCCGGCACACGTCGATACCGGAGATGCGGGGCAGCATCACGTCGAGCAGCACGAGGTCGGGCTGGACCAGGTCGAACATGGCCAGCGCCTCGACACCATCGCGGGCGACCCGCACGCGGAAGCCCTCCCGCTTCAGGCCGACGGTGAGGGCCTCGACGAAGGACTCCTCGTCCTCGACCACCAGGATGGTGGTCGCCGGCTCCGTCACCGGGCCGGTCACCCGAACCGGCCGGTGATGTAGGCCTCGGTACGCTCGTCGTCGGGGCGGGTGAAGATTTTCGACGTCGCCCCGAACTCCACCAGGCGTCCCGGGTCGCCGGCGGCCTGCAGGGTGAAGAAGGCGGTTGAGTCGCTCACCCGGGCCGCCTGCTGCATGTTGTGGGTGACGATCACGATCGTGTATTGGTCTTTCAGCTCGGCGATGAGATCCTCGATACGGAGGGTCGACACCGGGTCGAGGGCCGAGCACGGCTCGTCCATAAGCAGGATCTGCGGCTCGACCGCGATGGCCCGGGCGATGCAGAGGCGTTGTTGCTGGCCACCGGAAAGGCTGGCCCCGGGACGGTCGAGACGGTCGCGCACCTCCTTCCACAGGCCGGCGCCCTGGAGGGCCCGCTCGACGACGGGGTCGAGGTCGGCTCGCTTGCGGGTGCCGTTGAGGCGGAGGCCCGCCGACACGTTGTCGCGGATCGACATCGTCGGGAACGGGTTGGGGCGCTGGAAGACCATGCCGATGGTGCGGCGGACCGAGACGGGGTCGATGCCGGTGGCGTAGATGTCCTCGCCGTCCAGCAGGACCTCACCCTCGATGCGGGCCCCGGGGATCACCTCGTGCATCCGGTTGAGAGTGCGGATGAAGGTCGACTTGCCGCACCCGGAAGGCCCGATGAGCGCCGTGACCTGCTTGGGCTCGATGGTCAGGCTGACATCGTCGACGGCCTTGAACCCGCCGTACCAGGCGCTCACATGGTTGGCTTCGATGCGCTTCACGACGTCAGGCCAACCCGCTCCGGCGGGTGAGCAGGCGGGCGGTCACGGTGAGGAGCAGGACCACTGCGATGAGCGTAAGCGCGCCGGCCCACGCCCGGTCGATGGCCGTCCCGAACGCCGACGATGCCTGGCTGAACACGAACAACGGCAGCGACGACTGCGGCCCGGAAAAGGGGTCGTTGTGGATGGAGTCGAAGCCGAAGGCGGTCAAGAGCAACGGCGCGGTCTCGCCGGTGACCCGGGCCACGGCCAGCATGACTCCGGTGGTGATGCCGGCCGACGCCGTGGGCAGCACGACCCGGAGGATGGCCTTCCACCGAGGGATGCCGAGGGCGTACGCCGCCTCCCGCAGCGCGGAGGGCACCAGCTTGATCATCTCCTCGGCGGAACGGACGACGATGGGCAGCATCAGGATCGACAGGGCCATCGCCGCCGCGAACCCGGAGAAGCCCTGGCCGAGGCCCAGGACCCAGAACGCGTAGATGAAAAGGCCGGCGACGATCGACGGGATCCCCACCATCACGTCGACGACCGTGCGCACCACCAGCGCCGGCCGGCCCTGCCCGTACTCGGTGAGGTAGATGGCGACGAGGAGCCCCGTGGGCACCGAGAGCGCGGAGGCCAGCACCACCTGCTCGAGCGTCCCGATGATGGCGTGGTAGGCCCCGCCAGCGTCGTCGCGCGGGCCCACCCCGTTCATGGAGTGGGTGAAGAAGTACCAGTCGAGGGCCTTGACGCCGCGCGCCGCGGTGTACACGAGCACGGACCCGAGGGCCAGCAGGCAGATGCCGACGGTGGTGGCCACGAGCACGGCGGCCAGCCGGTCGACCACCGACCGCCGGCCCTCGGTGCGGGCCGCGGCCACCAGGTACCCGGCGGTGGCCGACAGGTAGGCGACGAGGAGGAAGTCGGCCCGGCCCTGGAGCGGCGTCAGCACGAAGGCGCCGGCGGCGACGGCGGTACCCGCCAGCGCGGCGGCCGCGCCCTGGCGGCGGCCGAGGCGGCCTGACCGCAGGACGCTCGTGCCGGCGGCCGGCGACGTCACCGGGCCGCCGCCGCGGTGCGTCGGATGACCCCACGTGCGGCCACGGTGGCCGCCAGGGTGATGGCGAACAGGACCAGGCCGCTGGCGATCAGCGCCGAGCGGCCCACGTCGCCCGCCTCGCCGAACTTGGTGGCCACGTTGGCGGCGATGGTGTTCCCCCCGGGGCGGAGGATGTGCAGGTTGACATCGAAGGTGGCGGCCAGGACGAGGGCCACGGCGATCGTCTCGCCGAGCGCCCGGCCCAGTCCCAGGATCACCGCGCCGACCACGCCGCTGCGGCTGGAAGGGAGGACAGCGGTCCGGATGACCTCCCACCGGGTGGCGCCCAGGGCCAACGCCGCCTCCCGCAGGTCGCCCGGGACCTGGCGGAACACCTCGCGGGACACGGCGGCCACGATCGGGAGGACCATGAGGGCGAGGACGACGGATGCCGCGAACACCGACTTGCCGTACGCCCCGTCGGGGTTGTCGAACAACGGGATGAACCCGAAGTGCTGAGCGAGGAAGCGTTGGGCCGGGACCATGCGGGGGACGAGGAAGAGGAGGCCCCACAGGCCGTACACGACGCTCGGCACGGCGGCCAGCACGTCGATGAGGTAGCCGATCCACCGGCCCACGGCGGCACGGGCGTACTCGGTGACGTAGAGCGCCGAGCCGATCGCCACCGGGACGGCGACGGCCAGGGCCAGCACGCTCGAGACCAGCGTGCCCCACACCAGGGCGGCGATGCCGAAGCGGGCCGGCTCGGCGTCGGGGAACCACTGCCGCTCCGTGAAGAAGTCACCACCCGCGGTCCGGACCGCGGGCCAGGCCCGCACGACGAGGAAGGCGGTCATGGCCAGGAGCACGAGCACGACGGCCAACGCCACCGCGGTGGTGATGCCTTGGAAGACCCGGTCGCCGGTCTGGGTGCCACCGGTCGGGATGGCGCGGGCGTCCGGCATGGTCTCGGTCGGTGTGCTCAGAGCTTCACCGCCCCGAGGGCGCTGGCCTCGACCGATGTGGGCAGGGGTGCGTAGTCCAGGCCCTCGGCGAACGCCTGCCCGGCGGTGAGGGCCCAGGTGGCGAAATGCCGGAGCGCGAGATCCCGGGCCGCGTCGGGTGCGGACCGGTAGAACATCAGGTAGCTGGTGCTGCTGATGGGGTAGGCCTCGGGGTCCTTCGGGGTGAAGTTCAGCTTCAGCGTGCCTTCGGGGTTGACCGTGGCCGTCGCCAGGGCGGCGCTCACGGCTCTGGCCTCGGGCCCGACGAAGCGCCCGGCCTCGTTGCGGACGGCCACGACCCCGAGCTCAGCCTGCTTCGGGAAGCTCGGTTCGGCGTAGCCGATGGCGCCGACGGATTGCTTGACCGCGGCGGTGACGCCGTCGGAGCCCTTGGCGCCGGTGCCGGCGGCGTCGGCCGGCCAGTCCTTCCCGGTCGGGAACGCCCAGACGGCAGGGGCCGCCGCTCTGAGATAGTCGGTGAAGACCTGGGTCGTCCCGGACCCGTCGGAGCGGTGGACGACCTGGATGCCCGACGCCGGCAGGGCGACGCTCGGGTTGTCCGCCTTGATGGCGGCGTCGTTCCACCGGGTGACCTTCCCGGCGAAGATGCCGGCCAGGGCTTCGGGCGCCAGGCGCAGGCCGGGGAGGCCGGGCAGGTTGTATTCCACGGCCACCCCGCCGGCGGTCCACGGGACCTGGACCACGGCGCCGGGGCCGCCGGTGGCCGCCACCTCGCTCTCCTTCAGCGGCACGTCGGAGCCGGCGAAGTCCACCGTCTTGGAGGTGAGCTGCTGGATGCCGGCGCCGGAGCCGATGGGCTGGTAGTTCAGCGTGACGCCCGGGGCGAGCACCCGGTACTGCTTGATCCACTCCTGCACGAGGGTGGCCGGGAAGGTGGCGCCGGCGCCTGACAGGGTGGCCTGGTCCGTGGCACCGGGTACGGGTACCGAGGGCGCACGCCCGGCGGACAGGCGGGCACTGTTGTCGTCGGTCCCGCACGCGGTCGCCGCGCCGGCGACGACGGCCAGCGCCAGCACGACTACCCCGGCCCGGCGGTGCCTCATGGGGGGAACGTACCGACGGCAGTCGTCCGGGTCATGGACGCCAGGTGAACGGGAGGTGAACGCCAGCCCAATGGCGTGGCCCGGCATGCGGCGCGTCTGACCACCATGGCTGATCTAGCATCAGTTAGACTGATATTCTCGTACCCGTGAGGCGTTCCGTGATCACCGTGCAGCACGAAAGGCGTGAAGGGAAGGCCGTGCCCGCCGCCATCCTGGCGACCGTCCTCGTGGTCGTCGTGGCGTGGGCTGCCCTGCTGGTGTGGGCCGGGTCCCGGGTCGTGACCACCGTCCTTCACTAGCCCGCCGGTGGCCCGAACCGCCGGGAAGTAGGCGCCGGGGGGAGGACGTCGGTATGGTGATGGGAACCGTGTCGGGCGGCGGGGCGCCGGCCGGGCCAGTCAGCCGTGCCTGGGAGGCCGATGGCCGCACCACCTCGGAGGAAGATCGGCGCACTCGCGACCGTGCTGGTCGCGCTCCTGGCCACGGCGCCGGCGGCCGGCGCGCAGATCGAGGTGAAGCGAGCCGAAGCGGCCAACGTCGCGTCCAAGCTCGAGGAGCAGGCGCGGGTGATCGTCGCCCTCGACAAGGAGCACCGCAAGGCCCGCGACGCCGTTCTCGCCGCCGACGCGGCCGTGGCCCGGGCCGAGGCCGATCTCGCCGCGGCCGACCGGCGCCAGGACGAGGCCCGCCGGCTGCTCGCCGCCCACGCCCAAGCCGCGTACGCCGGCGGTGGCAGCGTGACCTTCCTGGCCCAGATGGCGCGGGCCACCGTGCTCGACGCGGGCGCCCGGCGTACCTACCTCCACGTCGTTGCCGGCGAGGACCGCCAAGCCATCGGCCGTCTCCAGGCGGCGCGTGAGGACCTGCAGATCCGCCAGCGCAGCCTGGTCGAGGCCCGGAGAGCGGCGGCCCGCCAGAGCGACGCGGCCGACGCCGACCTGGCCGGGCTCGAGAAGGCCATGGACGGCCAGCGCGCCCTCCTGGCCCGGACCAACGGCGAGCTGGCCGCGATGGTCGCGGCCGAGCAGGACCGGCGGGACGCCGAAGCGGCCGCCCGGCAAGCCACGACCACGACCACCGCCGCGCCGAAGGCGGGGGCGAGCACCACGTCGCCGCCGGCCACGCTCGTCGCCCAGGCGCTCCCGGCTTCGTCCGGGTCGGTGGACGCGACCTTCTCCTGCATCCGCCAGCTCGAGTCGGGGAACAACTACAAGGCGCCCGGCGGCGGTGCCTACCAGTTCCAGGACGCCACCTGGCACTCCCTCGGGTACTCCGGCACGGCGTCCGACGCCCCGCCGGCGGTCCAGGACGAAGCGGCCCGGAAGCTCCAGGCCCGCGATGGGTGGGGCCCGTGGACGACCGCTCCGCTCTGCGGGCGGGTCTGAACGGCGTCCCCCCACCGAACCGGTGACACAAGCGGGGCCTGAGCCCTTGCCGGCGTCACCAGTTCGGTCAGTCCGCGTTGAATTCGCCCGTCACCATGTAGCCGACCCGCTCGCCGATGTTCACCGCATGGTCGGCGATGCGCTCGAAGTAGCGGCCGAGCAACGCGATCTGGACGGCCCGTTGCACCTCGGCCTCGTCGTGGGCGCCGGCCCCGAAGATGGTCCGGTAGAGCTCCTTCTGCAGGTCGTCCATGACATCGTCCATGTCGGCGAGGGCCGACGCCTTGGCCGGGTCGCGTTCGGCGAAGGTGTCGGTGGCCAGCTGCAGCTGGGCCGTGGCCTGGCTGCGCATCCGGTCGATGATGCCCCGGAGCTTCGGGTCGAGCGGCCCCGGGTAGAGCCGGCGGGCGCCTTTGGCCACGTTGACCATGAGGTCGCCGATGCGCTCGAGCTCGTGGATGATCCGCAGTGTCGTGACCAACATGCGCAGGTCGACGGCCATCGGCTGCTGGCGGGCCAGCAGCAGGTAGGTGCGCTCCTCGATGGAATGGGTGAGGTCGTCGAGGACCTTGTCGCCGGCGATGACCGCCTTGGCCGCGGCCAGGTCGAAGTCGAGAAGGCAGGCCGTGCCGGCCTGGATGGCCTCCGAGGCCAGGGCGGCCAGCCGCACTGCGTCGGCGTGCAGCTGGTCAAGCTCTTCGTGGAAGACCTTGCGGGTTTCAGGCATGTCGCACCAGGTCGATCGTGGGGAGGCGGAGGGTGAACGTCGACCCTATGCCCTCCTGGGACTCGACCAGCACGTCGCCACCGTGGTTGGTGGCCACGTGCCGCACGATCGAAAGGCCGAGCCCGGTGCCGCCGGTTTCCCGGCTGCGCGCCCGGTCGACCCGGTAGAACCGTTCGAAGATCCGTTCGAGGTCCTTGGCCGGGATCCCGATGCCCCGGTCGCGGACGACGATGTCGGCCCACCCGGGCGACGGCGCGGCCGTGCGCACCTCCACCGCAGACTGTGTGTCGGAGTACTTCACCGCATTTTCGAGCAGGTTGACCAGGGCGGAGATGAGCTGCTCCTCGTCGCCGGCGACCATGGCGTCGACGGCGAGCGGCTCGGCGACCAAGACGACGCCGAGGCCCTCGGCCAGGTTGCCGACCCGCTCGACTGCGGCCTCGATGACCGACGCGAGGGCGACGGCGGCCTCGCCCTGGGACCCGGCCGCCTCGATGCGCGAGAGGTCGAGCAAACCGTCGATGAGCCGGCCGGCCCGTTCGGCTTCGGCGGTGATGCGGGTGGCCAGGCGGCGCATGACGTCGGGGTCCCGCTCGTCGGCGAGCGTCTCGGCCAGCAGGCCCATGGCGCCCACCGGCGTCCGCAGCTCGTGGCTCACGTTGGCCACGAAGTCGCGGCGGACCGCCTCGAGCCGGCGCAGCTCCGACACGTCGTCGACCAGCACGACCGTGCCGGAGGCCCGGTCGGCCCGGCCGAGCGGCGTCCCCATTACTTCCAGCGTGCGGGGCGGCGGGCCGCGCAGCTCCAGGGTCTGGGTCACCGGCCGTACCCCGCCACCGGCGGCGACGACCTCCTCGACCGCCCGCTCCACCAGTGCGGCGGCGTGACGGCCGCCTTCGAGGTCGAGGCTGCGCCGGTTGCGCAGGACGATGCTGCCGCCGGCGTCGCACACCACGACGGCGTGGGGGAGCGCCTCGATGGCGTCGCGCAGGCGGGCCGACTCTGCCGCCTCCCGCCGGGCGCGCTCCTGGACGTCGGCACACCGGCGTTCGGCCGCAGCCAGTTGCTCCAGCAGTCGCTGCTTCCTCATGGGCTCCAACCAGCGTAGGGGGGCCGCCTCCGGTACGTTGCCCTCGTGCTCGAAGACTTCTACGGCACCTTCGCCACCGTTTCGCTCACCGTCACTGGGCTCTGGATGTACGTCGCGTCCGTCCGGTTCCGGGATTGGATGGCCGACCGCGACCACTACCGCCGGGCGTCGGCCGTCTCGGTGCAGCTGGCCTTCCCCGGGCTGATGTGCCTGTTCGCCCTCATCGACCCCAAGAGCAAGGTGCTCTGGCAGGCGGCCTTCGGCGCCACGTCGATCGCGGCGATGTTCCTGCTGACGGGGCTGCGCCGGCGCTCGACGCACGGGTGGGGCCGGGCGAACGAGCTAGGCAACTGGCTGGCGGTGGCCATCTTCGGCTGCGTGGCCGTGGTGGCGGTCGCCCCGGACATCATCGACACCCTCGGCCTACCCGCACTGCCCCGGCGGACCGAGTTCTTCCTGTTCTGCCTGCTGCTCTTCGACGGGCTGGTCGTGGCCTGGACCATGCTCTTCGAGGAGCAGGCCACGCCCGGCCAGGCCTGATCGCGTCAGGCGCCCCGTTCGGCCAGTGCCGGCGCCCCGCCCTCGAACGACTGCCACATGGCCGCGTAGCGGCCGCCCCGAGCCAGCAGTTCGGCATGCCGGCCCTGTTCCACCACTTGGCCCCCGTCGATGACCACGATGCGGTCGGCCCCTTGGGCGGTCTGGAGCCGGTGGGCGATCAGCAGGGTGGTCCGGCCCGCGGCGACCGCGCCCATGGCCCGGGTCACCCGCGCCTCGCTGGCCAGGTCGAGGGTGGATGTCGCCTCGTCGAGGAGCAGGATGGCCGGGTCGACCAGCCGGGCCCGGGCCAGGGCGATGAGCTGGCGCTGCCCCGAGGACAACGACCGGCCCCGCTCGGTCACGGGGTGGAGGTAGCCGCCCGGGAGCCCGGCGATGAAGGGGTGGGCGCCGACGGCCCGAGCCGCGGCCTCCACCTCGGCGTCGGTGGCGTCCGGGCGGCCGTAGGCGATGTTGTCGCGTACCGTGCCCGAGAACAGGAACGCCTCCTGGGGCACGTAGCCGAGCTGGCGCCGGAAGGCGCCCAGGTCCAGGTCGCGCAGGGGATGGCCGTCGACGAGCACCCGGCCGCCAGTCGGGTCGTAGAAGCGGGCGAGCAGCTTGAGGACGGTGGACTTGCCCGCGCCGGTCTCGCCGACCAGGGCGACGGACTCACCCGGGGCGATGTCGAGGTCGACGCCGGCCAACGCCTCCTCGGCCACGCCCGGGTAGCAGAAGCGCACACCCTCGAAGCGGATCGAGCCGCGCAGCCGACCGGGGTCGACGGGCTCGCCCGCCTCGACGACCGACGGCGGGGTGGCCAGCAGCAGGTCGATCTGCGACACCGACGCCTTGGCCTGCTGGTAGGTGTCGAACACCTGTGACAGCTGCTGGATCGGGGCGAACAGGAGGTTCAGGTACAGGAGGAAGGCGATGAGCTCGCCCGACGACAGCCCACCGCCGCCCACCATCCCGGCGCCGACGCCGAGGACGACGGCGGCAGCCACCTCCGACAGCATCTCGACGAACGGGAAGTAGGTGGCGACCAGGCGTTGGGCCCGCATGCGGGCGTCGAGGTGGCCCCTGGACACTTGGCGGAAGTCGGTGATGTTGCGGTCCTGGCGCCCGTAGGCCTGGGCCACCCGGACGCCCGACACGCTTTCCTGCAAGTTGGCGTTGACGGTGGCGATGCGCTCCCGGGCCATCCCGTACGCCCGGTTGGACATCCGCCGGAACCAGATGGTGGCCGCGACCAGGGGCACGAGCACGGTGCAGGTGGCAAGGGACAACGCCGGGTTCATCACCAGCAGGACGAGGGCGACACCGACGAGTGTCAGCACGCTCACCACCGCATTGATGAGCCCGTTCTGGAGAAGGGTCGACAGCGACTCCACGTCGGTGGTCATCCGGGTCATGATCCGCCCGGCCATCTCTCGCTCGTAGTAGTCGATCCCGAGCCGCTGGAGGTGGGCGAAGATGCGGATGCGCAGAGCGAAGAGCAGGCGCTCGGCGGTGCGGCCCGTGTACCGCTGTTGGGCCCAGACGACGGCCCAGTCGGCGAGGACGACCACGGCGAAGAGGGCGACAGTGGCCCACAGCGCGCCCGTCGACCGGGCGACGACGCCGCGGTCGAGCCCGGTGCGCACGAGCGCCGGCCCGGCCAGCGCGGCGAGGGCGTCGACGACGACGAGGACCAGGCCGAGGGCCAGCGGCACCCGATAGGGGCGCAGGAACCGGGCCAGGCTGAACTCGGGGCCCGGCCGGGACTCCTGGGCGACGTCGACCTCGGGGCGGTCCACCGCCGGCGGCAGGGCGGCCACCGCGGCGAGCAGCTCGGGGGTGGCCGACATCATGGCCATCCGGTCGCCGCCGCCACCCATGCCGCCCCCGCCCCCGCCGGCCCAGGAGTCGCCACCGCCGCTGACCTGGACGCGTGCCCGGGGCGCCGGCGGGGCGTCGCGGCCGATGCCCCACGCCGACGGGGTGGTCCCGCCGGCAGGCAACGGCTCCTCGTCGGCCTCCTCGGCGGCCACCTCCTCGATGCCGTCGCCCGGCCCGGCCAGGAGCTGGCGGTAGAGCCGGCAGCGGGCCTGCAGTTCGTCGTGGGTGCCGGTATCGACGACCTCCCCCCCGTCGACGACGGCGATGCGGTCGGCCAGGCGCAGGGTCGACCGGCGGTGCGCGACGAGCAGCGTGGTCCGACCCTCCATGAGCCGGTGGAGGGTGGCGTGGATCTCCTCCTCGGTGCGGGCGTCGACGGCCGAGGTGGCGTCGTCGAGCACGAGCACCCTCGGGTCGGTGAGCAGGGCCCGGGCCAGGGCCAGGCGCTGGCGCTGCCCGCCGGAGAGCGTGAGCCCGCCTTCGCCGAGGCGGGTGGCGTACCCCTGCGGGAGCGCGGCGACGAAAGCGTGGGCCTCTGCCGCCCGGGCCGCGGCCTCGACCTCGGTGGCCGTGGCGTCGGGCCGGCCGTAGGCGATGTTGGCCGCCACGGTGTCGGAGAACAGGAACGACTCTTCGAAGACCACGCCGATCTGGCGCCGCAGGGAGCCGAGCGTGACGTCGCGCACGTCGATGCCGTCGAGACGGACCGAGCCCGACTGCACCTCGTAGAAGCGGGGGAGGAGCAGGGATACGGTGGACTTGCCTGATCCCGATGGCCCGACCAGGGCGACGGTCTCCCCGGCGGCGACGTGGAGCGAGAACCGGCGCAGGACGGGCTCCGACCGGAGGTAGCCGAACGTGACGTCGTCGAAGTCAAGGCCGCCCGTGACGCCGGGCAGGGCGGTGGCGTCCTCGCGCTCGACGACCACCGGCGTGGAGTCGAGCAGCTCGAAGATGCGCTCGGCGCCGGCCCGGGCCTGCTGGGCGATCACGGTGAGTACCGACAGCATCCGTACCGGGCCGACCATCTGCAGCAGGTAGGTGGAGAAGGCCAGGAACGTCCCCAGGCTGATCCGGCCCTCGATGGCCAGCCACCCGCCGAAGGCCAGCACGGCCACCTGGCCGAGGGCGGGGACAGCCGAGAGCGCCGACCCGTACCTGGCCTGGATGCGCAGGGCCCGCAACCGGGACGCGAACAGGTCCTCCGACGCCCCGGCCAGCCGCTCCAGCTCGCGGCCCTCCTGCCCGAAGCCCTTCACCACCCGCACGCCCGAGACGGCCTCGTCGACCACGCCGGCAACCTCGCCGGCCCGCTGCTGGGCGTCCCACGAGGCTGGGAACACCGTGTCCCGGAGGCGTACGGCGAGGAAGAGGAGGAGGGGGACCACGACCAGGCTGACCAGGGTCAGCACCGGGGAGAGGACGGCCATGATCCCGAGCGACAGGACGACCATCACCAGGTTGCCGCTGGCCAGGGGGAGGAAGGCCAGGAGGGTCTGGATGAGGCCGACGTCGGAGCCGGCACGCGAGACGAGCTGACCGGTCTGGAAGTCGTCGTGGCGGGCGAAGTCGAGCCGTTGCAGGCGTTCGTAGATGGCGTTGCGCAGGTCGAACTGGACACTCAGGGCGACCCGTCCGCCGACGAAGCGCCGGACGTGGGCCACGCCGAACCGGAACACGCCGGCCGCGATGAGAACGGCAAGCCAGGGGGCCAAGGGCCGGCGGTGGGCAAGGATGACGTCGTCGATGATCACCTTCTCGACGACGGGGGTGAACGCCGACACGGCCAGGCCGACGAACGCGGCCCCGAAGGACACGATGAGGTCGCGGCGGTGGGCCATGAGGTACGGCCACAACCGTCGGATCCAGCCTCGGGACATGCGGTCGAGCGTACGGTGACCGTGGCGGGTACTCGGGTGGCAATTACAGTTCGGGCGATGCTCGACGCCGCATTGGGCCCGCAGGCGCTCCGGGCGGCGACGGATGCGAGCGGAGTGGCGGTGTCGGAGGGGGACGGCGCCCTGACCTGGGCTGGCTTGGACGACCGCGTGGCCCGGTTGGCCAGCGGCCTGGCGGCTCTCGGGGTGAAGCCGGGCGAGCGGGTGGTCTGGAGCGGGCCGAACAGCACCGATGTCGTGGTTGTCATCCATGCCCTGCGCGCCGTGGGTGCGGTCGCCGTCCCCATGCCGCACCGGCTCACCGCCGGCGAGGCCCGCCACGTGCTCGAGGACAGCGGAGCGGTCGTGGCGGTCGTCGATGCCGCGTGCGGGGCGACGGTGGCCGGCCTGCTGCCGTCCCTGCGCCGGCTGCGCCATGCCTTGGTGTTCGGGGGCACGGTGGCCGGCTTGCGCTCCTGGGAGGAGGTCGTCGCCCTCGGGACGCCGTCGGGGGTGGCGACGCCGGCCGGCGCCGGCCGGACGATGTTCTACACGTCGGGCACGAGCGGGCGGCCCAAGGGCGCGGTCCGGCCCCGCACGGAGCCGGCGCCGCGCCAGGCCATGCTGGCCGAGCTCGCCTTCGGGGATGACGAGGTCCATCTGGTGACCGGGCCCCTTTACCACGCCGGCCCGCACGCCTTCGCCCTGCTGGCCCACCTCACCGGCGGCCGCCTGGTCGTCTCCCGGGCCTTCGACCCCGCCGCATGGGTGAGGCTCGTCGCCCGGCACCGGGTGACCTCGGCGTTCGTGGCACCCGTCCACCTGAAGCGCATCGTGGCCCTGCCCGACGACCTGCTGTCCGAGGCCGACCTGTCGTGCCTGCGGACGGTCATCGTGAACGCCGCGCCCGTGCCCTACTCGCTGAAGGAGGAGGTGGTCGCCCGGCTCGGGGCCGGCTTCCTGTACGAGGTCTACGGCGCCACCGAGCTTGGGATCGTGACCGTCCTCCGGCCCGAGGACCAATTGCGCAAGCCTGGTTCCTGCGGGCGGCCCTACGGGGGGATCGGGATCAGGATCGTCGGCACCGACGGGGCCGACGTGCCGGCCGGCGAGGTCGGTGAGGTCTTCGTCCGCACCGATCAGGCCATCGACGGCTACCACGGCGCGGTGGCGCCCATGGCCGAGCTGGCCGGCGGCGGGGGCTGGAAATCGGTCGGTGACATGGGCCGGCTCGACGCCGAGGGCTACCTGCACATCTGTGACCGCAAGACCGACGTGGTCATCACCGGGGGCGTCAACGTGTACCCGGCCGAGGTGGAAGCCGCCCTGCACGCCCACCCCGACGTGGCCGACGCCGCCGTGATCGGCGTCCCCGACGACGCCTGGGGGGAGCGGGTCCATGCCGTGGTCACGCCCCGGCCGGGGCGAGTGCTCGACCCCGCCGGCCTCGATGCCTTCCTCGCGCCCCGCCTGGCCCCGTTCAAGCGGCCGCGGTCCTGGGAAGTCTGCGCGGCGCTGCCTCGCACCGAGAGCGGGAAGCTGCTCCGCCGGGCCCTCCGGGGCGACCGGTGAGGCGCAGCGCCGGGGTGCTGGCCCTTGGTATCGCCCTGGCGAGCATCCCCGGGCCGGCTGGGGCGGCGGCGCCGGCGCCGGCCGGCGCCGCTCCGGCCTTGGCGACCCCGCTGTTCAGTCTTCGGAGGGTGCCGGCGCTGCTCTCCCGGGTGGTGGCCGAGACCCACCTCCGCAGCGACCTCGACCGCATCATGACCGACCCGGTCTACGGGCCGGCCCGCGACCGGTCGTGCCTGGTGGTGGGCGACCCGGGTGGGGGGACGGTGCACTACGCCCGCCAGCCGGCGCTCGGGCTCATCCCGGCGTCGACCTTCAAGCTCCTGACCGCGTCGGCGGCCCTCGCCCAGCTCGGGGCCGACACGCGGTTCACCACCTCGGTGCGGGCCGGGGCCCCGCCGGCCGACGGGGCGGTCGGCGACCTGTACCTGGTCGGCGGCGGCGACCCGCTGCTGTCCACCGCCGAGTTCGCGTCCGACGGCGGCTACCTCGGCCAGCCCCGGCTGTCGACGTCGATCGAGGCCCTGGCCGACAAGGTGGTCGGTGCCGGTGTCCGGCGGGTCGGGCGCCTCCTTGGCGACGAGAGCCGCTACGACACCGAGCGGTTGGTCCCGAGCTGGAACCCCCGCTACATCGCCAATTTCGACATCAGCCCGTTGTCGGCCCTGGTCGTGA
Organism: Acidimicrobiia bacterium; assembly: GCA_023264995.1. Taxonomy (GTDB): domain Bacteria; phylum Actinomycetota; class Acidimicrobiia; order Acidimicrobiales; family AC-14; genus CADCTB01. Next base: position 5,626 of record JAHFUR010000017.1, on the reverse strand, counting down.
ACAAGTCGTTCACCAGCGAGAACCCGCCGGCGGTGGCCACCTCCCCGGCGGCCCACGCGGCCGGCGTCCTGGCCACGCTCCTGCGTGCCCGGGGGGTCACCGTCGGCGACACCGGGACCGGCAAGGCGCCCGCCGGCGCCCCACAGGTGGCCTCGATCGACTCGGCGCCGTTGAGCGAGGTCGTGGCCGAGACGCTCCAGAACAGCGACAACATGGCGGCCGAGATGCTGGTCAAGGAGATGGGCACCCGGCCCGGCGTTCCAGGGTCCACGGCCGCCGGCCTGGCCGTCGTCGCCGACCGCCTGCGACAGATGGCCGGCGTGTCGGCCGAGGAAGTGGCGGCGATCGACGGCTCCGGCCTCGACCGGGGCGACAAGGTCAGCTGCTCGGTGCTCCAACGGGTGGTGGCGGGCGCGCCGCCGGCGCTGGCCGCCGGCCTGCCCGTGGCCGGGCGCAACGGCACCCTGTTCCGCAGGTTCCTCGGCACGCCGGCCGCCGGGCGGGTCTGGGCCAAGACCGGTTCCCTGGAGGGCGTCGCCGGGCTCAGCGGGTTCGTGACCGGCCAGGGGAACCGCAACGTCTCCTTCAGCCTCCTCCTGAACGACCTCCCGACCGCGGCGGCCGGCGCCGCCCTCCAGGACCGTGTCGTGAACGTGCTCGCCGCGTTCCCCCGCGCCCCTTCGGCCGATGAGCTGGGCCCGAAGGCGGTTACCTCCGGGTGACCGCCGCAGTCGAACTACCGATGTTCCCCCTGGGAAACGTGCTGTTCCCCTCGACGCTCCTCTCCCTGCACATCTTCGAGCCCCGCTACCGGGCCCTGGCCCGGCACTGCGTGGACGGTGACGGGCGGCTCGGTGTCGTCCTGATCGAGCGGGGGAGCGAGGTGGGTGGTGGCGACGTACGTTTCGATGTCGCCACCCGGGCGGTGATCGCCGACTCCGTCGAGCTCGACGACGGCCGGTGGGTCGTGGTCCTCGTCGGCGAGGACCGGGTCCGGGTCCGGCGCTGGCTGGCGGAGGACCCTTATCCCCGGGCCGAGGTCGTGCCCTGCCCGGAAGGCCCGATCGGGCCCGACGCCGACGCCCGGCGTGACGAGCTGGCTCGGCTCCTGCGCCGGCTGCTGGCCCAGAAGGCCGAGCTGGGCGACGCGGCCGCCGGCGTGGCGGTGGAGCTGAGCATGGATCCGGCGGTCGCCACGTGGCAGGCCGCCGGCCAAGCCCCCCTCGGGCCCCTTGACGCCCAGCGCCTCCTGGGCACCGACGGAGCCGGCGACCGGCTCGACCTGGTGCTCTCGCTGCTCGGCGAGGAAGCCGCCGTGCTTGCGCAGCGGTTGGCCGGGGGATAGGAAGCACATCATGGCCAGGCGGCAGGGACAGGACAAGAGGAAGGACAAGGGCCTGCCCGGCGAGGCGCAGGACCTCTTCCAGCTCGTCGTCGGGTACGCCAAGCAGGAGACGCTCGACCCGATCCGCAACCTCGGCCGGTTCGTCGGCTACGGGTTGGCGGGGGCACTGCTCGGCAGCCTCGGCGCCGTCCTCCTGCTGCTCGGCGGCCTCCGGCTGCTCCAGACCGAGACCGGCGACGCGTTCGATGGCAAGCTCTCCTTCGTCCCGTACGTGCTGGTCCTCGTGGCCAGCGGGGCGATCGCCGGCGGGGCCATGAAGGCCCGGACGCGCGGCCAGAGAAGGGACACGACGTGACCGAAGGCCGCATCACCCGGGCCGACATCGAGGGCAAGCTCCGCGAGATGCGGGGTGAGGTCGAGGAATCGGCCGAGGCGGCCAAGGCGCCGCTCCTGGCCATCGCCGGCGGCATCGGCGTGGCCATCGTGATCCTGGCCTTCCTGTTCGGCAAGCGCCGTGGCCGGCGCAAGTCCACGGTCGTCGAGATCCGCCGGGTCTGATGCTCAAGTCCCTCGTCAGGATCGGGTTCAGCCGCGGCCTTGGCGGCTCGCGTGGCTGGCTGGCCCTCGGCGTGACGGCCGGCGGGCTGCGGCTTCTTCACCGGCTGGCCACCCGCGACGCCAAGGTCGTCTACCTCGAAGAGCTCCACCCGGGCCAGTCACTTGTGATCCAGCACCTCCCCCGTGTGAAGTAGCCCTCCGGCCGGGAGCGATGATGGGGCCGTGGACCCCACCTTCTCCGTCGGCGACCGAGTGCTCCTGATCGACGCCAAGCGCCGGCGCTACCTCATCACCCTGCGCGAAGGAGGTGAGTTCCACACCCACGCCGGGATCACCCCGCACGACTCGCTCATCGGCGCGCCCGACGGGTCGACGGTGCGGTCGGGCTCGGGTGCCCGCTACCTGGCCGTGCGGCCCACCCTGGCCGACTTCGTCCTGTCCATGCCCCGGGGCGCCCAGGTCATCTACCCCAAGGACCTCGGGCCGCTGCTCATCCTGGCCGACATCTTCCCCGGGGCCAGGGTCCTCGAGGCCGGCGTGGGCTCGGGCGCCCTTTCGATGACGCTCCTGCGAGCCGGGGCCGAAGTGGTCGGTTACGAGCTGCGGGAGGACTTCGCGGCCAAGGCCCAGGCCAACGTGGCGTCGTTCCTGGGCGACGGCCTCCCGTACCGGGTCGAGCTGCGCGACGTCTACGACGGCATCGACGAGACGGGGCTCGACCGCATCCTGCTCGACCTCCCCGAACCGTGGCGGGTGGTCAAGCCCGCGCTCGGCGCCCTTCGCCCCGGCGGCATCTTCGTCTCCTACCTCCCGACGATCGTCCAGGTGGCCCAGCTCCGAGAGGCTCTCGACGCGGCATCGTTCGTGCTGGCCGAGACGATCGAGGTCCTCCAGCGGTCGTGGCACGTCGAGGGCCAATCGGTGCGGCCGGACCACCGGATGGTCGCCCACACCGGGTTCCTCACCGCAGCTCGCCGTGCTGCTGACCCGCCGGCGGCCCCACCGGGTGCGCCCGGTCCTGACACTGAGTAGCCGCCGGCGCGGGCGTAGCCTGGCGGACCATGAGCAAGATCGTGAGGACCGACGAGGAGTGGCGGGAGCAGCTCACGCCCGAGCAGTACGAAGTGCTCCGGCGCAAGGGCACCGAGCGCGCCGGCACTGGCAAGTACGCCTACTCCAAGGACGACGGGATGTACCGGTGCGCGGCGTGCGGGGCGGCGCTGTTCAGCTCGGATGCCAAGTTCGAGTCGGGGACGGGCTGGCCGAGCTTCACCGAGCCGGCTCTCGCCGAGGCGGTCGAGCTGCATGAGGACCGGAAGTTCGGGATGCGCCGGACCGAGGTCACCTGCCGGGCCTGTGGCGGCCACCTCGGGCACGTCTTCCCCGACGGCCCGGGGCCGACCGGGATGCGGTACTGCATCAACTCGGTGTCGCTCGAGCTGGAGCCGGCCACCGACGAGGCCTGAGCTGCGTTCAGCCGGCGCCGTACCAGCCGCTGACGTCCGCCACCAGGTTGGCGGCGCCGCCGCCGTTGTAGATGCTCAGCTTCCCGCCGGTGCCGAGCTTGGCCACCACCAGGTTGGGCAGCACCTGGTGGGCGTCGAAGTTCAGGTTCGACGCCAGCGGGAGGAGGTCCCCGGTCGGCCAAGCGGTCAGGAAGCCGAGGGTGAGCGGGTCGACGACGGTGAGGTTCACGACCACGGCGCTGGCCCCGCTGGCCGGTACGCCGCCCCGGCCGGCGACCTGGAGGTCGAGGGCGGTGAGGGAGACGAGCGGGAGCTGGAGGGCGCCGGTGCCGTCCCGGGTGTCCAGCACGCGGGCCGGTGACACCGGGTGGAACCGGGCGCCGGTGGTCTCACCGGAGACGCCGAACCAGCCAGCGACGTCGGCCACGATGTGGGTGGCGCCGGCGCCGTCGTAGAAGCTCACCTTGCCCGCGGCCCCGACCTTCACCATCACCAGGTTGGCGATCGTCTGGCCGGTAGAGAAGTTGAGGTTCGAGGCGAGAGGGAGCGGGTCGCCGGTCGGCCATGCGGTGAGGTACCCGCCGATCGCCGGCTCGGTGACCGTGACGTTGAGCACCACCGAGGCCACGCCGGTGGCGGGCACGCCGCCCCGACCCGCAACCTGAAGGTCGAGCACCATCCCGCCGGCAACCTTCGCCGCGGCCGCCCCGTTGCCCGATCGGGTGTCGAGCACCCGGGCCGGTGCCAGCGGGTGGTAGAGGGACCCGGTTGTGCCACCGCCGGCGCCGTACCAGCCGGCCACGTCGGCGATCAGGTGGGTGGCGCCGGCGCTGCCGTCGTAGAGGCTGACCTTGCCGGCCGTCCCGACCTTGACCACGACCAGGTTGGGCACCGTCTGGTGGGAGGTGAAGTCGAGGTTGGACGCCAGGGGCCGGACCTCGCCGGTGGGCCACGCGATGAGGTACCCCGGGGCGTCGGGGTCGACCACCGTGACGTTGAGCACCACCGCTGACACGCCGGTGGCGGGCACGCCTCCACGGCCGGTGACCTGGAGGTCGATGCTCGCACCGGCGCCGACGGTCGCCATTGGTGCCCCGGTGCCCGTCCGGGTGTCGAGGATCCGGGCCGGGACCAGCGGGTTGAAGCGGGCGCCGGCCGAAGGCGTGATGACCGGTGACGCCACCGACTGGGGGCCGGCGCCGACGGTGTTCACCGCCGCCACCTTGAACGTGTAGTCCGTCTCGTTGGTCAGGCCGGTGACGACCTGCGACGTGGCCGTCGACCCGAAGGTCTGGGCCGGCTTGGCCGTCGTGCCCACGTAGGGGGTGACGACATAGCCGGTGACCGCCGACGTCCCCGCCGACGTGGGTGGGCTCCACGACAGGGTGACCGTGCCCTCACCCGGCGTACCGCCGACGTTCAGGGGGGCGGAGGGAGCGCTGGCCACGGAGGTCGTCACCAGCCAGGCGCTGTTCGCCGCATTCCAGTGGGTGGCCAGGTAGCTGCCGGTCGGGGCCGCGGTCGAGAAGTAGTCGTCGTGGTTGCAGTCGAAGACGTTCTCGTGGGCCGCCGGGCAGACCTGGGTCATTGCCGCGCCTGAGCCGTCGGCGTAGCACATGCGGTCGCTCTCGTCGGTGCAGTGGTTGTAGGCGGTGGCGTGCGGGGCCGATTGCTGCACGCCGCCCAGGTTGTGCATCAGCTCGTGGGCCTCGATGGACTGGCCGGCCAGGCCCCAGCAGCCGTTGTCGACCCGGGAGACCAGCCCGTAGGTGTTGTTGGCGTTGTTCTGGCCGGCCCGGTCGTCGCTGTAGACCTGGCCGATCCCGCAGTAGACGTTGGCGTCGACCCACACCAGGTACTTCCGGTCGTCGCGGTTGTAGCCCTTGGTCGCCAGCTCGTCGACCGTCACGTTGAAGTCGCTCTCGGCCGCGGTCGACAGCGTGACCCGGCTGACGATCGGCGCGCACGCTGGGTCGTGGACGAACCGGATGCGCCGGCCGCCGCCCGTCTCCGCCGCGCTGGTGCTGAAGACCGAGTCCATCGCCGCGGCCCACGTCTGGAACGAGCTGGCGTAGGTGGCGAACCGGTCGGGCTTGCCGGCGATGTTGGCGTAGACGAGCTGGACGCGTTGGCCCGTCGTCCCGTCGCCCGAGCAGAGCGGGCTGGTCGCGGCGGTGGCGTCGGCCACCAGCGCCGCCGGCTCGGGGGCCCGGGCGACCCGTACGTCCACGCCGGCCGGCGCCGGGTCGGGCCCGTG
>JAHFUR010000076.1 GCA_023264995.1 Acidimicrobiia bacterium | reverse complement strand
ACTTGCCCCGGTCATAGGTGCCCGAGATGCGGTTGTCGGTCTCCAAGATGGTGGCCGAGGAGATGCGGCCCTGGCGCAGCAGGGTGATGTACTGGTCGAGGCGCAGCTCCTTGCCCCCCGTGCGCGGGCTCGACCACCACAGCAGGGTGGCGTAGAACCCGATGAGGATGGGCAGGGCGAGAACGGCGAAGAGCAGGCCCTTGCGCTTGGCTTTGGCCTTGCGCTCGTCGTCGTCGGCGGGCGACGGCGGCCTGGAGTCTTTGGTCTTCTTAGCCATGGGAGTGCTCCTCGGTATGCGCTGAGACGTTGTTCATGAAGGGTTCCGGCCTCACGGGCCGGCGGTGGGACAGCGGGGGGACGGTGGGTTCAGCTCAAGGGCGGTAGCGGTCGGCGCAGCCCTTGGGGTCAGGCTGTTGGCCGGGGGCGGCGAAGTCGCCGGCCACGACCAGCACGCTCCCGTCGCCGAGCAAGGCGGCCGACGCCTCGCTCCGGGGGCAGTTCATGGTGCCGGCCGAGTGCCACTCGCGCTTGTCGATGGCGAAGATCTCGGCGGTGTTGAGCGACCGGCGGTTCCCCCGGGTGACCGACTCCCCGCCGGCCACCAGGACCCGGCCGTCGGCGAACACCGCGGCCACGTGGCCGGTGCGGCTGCCCGTGAGGGTGCCGGCCGAGGTCCACCTGTTGTCGCCGGGGTTGAAGACCTCGGCGGTGGAGAGCGACGTGTCGCCGTTGGTGCCGCCGGTGCCACCCACCACCATGATCGTGCGGTCGGGCAGCTTGACGGCGGTGTGGTTGAACCGAGCCTCACCCATGTCGTTGGACTTGCGGAAGCTGTCCACCGCCGGGTCGTAGATCTCGGTGGAGGCCAGGGCGGCGGTCGTGCCGTTGTTCGGCGGGCCCTGGCCGCCGGCGATGAGGACCCGGCCGTCGTCGAGCGCGGTGGCGGTGTGCTCGAAGCGAGGGGTGCTCAGGGTGCCGGCCGTCTTGGTCCACTTCCCGGTGCTGACGTTGTAGATCTCGGCGGTGGCATCGGAGCGGATGGTCTGGCCGCCGCCCGAGCCGGACGCACCGTCGGCCACCGTGCCCCCGGCGGCCAGCACGTTGCCGTTGGTCAGCAGGGTGAGCGTGTTGCCCAGCCGGGCCACGCTCATCGGCGCGGTCATGGTCCACTTGCCGGTGGCCGGGTCGTAGATCTCGGCCGAGGCCAGCAGCTCGCCCTCGGCGATGCCGCCGGCCACCAGCACCCGACCGTCGCCCAGGAGCACGGCCTGGTGGCCGCGGCGGGCCTGGTTCAGAGGACCGGTGGCCGCCCAGACGCCGGTGGCCGGGTCAAAGAGCTCGGAGGCGGCCACCGCCTGGGCGCCCACACCGCCGCCGGCAGCCAGGGCCCGGCCGTCCTTGAGGACGACCGCGGTGGTCGTGCCCCGGATGTTGACCAGGTCGGGCATGGCCGCCCACGTGCCGACGGCCGGGAGGGGCTTGGTGTCGGTCTCGCTGCCCCCGCCGCCGCGGGTGAGGAGGAAGCCGACCAGGACGACGAGGAGCCCGATGCCGGCGATCCCGAGGTACATCGGGGTACGCGAGGGCCGGAGGAGGGCGAGGGTCTCCTTGGAGAGCGCAGCGCCCTTGGCATCGGCCTCGCACTTCAGCCCGACGTCGGTGCGCACCGCGCACTTCGGGCAGATGGGCTTGCCGCATTCGACACAGGTGAGACGGGTGGCCTCACCGTGACGCTCACACTTGAGTGCCTGGGTGGCCACGGCTCAGCCCCCTTGCCGATCGCGCATGGCGGTCACTTTACCCGGGGGCCTCGCGCCCGGCGCCCGGGGAAACCCCGAGATCAACCCTGAGACGGTTCGCGCTCCGGGGCGTACTGCAACGAGGCGCCCTCGAGGGGGGTGGGGCCGGCGCCGGCGACCTCGTCGTCGGGCGTGGCGCCACGGTCGAGGTCGAGGGCGGCCTTGGGCATCTGGATCGAGTAGCGGCTGCGGGTCCGGCGCAGGCGCAGGCCGTCCCAGTGCCCGAACTCGTTTTCGGGCAGCCACTCGTTGGCCCATGCGCCGGGGTAGCGCTCGGTGAGCTTGCGCACCTGGGGGGAGCGCAACAGGCGCCGGGTGCCGGCCCGGTCGCGCCACACCGTCAGCAGGTAGAGCTGGCCCGGGCGGCTCACGCCCACCACGCCCTTGAGGTAGTCGGGGTCGTGGCTGGCCTCGGTGGCCAGCCGGCGCAGGGCCCGGTAGGCCTCGGCGGTCCGGGCCGGCGACGTGGCGATGTGGACCACGCCGCCGCCGGCGCCTCGTACCTCGGCCCGGCGCCGGCGGGCGTAGGGCGTGGAGTCGTAGGTGACGGCACCGTCGTCGCTCATGGCCGACCGGAGCTGGGGCAGGTGCTCGAGGGCCTTCTCCAGGGCCTCGGGCTTCGGGCCGTCGGTGGCGTAGGCCGGGTCGGGCCGGCCCAGGGTGTGGCCCTTCCACTGGCCCAGCTCCTCGGGCCCGGGCCGCCAGCGCATGAGCCAGAACGACTGGAGCCACTTGGAGAAGAACCACATGATGTCGTCGTGCGCCCCCGAGCGCATGAACTCCTGCATGTCGTGGCGGCTGTGCCACACGCTGATCGTCCAGAACTCGGTGGGGCCGGCGATGATGCTGGCCCAACCGACCACGTCGCCGGTGCGCTTGAGCTGGCGCCGCACGCGCATGGTGGCGATCAGCATGTGGGGGAAGAACCAGGGGCCCTTCAGGCGCGACCGGGTGGTGAAGGCGAAGAGCTTCTCGGCGGGCTCCTCGGCGGCCTGCTGGCCGTTGGACCTACCTTGGCGGACGGCCTGCTCCACTGGACCCTCTCCTGGACGGGCGATGACCAGCCTACCGCCGCACGATGCCGGACGAGAGGGTACGGAGCAGGTCGACGGTCAGGATGCCGCCGGCGCCGGCGCCGTGGGGGTCGGTGACCACCGCGGCCGGCGCCCCGGGCTCGCCGAAGCCGTCGAGCACCAGGTCGGCGCCGGCCAGGTCGTGGCCGGCGGTGTAGCCGTTGACGACGACGGCGCAGCACAGGCCGGCGGCCCGGGCCGCGGCCAGGCCCTCGGCGGAGTCCTCGATCACCACCACCCCGGCCGGGCCGGGCCGGCCCAGCTCCAGCAGGCAGCGGGTGAACACCTCGGGGTCGGGCTTGCGGGCGGTCACGTCGTCGCCGGCCACGATGGCGGCCCAGGACACCTCCGGCAGCATCCGGCGCAGGAGCCGCTCGACCCACCGCCGGCTGCCGGTGGTGCCCACGGCCACGGCCACGCCCTCGGCGGCCAGCTCGCGGAGCAGCCGGCGGGCGCCGGGGCGCACCTCGATGACGCCGGCGTCGACCAGTTGCTCGAGGACCGCCGTCTTGTGGGCATGGAGGGCCGGCGCCAGCCGGGCCCGGTCGGCCGGGCCGACGCCCTGGGCGGCCAGGTAGTCGTCGATGCGGCGCTGGCCGCCGGTGGTGTGGAGGAGCTGGCCGTAGAGGTCCTCGCCCCAGCGGTAGGGCAGGTCGAAGTCGGCGAAGGCCTGGTTGAACGCCACCCGGTGGCCGTGGCGCTCGCTGTCGACCAGGGTGCCGTCGACGTCGAAGATGACGGCCGCCAGCGCCGGGCCGTTCACCGGGCTAGAAGCCCGGGGGGAGGCCGCCGCCGAGGAGCATGTCGCCGTCGCCGCCCATGGCCGCCTTGCGCAGCTCGGCGAAGGCCTCGTCGATGTCGTCGCCCCAGAGGTCCCAGGTGACGGTGCGGGCGCCGACCAGCTGCATGCCGACGACGATACCGAGCGGCTGCTGCTCGTCGAGCATGGTCAGCCCTTCGGCGGCCAGCATGGTGGCCACCGCGGCCCGGATGTCGACCAGGTCGTCGGGCAGGTCGAAGAGGAGGAGCACCGTGCGGGGCCCGACCCAGAGGGCCAGGGGCATGTCGCCGTCGACCCGCAGCACGCGGTCCTCCACGTGCAGGCGGGCCGAGTGCGGCGTGGGGCCGGCGTGGCGCAGAAAGGCCCGCACGACCTCCTCATCGGTGTCGCGCGGGCCTCTCGGTTCGTACAGTGGGGGCAGCGGCCAATCAGACATTGCCGCCCTCCATGGTGGGAAGGGTACCGCTAGGCCAGGGTCTCGGCTGCCGCGGCGGCGCGGGTCAGGTCGTTGTTGACGTCGACCAGGTTGCCGTTGATGCGCTCAACGGCGGGGCCGATGACGCCGCACATGACCTCGACGGCCCGCACACCCCAGGCGATCCGGGCCAGGTTGGCCGAGATGCGGTTGAGCTGCTTGGCCACGATGTTGAGGAACGTGGCCAGGACGCCGACGAGGAGACCGATCTCCAGGACGGTGAGGAAGACACGAAGCGTCACTACCTACCCCTCTCTGCTGCCGCCGCGGCCTCGAACAGCTCGGCGTGCTTGCGGACCTCGTTGCGCAGGTCGGCGGTGAGCGACCCGGCCTGGTTCAGCATCCAGGTGGTGGCCGTGTTCTGCGCCACCCGGGTTGCCGTGTCCCATGCCTCCCGCACGTTCTTGTCGATGTCGTCGACGAACGTGACGAGCAGCGACAGGAGCAGGATGACGGCGGAGATGACGACGGCCCCGAGACCGAGGGTCACCCACCAGAACGTGATGTGCTCCCTCGCGACGTCGGCGAGCATTACTGGCCACCTCCCAGTGCCGAACGTGCCTCCTGGGCACTCTTGATGATGGAGCGGACGCCGCCGTTGACCTTGTCCACGTCCCACAGGGGGAGCGTGTTGATCCGGGCCTGGTCGAGGGCGCCGACGACGACATCGGCCTGGACGCCGATGCGGCGGGCCAGACCGAGGATGATGGAGACGAGGATGACGACGACTGTGATAAGGACACCCGCGATGACGTAGCCGACGTACCAGCCGGTCAAGTCAACCGCAGCCAATAGGCTCATGCAGACCCCTTCCGTTGAATGCGAAGTCACAATAGACTTCTTACAGTTAGACGGTCAACGGATCCGTGGGCCTCAGACCCCCAGAATTTCTCGCCCGGCCTCCGCCAGGCGCCCAGCTTCCCCCTCCAGGACGCACCTCCGGTGCGACGAGACTGATCGCAGGCCCTTCATGCCTTCCAGCGTGGACGAACAACCCCCCAGCCGGCCCAGCCGGCCGCGCCCCCAACCGGC
>JAHFUR010000075.1 GCA_023264995.1 Acidimicrobiia bacterium | reverse complement strand
ACGCCCCGCTCAGCCCGTTGCCTCTCGACAACGGACCGGGGCCTGCTACCGGGCTCTCCGGCGATTACCCGGACGGGACTCACACCCGCTGGTCTGGTCCAGCCTTCAGGACGCACCATTCGCCCACCCTAGGGCCGGGCGCCAGGGCTACAGCCAGCCGACCCGGGCGCTGACCAGATCCCGGTCGTCGTCGGGCCGGCCCAGCTCGCCGGCCGCCACCCGAGCCAGGAGCCGGCGCACCACGTCGACGATCTCCGGGGCTGCCTCACGCAGCGCGGCGGCATCGCCCGGGCCGGCGGTGGCCGCGGGCAGGCCGGCGGCCGCCAGGACCCCATCGAGGTCGACCAGCCGCGCCGCGAGCCACTCGACCGGCGCGGCCGTCAGTTCGGCCACGAAGTGGCGCTCACCTGGCTCCCACCCGTCGAAGGCCGGGTGGTGGTGGGCCCGGTCGAGGCTCCCCGGCGTGCTGGCGACCGCCTCGAGCAGGTCGACCCTCCACACCGGCTGGTCGACGGTGATGGGCTGGGCCGAATAGATCGAACCCTTGAGCGGCTGGCGTCCGAGCACCCGCAGCTCCAGGCGGACCCCGCGCTCGGCACCCTCCTGGCCCGGTTCCGGGCGGGGGTTCACGAAGTAGAGGTCGCCGACCAGCACGCCGATCCGTTCGAAGCCAAAGGCATACAGCACCGGGGCGCCCCCTCCGCGACAGTCGTCCAAAGCTACGCTCCCGGCCATGCGTCGACGGACGATCTTTGCGGCCCTGCTCCTCGCCACCACGCTCGGGGCCTGCGGCGGCGGGGCGGGCGACACCAAGGCTGCGCCGCCCACGACGGCGGCCACCACCGTCACCACGCTCGCCGGCACCACCTCGCCCACTGGGGTGAAGGCGGCGGCGCGGTGGGAGACGGTGACCACCTTCACCGGCTCAGGCGCGTTCCAGAGCCCCGAGTTCGCCATCCAGCCCAACGCCATCCAATGGCGGGTGCGCTTCACCTGCGCCACCGGCTCGTTCCGGGTGACGTCCACCCCGGCGCCCCGCCGGCCAGGGCCGGTCGTCGACGCCACCTGCCCCAAGGACGACGCCGGCTACTCGATCGTGACCGGGCCGGTGCGGATCGCCATCGAGGCCACCGGCACCTGGAAGGCCATCATCGACCAACAGGTGGACACGCCCCTCGACGAGCCCCTCCTGGCCGGGATGACCCCCGACAAGGTCATCCTCTCGGGGTCGTTCTACAAGGTCGAGGTCCGGGGCGAGGGCACGGCCAAGCTCTACAAGCTGGCCGACGGCCGGCGCATCCTGCGCTTCGAGGGTTTCGCCACCGGCGAGAACACCGACCTGTTCGTCTGGCTCTCCGAGCTGGCCAAGCCGGCCACCAGCGCCGACGCGGTCAAGAGCCCCCACATCGAGCTGACGAACCTCAAGTCCACCCTCGGCACCCAGAACTACGAGATCCCGGCGTCGGTCCCCACTGAGAAGATCCGCTCCATCGTGGTGTGGTGCCAGCCGGCCAGCGTGGCCTACGCGGCCGCCGCGCTCAGCGCCTGACCGCCTCCGCATCCTCACGACCGCTGCGCCGGGCAGCCAGCCTGGCGTTGAGCGCCGCGGCCGCGGCCAGCACGTCGGGGTCGGGAGTGCGACGCTCGGGCGGTCGGGGCGCCGGAGCCGGCGCCGATGGGACGACCACCGCCGGGCTGTAGTAGTCGGCGGGGGTCGGCGCGTAGACAACCGGCTGCGGGGTGATGAAGGGCGTCGTGACCACTGAGCGGAGCGAGGCCAGCACCCACAGCAGCGCGACCGGGAGGACGTAGTCGCCGGCCCGCTCGATGAACTGGAAGTTCGGCTGACCCACCAGCGGCCGGAGCAGCTCGGTGCCCACCTTCCAGACCAGGACCGAGACGAGCAGCCAACGGAGGGGCTTGACCAGCACGGCGATCCCGAGCGCGACCTCGAAGATCCCCACCCACTGCATCAGGTGCTGGCTGGAGACGGTGGCCTTGCTGATGCCGAACCAGCCGAAGAAGTCGTACCACTCCTTCTTGTCGGCGAAGATGCCGAGCCCGCCGTGGCCGATGAGCAGCAGGGCGATGCTGCCCTGCATCACCCACCCGAGCCAACGGGCCAGGTCGGCCGACAGCTCGGCACTCGGGCGGACCCGCTCGAACCACGAGCCGATCGACCGCCCGGGCAGGCCTGACAGCATGAGGAAGGCCAGGGGCATGCCGTAGTTGGCTCCCCGCTCGACCAGCTCGAACCACGATTCGCCGGTGATGGGGCGCAGCCAGGCGGTGAACATGCCCCAGAAGGCCATGTACACCAGCGAGGCCCGCATGGGCCGGACCAGCACGAGCGTGGCCATGGCGATGTCGAACGTGCCGGTCACGTAGTACAGGTGGTCGTGGGAGAACTGCTTGGAGAACCCGAACAGGGTGAAGTACGGGATCCACGCCGGCGACCGGTAGAGCCCGGCGAGACCGTGGCCGAAGAACTCCAGGGCCACCCCGATCCGCAGGATCCAGTGGAGCTTGACCGCCAGCGGGGCGTCCCAGGCCCGCTCGAACGCGTTCCCCAGGGTGAGCGGCTCCTCAGGCGCCGGTCGCACCTGGGTTCTGGTCGGTCGCTCCAGCAGGCTTGTGCTCACGGTGTCGGTCCCTTCGCCTACCCGCCGACATCGGGGCGAGCGGCCCGTTGCGCATGGGTGTCGGCGGCACCCACACTTGCAAGGTACCGAACGGCGCGTAAGGGACGCGTATTGGCGGGCGTGGGTCGACTTACAGCGCCGTTACGGAGGTTCTCGTAGCATCGCCGGGTACGCCAGTGGCGAGCGGCAATGACAAGGGGGAGACGGATGAGGTTGCGCGGGAAAAAGTCTGTGGGGCTGCGCGCCGGGGCGGCGGCGGCCGCCGCGCTGATGCTGGCCACCGCCATGGCGGCATGCGGCGACGACAAGCCGGCCAAGTCCACGGCCACGGCGGCGGAGCCGACGGCCGGCAACTGGAAGCCATGGGTCGTGACCCCCGCCGATATCAAGGTGCCGGCGCCGCCGGCCGCGGGGACCGCGGCGGCCAAGGCCGACCTCGACGAGATCAAGAAGCTGGCCAAGGCGCGTACGCCGGAGGTCGTCGACTCGATCAACAGGTTCAGCGGCCCGTTGCCCACCAAGCCGTGGACCGACCAGATGATCGACATCGTCAAGACCGGTCCCAAGGACCCGCCGCTGTCCTCCCGGAACTACGCCCTGCTGCACGTCGCCATGTACGACGCGGTGATCACCGCCTACCACTGGAAGTACGAGTTCAACTCGGCGGCGCCCAAGGGCGTCGACACCGTGGTAGCTCCGAGCGCCGACCCGTCGTACCCCTCCGAGCACGCCGCCATCGCCGGCGCCGCCGCCCGGGTGCTGGCCTACATGTACCCGAAGGAGTCGGCCCAGCGCCTCGACGAGATGGCCGACCAGGCCGCCGACTCCCGCGTCGCCAACGGCACGAACACCCGCAGCGACGTCAACGCCGGCCTCGACCTGGGCCACGCGGTGGCCGACAAGGTCATCGCCTACGCCAAGGCCGACGGCTCGGACGCCAAGTGGGACGGCAAGCGCCCCAAGGGCATCGCCAACACCACCGCCTTCTGGCAGCCGCCGCTGGGCACGACCACCCTGCCGACGGAGCCGCTGGCCGGGAGCTGGAAGACCTGGGTCATGACGTCGGGCAGCCAGTTCCGGCCCGGCCCGCCCCCGGCCTTCGGGTCGCCGGAGTTCATCCAGGCGGCGAAGGACATGATCTACGCCCGCAACCACCTGACCCCCGAACAGGAGCAGGCCGTCCAGTTCTACGCCGGCGTGGCCGGCACCGCCCTGCCGGCGGGCATCGTGGCCGACGTGTCCCAGGGTGACATCGTGAAGGCCGTGACCGGCGACATCGCCGCCGGCGGTACCCCGCTGACGATCCCCCGTACGGCGCGGGCCATGGCCCTGCTGACCGTGGCCATGGCCGACGCCGGCGTCGCCGCCTGGGACACCAAGTTCACCTACTGGAACCCCCGGCCGGACACGGCCATCAAGGCCCTCGGCCTCGACCCCAACTTCAAGCCGGTGATCGACACGCCCAAGTTCCCGGCGTACATGTCGGGCAGCTCGACCTACGCCGGCTCGGCCCAGATGGTCATGGACTACCTGTTCCCGAACGACAAGGCCGCCCACCAGAAGCGGGCCGAGGACCAGGCCCACTCCCGGGTCTGGGCCGGCATCCACTGGCCCTATGACGAGATCGGCCTGCCGATCGGCCAGAAGATCGGCAACCTGGTGGTCGAGCGGGCCAAGACCGACGGCGCCGACAAGGCCACCAAGTAGGGCGACGGCCCGCCGAGACGACGCAGACGTGGTGCCCGTGCCCGGAGCAGTTGCTCCGGGCACGGCCTTTCGATGTGAGCCCTGCCCGGGGCAACCGCTCCGCGCAGGGCTACGATGGGGGCTCCACCGGGTCTGAGGGAGAGGGCCGTGCCTCGGTTCGGCAAAGACAGAGACGCCAGAAAAGAAGAGCTCGACCGCCAGGCGGCCGAAGAGGTCGAGCGCCTGACCCGGCGGGGTGGGCCGCCCGGCATGGGCGGCGGGATGGGCGGCCCCCAGATCGGCATCCCGTCACCCCTCGAGATGATGGCGGCCGAGATGGCCGACGCACCGCGGGGCAGCGTCCGGCGCCCGCAGGCGCCCCGCAAGATGGCCCCGAAGCCGCAGGGGTTCACGCCGATGCCGTCGGGCGAGGTGGGCTCCAGCTTCGGCCCGGGCGGGCTGAACCCCGGGCCCCGGATGGCGGGTGGCGCCCCGCCGCCCCCTTCGTTCGGCGCCGGCGCCTACGACGAGGAGTACGGCGGTGGCCACGTCACCGGTCCCCCCGTCTACTTCGCCGGCGAGCCGGACGAAGAGGAGGAGATGTCCATCACCGAGCTGGCGCTGATGGACCACGCCGCCCACACCGGCCACCGGCCCGAAGACCTGGTGATGCAGTACGACGCGGGCACGGCCGAGGAGATGCGCGACGCGGCCATGCGCCAGTTCTACGAGCGCCAGCAGGCCCGCCGCCCCGGCGCGTCGACCAACAACCCCTTCGCCCCCGCCGGCATGCGCCGCGGCCCCACCACCGCCGGCGGCCCCGTACGGCGCGACGACCCGGCGGCCGCCGGCGGGGCCTTGGCCCAGCGGCTGGCCAACAAGCGCCGGCGGGAAGAGG
>JAHFUR010000053.1 GCA_023264995.1 Acidimicrobiia bacterium | reverse complement strand
TCTCGTCCAGGTGCCCGGTCATGAACTCGAAGAACCGGCGCAGGCCCTCCTCGTTCAACTCCACGCCGTAACACTACCGGCGTGATCAGGCCGACGCGCGGATAGTTCCTACACGAGCCCTAAGCACGGAGCCGACCGAAGATCTCGTCGGCGACGTAGACCTGACCCTCGTGGTATGCCGCTCCCCATCGTTGAGATTGACGATTGAAATGGGACTCGCCCGTCAGCCGATCTATGACGACCGGAAACTCTGTCGCCTTCCAGTGTTTGGGGCGGTACTCCTCCAGGAATTCCTTGGTCTCTGGCGAGACCGCGGCGACGATAACCGTGTAGGCGAGCAGGTAGTCCGGCCGAGGCGAGAATTGGTTGGCGGCCGTCCGACAAGCGGACCACGACGCCACACTCAGGTCCTCAAGCTCACGCCGGTTCGCATTCGAGCCAACGTCCACCAGATTCACGATCGTCACGGACCAGCCCAATTTCGTCCACTCGTGCCTCGTCCGGTGATACATGAGGGATTCCGGGTCGGAACTTGGCGGTCCAAGGCGATCGAACCCGACAGCGACGAGTCGCTCCTCAACTGATTTGCTGTAGTCCACGCGGCGACGCTACGTGAAGGGAGAGCGCCACCCGTCACCGGCGCGCGGGCGGCGGCGCTCGCAGCGCTGCTGGGTGAGGAGCCTGGGCGGCCAACAAACGGGATGTGTAGATATGCCGGTGATGCCCGGTCCGGACACGGACACGACCTGAGCAGTATCGACCTTGGCGCGGTTACTGATGCTCTGCGTCAGACGGGCGCCGTTGCCGAGCCTCAGCTGCGTCGGAGCCATGTCCGAGTCGGTATCGAGTTAGCCGTGCGGCGCCGTCTCGAATAGCAGCCCGGGGACGTCCTTGAAGATTCTGTCATTCGACACGAGTGGGATCCCGAGGCGAAGCGCGGTCGCGGCGACCCAACGGTCGGCGTCATGGTCCCGCTGATGGAGCGCATGCCCGATGCGCTCGCAATCGACGCGGAGCTTTGCGTAGGCGAGCACCAACTCGGGACCGGAGTGCACGATCTCGGCTTCGTTGATCCTGGCTTCGAGCTTCCGCATCCGCACCTGGCCCCAGCCCCGCCGGAGCGCGCCGTACCGCAGCTCGGCAGCAGTCTGGAAGGAGATGAAGGCCGGTCGTCCGACGATGATTGGCTCGTAGAGCGCGCTGAGCCTGGAGCCGGGGACGATGTCGGCGCCGAACACATCGGTGTCGATGACGATCGGGCCACGGGCCGTCCGGGCGCTCACGCCTCCAGGGCGGCGAGGAAGGCGGCGCCTTCCTCCTCGCTGAGGTCCTCGATGACCATCGCCTCATGAGGGGGCAGGGGTCGGGCGCGTCTTAGAAGCTCCTCGACCGGAAGCTCAAGGCTCTCGCTGTGGCGGGGCTGGACGGGCTCGGTGGACATCTCGCCGACAAGTGTAGGGAGCGATGATGCGCGACCGGATCGAGTCGGCTGCGCTCGGCTCGCACTCCAAGCTCCGGCAGGTGTTGCCAGCGTTGAGCGCTTCGTTACAAATGCCCGCCCAGGCCGCGGCCAGGCCGCGGGATGTCGGAAAAGTACGGTCACCAGCGGGTAGTGGCGGTCAACAAAACCGCAGGTCAGAGGCTATTTGGGCTGGTCGGACCCCCTACAGAAAACTGCATGGCATGCAAGGGGTCAGGGGTTCAAATCCCCTCAGCTCCACAAGGAACCCGCCGGCCAGAGGGGGTGCGGCAACGCTCGTACCCCCTCGGTACTGGCAACGTAGCCAGATTGAGCGTAGCCGTTCGCTCACGGGCTACGTCGAAAGGGTTGGCGGATGGGACAGCGGCCTACCGTGCGATGGAACGAGGGCGCAGGGCGCTGGATGGCGTGGGTGCGCTTCCCCGACGGCTCGCGGCGCAAGATCGAGCGGGTCAACAAGGCCGACGCCAAGGCCGACCTCGACGAGCTGCTGGCGCTGCGGGCGCAGTCGATTGACCCGGGGCCACGTCGGGTTCGGCAAGCCACCTTCGACGAGGTGATCGACGCCTGGTTCGAAGACGGCTGCCCGAACTCCTCGGTCAACAAGCGGTCGCGCCACGCCCGGACGAAGTCGCCGAACACGCTGACCAACGCCCGTCAGCTCCTCGCCACGAGCGTTCGTCCGGTCGTCGGGAAGCTCTGGGTGGACCGCACGTCCACCGAGCGGCTGGAGGCGCTCTTCGCCGGCATGGCCAAGCGCGGCTACTCGACCAGTGTCGGCGGTGACCGTCGACGAGTACTCGCCGAGCGTGGGGTTGGCTCCGCGAGGTGGATCGTCCGTGGACTCAGGCTGCAGCGGTGATTTCGAAGTGGCGGGTTGCAACCTCGACGTCCCCGGACAGCATGGATTCGAAGAGCGCGTCCAGCTTCTCCGCCACCTCCCAAGCTAGGTAGCGCTCGGCACAGGAGGGGCACTCTTCCATCGGGACTCCGAGAACAACTGCAACCCGACCCGACCGCTCGGCCATCTTCGCCCTCAGAACCGCGACCCGATCGCCTTGGTCGCATCTCTCGCATCGCATCATCGCCGCCTGCGAAAGTCTACGGACCAGCGCGCCGGCTCAGGCTCGTACACGGTCACGATACGGTCCTCCTGTCGCACCTCGTCCACGATAACCACGACGTGCAGCGGGCGCTGCCAGGAAACCAGATCTTCGGGTGAGGTTCGATCGCACCCACCAGGGCAGCCTCTCACCCCGTTTCCGCACCTGCTCGAGCCGCAAGCTGCCCGCCGCCCGGCGCCCATGCCGACGGCGGCGACAGGCTCATCAGGCGACCTACTGTCGCGAGACATGAGCTACACAGTGGACTTCGTCAACGTCTCCACCGTCGGCTTGGAGGCGTCGCCGATGGCGGGTGCGTTGGCCGGGCTGCGGGCGAACGAGGCTCGCTACTTCAAGAACAAGTACGACCACATTTTCACGGTCGAGCCGGCCGCCCAGGCCACCGAAGCCATCGACTGGGTGCACCGCATCCTCAAGGAGGAGCGCGGCATCGTCGTCGCCTCGCCCCCGCTCGAGGCCACAACGTTCCAGGTTGAGAACATCAAGTGGACCTACGTGTTCTACGAGAGCGGGCTCTCGATCAACGTCCTCTACCCGCTCGACGACCCCAAGAAGCGGGCCGTCGGGTTCAAGCTCTCCGACGGCATGGAGGTCCCCGCCGAGCTCGGTGCCTTCAAGTTCGCCAGGCAGAAGTCCAAGCTGGCCGGGACGATCCGTGGCTCGTACTTCGTGATCAAGGGCGCGTACTGACCCGGCCGAACGGCTACGGGGCGCCGGCGACGTAGCGGATCCAGCCGCCACCGCTGACGACATGCCCGCCGGCGCAGGTGCCGTCGGTGGTGCCGCCCTGGAACAGGGTTGCGTCGGACGTCGCACTGCCGACGTACGCCGTCGGGGCGTGCATGAAGAGGTCGGCGCGGGGGTAGGCCCCGCACGTGGCCGCCGGCGGCCCCAGGGAGAACAGGGCCGTGATCGTCGTCGGCGAGAGCTGGCCCCACTCCGGCGGGACGGAGAGCGCTCCGATCACCGTCCACCGGTTGGCCGTGAGGTCGTAGACGAGCGCGCCCCATGTCCCCGCGCCGTACTGGTGGACGAAGAGGTAGTAGAAGCGGCCTGCCGTCCAGGGGAACGGGATGCTGACGGTCTGGGGACCGGCAACCGGGCCGGTGACCGACAGCACGGCCGTCTTGCCGGCCGGGCCGGTCGAGAGCCCGACGACGCCCCGGGCCGCGCCGGACGCGAACCCGAAGCTGAGCCCGTACAGGTAGTCCGGCGACTGCTGTCCGGCTGCCGGCACAGGGTCGTTCAGCGTGGCCAGCCACGTCCCGGTGCCGTCGAGAAGCGCCGGCGACGCCTGCGTCCACACTGAGTACGGCGCCCGCGGGGTCGCAGCATTGGGCGGACGGGTCGTGGTGGTGGTCGTGCTGGTGGTGGTCGTGCTGGTGGTGGTCGTGCTCGTGCTCGTGCTCGTGCTCGTGGGCGGTACTGAGGTGGTCGTCGTCGTGGGTGGCGCCACCGTCGTTGTCGTCGTTGAGGACGTGGTCGTCGTCGGCGCTCGGACGACGACGTTGACGGTGGCCCGGCCCGTGCCGCCGTGGCCGTCGCTGACGTCGTAGGTGAAGGCGTCCGCCCCGCTGTACCCGACGTCGGGCTGGTAGATGACGGACTGGCCGGCGTTCACCGCCGCGGTGGCGTGCGGGGGATCCGAGACGGCGACGACCTGCAGCGCGTCGCCGTCGACATCGATGTCGTTCGCCAGGACCGCGATCGTCGTGGGACCGCCGGCGGGCACCTCGACGCTGTCGCCGTTCACCGTCGGCGGGTCGTTCACCGGGAGAACGGCGACGGTCACCGCGCCCTGGTCGAAGCCGCCGAGGCCGTCGCCGACCAGGTAGGAGAAGGAGTCCAGCCCATTGAAGTCCCTCATCGGCGTGTACTGGACCAGGCCGCCCACGACGATGACGGCGATCCCGTGCGACGGGAGCGACACCGAGTCGACGCGGAGGACGCCGGAGGCCGGGTTGGCGTCGTTGGCCAGGACCGGCAGCGTCACGGCGGTGTCCTCGGCGGTCGTGACTGCGTCGTCGGTGGCGAGCGGGGCGACGACGACCGTGACGGTCGCACCGTCGGTCCCACCCCGCCCGTCGGCCAGGTCGTAGGTGAACACCTCTGTACCCGAGAAGCCGAGGTCGGGGGTGTAGGTGAGCCGGTCGTCGGCCCAGAGGGTGGCTGTGCCGTGGGCAGGATCGGCGGCGCCGGTGACATCCAAGGCGCCGCCGTCGGGATCGCGGTCGTTGGCCAAGAGGGCAACCGTCACGCTGCGGCCAGCCACGGTGGTGGCGGTGTCGGCAACGGCGTCCGGGGCGATGTTGCCCACCGAGGCGGCCGTCTCGAAGCGCAGGGCCATCGCCGTACCAGTCAGGACCGGCTGGTTGTAGGAGTAGCCGATGCCTGTGGTCCCGGTGGCGTTCTCGATACCGATCGTGGCCGAGGAGCCCCGCACCAACGGGTCGTCGCTGAGCCCCCGGTACTCGAGCACGACACCCCCCCGCTGGTCGAGGACCGCTTCGAAGTCGATCCGGGCCCCGCTGCTGAGGAAGCGGATATTGCGCCATTCGATCACGAACCGAAGGTCCGGCTCGACGCCGACCAACGCCGTCCGGACGGTCGAGGTGCTGTCGACGTAGAGGTCGTCCCAGAATGCGTAGATCGTGCCGTTGGGGACCGTGGTCGTCGGAATGGCGACATTGCCGTAAGAGGTCGAACCCTGCGACAGCCCTACCAGGCCGTTGGTCGACACCGTCGCGGTGTCGTAGCTGCTCCCGTAGAAGCTGAACGGGAACGGCAGCGTGACCAGGACTGCCGTGTCGTCGCCCGAGAGCGGCAGCACGTTGCCCGCCTCGACGTACGCCGGCGCTTGCGACCGGCACCCGTACCCGAAGTCGTCACGGCGCGCCGCGAGCACGAACGCCAGGGTCGTGTCGACCGCGAGGACCACATCTCTGGTGGCGACGCTCAGGCAGGGCCCCGCCGACGCGACGACCTGGTACGTGCCGTCGGGGACCGGCCCGAGCCCGAAAAGACCGGCCGCGTCCGTGCGTGCGGGCTGGACCGGCACGCCAGTGACCGAGACCGAGGCTCCCTCGACCGGCACTCCCCTGTCGTCGCGGACCGTGCCGCTCACCGCGTGGCGCGGGCGCGGGGTCAAGGAGAGGTTGGCGACTGCCGTCTGGTCCACGACGATGACGACGTCAGCCGTGCCCTGGAGGTACCCGAAGGCCGTGACCTCGATGTGCACCGGGCCGACCGGGAGGAGCTGGCTGAACGCGCCGGCCACGCCCGTGACCGCCACCCTGGGGAACATGTCCGCGCCCACCGACCGGACCTGTGCGCCCCCAACCGGTGCGCCGGACACGACGTCGGCGATGACCCCGGACAACCGGCCGACCGGGCCCCGGGGCGAGGCCAGCACGGCCGCCAGGACGTCGAGCTTGCCTTGGCCCCAAACCCCGTTGTCGCCGTTCGTGCCCCCACAGGTCAGGTCGGCGACGTCGACTGCTGTCTGGTCGAGGATCTCCTTCGTGCGAGCGACGTCGGACACCAGGCTCGGCGCCGCCGACCACATCAGGGCTACCGCGCCGGCCACGTGCGGAGCGGCCATCGACGTCCCGCTGAACACGCTGTACCCGTTGCCCGGCACGCTGCTGCGCACGCCCTCGCCGGGCGCGGTGATGTCGGGCTTGACCAGGCCCGGCGGCGAGCCACGGCTCGAGAACGAGGCGATACCGCCGGCGCTGTTGTCGGCACCGACGGCGTAGCTCTCCGGATAGTCGGCCGGGGATCCTGCCGTGCCGCAGCTCGGCCCCGAGTTACCGTTGGCGAACACGGGGAAGATGCCCGACGCGACCCAGGCCGTCACGATGTCACGGAAGAAGGGGTTCTGGCCCGCCCCGCCCCAGGAGTTGTTCACCACGTTGGGCCGCAGGTCGGGACGCGGGTTCTGCCCGGTGAGGTCCGTCGGTGCCAGCAGCCATTGGCCGCCCGCCAGCAGGGCAGAGGTCGAGCACGAGTTGTACTCGCACCCTTTGACGGCGATCCATTTGGCGCCGGGCGCCACGCCCACCCGGTTCTGGCCCGTCCCGTCGTCGCCCACCATGGTGCCCATGGTGTGGGTGCCGTGCTGGTTGTTGTCGCACGGGGCCAGGGACGGGTTCCCACAGACCTGGGACGGGTCATACCAGTTGTAGTTGTGGTTGAACGAGCCGCCGAGGTTGCCGCGGTACTGGTTGACCAGCGCCGGGTGGTCGAACTGCACGCCGGTGTCAAGGTTGGCCACGACGATCCCCTCCCCCCGGACGGAGAGGTCGGCCCACACGGCGGGCGCGTGGATGGCGTCGATGTTCCAGTCCAGCGCGGTGGGACCGAGGTCGGCGGCCGGCGTCGGCTCGGGGAGGGCAAAGGTGCGGTCCGCCACCACCCTCTCGACCTCCGGGCGGGCCGCCAGCTGGCGCATCAGGCTCTTCGGCCCGCTCACCTTGGCCGTGTTGGCGATCCAGTAGCTGTCGAACTTGACCCCCTTGGCGGCGAGCAGCTTGGCCACGGGGGCCTGACTGGTCTTCGCCGTCCCCTGGAGGCCGTCGACGACCGCCTGACCGCGTTCCTGCCAGCCGGTGGCCTTCGCCGCCGGGCCGAGCGTGGCCTTGGCGGAGAAGGTCACCCAGAAGTCGACGACCTTGCCGTCTGCGACGCCGAGCAGGACGGTGTCGATCTTGGTGTCCGGCGCCGGCGCAGCCGAAGCCCGGGACGGCACGCCTGCGATCTCGACCAGCACGGCGGCGAGGGCCAGGGCCAGGGCGCGGCGAGCCGTCCCGGCCCGGCGGCGAGCCGGCGCGGGACTGGGACTTCGAGGCACGCCGGCCGCCTGGATCTCCTCCACAGGCTCCGGGTCGGCATCTCGCCCGGTCCGCGAGAGATGCATTTGGCCCTCGTCGGGCCCAGCCGCGGGCACGGCCAGGCGCCGAGCAGGAACGGCAGTCCCTCGGCCCCCACCGAGGGGCTGCCGTTCGGTGAACTACATGCGACCTAGCGCCCGACGGCCCGTGCCCGGTTCCACGCCTGCTCCCACCGGCGCTCCAGCCCGGGCTCGAACCGGCCCGACTCCACCTGCAACACCGGGTTCCTCGACGCCTGTGGCTGCGGCGCCTGCTGCGGCGCCGGCCGGGCCACCGATCCCCGCCTCTCCCCAAGAGCCATACATGCTCCTTTCTCGTGGCTCACCCTGCGCGAGCCGCCGGGAAGTGTATTTCCGTCGACCGCCCGCCCGCTGGCGGCGGGCGGTCCAGTCCACTGCGGCTCCTGCACCTGCCGCGCCATCCGCCCGCCGGCGGCCCCGACCTCACATCTCCTCCTGCGTCAGATCCAGCCCACCGGCGTTGCGCAGGCGCTCCCGAAAGCTTCGTCGTCTCGATCGCCGAGGCCGCCGAGCCCCTGGGCGTGCCCGACGGTCTGATCGACGAGCTGACCGCGCGGGCGAGCTGCCGTGCCTCCGGCTCGGCCAGCGGAAGGTCGTCCCCGCCGTCGCCATCGAGGCCGTCATTGAGGGAAGCCTGGGCGGCTTCTGGATCGGCACGCGCCTCCACGCCGGCCAGCCGGCGCCCGACCAGCAGGACTCGACGACGACACTGGTGGTCGGTGTCCGTCGGTGATCGGATCAGCCGTCGACGGCGCGCTCGAGATCTCCGATGCGGCGATAGAGGCGGCGCTCGCCGGCGAACGGGAGGAAGCCATGGTGCCTGTAGAAGGCGAAAGCCTCTCACCGCGCACCAACTAGCGAACGGCGTTGCCCGATACCGCTCGGGCGAGGCCTGCGCCTACCTGCATATCTACCCGTACTGCCTATCGGTACCGGCACCCTTCAGCTCTCCGCGGCATCGACTGCTGGCGTCAGCCCGCGAGTCTGCGACGGACCTCGGCGACGTCTGCAGCGAGACGGTCCACGAGGGCCTGAGCATCCAAGCCGACTGTGCTCTGACGCTCCGTCACCGCTTGGGCAAGGAGTTCCCGAACCAACTGCGAGACGGTCGCGCCGCGCTCGGCCGCCATCGCATCAAGGGCAGCCGCCGTGGCGCGGTCGACGCGCACGGAGAGGTGGCGTTCACGCGCCTCGGATACTTGCTTCTCGGTCGTGTACGGGATGCTCTGGCCGGTCTGCTCCTCCAGCCATTGGATCGCCTTGGGCTTCGCCATCAATCGTCTCCAATGTTGCGTTCAAGGGCCCGGGTGATAGTGGCAGCGATGTCGACGGCATATGCGGACTATCTGGAAGTGCGTTGCGCGACCCAGTCGCCCCACCCGAGGTCCGTGAGCTGCGGGAGCCAGGCGCAGCAGGTCGACCAGGTCGGTGGCGTCACGCTCGTCGTTCTTCACCCGACGGTTGCCCCAGTTGTTGCCCAGGGGTGGGCCAGGTGGACCCGGGCACCGTCGTCGGCGAGCAGGTCGGCGGCCCAGCACGGCGAGGCGCTGGCCGACCGGCTGGAGGCGTTCATCGCCGCTTCAACGCCCACTCCGGCGGCCTCCGTGGTGCACCTCCGCAGATCCTGATGTGCACCAGCCGGTTCCGACGAGGGGGGCTTGACAAGCCCGCACCCCCTCTGAACTGCATCTTTGTGGAGCGGACGACGGGATTCGAACCCGCGACCCCAACCTTGGCAAGGTTGTGCTCTACCACTGAGCCACGTCCGCGTTGCTTCCGCCTCCTACGTTAGCAAGCGATCAGGTGGCGGTCGCATCCTCGTGGATCAGCGTCCTGAGGAGCCGAACCCGCCCTCACCCCGCTCCGAGCCGGGCAGCGCGGCCACGACGGAGATCGACACCTGCTCGACGGCCACGATGACGAGCTGGGCGATGCGGTCACCCCGGTGCACCGTGTAGTCGGCCTCAGGATCGGTGTTGACCAGGACGACGTGGAGCTCGCCGCGGTAGCCGGCGTCGACCAGCCCGGGAGCGTTGAGCACGGTCACGCCATGGCGTAGCGCCAGCCCGCTGCGGGGCAGGACCAGGCCGGCGTGGCCGGCGGGGATGGCCACGGCCAGCCCGGTCGGGACCAGCGCCCGGCCGCCCCGGGCGGCCAGCACGACATCGTCCCGGGCGACCAGGTCGGCGCCGGCGTCGCCGGCGCGGGCGTACTCGGGCAGGGGTAAGTCGGGGTCGAGGCGGACGAGGGGCAGGTCGAGCATCGCCCGCCAGCCTACGATCGCCGCCATGTTGGCCTGGATCGACCTGGAGATGACCGGCCTCGACGCGGAGCACGACCTGATCCTGGAGATCGCCGTCCTGGTGACCGACGACGACCTGGCCATCGTGGCCGAGGGACCGGATCTCGTGGTCCACGCACCGTCCGAGGCGCTCGACGCCATGGATCCCGTCGTGGTGAAGATGCACGCCGACAGTGGGTTGCGGAAGGAGGTCGAGGCGTCGACACTCTCGTTGGCGGACGCCGGCGTCACCGTCATGGAGTTCCTGCGCCAGCACCTGCCCGCCGCCGGCACCGTGCCGTTGTGCGGCAACTCGATCGCCACCGACCGCCGGTTCCTGGCCCACTACCTGCCCGAGGTCAACGCCTGGTTCCACTACCGGTGCATCGACGTGTCGACGGTGAAGGAGCTGTGCCGGCGCTGGTACCCGGGCGCGTACAAGGCCGCGCCCACCAAGGCCGGCGGCCACCGGGCGCTCGACGACATCCGGGAGAGCGTGGCCGAACTGGCGTACTACCGGTCGGCCGTCTTCCTGCCTCCGCCAGGCGCACCGGAGTGACCTGGGCCTACCTCGACCACGCCGGGCCGATCGCCTTCGCCCACCGGGGCGGTGCCTCCGAGCACCCCGAGAACACCATGCCGGCGTTCGAGCACGCCGTGGGCCTGGGCTACCGCTACCTGGAGACCGACGCCCACGCCACCGCCGACGGCGTGCTGGTGGCCTTCCACGACGGCGTGCTCGACCGGGTCACCGACCGCAAGGGCGTCATCGCCCAACTGCCGTGGGAGACGGTGCGCCAGGCCCGCCTCGGCAGCGCCGGCATCCCGCTGATGGAGGACCTGCTCAGCGCCTGGCCCGACGTCTGCGTGAACATCGACCTGAAGCACGAAGCGTCGGTGGCCCCGCTGGCCGTGGCCATCGACCGGACGGGCACCCAGGACCGGGTGTGCGTGGCCTCGTTCTCGGGCAAGCGGCTCGACCGGTTCCGGCGGATCACCGGCGGCCGGGTGCTCACCGCCATCGGCCCCTTCGACATCGCCCGGCTGCGGGGCGCCGGCTTCGGCCTGCCGGCGGGCACCTACGCCGGCGGGTGCGCCCAGGTGCCGGTCCGCCAGGGGCCGTTGCTGATCGTCGACCGACGGTTCGTCGAGGGCGCCCATCGCCTGGGCCTGCCCGTCCACGTCTGGACGATCGACGACGAGGCCGAGATGGACCGCCTGCTCGACCTCGGCGTCGACGGGATCATGACCGACCGGCCCAGCGTGCTGAAGGAGGTCCTGGTCCGTCGGGGCCAATGGACCTGAGCTCCGGCACGGGGCCCCATCGGTAGAGTCCGGTGGTGACCAGCACCGGCGCGGAGCCCCCGAAGGGCGACTTCATCCGCGACATCATCGACGCCGACCTGCGCAGCGGGAAGCACGGAGGCCGGATCCTCACCCGCTTCCCGCCCGAGCCCAACGGCTACCTGCACATCGGCCACGCCAAGTCGATCTGCCTCAACTTTGGCATCGCCACCCAGTACGGCACCCCCTGCAACCTCCGCTTCGACGACACCAACCCGGCCAAGGAGGACGTGGAGTACGTCGAGTCCATCCAGCGGGACGTGGCCTGGCTCGGGTTCTCCTTCGGGGAGCGGGCGCTCTATGCCTCGGACTACTTCGACGAGATGTACGCGCTGGCCGAGGACCTGGTCCGGGAAGGCAAGGCCTACGTCGACCACCTCAGTGACGACGAGATCAAGCAGCACCGGGGGAGCCTCAGCGCACCCGGCACGCCGTCGCCGTACCGGGGCCGCGGCGTCGAGGAGAACCTGGCCCTGTTCCGCCAGATGCGGGCCGGCGACCTGCCCGACGGGGCCTGCGTGCTCCGCGCCCTGATCGACCTGACCGCGTCGAACATGAAGATGCGCGATCCCTTGCTCTACCGGATCCGCCACGCCACCCACGACCGTACCGGCGACGCCTGGCCCATCTACCCCATGTACGACTACGCCCACCCGATCTCCGACGCCATCGAGGGCATCACCCACTCCATCTGTACCCTCGAGTTCGAGAACAACCGTGAGCTGTACGACTGGGTGATCGCCGAGACGGGCGTCTCGGAGCGCCACGGGCTCAGCCGGCCGCAACAAATCGAGTTCGCCCGCCTCAAGCTCGACTACACGGTGATGAGCAAGCGCAAGCTGCTGACGCTGGTCGAGGACGGCCATGTCGACGGCTGGGACGACCCCCGGATGCCGACCATCGCCGGCATGCGCCGGCGGGGGTACCGGCCCGAAGCCATCCGGGCCTTCACCGACCTCATCGGCGTGGCCAAGGTCAACTCGGTGGTCGACATCGGCAAGCTCGAGTACTGCGTGCGCGACGACCTCAACTGGGTGGCACCCCGCGTGCTCGGTGTCCTGCGCCCCCTCAAGGTGACGGTCACCTCCTGGCCGGCGGGCGACGTCGAGCTGCTGGACGCGCCCTACTTCCCCGCCGACGTCGACAAGCCCGGCCAGCGCCAGGTGCCGTTCGGGCGCACGCTCCTCATCGAGCGTGATGACTTTGCCCTGGAGCCGCCGGCGGGCTACCAGCGGCTGGCACCGGGGCGCACCGTCCGGCTCCGTCACGGCTACTGCATCACCTGTGACGACGTCGTCGTCGAAGACGGCCAGGTCGTCGAGGTACTTGCCAGCCACGTCCCCGGCTCGGTCGGCACGACGCCGGCCGGGGTCACGGTGGCCGGCGTGGTGCACTGGGTGTCGGCCGACCACGCCGTGCCCGCCGAGGTCCGCCTCTACGACCGCCTGTTCAGGGTGGCCCGCCCCGAGGAGAGCGACGCCGAGCTCGCCACCATGCTCAACCCCGAGTCGCTCGAGGTCGTCGCCGGCGCCATGGTGGAACCCGCCCTGGCCGGCGCCGACATCGGGGGCAGGTGGCAGCTCGAGCGGGTCGGCTACTTCGTCGTGGACCAGGGCTCACAGCCGGGCGCGCTGGTGCTCAACCGCACCGTGACGCTGCGCGACTCGTGGCAGGCCGCCGAGCCGCCGGCGCCGGCGGCGGCGGCCGCCCGCGAGAAGTCGGCCAAGGCCCTGACCCGGCCGCCCAAGAAGAGCCGGGTGGAGTTCCGGGCCGAGGCTCGGCTGCGTGACCCGGTGCTGGGCGAGCGGCTGGCCGCGTGGCCGGCCGCCTTTGGTATCACCGCCGACGAGGCCGACCTCCTCACCGGCGACCGCCCCACGGGCGACCTCTTCCTCGCCGCCGTCGCCGGCGACCACGCGCTCGCGGCGGCAGTCGCCCGGTGGATCGTGAACGAGCTGCCGCCGGCGCTGGGCGACCGGACGCTCGGTGAGTCGCAGCTCACCGGGCCGGCGCTGGGGGCGCTGGTGGCCGCCACCGAGGCCGGCGAGATCACCGGCCAGGTGGCCAAGGAGGTCTTCGTCGAGATGGTCGAGCGGGGTGCCGACCCCCGCCAGGTCATCGCCGAGCGGGGGTTGGCCCAGGTGAGCGACGAGGGCGCCATCGCCGCGCTGGTCGACGCGGTGCTGGCCGAGCACGCCGGCAAGGTCGCCGAGTACCGGGCCGGTAAGTCGGCTCTGCTCGGCTTCTTCGTCGGCCAGGTGATCAAGCGGTCGCAAGGCACGGCCAACCCCCAGGTCGTCCGGGAACTGGCCTTGGGACGACTTACGGCTTGAACGCCACCGGGCGCGGCCGGGCCAGCTCGCCGGCCCCGGACGTCGCCACCGGCAGGGTGAACGTCACGGTCGTGCCGACGCCCGGCGCCGACTCGACGGTGATCGTCCCGGCGTGCTCCTCGACGATCGTCTTGACGATGGCCAGCCCGAGGCCGGTCCCGGGGATGGCCAGTTCGGTGGCGGCCGAGGAGCGGAAGAAGCGGCTGAACAGGTCCTTCTGCTCGTCGACGGGGACGCCGATCCCCGTGTCGGTGACCGCGAACACCATCCGGTCGAAGTCCCGCCGGGCCCGCAGGGCCACGTGGCCGCCGTCGGGGGTGAACTTCACCGCGTTGGTCAGCAGGTTGAGCAGGACGCGGTCGATCTGGCTGGCGTCGGCCACGAGCATGCCCACGTCCGGGTCGACGTCGAGGTCCAGGATGAGGCCGCGCGTCCGCGCCGAGGGGAGCACGGTACGGTGCACGCTCTCGACGAGGGCCACGACGTCGACGGGCGCGAGGGTCAGGGTGAACCCGCCGCCGTCGACACTGCTCAGGGTCAGCAGGTCCTCGATCAGGACGCTCAGCCGACGAGCGTTGCGATCGACCACGTCGAGGACCTCGAGCTGGCGGGGGGTCAGGGCGCCGGCGGCGCCGTCGGCCAACAGCTCGAGGTAGCCGACGATGCTGGTCAGCGGGGTCCGCAGCTCGTGGGAGATGGTCGACACGAAGTCCGTCTTCACCCGGGCCAGCTCCCGCAGCTCCGCCACCATCCTCTGCTCGCGCTCGAAGGCGTCCCGGAGCCTGGCTTCGGCCTGTTTGCGGTCGGTGATGTCCTGGACGGTCCCCACCAGCCGGTCTCGAGGCCCCTCCTGCAGGGGTTGGACCCGGCCATGGAGCCATCGGGACTGGCCGTCGGGGAGGATGACCCGGTATTCGATGTCATCGGGCGCGATCTCGTTGTGGGCCCGCGCCCAGGCCTCGAACACCCGGTCGCGGTCCTCCGGGTGGATCCTGGAGGCGAACGCCGACCTGGGGTCGACGACCTCCCCGGGAGCGAACCCGAGGAGCCGGCACATCTCGTCGGACCAGGCGTGCCCGGCCTCTGGATCCCACGAGTAGCTGCCGATGTGCGCCGTCCGCTGGGCCTCGGCCAGCTGGGACTCGCGCTCGGCCAGGGCCTTCCGGCTCACCCGTTCCATGTCGAGGAGGTTGATGCGGGCCAGGGCCAGATCCCCCAGGTGGGCCAGGGTCCCGAGGAGCCCGATCTCCTCCCGGCCGAACAGGGGCGTCGCCGGCGTCGTCACCACCGCCAGCCAACCGGCCCCCAGCGGGAGGGCAACAAGTTCGCCGAGGAACGCCGGCGCCACGATCGTCCCCGACGGCACCGGGAGCCGCCGGGCGATCGCGGCCGCGTGCCCGTCGTCGATGCCCCGCCTGCCGCGAACCGCGCCGCGTGCGTCGACCATGACGGCCGCGCTGGCGCCGACCAGCTCGATGGCGTGGGTGAGCACGATGGTGACGACCTGGGC
Source organism: Acidimicrobiia bacterium (assembly GCA_023264995.1). GTDB lineage: Bacteria > Actinomycetota > Acidimicrobiia > Acidimicrobiales > AC-14 > CADCTB01. Next base: position 8,138 of record JAHFUR010000053.1, on the reverse strand, counting down.
CTCGGTATCGGCGCTCATCAGGTCGGCCTCGCCGTCACGGAAGGCGTCCATCTCCCGCCGGCGCCACGCCACCCGTAGGGGGCCGGGTGGGGCGAAGCCGACCAGGAAGAGCACGCCGGCGCCCAGCGCCAGGCCCTGCTGCCCGGTTGAGGCGCTGGCGCCGTGCCGGCCACCCGAGCCGATCAGCATCAGCACCGCCCCGTTGAGGAGCAGCGCCGCGGCGGCGAGGAGCCGGACCCTCCGGCGGGCAACGCCCGGGAGCCGCCGGCCGCCGCTCCACAGCCCGTGCATCGAGAGCAGCGAGAGCCCCGTCCACTCGACGGCGACGGCGGCGGCGAAGGCCTTGAGCCACAGGGGCCAGCCGCCCGTACCCGGGTGCAGCGAGGGGACCACGAGGGCGGCGCCGGACACGAGGAGCATCCCGGCCACGGCCAGGCGGTCCTGGGCCCGCCGGTGCCCCGAGAGACTGGTGGTGAAACGGTACAGGCTGTAGGGGAAGACACCGAGAAGCACGGCCAGGCATCGCCGGGCCACGTCCACCATCTGCCCATGGTCGTCGGGCTGCACGGCGCGCCCGACGGCGACCAGGGCGGCGATGACCAGCACGGTCACTGCCAGCCACCCGGCCGGCTCGCTGTGGCGGGAGCGCCACTGGTTCACGGCCACCGTCGCCAATAGGAGGTACACCAGCGGCTGAAGGACCCCGATCAGCCGCGCGACGGTCATCCCCGTGGACATCGGCATGTTCAGGGCTGGCCTTGACGCACGGCTCATGAGATTCTCAGCCGGGGGGCGCAGACTGTGGGGGTGCAGATCCTTGTGGTCGACGACGAGCCGTCGGTGCGGACCGCCCTGCACCGGGCGCTCCGCCTCGACGGGTACGACGTCGAGCTGGCCGCCGACGGCACCGAGGCCCTGGCCGCGCTGGCGGCTGCCGGGCGCGACGCGGTGCTCCTCGACGTGCTCATGCCTGGGCTCGACGGCCTGGAGGTGTGCCGCGAGCTGCGCCGCCGGGGCGACCTCACGCCCGTGCTCATGCTGACCGCACGCGACGGCGTGGCCGACCGGGTCGCCGGCCTCGACGCCGGCGCCGACGACTACCTGGTCAAGCCCTTCCACCTCGAGGAGCTGCTGGCCCGCGTCCGCGCCCTCCTGCGCCGGTCGGGCCTGACGGGCGGCACCGTGCTGCGAGTGGCGGACCTCAGTCTTGACCCGGTGGCCCACGAGGTCCGCCGCGACGGGCGGCTGATCGAGCTGACCCGCACCGAGTTCCTCCTCCTCGAGCTGCTGATGGTCAATGCCCGCCAGGTGCTCAACCGCGAGGTCATCTTCGACCGCATCTGGGGCTACGACTTCGGGCCGGCGTCGAACTGCCTCGAGGTGTACGTGCGGTACCTCCGGCTGAAGACCGAGGCCGCCGGCGAGGCCCGGCTGATCCACACCGTCCGAGGCGTCGGGTACGTGCTGCGGCCATGACGAACCGGCAGCCATGATGCACGGAAGGCGATGAGCTTCCGCCGGCGGATCATCCTGGCCGTCGCCGTGGCCTTCGCCGTGGCCGTGGTCGCCGCGTCAGCCGTCGCCTACCTCGGGGTCGAGTCCACCTTGCGGGGCGATGTCGACGCCGGCCTCCGGGCCCGGGTGGAGCGCCTCGCCGACTTCCCGCCGGGCCCGGCGGCCAACACCGGCACGGAGGTCGCCGACGTGGCCCGCCGCCGGGGCCGCCTCGGCCCGCCCGAGGCGTACCTGCAGGTCCTCTACGCCGACGGGACCGTGACCAAGCCGCCCGAGGAACCGGCCGGCCTGCCGGTGACGGCCCGGGCCCGCGCCGTCGCCGCCGGCGCCGCCGGCACCTACTTCTCCGACGCCACCGTCGCCGGCACCCACGTCCGCATCGTCACCGCCCTCCTGCGGGAGGGGGCCGCCGTGCAGGCCGCCCGCCCGGTCGCCGACATCGACGGCACGCTCCACCACCTCGGCGTGATCCTGGCCCTGGTGGCGGCCGGCGGCGTCGTCCTGGCCGGCGCCCTCGGCTGGCTGGTGGGCCGCACCGCGGTCCGGCCGGTGAGCCGCCTGTCGGCCACGCTGGAACACGTGGCCGCCACCCACGACCTGAGCCAGCGGGTCGAGGTGGAAGGCTCCGACGAGCTGGCCCGCATGGCCCGCCGGTTCAACGAGATGCTGGCCGCTCTCGACGAGTCCCGCCGTGCCCAGCGCCAGCTCGTGGCCGACGCGTCCCATGAGCTGCGGACCCCGCTGACCAGCCTGCGGACCAACATCGAGGTGCTGGCCCGGAGCGCGGACATGCCGGCCGGGGAGCGGGCCCGCCTGCTCGACGACCTGGTCAGCCAGCTCGAGGACCTGACGGTGCTGGTGGGCGACCTGGTCGACCTGGCTCGGGAGGAGCAACGGGTCGACGCCGCCCTCACCGGCGCCGGCGACGCCGAGGATGTCCGCCTGGACGCGGTCGTCGAGCGGGCGGTCGACCGGGCCCGGCGCCACGCCCCCCTCCTGTCGTTCACCGCCGACCTGTCGCCGGTCCTCGTCCACGGCGTGCCCGAGCGGATCGACCGGGCCGTGGCCAACCTGCTCGACAACGCCATCAAGTGGAGCCCGCCCGGTGCGGTCGTCGAGGTCTTCGTGGGCGACGGTGAGGTCAGCGTCCGCGACCATGGCCCGGGCATCGACCCCGTCGACCTGCCCTTCGTCTTCGACCGGTTCTACCGGGCGCCGGCGGCCCGGGGTCTGCCCGGCTCCGGGCTGGGGCTGGCGATCGTCCGCCAGGTGGCCGAGGCCCACGGCGGGTCGGTCAGCGCCGGTCCCGCCGACGGCGGCGGCACGGTTCTCCGTCTCAAGCTGGGAGAGGCCGCTCCCGTACCCGATGCCGCTTTCACCTAGATCTCAGGTTTGTGTGCTTCTATGCTCCGAATGGGGATAGGGGAGCCGATGGAGGGTGGGGGTGGGGGTCCGGACCCGCATCGCACTAGGGACGTTGTGCATGGCGAACATGGCGACGTTCGTGGCGCTCGGCGTGGTCGCCCTGCTCTACGTCGACGGGGCCGCCGGGCCGATCGCGTCGGCAACCTTGTGGCTGGCGGCTTTCGGGCTGAACCGGCTGGCCCGGAGACTGCGAGGCGCCACCGACTGGTGACCCTGGCCCTGGGTTTGACGCTCGTGGCCGGCGGGGCCGCGTGCGGCGGCGGCTCGGGCACAAAGGCAGCCACGGCCGTCGCCGCGTCCGAGGTCACCACGACCACCTCGGAACCGGGATCGGCCTACGCCGCCTGCCTGCGCGACCACGGCGTCGACCTTCCCGACCGGCCCCGCAACGCCGACGGCACCGGGACGCCCCCGTCGTCGCGGCCCGACGGCGCCACGCCGTCGTCGCGGCCGGCGGGATCGCCCCCTCCGTCACGGCCGGACGGGGCCACCCCGTCGTCGCGGCCCGACGGGGTCACGCCGTCGTCGCGGCCCGGCGGCGCCCGCCCGTCGACCTCCCTCCCCGCCGGCGTCGACCCGGCCAAGGCGGCCGCCGCCCGGGACGCCTGCCAGAGCCTGCAGCCGGCCGACCGGGGTGGCCCCAACGGGCCGAACGGCGGCGCCCAGGGCCAGGCGTTCCAGGCCTACGTCAGCTGCATGAAAGACCACGGGGTGACCGTGCCGGCTGGCGGCGGCCTGGGCGGGCTCAACCGTGACGACCCCGCGTTCAAGGCCGGGGACGCCATCTGCGCTCCCCTTCGGCCGGCCCAACCATGACACTCGCCCGGCGGTCACCCGAAGGGAGTGTGGACCAGTGACCGACCTCGCTGATCGCACACAGACGCCCGCTCTGTCCCGGACCGATTTCGGCATCACCGGCGCCAGCCCCCCGCCGCTGCGGGCCCGGCGCCGGCGCAAGGGCCTGGTCAACGTGCTGCTCGCCGCCGTGCTGGCTGCGCTGGTGTTCGTCGGGTACAACTCGATCGGCCGGCCCTCGACCCCGAAGGCCACGCCCCGCACGACCGCAGTGACCCAGGGCGTCGTCCAGTCGACGGTGACGGCCACCGGGAACGTGGCCGTGGTCGGCGACCTGGCCGTGAACTTCACGACCGCCGGCAAGCTGGTCGAGGTCGATGTCGCCGTCGGCGACAAGGTGACCCGGGGCCAGGTCCTCGGCCGTACCGACTCCTTCACGCCGTCGGGCACCCTGAAGACGGCTCAGTCCAACCTGGCATCGGCCCAGGCCCGGCTGGTCCAGCTGCAGTCGGGGCTGACGTCTGACGAGCTGGCCCAGGCCAACATCGCCTTGCAGCAGGCCGCGGCCCAGGTCGACACGGCCAACACGTCGCTGGCCAACGCCCAGGCCAACGCGGCCCAGAACGCGATCACCATGCAGACCTCGGTCAACCAGGTCTCGGCCAACATGGCCACGGACCAGACCCAGCTGATCAACGACCAGAACCAGTTGGCCGCCGACCAGAACTCGGTCGTCGACCTCACGAACCAGCAGGCCGCGGCCCAGGCCACCGTCGACGCCAGCCAGGCCCGGGTCACCGCCGACCAGCAGAAGCAGTTTGCCGACGCATGCTCGGGCAGTGGCAGCAGCGACCTGTGCCGCACCGACAGCTTCACCTTGAGCCAGGACCAGGCCAAGCTGGCCCAGGACCAGGCCGCGCTGAACACGGCCAAGTCCAACCTCACCGCGGCCAACAACGCCGTCACCAGCGGGAAGACCAAGGTGGCGAGCGGCCAGGCCAAGCTCGTCTCCGACCAGAACGCCCTGACCAACGCCCTCAACAGCCAGACCTCGGGCTCGATGAAGGACCAGCAGGCCATCCAGTCGGCCCAGACCGCGGTCAGCAACGCCCAGCTCTCCTACCAGTCGGCCATCGCCGCGGCCCAGATCAAGGTGGCGCCGCCCAAGGTCGGTGACCTGGCCGCCGCCCAGGCCAGCGTGGCGTCGGCCCAGGTGAGCGTGGACACGGCCCAGAAGGCGGTCGACGACACCACCCTTCTGGCCCCGGCCGACGGGACCATCGCGGCCCTCACCGGCGTGGTCGGCCAGTCGGTGGCCGGCGGCGGGGCCTCGGCGGTGACCACCAACGCCACCACCGGTGCGGCCACCGGGGCGGCCGCCACCGCCTTCGTGACGCTTACCAACCTCTCGTCCCTGCAGATCAAGACCGGTCTGAGCGAGACCGACTCGTCGAAGGTCAAGGTGGGCCAGCCGGCCACCGTCACCCTCGCCGCCCTTCCGGGCGTGGGCCTGGCCGCCCACGTGGCCAGCATCGACACGACGGCCACGGTCGTCAGCAATGTCGTTACCTACAACGCCGTGCTCCTCCTCGACCGGACCGCCGACGGCGTGAAGCCGGGCATGACCGCCGCCGTGACCATCGTCATTGCCGAGCGCCCGAGCGCCCTGCACGTCCCGGGGGCAGCGGTGCGGGGCACCGGCGCCAACACCACGGTGAGCGTGCTGAACGCCGGCGTGCAGACCACCGTGCCGGTGGTGGTCGGCCTCCGGGGCGACGACTCGGTCGAGATCGTCAGCGGCCTCAAGGTGGGCGACCAGGTCGTGGTCTCCTCCGGCGTGACCGCCTCAGCGTCGAGCACCAACACCAACACCGGTCGGCTCCCCACCGGCGGGGTCGGGGGCGCCACTGTCGGGGGCGCCGGCGGCGGGGGCGCTCGCCCGGCCGGGCGATGACCGGCGTGGTGGGTGGGTGACCGGCCCGGGGAGGGCGGGCGGCGAGTGGGTCATCGTCGTCCACGAGGCGGTGAAGACGTACTCGGTCGGCTCGGTGGCCGTGCACGCCCTGCGGGGCGTGTCGCTGGCCGTCGAGCGGGGCGACTGGATCGCCATCATGGGCGCGTCCGGCAGCGGCAAGACCACGCTGATGAACATCCTGGGCTGCCTCGACATCCCGACCAGCGGCCACTACATGCTCGACGGGATCGACGTGAGCACCCTCGACGACCGGGAGCTGGCCGAGGTCCGGAACTCCAAGATCGGGTTCGTGTTCCAGAGCTTCAACCTGCTGGCCCGCACCACGGCGCTGCAGAACGTCGAGCTCCCCCTGATCTACGCCGGCGTCAAGGGCCGGGAGCGGCGCCGGCGCGCCATGCTCGCCCTCGACGCGGTCGGCCTGTCGGACCGCGTCGAGCACGTCCCTTCCGAGCTGTCGGGCGGCCAGCAGCAGCGGGTGGCCGTGGCCCGGGCCATCGCCACCGACCCAGCCCTGATCCTGGCCGACGAGCCCACCGGCAACCTGGACACGGTGTCCACCAGCGACGTGCTGTCACTGTTCGGCCGGCTCAACTCCGAGGGCCGCACCATCGTCATGATCACCCACGAGCCCGAGGTCACCGATCACGCCAAGCGGGTGGTCCGCCTCCGCGACGGGATGGTCATCGAGGACCGCCGGCAGGCGCCGGTGAGCGGCCCGCCGCCGCTGTACGCCGCCGGCGCCCCCTCGTCGGTCGCCGCCGCCCGATGAGCACCCGGTGAGCTGCCCGTGAGGACCAAGGAGAGCATCAAGATCGCCGTCCGGGCCATCCTGGGCAACGGGCTGCGGTCGGCCCTCACCATGCTCGGCATCCTCATCGGCGTCGGCGCGGTGATCATGCTGGTGGCGGTGGGCAACGGGTCGTCGGTGGCCGTCCAGAAGCAGATCCAGAGCCTGGGCACCAACACCCTGATCGTCAACCGCCAAGGCGGGTTCGGGCCCGCCGCCGGCGGGCGGTCCCGGACCGGCACGATCAGCCGCACGACCGACCTGACCATGAAGGACGTCGCCGCCCTCCGAGACAAGGGGATGAACCCCGACATCAAGGCCGTCGCGCCCACGCTCATGGCCCAATCGGTCACCGGGACCTACCGCGACGCCACCTACTCGCCGGCCCAGTTCATCGGCACCTCGGCGGAGTACGCCGAGATCCGCAACTACAAGGTGGCCTCGGGCAGCTTCTTCAGCAACGACGACGTCGAGAACCACGCCCGGGTCGTCGTCCTCGGCCAGACGACGGTGACGAACCTGTTCGGCACAGGGGTCGACCCCGTCGGCGCCACGGTGAAGTTCGGCAACATCAACATGCAGGTCGTCGGCATGCTGGCCCGCAAGGGGTCGAACGGGGCCCAGGACCTCGACGACGTGGCCATGGCCCCCGTGACGATCGTCCAGGACAGCTTCTCCGGCATCAGCACCTCGCTCAACAACATCACCATCGAGGCCACGTCGCGCAAGGCGATGGACCTGGCCTCCTCGGAGGTCACCACCACCCTGCTCGGCACCCACCGCATCACCAACGGCACGCCCGACTTCTCGGTCCTCAACCAGGGCACGCTCCTGGAGACCTCCCAGTCCACCAACCGGGTGTTCACCGTCCTGCTCGGCGCGGTGGCCGCCATCTCCCTGTTCGTGGGCGGTATCGGCGTGATGAACATCATGCTGGTCACGGTCACCGAGCGCACCCGGGAGATCGGCGTCCGCAAGGCCATCGGGGCCACGAAGGTCGACATCCTCACCCAGTTCCTGGTCGAGGCCGTCCTGCTCTCTGTGCTGGGCGGGCTGGTCGGTGTCGGCGCCGGCCTGGCCGGCAGCCGGTTCAAGGTCGTCGGCGTCACGCCCGTGGTCGCGCCGTACTCGGTGTTCCTGGCCTTCGGCGTGGCCGTGGTCGTCGGGTTGTTCTTCGGGATCTATCCCGCCAACCGGGCCGCGTCGCTGCGGCCCATCGAAGCCCTGCGGTACGAGTAAGAGAGGACCAACCGGTCATGGACGCAGACAGCCGCGGTATCGATCAGGCGACGACTCGCACCGAGCCGGCCCTTCCAGCCGACGCCCTCGCCGCCCTCGAGCGGAGCCTGGGGTCGACCAATGGGCCCGGGCGCGGACCGAAGTCCCTGGCCCGCCTCCTCGGCCCGATGACATCGGTCCTGGTCATGGGGGTCGTGGCCGCGCTCGGGTTCATCGGCGGCGTGCAGGTGCAGAAGCGCCAGGGCGTCACCAGCTCGGTCTCCAGCGCCGGCAACAGCGGGACATCCGGCTTCGGCGGGGGCGCCGCCGCCCGGGCCGCGGCGGGGGCCACCTCCACCACCGTCGCCGGCGGGGCGGCGGCCGGGGGGCCGTCCAGCTCGGTCGCCGGCGGGAGCGCCGGGG
>JAHFUR010000052.1 GCA_023264995.1 Acidimicrobiia bacterium | reverse complement strand
GAGCCGGCGGTCCCACTGCACATGGCTGCCCAGGCCGACGGGCACGCCGTAGGCCAGGACCTCCACGACCCCTCCGAGCGAGTCGCCGTCCTTGGCCGCGGCCTTGATCTCGGCGATCATCGCCTCCTCGGCGTCGGGGTCGAAGCAACGGACTTCCGACGCGTCGACGGCCGCCAGGTCGTCGGGGCCGGGCCGGGCGCCCGAGGTGGCGACCACCGAGCCCATCTGGACCACGTGGGACAGCACCGACACCCCGAGGTGCGACAGCAGGGCCTTGGCGCAGGCGCCGGCCGCCACCCGCGCCGCCGTCTCCCGGGCCGACGCCCGCTCCAGGACGTCGCGCGCGTCGGTGAGGCCGTACTTCTGCATGCCGGCCAGGTCGGCGTGGCCGGGACGGGGCCGGGTGAGGCGCTTCTGCGTCGCACCCGGTGCCGGGTCCATCTCCTCGGTCCACTTCGGCCACTCGGTGTTCCCGATCTCGATCGCCAGGGGCGAACCGAGGGTGCGGCCGTGCCGTACGCCGCCGACCAGGGTCAGCTCGTCCTGCTCGAACCGCATCCGTGGGCCCCGGCCGTAACCCAGGCGCCGGCGGCCGAGCTCGCCGGCGATCTCCTCCACGGTGATGGGCAGGCCGGCGGGGAGGCCATCGACGATCACGACGAGCGCCTTGCCGTGGGACTCGCCGGCGGTCAGGTAGCGGAGCATCGGCCTGAATCTACCGGGGCGGGTAACGTCGCCGTTCGTGGGCGAGCGGGAGCGCTACGAGCCAGGCACGTTCTGCTGGGTCGACCTGGGCACCGTCGGGGCCGCGGCGGCCAAGAGCTTCTATACGGCGCTGTTCGGCTGGGACACCGTCGACATCCCCATGGGGGATGCCGGGATGTACACGGTCTGCAGCCTGGCCGGGCGGAACGTCTGCGCGCTCTACGAGCGGGGGCCGAGCTTCGCCGACGTCCCGCCGGCGTGGCTGTCCTACGTGTCCGTGGTCGACGCCGACGCCACCGTGGCCCGGGCCCGAGCCGCGGGCGCAGCCAACGTCGAGGAGCCGATCGACGTGTTCGACGCCGGCCGTATGGCCCTCATCGAGGACCCCACGGGCGCCCATGTGGCCGCCTGGCAGCCCAAGGACAACATCGGCGCCGGCGTGGTGAACGTGCCTGGCGCCCTGACCCTGAACCAGCTGAACACCTCCGACCCCGACCGGGCCGCCCGCTTCTACGCCGACGTGTTCGGCTGGCGGGTCGTGCCGGTCGGCACCGACCAGGTGCCGTACTGGGGCATCTTCAACGGCGAAGGGCTCAACGGGGGGATGATGACGCTGCCCCCGGGCGCCGGGCCGCCCCACTGGATGGCCTACTTCGCGACCGTCGATATCGACGCCACCGCGGCCCGCGTCGCCGAGCTCGGCGGCACGGTGCTGGTGGCGCCGAGCGCCGTCCCGTCGGGCCACATCGCCGTGGTGGCCGACCCCCAGGGCGCGGCCTTCGCCCTCTACGCCGGCAACCTCGACCCCTGACCCGGGTGGCGGGCCAGTCAGCCCCGCCACCAGCGGATGATCGCCTCGCCGGCGAAGACGGCCAGGGTCGAGCCCGCGGCCAGGAACGGCCCGAAGGCGATGTGCTCCTGCAGGCTCCGCAAGCGCAGGACGGCCAGGACGATCCCCACCGCGGAGATCAGGAGCACCCCGAGGAACAGCCCGGTCACGACGTGGCCGAGGCTGATCCACCCCAGGAACAGGCCCAGCACGAACGCCAGCCGCACGTCGCCGAAACCCATGCCGCTGGGCGAGATCATGTGGATGACGAAGAGGGCCAGCCAGGCCAGGCTGGCGCCCATCACGGCGTGCCCGAAGCGGTCCCACTCCCCCTCGGCCAGAGCGGCCAGGGCCAGGAGCGGCAGCGACGCGAAAATCGTCGGGTACACGATGCGGTTGGGGATGATCTGGCGCTGGGCGTCGATCACCGAGATCGAGACCAGGCAGAGGAAGAAGACCAGGTAGGCGGGCACGACCCAGTCGGCGCCGAAGCGCAGGCCGGCGCCGGCGAAGAGGGCGACTGTGACCAGGACCGTCAGCCGCTGGCGGGCCGAGCCGGCCACGGCGGCCAGCGCCGGCAGGGGCCGCAGCGGCTGCTTCTCCGGGATGCGGTCGACCAGCAGGTTGGCCAGCAGCCCGCCGGGCACCCCCAGCACCCCGCACACAAGGGCCACGACGGCCGTCATGACAGGGCGCCGGCCGCCGCGGCCCGCATGACCTCAACCGGGGCGGCCCGCCCGGTCCACAGCTCGAAGGCCGCCGCCCCCTGGTGGACGAGCATGCCGAGCCCGCCGGCGACGCTGGCGCCCCGGTCGAGGGCGCCGCGCATCAGGGCGGTGACCGCCGGGTTGGGTACCAGGTCGACCAGCAACTGGCCGGGGCCGAGCATGCGGGGGTCGAACGGGACCGCCTCGGGGCTGGCGCCGGCCAGCCCGATCGGCGTGGCATTGACCACGAGGTCGGCGCATTCGAGGTCGGCCAGGCCCCCCACGCGACCCGCGGGACCGCCGAGGGCGGCCACAGGAACGGCCCGCGCCTCGGTGCGGTTGACGATCACGATCTCGGCCGCGCCGGCGCCGGCCAAGGCGTGGACCACCGCTGACGCCGCCCCGCCGGCGCCCACGACCACGCACACCCGCCCGGAGGGGTCGAAGCCCTCCTCGGCCAGCGAGGCCAGGAAACCGGCGGCGTCAGTGTTGTCGCCCACCAGGCTGCCGTCCTCCCGACGGACGACCGTGTTGACGGCACCGATCGCCCGCGCCGTCGCCGTGGCCTCGTCGACGGCAGCCAGCGCGGCCGCCTTGTGCGGGACGGTCACCGAAAGCCCGCCCACGCCCAGCGCCCGAGCGCCGGCGAAGGCCGCATCCAGGCCACCGGGTGCCACCTCGAAGGCGACGTAGATCCAGTCCAGGCCGAGGGCGGCGAACGCGGCGTTGTGCATGGCCGGCGACACCGAGTGCCGGACCGGGGACCCGATGACCGCCGCCAACCGTGTCGAGGCCGTAGGGCTCAGCAGAGGCCTTTGGACTGGCACACCGCGACATCGCGCAGGAACTGGTTGTAGTTGTTCGTGAACGATGACCGGCCGCTGACGTCGGTGGTCACGAAGTAGAGCCAGTCGCCGGCGGGTGGGGACACCGCCCCTTCGAGCGACTTGCGCCCGGGCTGGGAGATGGGCCCAGGGGGCAAGCCGGGGGCGATGAACGTGTTGTACGGCGAGTTGACCTTGCGGTCATCGAGGGTGACGTTGTCCTTGCCCTCCTGGCCAATGGCATACAGGACGGTGGAGTCCATCTGGAGCTGGATCTTCTGGTCGAGGCGGTTGTAGATGACCCGGGCCACCTTGCCGCGGTCGTCGTCGATCAGGGCTTCCCGTTCGACGATGGAGGCGGCCACGACGACCTGGTAGGGGGTGAGGTGGAGGCGAGCGGCGGCGCCGGCCAAGTCGAGCTTGGTGGCCAGCTGGTCGAACGCGTCGACCATCTTGCGCAGCACCGCCGTCTCATCGTCGGTCTTGGCCACGAAGTAGGTCTCGGGGAGGATGAAGCCCTCGACGCTGGAGCCGGCCGGCTGGTACTGCGAGCGGACGGTGCCGCTCTTGGCCGCGGCAAGGAACTTGTCGGCCGACCGGCCCGGCAGCTGCTCACCGACGAGCTTGGCGATCTTGGCCAGCGTGAGCCCCTCGGGGATGGTCACCCGGTCGTCTTCGGCCTTGGCCGCCCCGCCTTCGAGCACCGACTTGACGTCGCTGAGATCCGACTTCTTCTCGAGGGTGTAGTCGCCGGCCTCGATGGACCCGATCCCGGTCAGCTTGGCGTAGTACCTGAACACGTCGGCGCTGGCGATGATCCCCTCGCGTTCGAGCAGATCGGCGATGTCGCTGGTGGACATGCCCGGCGCCACGGTGAGGCGGACCTGCGGCCCGCTGGGCCCGGGCGGGTTGATCTGGTGCTCCACCCACATCACGCCGGAGCCGACGAGGACCAGGAACGTCAGCACCAGCGCCAGGAGGACGAAGGGCCAGCGCCGCCCGTGCTCCTGGTACTCGTAGTAGTCAGGGGCGTCGTTGCGCAGGTCGACGCTCATCGGGCGGCCGTGTCCAGCCACGACTGCAACAGGACGGTGGCTGCGGCCTGGTCGACCGCGCCGGCGGCGCGGGCCCGCTGGCGCCGGCGCCCGGTGAGGCCGGCCTCGGTCAGCGAGCGATTGGCCGTGACGCTGGTGAGCCGCTCGTCCTGGCACTCGACGGGCACGTCGAGGAGCTGGCGCAGCGCGGCGGCCTCGTCGAGCGCAGCCCGGGCCGCGGGACCGGTGCTGCCGTCCATCGACAAGGGCAGGCCGACGACGACAATACCCGCCTCGACCTCGGCGACGATCTCGGCGACCCGGGCCCGGTCGGCTCCCGGGTCTCCCGATCGGTGGATCACGCTGTACGGCGTCGCCATGGTGCCCCCCGCATCGCTGACCGCCACCCCAATCCGCTTGGTCCCCAGGTCGAGGGCGACGGCCCTCACCCGCCCGTGGCCCCGCCGACCGCCCGCCGGGCCTGGTCGAGCGCGTCATCGAGCCGGCTCGGGTCACGCCCACCGGCCACGGCCACGTCGGCGCCCCGCCCGCCGCCGCCGCCGACGGTCCGGGCCGCGTCAGCCAGCAGCGACGAGGCGTCGAGACCGCTCGTCTTGGTGACCGCCGCCACGAGCGACACCCCGCCACCGTCGGGTTCGCCGCCCAGCACCGCACCGCGGAGGCCCGGTTGGTCGCGGATGGCGACCGCCAACTCCTTCAGCTCGTCACGCGTCGTTCCGTCGACACGAGCGACGACCACGCCGTCGACCGCCAGGGCGGCCAGCTCCTTGGCCCGGCCACCGGCGCCCTGGCGGCGGAGGGCCTTGATCTCGTCGGCCAGGCTGCGCTGGTCATCGAGCAGACGCTCGACCCGGTCGGGAACCTCGGGCGGCGTCACCCGCAAGAGGGTGGCCGCCCGGCCCAGGGTCTTCTGCTCGTCGCGGATCCGGTCGAGGCTGGCCACACCGGTCACGGCCTCGATCCGGCGCAAGTTGGCGCCGATGGAGCTCTCCGAGGTGATCTTGATCGGCCCGATCGTGCCCAGCGCGTGCACGTGGGTGCCCCCGCACAGCTCAACCGAGCGCGGGCCCGCTTCGACCACCCGCACGACGTCTCCGTACTTCTCGCCGAAGAAGGCGATGGCTCCCAACCGTTCGGCCTCGGCCTTGGGGACCTCGTAGGCCTTCACCGGCTCATTGGCCAGTACCTGGTGGTTGGCCAAGGCCTCGACCCGCTCGAGCTGCTCGGGGGTCACCGCCTCGAAGTGGCTGAAGTCGAACCGCAGCCGGTCGGGCGCGACCAGCGAACCGGCCTGCTTGACGTGGGTGCCCAGGACCTCGCGCAAGGCCCAGTGGAGCAGGTGGGTGCCGGTGTGGTTGCGGCGGATGGCCTCGCGCCGGCCAGTGTCGACCGTGGCCGTGACCTCCTGCCCGGGGCGGATGTCACCGTCGAGGATGCGCACGGTGTGGCGGTGCAGGCCGGGGAGGGCGTAGGTGGTGTCGAGCACCTCGGCCGTGCCGGTGGGGCCGGCGATCGTGCCGGTGTCGCCCACCTGACCGCCACCCTCGGCGTAGAAGGGCGTGCGGTCGAGGAACACTTCGTCGCCGATGACGGCCCGCACGCGTGTCGCGGTGACCGTCTCGGCGTAGCCGACGAACTCGACCGGGCCCTGCTCCAGCAGGAGCTTGTAGGCGGCCCGCCGCTCCTCGGCGTCGGCCGGCTGGCCGGCGGCGCCGCTGGCCGCCGCTTGCTGGCCGAGGCGGCGCTGGGCGTCCATGGCCTCCTCGAAGCCGGCCCGGTCGACGCCGACGCCCCGCTCCTCGGCCACCTCCAGCGTCAGCTCCAACGGGAAACCGTAGGTGTCGTGCAGCCGGAAGGCCACGCTGCCGGCCAGGGTGCCGCCGGCTCCGGCCTTGGCCAGCTCCTCGTCGAGGATGGCCGAGCCCGACCGCAGGGTGCGGTGGAACCGCTCCTCCTCGCGGGCGATGACGGCGACGATGTCGGCCCGGGCGGGCACCAGCTCCGGGTAGGCCGGGCCCATGACGTCGACCACGGCGTCGACCATGGCCGGGAGCACCCGGCCCTCGACGCCCAACCCGAAGGCGTGGCGGACGGCCCGGCGCAGGATCCGGCGCAGGACGTAGCCCCGGTCCTCGTTGGAGGGGGTCTGCCCGTCGGCCACCATGAACGTGATGGTGCGAGCGTGGTCGGCCAGGACCCGCAGGCTCACGTCGGCCTTGGGGTCGTCGCCCAAGCGCCGGCCGGTGGCGGCCTCGGCCGCGGCCACGAGCCGGCGCAGCTCGTCGGTCTCGAACACCGAGTTGACGCCCTGGAGCACGGTGAGCATGCGCTCCAGGCCGGCGCCGGTGTCGATGATGCGCAGGGGCAGCGGGGCCAGGCTGGCGTCGGCCTGACGGTTGTACTGCATGAAGACCAGGTTCCAGATCTCCCGGAACCGCTCCTCGCCGCCGTGAGCCGGGCCTCCCGGCGCGCCGAAGTCCTCGCCCCGGTCGTAGTAGATCTCCGAGCACGGCCCGCAGGGGCCGGTCTCGCCCATCTCCCAGAAGTTGTCGGCGCCCATGGCCTGGATGCGCTCGGCCGGGATGCCCACCGCGTCGCGCCAGATGGCCGCGGCCTCGTCGTCGGTCTCGTGCACGGTGATCCACAGCCGGTCGCCGTCAATCTTGAGGACCTCGGTAAGGAGCTCCCAGGCCCAGGGGATGATCTCGGCCTTGAAGTAGTCCCCGAAGCTGAAGTTGCCGAGCATCTCGAAGAACGTGCAGTGGCCCCACGTCACGCCCACGTTGGCGATGTCGTCGTGCTTGCCCTTGACCCGGAGGCACTTCTGCACCGATGTGGCCCGGGGAGGGGCGGGGACCGGCTCCTCCCCCAGGATGATGGGCAGGAACTGGTTCATGCCGGCGTTGGCGAACATGGGCGCGGCCGGGTGGTGGGGGATCAGGCCCATCGACGGGTGCAAGGTGTGGCCGCGGCCGACGAAATACCCGGTGAAGGCCCGTCGGAGCTCGTCGGCTGTCAGTGCGTTGGCGTCCATGGCGTCCCGGTCAGACTACCGACCGGACGCAGGGCCGTTCAGAGAAGCCGTGTTCAGCGGGATCGGCGCGCCAGCTCGGTACGCAGCTCCGCCTCGCGCTCGTGCATGGCCGCCCGGCCCTCGTCGAGCGCGGCCCGCAGGCCGGCGCCGGCGGACTTGGCCCCGGTGACCACGTCCTGGGTCAGCCGCTGGGGCGTGATGCGCTCGATGGCCCGCCGGACCGTGCGCATGAGCCAGAACGACGACCCGAACCCGCCGGCCAGGCCCACCGTCAACCAGAAAAGGCGCTTGAACACCGCGGTCAGGCCTTGCCCGACAGCCGGCGGGCGGCGCGGGACATCCCCGTCGAGATGGCGGCGATCTTGATCACGGGCGTGGCGAAGGCGGCAACGGCCAGCCGCGACGCCGTGTCCACCGTGCCCTTGATCGACTCGGTGCGCTCCAGGATGTGCTCGACCTGGACCAGGTCCCCCTTGGCCTGGCGGACGGCCAGGTGGATGTCCGCGATGAGCGGCACCGCGGTGTGGCGCACGTCGTCCACCGCGCCCCGGACCGACGAGAGCGTCCGGATGGCCGAGCCGATCAGGAGGAGAAGGCCGACGACGAGCATGGCGAAGGCGATCGACGCCACCGTGGCCGCCAGCTCCCCGGGCGTCACTTCTGCTCCCTGTGTGCTCGCATGCGCTCGGCGACCTCCCGTTCGAAGCCATGATCGGACGGTTCGTAGTACACCCGATCGGCGACCTCAGGGGGGCGATGCTCCTGGGGAACCCACCCGCGCGGGTCGTCATGAGGGTACTCGTACCCGGCCCCGTGGCCGAGCTTCTTGGCCCCGAAGTAGGAGGCACTCCGCAGGTGCATGGGCACCTCGCCGGCGGGCCGGTCCTTGACGTCGGCCTGGGCCCCACCCAGCGCCGCGGTGACGCGGTTCGACTTGGGCGCGGTGGCCAGGTGGACGACGGCCTGGGCCAGGTTGAGCTGGGCCTCCGGGAGCCCGACGAACTCCACGGCCCGGGCTGCGGCGTCGGCCACCAGCAGGGCCATCGGGTCGGCCATGCCCACGTCCTCCGACGCCAGGATCACCATGCGCCGGGCAATGAACCGGGCGTCCTCCCCGGCTTCGAGCATCCGGGCCAGCCAGTAGAGGCCGGCGTCGGGGTCGGAGCCCCGCAGGCTCTTGATGAAGGCGGACACGATGTCGTAGTGCTCGTCGCGCTCGTAGCGCAGGGCCCGAGCGTCGAGGGCGGCCTCGGCGTCAGCAAGGGTGACGACCCCTGTGGCCAGGGCGATCGCCACTTCGAGGGCGTTCAGCGCCACCCGGGCGTCGCCGTCGGCCCGCCCGACCAGATGGGCCAGCGCCTCGTCGTCGGCCTCCGCCCGCTCATGGGCCAGGCCTCGTTCCAACAGGGTGCGGACGGCGTCGGGCGTCAACGGTTGCAACCGGAACAAGCTCGACCGGGACAGGAGGGGTGCGTTGACCTCGAAGTACGGGTTCTCGGTCGTCGCCCCGATCAGGACCAGCAATCCCTCCTCCACCGCGGGCAGGAAGGCATCCTGCTGAGCCTTGTTGAACCGGTGGATCTCGTCGAGGAAGAGGATCGTCCCCTCACCGTGCTCCGCCAGGCGCCGGCGGGCCCGCTCCACCACCTCGCGCACGTCCTTCACGCCGGCGGTGACCGCCGACAGCGTCTCGAACGACCTCGCTGTCGCCCCGGCGATGAGCCGGGCCAGGGTGGTCTTCCCCGTCCCCGGCGGGCCCCACAGGATCACCGACGACATCCGGTCGGCCTCGATCAGCCGGCGCAGGGGCCCTGCCGGCCCGAGCAGGTGCTCCTGGCCCACAACGTCGTCGAGCGTGGCCGGTCGCATCCGGGCCGCCAACGGCGCCTGGCGGCGCAATCGCTCCTGCAGGGCGGCCCCGAACAAGTCCTCGGCCATTGCCGCCGACCCTACGCCCCCGCTCAGTGTGGGCGTTTCGCGCGCTCATGCGGCACCGGATCGCCCACTCTCGGCGAGGGCGGCCGCGACGGTGGCGATGATCTCGGCGTCGGTCGAGCGCGAGGTGAAGCGCAGAAGCACCCAGCCGGCCAGGACGAGCGCGTTCGCCCGGGCTCGGTCGTCGTCGAAGGCCGACCGGGCCCGGTGGGAGTCCCAGCCGTCGAGCTCGATGGCGATCCGGCACCTGGGGTAGGCGAGATCGATCCGGATCGTCCGGCCGTTCAGCCGCACCCGGTGTTGCTGGACGGGCGCAGGAAGCCCCGCGGCCACCAGGGCACGCAGCACCCGGGTCTCCATGTCGCTGTCTCCAGGGTCATAGCCGGGGAGCCGGGCGGCAAGCAGGCCATGGACGACCGCTGGCCGGCGGCCCGGCGACTTCGCCAACCGACCGACGCACGTGCGGAGGCGCTCGAGCCGGATCAGCCGGCGCCGGATCGCATCGTCGAGTATCTGGCCGAGCAGGGGCTCGGGGACGGTCGCCGACAGGTCGACGAGCGTGCGCTCGGGAGTGGTCACCGGGATCCGAGCGTGCCGGGTCAGGTCGGCAGTGAACAGCGCCCTCGAACGATGGCTGCAGACGCCAGCCAGCCGCACTCGACGATCCAGGTCCACGAGCATGTCGATCTTGTCGCCGGCGGCGCCCGGGAAGCCCCACAGCCGCCCAGCCGTCGAATGCGATGCCCACGCCGCCGGCTGCAGGCTCAGGGCCGCGGCGGCGACGGATTGCACCCACGTCGGCGGGACTCCGGCTACGGCATAGACCCGCGGCCGCACAGCGAGCCACTCGCCTGTCGCTGTCCTACGGCGGATCTGTCCGAGACCAAGTCCGGCCGCGAGGGCCTGGTCGAGGGTGACGAGGGCGTGCTGTGAGGCTGCGATCTGGTTGAGGTAACGCCGGACATCCATGCGCCAAGTATGTCCAGAGGGTGTGACATGTCCGAGAGTGGGCGATCCAGTGCCGTATTTCCGCGCGGATCGTCCACTCTCGACGGGCTCTAGGTCGGCCGGGGCAACACTCGCAGGCCAAGCTCGGCGAGCTGGCGAGGGTCGACGGGACCGGGGGCGCCGGTGAGGGGGTCGACGCCTGACTGGGTCTTGGGGAAGGCGATGACCTCGCGGATGTTCTCCTCGCCGGCGAGGAGCGCCACCAGGCGGTCAATGCCGAAGGCGAAGCCGGCGTGGGGCGGGGCGCCGTGGCGGAAGGCGTCGAGGAGGAAGCCGAAGCGTGACTGGGCCTCCTCGGGCTCGATGCCGAGGAAGGAGAAGATGCGCTGCTGGATGTCGGGGCGGTGGATACGCACGCTGCCCGAGCCCAGCTCCCAGCCGTTGAGCACCAGGTCGTAGGCCTGCGACCGCACCGACAGCGGCTCGGCGTCGAGGCGGTCGAGGTCGTCGGGGTGAGGCATGGTGAAGGGGTGGTGGGCCGGGATGGGCCGGCCCTCACCGTCGAGCCCCTCGAACAGCGGGAAGTCGGTGACCCACAGCAGGTTGATCCCGCCCTCGTTCACCGGCGGGCGGCCCAGCTCCAGGCGGAGCTGGCCCAGCACCCGGTCGACGGTGGGCCGCTCCCCGGCCACGACCAGCAACAGGTCGTCAGGCTCGGCGCCCAGGGCCTTGGGGAGCGCCGACTTCTCCTCGGCCGACAGGAACTTGAGGATGGGCGACTCCAGCGTCTCGCCCTCCATCTTCAGCCACACCAGCCCGCCGGCGCCGGCGGCCTTGGCCTGGTCGGTGAGCCGGTCGATCCGGGCCCGGCCCATGCCGGCCTCGCCCGGCACGCGGATACCCTTGACGCAGGGGGCCTGCAGGGCACGGAACCCGGTGCCGGCGACGGCGTCGGTCAGCTCGACCAGTTCCATCCCGAAGCGCACGTCGGGCTTGTCGGAGCCGAACCGGTCCTGAGCCTCGCGCCAGGTCATCCGGGGGATTTCGTCGGCCACCTCCCGGCCGGCGGCCCGGATGGCTGCCACGACGGTGGCCGAGATGACCCCGATGACGTCGGCCTGGTCGGCGAAGGACATCTCGGCGTCGAGCTGGGTGAACTCGAACTGCCGGTCGGCGCGAAGGTCCTCGTCGCGCAAGCAACGGGCCAGCTGGTAGTAGCGGTCGATGCCGCCGACCATGAGGAGCTGCTTGAACAGTTGGGGGCTCTGGGGCAGAGCGTAGAACGAGCCCGGCTGCAGCCGCGACGGGACGACGAAGTCGCGCGCCCCCTCGGGTGTGGAGGCGATGAGGGTGGGCGTCTCCACCTCGACGAAGCCCTGGGCCTCCATCGACCGGCGGATGGCGCTGCTGACCGTGGCCCGCAACCGGAGGTTGCGCTGCATCGCCGGCCGGCGCAGGTCGACGTAGCGGTGGCGCAGGCGCAGGTTCTCGTCGGCGTCCACCCGGTCGGCGACCGGGAACGGCGGCGGCTCGGCCTGAGAGAGGATCTCGACGGTGCAGTCGCCCACCTCCACGTCGCCCGTGGGCAGGTTGGGGTTCGCGGTGCCCTCGGGACGGGCCCGGACGGTGCCGGTCACGCGGACGACGAACTCCGAGCGCAGCTCGTTGGCTCCGTCCACCACGCACTGGACGATGCCGGTGTGGTCACGCACGTCGACGAAGGCCAGGTTCTGGCCGTGCTCGCGCCGGCTGGCCACCCACCCGCAGACGCTGACCGTCTGGCCGGCGTCGGTCGGGCGCAGCTCGCCGCACATGTGGGTCCGCATCAACGCAATCGCTTCCTTACGTGTTCGACGACGCCGGCCCGGTCGACGGTCTCCTGTTCGCCTCCGCGGAGGTCCCGCAAGGTCACTGTGGATGCTGCCAGCTCGTTGTCGCCCACGACCAGCGCCAGGCGGGCGCCCGAACGGTCGGCCGACTTGAACTGGGACTTCATGGACCGCCCGTCGAAGGAGCGGTCGGCCGAGATCCCGGCGGCCCGCAGCTCATGGGTCAGGGCCAAGGCCGGGGCCCCGCCCGTCGTGTCGACCACCCAGACGTCGAGGGCAGACGCCGGCGCCGGGAACACACCCTCAGCGTCACACGCCAGCAACAGCCGCTCGACGCCCATGCCGAAGCCGATGCCGGGCGTGGCCGGGCCGCCGAGGGCTTCGGCCAACTTGTCGTAGCGCCCGCCGCCGCCGACGGCGTTCTGGGCCGACCCGAGCGCATCGGCGGCCAGCTCGAAGGTGGTGCGGGTGTAGTAGTCGAGGCCCCGGACCAGGCGGGGGGCGATCGTGTACGCCACGCCGAGGCCGTCGAGGCCGGCCCGCACCCGGGCGAAGTGGTCCGCGCACGGCTCGCAAAGGTGGTCGAGCAGCCGGGGGGCGCCGGCCGTGGCCGCCCGGCACGCATCGCGCTTGCAGTCGAGCACCCGGAGCGGGTTCTTTTCGTAGCCGCCGGCGTGCTCGTCGCAGAGCGTGGCGGCGCCGAGGAAGGCCCGGAGCGCGTCGAGGTACGCCGGCCGGCACACGTCGTCGCCCAACGAGTTGAGCAACAACGTGACCTGCGTCAGGCCGAGGCCGGCGCAGACCGACCAGGCCAGGGCGACGATCTCCACGTCGAGGTCGGCATCGTCGGTGCCCAGGGCCTCCACGCCCAGTTGGTGGTGCTGGCGGAACCGGCCGGCCTGTGGTCGCTCGTAGCGGAAGTGGGGGCCGGCGTACCAGGCCTTGAACGGTGGCGTGGGCCGGTGCTGCACGTAGGCCCGCACGACCGACGCGGTGCTCTCCGGGCGCAAGGCGATGCGCCGGCCGCCCTTGTCCTCGAAGTCGTACATCTCCTTGCGGACGACATCGGTGCCCTCGCCGACCCGTTCGAACACGCCGACGTCCTCGAACATCGGGCTCAGGACCAACCCGTAGCCGGCCCGCTCGACGACGCCGGCGAACAACGCCACCAGCCGCTCCCATCGCGCCGATTCCGGCGGCAGCACGTCACGGGTGCCCACCGGGGCGCGGAACTCGGTCATCTAGGCACCACGAAGGCTAGTACTGCCCAACCGGTGACAGAACTGGGGGCCCTGACCCCTGTCCGTGTCACCAGATCGGCCGGGTAATGACCAGCTACCGCTTGGCCCCCGGTAGGACCCGGTAGGCGTCGAACACCGCGTCGACCCGCTTGACCGAGCGCAACAAGGCGTCGAGATGGGACGGGTCGGCCAGCTCGAAGTCGAAGCGGAGGCGGGCCACGCGGTCGGAGCCGGTGTGGGTGGACGACGCCACGATGTTGACGTGATGGTCGGCCAGCGCGGTGGAGACGTCGCCCAGCAGGCGGGCCCGGTCGAGGGCCTGGACCTCGATGGAGGCGATGAACACGCCGGCCCGGCCGCCGTCCCACTCCACCTCGATCTGGCGCTCGCCCATGCTGGTGGTCAGCGTCACCGCGTTGGCGCAGTCGGAGCGGTGGACCGAAACGCCCCGGCCGGTGGTGACGAAGCCGACGATCTCGTCGCCGGGGACGGGCGTGCAGCACAGGGCCAGACGGACCATCACGTCGTCGAGGCCTTCGACGTGGACCCCGCCCATGCCCTGGACCCGCGAACGGGCCGGGCGGTTGACCGTGGTCGGGAGCTGCTCCTCGTGCTCGCCGCCCCGCAGGTCGCGCGCCAGCCGCTGGGCCACGGACTGGGCCGACACGTGGTTCTCGCCGATGGCCTGGTGGAGGGCCTCGACGTCGGCGTAGTGCAGGTCGACGGCGACGCTGGCCAGCACCTCGGAGTTGGCCAGCTTCTGCACGGGCAGGCCCTCCCGCCGCATGTACTTGACCAGTTCCTCCCGGCCGGTCTCCACCGCTTCCTCACGCCGGCTACGGCTGAACCAGTGGCGGATCTTGTTCTTGGCCCGGGGGGTGACGACGACCTGGAGCCAGTCGCGGGACGGGCCGGCGCCCTCCACCTTGGAGGTGAAGATCTCCACCCGGTCGCCGGACTTCAGCGCCGAGTCGAGGGGCACCAGGCGGCCGTTGACCCGGGCCCCGATGCAGCGGTGGCCGACGTCGGTGTGGATGGCGTAGGCGAAGTCGATGGGGGTGGCGCCGAGGGCCATGGTGACCACGTCGCCCTTCGGGGTGAACACGAAGACCTCGTCCTGGTCGAGGTCGAGCTTCAGCGACGCCATGAACTCCGCCGGGTCGTCGGTCTCCTCCTGCCAGTCGACGATGCGCCGCAGCCAGCCCACGTCGGCCACCGGGCCGGCTTCCTTGTAGTTCCAGTGGGCGGCCACGCCGAACTCGGCCCGCTGGTGCATCTCCCGCGTCCGGATCTGGACCTCGATGGGCTTGCCCTGGGGCCCGACCACGGTCGTGTGCAGCGACTGGTACAGGTTGAACTTGGGCATGGCGATGTAGTCCTTGAACCGGCCCTGCACCGGCTTCCATGTGGCGTGGATGGTGCCCAGGGCCGCGTAACAGTCCTTGACACTGCCCACCAGGACCCGCAGGCCGACGAGGTCGTAGATCTCGTCGAACTCCCGGTTCTTCACCACCATCTTCTCGTAGATGCTCCAGTAGTGCTTGGGTCGGCCGAACACCTCGCCCTCCACCTTGACCTCGGCCAGCCGGCCCCGGACCATCTCCACCACCTGGGACAGGTAGATGTCGCGCTCGGGGGCCCGGCTCGACACCATCTGCTCGATCTCGGCGTAGCGCTTGGGGTGGAGCGTGGCAAAGGACAGGTCTTCGAGCTGCCACTTGATCTCGCCGATGCAAAGGCGGTGGGCCAGCGGCGCGTACACGTCGATGGTCTCCTGGGCGATGCGCTCCTGCTTCTCGCGGGGCAGGGCGGCGATGGTGCGCATGTTATGGAGCCGGTCGGCCAGCTTGATGAGCAGGACCCGGATGTCCTTGGCCATGGCCACGAGCATCTTGCGCATGGTGGCGGCCTGCTGGGCCTCCTTGGACTCGAAGCGGACCCGGTCGAGCTTGGTCACCCCGTCGACCATGCCCGCCACCTGCGGCCCGAAGTCGCGTTTCACGTCGTCGAGGGAGAGCCCGGTGTCCTCGACCGCGTCATGCAGCAGGGCTGCGGCCAGGGTGACGTCGTCGAGGCCCAGCTCGGCCAGGATCATGGCCACCGCCAGGGGGTGGACGATGTAGGGGTCGCCGGAGCGCCGCACCTGGCCCGTATGGGCCTCGGCCGCCGCCGCGTACGCCTTGGTCAGCAGCGACGTGTCGGCCTTCGGGTGCTTCGACCGGTAGAGGTCGACGAGCTCGCGCACGTCGTCGGGCACAGCCTGGGACGACCGCCGCCACGGCAGTACACGATCGGCGGTGGGCACGTCCCTCCCCTCCCTACTCGTAGGTCACGAGCGACACGATGTCGTACCCACCCAGCTTCTCGCGTCCGGCGAGCAACGTCAGTTCGACGGCGAAGCCGAGGCCGGCCACGGTGGCGCCCAGCCGTTCGATGAGCTGGACGGTGGCCCGGGCTGTCCCCCCGGTGGCGATGACGTCGTCGATGACGAGCACAGCCTCACCGGCTCCCAACCCGTCCGAGTGCATCTCGAGGCGGTCCACGCCGTACTCGAGGGCGTACTCCTCGGTCTCGGTCCGCCACGGGAGCTTGCCCGGCTTCCGGACCGGCACGAACCCGGCCCCGAGCCGGTAGGCGACCGGCGCAGCCAGGATGAACCCCCGGGCCTCCACGCCGACCACCTTGTCGACCCGGCGGCCGGCGAAGGCGTCGACCAAGGCGTCCACGGTGAAGCGCATGGCCTCGACATTGCCGAGCAGGGGGGTCAGGTCACGGAAGACGATCCCCGGCGTTGGGAAGTCGGCGATGTCACGGATGTGCCGTTTGAGCCACTCCGCATCGGCCATGAGCCAGCCTACCCGGTGCCGAAAACCTGCCTCAGGGCCCAGCTCAGCGCTTCTTGCCCTTCTTGCGGCCTCGGGGCGCGCCGGGCCGGGGGACCTGCTTGGGGCGGGGCTGCTGGGCCTGGCCGGAGGGCCCGGGCCGCGAGGGCACGAGCAGCTCGTCATCGTCATCGTCACGGACTGCCGACCGGCTCCGAACGGGCGGCCGGGCGCCGGGGCGGGCGCGGACCGGCCCCGCCCCACCGCCAGCACCGCCGGCAAGTGCGGCGGCGGCGGCCGGGGTCAGGAGGCCGGCGCCGCCCTTGGCCGTGAGCCGCTGGCGGACGCCGGCGTAGCGGGGCTCCCGCTCCTTGAGCATGGCCAGGATGGGCGACGCCACGAAGATCGACGAGTAGGCGCCGGTGAGGAGGCCGACGAGGAGGGCGAGACCGAAGTCGTTGAGGGTGGTGGCGCCCAGGACGCCGGCGCCGATCACGAGGATCGAGACGATCGGCATGATGGCCACGATCGAGGTGTTGAGCGACCGCATCAGGACCTGGTTCATCGACAGGTTGACCGTGTCGGAGTAGGTGAACCGGCCGGTGGCACCGAGGCCCTTGGTGTTCTCCTCCACCTTGTCGAACACCACGATGGTGTCGTAGAGGGAGTAGCCGAGGATGGTGAGGAAGGCCACGACCGTGGCCGGCGTCACCTCGAAGCGGGAGATCGAGTACACCCCGACCGTGACGAGGATGTCGTGGACGACCGCGCCCAGCGCGGCCACGGCCATCTTCCACTCGAAGCGGAGCGAGATGTAGGCGCTGATGAGGATGAAGAACACGATGAGGGCGTTCCGGGCCTTCTTGGTGACCGCCTTGCCCCACGACGGGCCGACATCGTTCACGCTCACCTGCCCGGCGTCGACCTTGGCCAGCTCGGCCAGGGCCTGGCTGATCTTGGTCTGTTGCTCGGGCGTCTGGTTGCCCGAGGCCACCCGGATCCGGTCGCCACCGACGGTCTGGATGGTGGCCTCGCCGAGGCCGAGGGGACGGACGGCGTCGCGGGCCTGGGCGACGGACACACCGGGCGCCGGCACCTCCCAGGACGTGCCGCCCTTGAAGTCGATGCCGTAGTTGAGGCCCTGGGCCAGCAGCGAGATGAGCCCGGCCAGGATGACCAGGCCCGACACCACGAACCAGACGTTCTTCCGGCCCACGAAGTTGATCGTGGTCTCGCCGTGGTAGAGCCGATGGCGCAGCGTCGTCTTCGGCGGTGCCGCCTCGGTGGGGTCGGCGATGTCGTTCATACGGGTTCCTTCACCTTCGGGGCCACGGCTGGCGCCGCGTTCAGGCCGCGAGCAACACCGAGCCACCGGGCTTCGGTGAACAGCCGGCTACGGCCGAGCAGCATGACCATGGGGCGGGTAAAGAAGTAGGCGGTGAACACGTCGAGCACCGTGGTCAGGCCCAGGAAGAAGGCGAACCCCCGCACCGACCCGACGCTCAGCACGTAGAGCACGGCCGCACCGATGATCGATGCCGCGTCGGCGGCCAGGATGGTGCGGTAGGCCCGAGAGAACCCCCGGTCGACCGACGAGCGGATCGTCTTGCCGGACCGGATCTCGTCTTTCAAACGCTCGAAGTAGACGACGTAGGAGTCCACGGTGACGCCGACCGACACGATGATGCCGGTGGCGCCGGCCAGGCTGAGGGCCAGGCCGCTGGTCGTGCCGAGGAGCGTGACCAGGGAGTACATGATGGCCGCGGTCAGGAGCAGGCCGAGCCACACCACCAGGCCCAGGGCCCGGTAGTAGAGCAGCATGTAGAGGGCGACGAGGCCCAGGCCGACGAGGCCGGCGATGAGGCCGGCGTGCAACGAGTCCCGGCCCAGGGTGGCCGAGACGGTCTGCACGGTCTGGCGGTCGAGCTGGACGGGCAGGGCGCCGTAGCGCAGGACGAGGGCCAGGTCCTTGGCCTCGGACTGGCTGAAGTTACCGGTGATCACGCCCCGACCGTTGAACTCGGTGGTCTGCAGGCTCGGTGCCGAGCGGACGACGCCGTCGAGGTCGATGGCGATCTGGTTGCCGGCCCCCACCTTGGTGGCCATGTCGTTCCACTGCTTGGTGCCGTCGCCGGTGAGCTCGAAGGAGACCTCCCAGGTGCCGGTGCCCGACACCGTGGCCGACGCCCCGGAGAGTGCCTGGCCCTTCACCTCGGCCGGGCCGAGCAGGTAGCGGGTGGTGACCTTGCCGCTTGCGTCCTTCTCAGGCAGGACGACCTGCTTGGTCTCGTCGTCGTCCTCGGGGGCCGTGGTCTTGTTGGTGTCGACGGGGATGGTGGTGGTCGTCGTAGGCACCGTCGTCGGCGAGGCCTCGCCGGTGGTGGTGGTCGTGGTCGACGAGGTGGTGGTCGTGGCCGTCGGCTCGGCGGGAAGCTGCTGGATCACCGGCCGGAACAGCAGCTGTGCCGTCTGGCCGACCACCGACAGGGCACGGTCCTTGTTCTTGACCCCGGGCAGGGACACGATGATCGAGGTGCCCTGGCGGGTGATCTCAGGCTCGGCGACGCCGAGGGCGTCGACCCGGTTCCTGATGATCTCGATGGCCTGGTCGAGGACACCGGAGGGCACCTTGTCCCGGGGTTGGAGGACCACCG
Source organism: Acidimicrobiia bacterium (assembly GCA_023264995.1). GTDB lineage: Bacteria > Actinomycetota > Acidimicrobiia > Acidimicrobiales > AC-14 > CADCTB01. The sequence continues at coordinate 4,604 of JAHFUR010000052.1, read as the reverse complement.
AAGCCCCGCCCTGCAGGTCGAGGCCGAGCTGGGGCGTGTTCCCCGAGATCAGCGTGGCCGCGAGGCCGCCGATGGCCAGCACGAAGACCGCGATGAGTGAATAGGCCGGCGAGCGACGCATCAGGGCTGGTCCTTGTCGAGGTCGGAGGGCACGCCGGCGTGGTCGTCGCCTTCATCGTCGGCGGCGTCGTCATCGTCGCCAGCGTCGTCGTCGCCGGCGTCGGCCTCGTAGGGAGCGACCCGCTGGGTGACCGCGCTCCGCAGGACCCGCAGGACGACGCCGGGCGCCACTTCGATGGCCAGCGTTTCCTCGTCGACCGAGACGATCGTGCCGTACACGCCGCCCGCGGTCACGACCTCGTCACCCGCCTCGAGCGAGGCGACGACCGTCTGGTGCTGACGCATGCGGCGCTGCTGCGGAAGGATGAGCAGCACCCACATGAGGCCAAAGGTGAGGAGGAGCGCGAGAAGGGGTCCCATAAGGAAAGGTGGCCGCCGGGCGACCGGGGATCAGGTTAGTGCGTCGCCGAACAGGCCCGCGGGCGGCAGGCCCGTCGCGGGAGGTTGCAGGCCGACGTGGGCCCAGGCCGCCGGCGTAGCCACCCGCCCCCGGGGGGTGCGCTGCAGCAGGCCCAGTTGGAGCAGGTACGGCTCGTAGACGTCCTCCACTGTCTCCGGCTCCTCGCCCACGCAGATGGCCAAGGTCGACAGGCCCACCGGCCCGCCGGCGAAGCGCCGGCACACGGCGTTGAGGATGGCCCGGTCCACCTTGTCGAGCCCGGCCTCGTCGACCTCGAAGAGGGCCAGCCCGTCGCGGGCCGCGGCCTCGGTGACGATGCCGTCGGCCCGCACCTCGGCATAGTCGCGGACCCTGCGGAGCAGGCGGTTGGCGATCCGGGGCGTGCCCCGGGCCCGCCGGGCCACCTCGTGGCCGCCGGCGGGGTCGAGTGCCACCCCCATGATCCGGGCGGCCCGGACCACGATGGCCTCGAGCTCCTCGACGCCGTAGTAGTCGAGGCGGGCCACGAAGCCGAACCGGTCACGCAGCGGGCCGGTGATCAGCCCGGTGCGGGTGGTGGCCCCCACCAGGGTGAACCGGGGCAGGTCGAGGCGCAGCGACCGGGCCGACGGGCCCTTGCCCAGGACGATGTCGAGCTGGAAGTCCTCCATGGCCGGGTACAGGACCTCTTCCACCACCCGCGGCAGACGGTGGATCTCGTCGATGAACAGCACATCGCCCTCGTCGAGATTGGTAAGGACCGACGCCAGGTCCCCCGCCCGCTCCAGCGCCGGCCCCGAGGTGACCCGCAGGGTGACCCCCATCTCGGCGGCCACGATGCCGGCCAGGCTGGTCTTGCCCAGCCCGGGCGGCCCGGCCAGCAAGAGGTGGTCGGCCGGCTCACCCCGCCGCCGGGCCGCCTCCAACAGGATCTCGAGGTGTTGGCGGAGCTGGGCCTGGCCGACGAACTCGGCCAGCCGGCGGGGACGGAGGCTGACCTCCTCCGGCTGCTCCCCGGGCGTGGTCAGCGGCGTGAGCAGCTCGTTGCGGGTCACGGCGTGGTCATCGGGATGCGCCGAGGGTCTGGAGGGCGGTGCGCACCAGGGTGTTCAGGTCCCCCTCGGTCGGCAGCTCGCCCATGGCCCGGCGCACCTCCTCCGGCTGGTAGCCGAGCGCGGTGAGGGCGGCCCGCACGTCGGCCCGGGGTGACCCGCCGGCTCCGCCGGCGGGGTCGGCATCGAAGCCGGCGCCGTCGGGCACATCGAGCCGGGACTTCAGCTCCAAGAGGAGCCGGGCCGCAGTCTTGCGGCCCACGCCGGGCACGAGGGTCAGACCGTCGAGGTCGCCCTCGAGCAGGATGCGGCGCAGCTCGTCGGGCGCGTGGGTGGACAGGATGGCCATGGCCAGGCCGGGGCCGACACCGTGGGCGCCCAGGAGCGACTCGAAGCAGTCGCGCCCGTCGGCCGTGGCAAAACCGAACAGGGTGAGGGCGTCCTCCCGGACGTGGAGGTGGGTGTGGACGACCACCTCGTCACCGATGGCCCCCAGGGCGACAGCCGTGGCCGGCGACACGCCGATCCGGTAGCCGACGCCGCCGACGTCGAGCATGACCTCGCCCCGCACCGTCCGGTGGACCAGCGTGCCCCGCAGCCGCCCGATCATCGGGCCACCACAGTGGACCGGCCTTCCGGGCCAGTATCGGCCCGCTCCCCTGGCCCGATGGCCACACCGGACCGGCTTCCCGGGCCGGTCACCGCGCCCGCCCCCGGGTGGCGCCGACCCGGGCCCGCAAGGGGGCCATGGCCAGGTGGCACAGGGCCAGGGCCAGGGCGTCGGCCGCGTCGGGCGGGCTGGGCAGCTCGGCCAGGCCGAGCAGGGTCTGGACCATGCGTTGCACCTGCTCCTTCGGGGCCGACCCGTAGCCGGCGACCGCCTGCTTCACTTCGTTGGGCGTGTACTGGACCACCTCGCACCCGGCCTGTGATGCGGCCACCAGGGCCAGGCCGCTGGCCTGGCCGACCGACATGGCCGTCCGGGCGTTGACCTGGAAGAACACCCGCTCGACGGCCACGACCGAGGGCTTGAACTCGGCGACGAGGGCCCGGAGGTCATGGTCGAGGGCGGCCAGCCGGCCGGGCAACGGGTCCGACGGGGGCGTGGTCAGCACACCGACGGACACGACACGCGGCGTGGCCCCCGGCCCGCCCTCGACGCAGCCGTACCCGCACCGCGACACCCCTGGATCGATCCCGAGCACGAACATTCGTTCGCAACGATAGTGGACCGGGCCGGGCCGTGGGCGGATGGTGCGGTCAACCGCCCCGCCAGGCCGCGGGGCGTTTGTGTCGACCCGCGGCGGCAGGTCGGCGACGGAGGGCGGCCTCACAGCTCTGGACTCCGAGCGTCGGCGCCTGATGGTCCTTTCAGCTCTTGGCGATCAGTTCCTCGAGCACGGCGGCGCGACTCACTCCTAGGAGGTCCGCCACGGTGCCAAGGTCCTGTTGCTCGGAGCGCGAGATCACACCGTCAGCGAGAGCGACACCGGCGAGGGAGGAGACGTAGCCACGGTGGATGCGGCCGAGATCGTCCATCGACAGGCCCCAGGAGCCGGCCAGCTCGCACAGCGCCACAGCCTCGTCGGGAGTGATGAGCCGGTCTTGGAGCACCCGGTCGAGTAGTTCCTCGTAGGCAAGGCCGGCGGCCTGGTCGATGTCGACCGGCACCGCTGCGCCGGGCAGTCTGGTGACGATTCGTCGAAGGGGAGCCCCGTCGTCAGCCTCCGCTGCTTTCCGGTGGAGCACCCGACCGGAAGCGCGCAAGGTCGGTCCATCAATGGTCAGGGCCGGAGGAAGGTGAAGCGAGACGCCGCGTTCGTAGGCGACTGCCGACAGGAAGGCGAGCAGCCGAGCGGTGGCCTGGGCGTCCACGAGGGCGCTGTGACCGTTGTCGTGGGGCAGGCCAAGATTGGCGCAGCACGCTCGCAGTGAGCGGCTCCAGCTGAAGTCCAGCTGGCCAGCCAACTCCAGGGTGCACAACCACTGGCAGGGGAACCTGTGCCCGAGCCGTCCAAGCTCGGCTTCGAGGAAGGCGGAGTCAAAGCGAGCGTTGTGGGCGACAGGCACTGTGTTGTCGAGGCGCTCCAGCAGGTCGCCGGCGACGTCACGGAAGGTTGGCGCCTCCCGGACGTCGGCGTTGAAAACGCCGTGCACCCCGCCCCCGGCGACCGGTCGCGAGGGTTTCACCAGGGTCGACCACTCGTCGCTGACGGCGCCGAACTCATCGACCGTGACGACGGCCACCTCCACGACTTGGTCGCGGCCCGGACGTAGGCCCGTAGTCTCGAAGTCCACAACAGCGAACATGCCGACCACCTCCGCCGATTTGTTTGCTGAGACTACGCCACCGCCTACGAGAAGGTCGTCGGCTTGCGGGCGGCGCACCGGCGCAGGTGGAGTCGAGGGGGCAAGGAACTCGCCGACGGCCAGTTGGGGGCAGGCGCCGGGAGGCTGGTGGTTGGCCGTGGTGCGCGGTGTTGAGCGGGGCCGGCGGCGGCGGGAAAGGAAATGCCCCGCGGCAGGGGTCGGGTCGGTGGCGCCACGGGCCGGCGGGTCATCGGCCGGTGCGATCGAACGTTCTTTCGAAGATCGCAGCTCACGCCGAACCTCGGCCGTAGCACCGACCGGCACATTCGCCACGCGCCGAGATGCGGTCCGCGGCATGTTTCTGGGACGCGCCTTCGGGGGCATCGTCGTGGCCGCGAACCGAGCCCAGAGCCGTCGATCTGGGTGATCCGCGCCGAACGGCGTCAGTCCTCGCGGCCCGATCGAGATGTCGGCCTATGGGCGTTCCGGCCTTCGACGGGTTGAGGAAGGGCGGGTGTGCTGCCGACGTCCCGGAAGACGATCCGGCTGCGGGTCCCGTTCGCCGATCCGCCACCGGCTCGTTCCTCCCGCTGCATGGCTACTGCGCCGCGGGGGCTGAAAGAATGACTCGCCCAACGGCGGTCTGTCTATCGGAGACCCCGTCGCACGACGTCGAAGCGGCAGTGACCGTGATGGTGCGCGGCGCAGGACCGGCATACCGGTGAAAGGACTTGTCGGGCGGT
>JAHFUR010000051.1 GCA_023264995.1 Acidimicrobiia bacterium | reverse complement strand
CGCCGTCCGGTCGGGCTGGCACCGTCGAGGCAGTCGAGGCCCCGGGGGTCGATGCCCCCGGCCCCGGCGCGCCGGAGGCGAGCACGCCGGCAGGCCCGCCGCCGGCCCCGCCGCCCAATGGGCCGCCGGCCCCGCCGCCCAGCAGCCCGCTGGCCCCGCCGCCCAGCAGCCCGGCCGCGTCGCCGCCCAGTGGCCCGGCCGCGGTCGCTGGTTCGGGCCCTGCGCCTTGGGCCCCCGGCGCCGGGGTTGTCCCTTGCCCGCCACCGGTGCCGCACCCGGCCAGCACCAGGCCGACCACGAGCGGGGCCGCCCATCGCCACGTTGCTCCCCGCCCGGTCATCGGCCCCACCGTAGGCGGGGCGAGGCCGTCGGGGCCGTCACTTGCCCGAGCCCCCCGCCGGGTGCTCGGGCCGGGCCTCTCCGTCGGCGCCTGCAAGTCAGGCGGGGCCCCCCTACCGTGTGACGCGTACCCTGGCCCACCGGTCCCGGCCTCGCACTATGCAGCATCGGCGATGGAAGGCCCGGTCGCCATCAACTTTCAACATAATTGCAACAACCTGTCATGGGGTGGCGTTGGGCTGGCGTTGTGATACCGGCGCGCCGTCCCCGACCCCTGCGCCCGTCCCGGCCAGGGCGCAGGCCAGCTCGTCCATCGAAAAGGGCTTGCTCAGGTAGTCGTCCATCCCGGCGGCAATGCACAGCTCCCGGTCCCCCGCCACGGCGTTGGCGGTCACGGCGATGATCCTCGGCGGGGATGGCGGGGGGTTCCGCCGCAGCGCCCGGGTGGCCTGGAGCCCGTCCATCTCGGGCATCTGCATGTCCATGAGCACGACGTCGTACGGCCGGTCCTCGACGGCACGGAGGGCGGCCGCGCCGTCGGCGACGACGTCGGCCCGATGGCCCAGCCGCTCGAGGAACAGCACGATCACCCGTTGGTTGACCGGGTTGTCCTCGGCCACCAGCACCTCCAGGCCGCGGGCGGTGGGGCCAGCCGCCGCCGCCGTCCCTCCCGAGCGGGCCGGGGCCGGGGCACCGGTGAGCGAGCTGCGGATGGCGTCGAGGAACTGCGAACGGCGGACCGGGCGGGTCAGCCAGCCGGCGAAGGCCTCGGGGCCGAGCGTGGGCCGGTAGCCGATGGGGGCAAGGGCCACGAGGGGCAGGGCCCGGCGGGCGCCGGCCCGGACCAGCGACTCGATGTCGCAGTCGGTGGCCTTGAGGTCGACGATGGCCACGTCGAAGTGGTCGCCCCGCGCCAACCAGTCCTGGGTGTCGGCGGCCCGGTCGGTGGCGCTCACCAGCATGCCGAAGTGGAGCGCTGACCCGATCAGGGTGTCGCGGCTTGACCGGTCCGAGTCCAGGACCAGCAGGCGCTTGCCGCGAAGCACGTCGACGCCTGGGGCCCCGAGCCCGCCCGGCGCCGGCCCGACCTGGACCGTGACGGTGAAGTGGAATGTCGATCCGGCGCCCTCCTGGCTCTCGACCCACATCGTCCCGCCCATGAGCTCGCACAGCCGGCGGCTGATGGCCAGGCCCAGCCCCGAGCCCCCGTGGCGGCGGGCCGCGGTCCCCTCCACCTGGAAGAACGACCGGAAGACGTCGGCCTGCGCATGGGGGGCGATGCCGATGCCGGTGTCCCTGACGGAGAAGGAGAGGCGGACCTCGTCGGACGGCGAAAGGGCGCCGGCCGGCGCCGAGGTGGCGAGGGCCTGGGCCGACAGGGAGACGCCCCCGACATCGGTGAACTTGACGGCGTTCGAGAGGAGGTTCACGAGGATCTGCCGGAGCCGGGCCACGTCGCCCAGGACCGCCGGCGGTACGCCCGGGTCGACACGATGGTCGAGGTGGAGGCCCTTGGCCTCCGCGGCGGGCGCGACGACGGCAAGGGCGGAGTCGATGCACTCGATGATGTCGAACGGCGCCGTCGCCATGGCCATGGCGCCCGACTCGATCTTGGAGAAGTCGAGGATGTCGTTGATGAGGGCGAGCAGGGACTGGCCGCTGGCGACCACCGTTTCCACCCATGACCGCTGGGCGTGGTCGAGACCGCTTTCCAGGAGCATGTCGGAGAGGCCGAGCACGGCGTTGAGCGGTGTCCGGATCTCGTGGCTCATGGTGGCCAGGAACATCGACTTGGCGTCGTTGGCCGCCTCGGCCTCGGCCCGGGCCAGGCGGAGGGACCGCATGAGCAGGTTCATGCGGGCCATCACCAGCCCGAAGAGCACCATCGACGCCACGCCGATGACGGGGAGATGCCACCCCTCGTCGCGGATGCCCTCGATCACGACCAGCGTGGGCGCCACCAGCACCACGGCGCCGAGGACGAGCAGGCGGGCGCGGTCGTCGTCGCCCGTCGAGCGTTCCGAGACGGCGGCCTCGCCCCCCATCGACGGGTGCAGGAAGGCCGCCCCGACCAGCACGTACCAGATCACCCACAGCAGGTAGTACGGCTCGATGACCAGCGGCAACCCGGGGAGGACGTTGAGGAAGTTGTAGAGGGTGTCGGCCGAGGTCAGGGCGACGACGCCGGCGGCGAGGAGCACGTGGGCCACTGGCCGCCGGCTCCGGACCAGCAGGAGGCAGACGGCCATGGTCAGGAGGATCACGTCGAGCAGCGGGTAGGCCATCCCGATGGCCCGGTCGACGACCGTGGCGCTTGAGTCGGCCGCCGTGGGCTGGATGACGTAGATCCACGACAGCAGCCCGCACGTGGTGGCGACGATGGCCCCGTCGATCAGGCTGGGCACGTCGCGGCCGGCGTTCCGCTCCCGGATGAAGAGGAGGAGGGCCCAGATGAAGATGGGCAGGTCGGCGAGGTACAGGGCGTCGGCGACCGATGGGAACGGCCGTTCCGACTGGCGGACCAGGAGGTAGTAGTAGAAGAACAGGTCGCCGCAGAAGTACATGGAGAGCGCGATCGCGAACCAGCGGGCGGGCCGGCGGCGGGTGCCCCGCAGGCGTGACACCCCGACCCACACCGCAGCCAGGCTGGCGCCGGTGATGGCGACGGCGAACGCTTGGCCGGCCCGGGCCGACGGGATGACGGCGCGGGCGGCCACGGCCACCGAGGCGACGGCGATGTACCGCCGCCAGGTCAGCCACGCACACCGGCTCCTGACGTCCATCCGCTCATTACTATTGCCGAGTGTCCGGGGGGCGTGAGGGTGTGGAGGACGGGCATGGCCCGGGCGACGACCGCGTCGACGCCGCGGTCGTCGGTCGTCTCGTCGCCGACATCGGGCCCGAGGCGGTGGACGAGCTGTGCCGGGTGTTCGCGGCCGAGGCCCGTGAGCGGCTGCCGGCGATCAGCGCCGCGTGCCGGTCCCTCGACGCCGGCCGGGCGGCGGCGGCGGCCCACCGGCTCAAGTCGGCGTGCGGGTTCCTCGGTGTCGCGTCGCTGGCGTGGCGCTGCCGGGAGATCGAGCGCCTGGCCCGGGCCGGCCAGGTCGAGGGCGCCGGCCGGCTGGCCGACCTGGCCGCCGCCGAGCTCGATATTGTCGTCGACGACCTGGCCGGCGTCGTCCGGGCCCTGGCCCCGAAGGCGGCGACGGGGCCGGGAGCGGTCACCTTCCCACTGCCGTGACCGACCCCGCCCGGCCCGCGTCGATCCTCGTCATCGACGACGAGCCGACGTTCCTGCACCTCGTGACCGCCCTCCTCCGGGGCGAGGGCCACGAGGTGGTGCAAGCCACCGACGCCGAGTCTGCGCTGTTGGCCATCGAGCGCGACCCGCCTGACCTGATCGTGCTCGACATCGAGCTCCCGGGCATGAACGGCCTGGAGCTGCTCAGCCGGATCCGGCCCCGGGTCGGGGCCCCGGTGATCGTCGTGTCGGGCAGCGAGGTGGAGAGCGAGCGGGTCCTGGCCTTCGACCTCGGTGCCGACGACTTCGTGGTCAAGCCGTTCTTGTCCCGCGAGTTCGCGGCCAGGGTCCGGGGCGCGCTGCGGCGGTCCCGCCTGGCGTCCACCGCCACGCTGTCCTACCCGGGCATCGAGATCAGGTTGGCGGCCCGGGAGGTCACCGTGGCGGGAAGGGCGGTCACACTGGCGCCCCGGGAGTTCGACGTGCTTGCCTACCTGGCCGTCCGCCCCGGGCAGGTCGTCTCCCGGCGGCAGCTCCTCGAGGAGGTGTGGCAGTCGTCGGAGGAGTGGCAGGACGCGGCCACCGTCACCGAGCACATCCGCCGGGTCCGGCTCAAGATCGAACCCGACCCGTCGGCACCCCGGTGGATACGGGGCGTGCGCAACGTGGGCTACGTCTTCGAGCCGGCCTGAGCAGACGGTCCCGCCTGGTCAGACAAGAGTGCCGGGGCTGGGGTGCACGGCGGACGCACCCCGGACCCCGGCGACCAAACGGTGGCAGGTCGAGGGACCGCTTGTCAAGGCGGGGCCGGTGGGCCCAGGGGGTCGGACCGGGCCGGCCGCCCCGCATGTCAGCGGCAGCCCTGGCCGCCCCGCCGGCCGACCCCTCGCCCCGGTTCGGGGCGGCTACGTTGCGGCGATGGCCGGCACCAAGCGTGATCGCCAGAAGGCCCAGCGCCAGGCCCGGATGGCGCGAGAGGCGGCGCTGGCCCGGGCGCGCGAGCGCCGCCGGCGGGCGGTCACCCTCGTCGCCGGCGCCGCGGCCGCGGTGCTGGTCGTGGTGCTCGTCGTCTCCCGGGGCGGGGGTGGCTCCACCAAGGTGGACGCGTCGTCGTCGACCACCCTCGACTCCTCGGCCGACCAGTCCTCGGCAGCCGGGAAGCCCTGTGTGCCCGTGGCCGACCCCCTGCCGACCGGCGCCCCGGCTGTCCCGGTGAAGGTGGGGCCGCCCCCGGCCAAGCTCGTGAGCGAGGACCTCAAGGTCGGCGCCGGCGCCGTGGTCGGCGCCAACGACACCGTCACCGTGAACTACATCGGCGTGGCCTGCTCCACCGGCAAGATCTTCGACTCTTCCTACTCCCGGAACCAGCCGGCCTCCTTCCCCCTCACCGGTGTCATCAAGGGATGGACCGACGGCATCCCGAACATGAAGGTCGGGGGCCAACGCCTGCTCGGCATCCCGCCGGAGCAGGCCTACGGCGCCCAGGGCAGCCCGCCGACCATTGCGCCGGGCGAGACGCTGTGGTTCGTGGTGGAGGTCGTCGACACCAAGGGGCCCTGACCGGGCCCGGCGCTACGGGCGGGCCACCAAGGACGCCGAGGCGTCGCAGCAGGCGGCCGCCGCGCTGCCGGCCCGCCGTTCCTCCAGCTCGATCATCCGCAGCGCGGCCATGGCCCGCAGCAGGGGCCAGATCGGGTCGAGCGGGCCGGTGCGGCAGGCCGCGGGGTGGGCGTGGTGGGAGTTGTGGTAGCCGTGGCCGAGCAGCGGGATGGCCAGCCAGGCGATGTCGTAGCCGGGGACGTCGGGGTGGGGCTTGCGCCCATACAGGTGGCCGACGGCGTTGACCGTCCCCATGATGCCGAGGTAGCCCACGAGGTGGACGGCGAACATGATCAGGACCTGGACCGGCCCGAGCAGGGCAACGTAGAGGGCGACGAGCATGACGCGCACGATGAGGGCGGCCGGGCCTCGGGGGCGGCCGGCGGGTACGCGGGGGCGAGCCTTGGCGAAGAGGTAGGCCGAGCCAGCCAGGACGGTGAAGGGCCGGCCGAGCCGGGGCGAATGCGGGTCGAGGGGCGTGTCGGCGTACCGGTGGTGCAGCCGGTGCACGGCGGCCCACGTCTCGGGGTCGGTGCCGACGACCACCCGGAAGTAGCCGCCGAGCGCGGCGGCCAGCGCCGGGTGGGGCCGGAACGCGTGGTGGGCCAGGCAGCGATGGCAGTACACCTCGGTCACCAGGGCGGTGAACAGGGCGGAGGCAAGACCGAGAACGGCTCCGATCGGCACGGCGGCACCCTAGCGCCGGCTCCCGGCCCCGGCCCGGCCCGGTAGCGTCCACGGTCGGATGCACCTCGCCCTCGGAGCCCGCCGTCTCGACCTGGCCACCCGTGCCCTGGTCATGGCGGTGCTCGACCGGCCCGGCGACCCCGTCGACGACGCCGCCGACCTGGTCGAGGTCACTGGCCCGGGGTGGCGGCCCGGCCTTCCCGCCTGCATGGTCGCCGGCGACGCCGACGCCCTCGAGCGGGCCCTGGCTGCCGGCGCCAGCCTGGTCCGCCTGCCGGGCCCGTCCGCCGAGGCGCTGCGGCGGTGCGGTGAGGCCGCCGTCGCCGTCGTCGTGCCGCGCGGCGCGGCCGGCATGGCCGAGGCGGCGGGGCTACCGCCCGATCGGGTCGTCGCCGGCACGTCGTTCGTCGACGTGGTGGCCGTCGACAGCCCGGTGGCCGCCGCGGCCGTCGGCATCGTCCGGGGCGGGCGGGTCGTGCGGACGGCGGCGGCTGACGTGGGCCGGGTGGGCCGAGCCCGCGATGTCCTGGCCGCCGTGCTGGAGGCCCGCTGATGGCGCCGCTCCCGGCCTACCTCGTCCGTGGCGACCAGCCGGCGCTGCTGGCCGACGCGGTGCGGCACCTGGTCGGCGAACTGGTGGCCGGCGGCGACGCCGGCCTCATGACCGAGGAGCTGGCCGGCGACGAGTACACCCTGCGCGCCGTCGTCGACGCGGCCCAGACGCCCCCGTTCTTCGGGGACAGGCGGGTCGTCGTGGCCCGTGACGTCGGCCGGTTCTCCACCCACGATGCCGAGCCCCTGGTGGCGTACCTGCGCGACCCCCTCGTCACGACGTCGCTCGTCCTGGTCGCCGGCGGTGGCCAGTTGTCCCGGGCCCTGGTCGACGCCGTGCGCAAGGCGGGCCACATCGTCGACGCCGGCGTCCCGGGAGGCAAGGGCCGGGCCAGCTGGCTGGCGGCCCGGCTCAAGGAGGGCCCGGTCCGCCTCGACGCCCGGGCCTCGGCCCTGGTGGCCGAGCACCTGGGTGACGACGTCGACCGGCTGGCCTCGCTGCTGGAGATGCTGGCGTCGGCCTACGGCGCCGGCGCCCGGCTCGGCCCCGAAGAGGTCGCCCCCCTGCTCGGCGGCGCCGGGTCGGTCGCCCCGTGGGACCTGACCGACGCCATCGACCGGGGCGATACCGCCGTCGCCCTGTCGGTGCTGCGCCGGCTGGTCGGCCCCGGGGCGCGCCACCCGCTGGTCATCCTGGCCACCTTGCACAGCCACTTCGCCCGCATGTTGCGGCTCGACGGGGCCGATGCGGCCGACGAGACGGCGGCCGCGGCCCTGCTGGGTATGGGGGGCGGGTCGACGTTCCCGGCCAAGAAGGCGCTCCTCCAGGTGCGGCGCATGGGCCACGCGCCGGTGGCGCGCGCCATACACCTGTTGGCTGAGGCCGACCTGGCCCTCAAGGGCGCGGTGGACTGGCCGGCAGAAGTGGTGCTGGAGGTGCTGGTGGCCCGCCTCAGCGGGCTGGGCCGGGCGGCCGGGCCGAGGCCCGCCCGCCGCTGACCAGCAGCTTTAGGCCGATGCCGCGGTCTGGCGGGCGATGCGGCGCATCAGCCGGGACTTGCGGTTCGCCGCCTGGTTCTTGTGGATGATGCCCTTGGCCGCGGCCTTGTCGATCCGCTTGATGGCGGTGCGCAGCGCGGCGGCGGCGTCTTCGGGCGACCCGGCGGTGGCGGTCATTGCCACCTTGACGCGGGTCTTGATCTCGGAGCGCGCCGCCTTGTTGCGGACGCGGCGTTCCTCGTTGGTCCTGTTGCGCTTGATTTGACTCTTGATGTTGGCCATGCCGGAAGGAGACGCTACCAGCCGGGCGGGGCGGCGGCAGACTGACCGGTGATGCTGCTGTGCGGTCGGGAGGGCAACGAGCTCGAGCTCGGCCTCGTCGGCTACCAGTTCCCCGGCGAGGAGCGTGACCCGTGGGAGTCGAACGCGCTCCTCGTCTCGGTCCGGGTGCTGGCGCCCGAGGGGAGCTGGGAGGTGGTCGACCCCTGTCTCACCACGTGGGAGGCCCGCCGGCTGGTGTCATGGCTGGCCTACACCGCCGCCGGCGGCGCCGTGGCCTTCAACGAGCCCAACCTGACGGTGCGGGCCGGTGCCGGCGCCGGCCAGCGCGTGACCGTGCGGGCCTGTTTCGCCCTGGAACGACGCCCGCCGTGGGCCCGCACGGCCGTCGGGGCCGCCAACCTGTGCGTCGACCTCGACGTGGCCCGCTCCGACCTGGCCGACGCCGCCGCCTCCCTCCTCGACGACCTGGCCGCCTACCCCCAGCGGGGCGCCGACCCGACGCTCTAGCTGGCCGGCAACGAGAACCGGACCGGCTGCCCGCCGACCACCAGGTCGATCATCCCCGTGGCGGTGATCACCTCGCCGGTGCCGAAGATGTGGGCCTCCAAGGTGGCCGGCAAATCGACCAGCAAGTAGATGCCGGCGCCGCCGAGCCGGTAGTCGGCCAGCTTGCGGGTCCGGTCGACGGTGCGGGTCGAGGGGGAAGCGATCTCGATGACGAGAAGGGGCGGCGGGTCGAAATGCACCTGGTCGACCCGGCGCCAGCCCTCGGCAAGGACCAGAAGGTCGGGCTTCATCAGGTACCCGGTCCCACCGGGGACAATCCAGGCGTAGCCGTTGATCGAGACGACGTGCGAAAGCTGCAGGATCGCCTGGCGAGCCAACATCACCGCCGCCGTCTCGTGCTCGTCGGTGGCTGGTGACACGATCAGGCTTCCCCACGGGTCGAGCTCCAGGTGGGCGACGCCGAGTTCGTCGCGAAGCCAGTCGAGGTCGTCGACCGTGTAGCCCGCTGTCGCGAGCGTGGCCATGGCCTTCACGCTTGGGCTCCGCCGCCGGCGAGCGTGAACCGCACCGGCCTCCCGCCGACAACGAGGTCGATCCCTCCGATGGCGGTGACGACCTTGCCCGTCGAGAACAGGTGGGCCTCGAACATGGCCGGCAGGTCGACCAATAGGTAGACGCCCGCCCCCCCGAGGCGGTAGTCGGCCAGCTTGCGGGCCCGGTCGGCGTGCCGGGTGGACCGGGATGCCACCTCGACGACGAGGAGGGGAGCGGGGTCGAACCCCCAGTCGCCGTCTCGCCGCCAGCCCGCCGGTAGCACGGTGAGGTCGGGGACCATGAGGTAGCCGGTGCCACCCGGGACCGCCCAAGGCATATCCTGCGCCACCTCGTACCGTTCCGATGTCAGCTGCCCGGTGGCTTGGCCGAGCAGCTCGGCGCAGGCAAGGTCGTGCGTGTCCTCGACCGGCGACACCACCAGGCTGCGCCAGGGGTCGAGCTCGACTCGGACCGGGACATTGAACGCGTGCCGGAGCCGGCGGAGGTCGTCGGCCGTGGCGCCGGTGGTGATGAGGTTCACCATGGGCCCAGGGTACTTCTGGCCTGCGACAATTGGCTCCTGTCGCGGCTGCGACAGTGAGCTTTCGTCGCGGCTGCGACAATGGGGCAACCACATGATCGACCCGTCCCGCATCCGCAACCTCTCCATCATCAGCCACATCGACCACGGGAAGACCACCCTGTCGGACCGGATCCTGGAGCTCACCGGCGCGGTCGACGCCCGCGACATGCGGGCCCAGTACCTGGACTCCATGGACCTGGAGCGCGAGCGGGGCATCACCATCAAGGCCCAGAACGTGCGCCTGAGCTGGAAGAACTTCGTCATCCACCTCATCGACACCCCCGGCCATGTCGACTTCGGCTACGAGGTGTCGCGGTCGCTGGCCGCGTGCGAGGGCGCCATCCTCCTGGTCGATGCCACCCAGGGCATTGAGGCCCAGACGCTGGCCACCTGCTACCAGGCCATGGAGCACGACCTGGAGATCGTCGCCGCGGTCAACAAGATCGACCTGGCCTTCGCCGAGCCCGACCGGGTGGCGGCCGAGATCGAGAAGGTGCTCGGGATCCCGGCGTCCACCGTCCTGCGCATCAGCGGCAAGACCGGCGAGGGCGTGCCCGAGCTGCTCGACGCGGCCATGGCGCGCATCCCCGCGCCCACCGGCGACCCCGACGCCCCCCTCCGCGCCCTCATCTTCGACTCCTATTACGACCAGTACCGCGGCGTCGTCAGCGCCATCCGGGTCATGGAGGGCCGGATCACCACCGGGGCCAAGCTGCGGTTCCTGCAGGCCGGCGCCAGCCATGACGCGGACGAGATCGGCGCCCGCACACCCACCCCCGTGCCGCTGGCCGACCTCGGGCCCGGTGAGGTCGGCTACCTGGTCGCCGGCGTGAAGGATGTGGGCGAGGCCCGGTCGGGGGAGACGGTCACGCTGGCCAGCCGCCCGGCCACCGAGGCGCTCGTCGGGTACCAGGACCCCAAGCCCATGGTGTTCTGTGGCCTCTACCCGGTGGAGGGCGACGACTTCGCCGCCCTCCGCGACGCCCTCGAGAAGCTCCGGCTCAACGACTCGTCGTACACCTACCAGCCCGAGAGCTCCGGGGTGCTGGGGTTCGGGTTCCGGTGCGGGTTCCTGGGCCTGCTGCACATGGAGATCGTGCGGGAGCGCCTGGAGCGGGAGTTCGACCTGGCCCTGATCGCCACGGCACCGTCGGTGGAGTACCTGGCCACCCTCACCAACGGGAAGGTGGTCGAGGTCGACAACCCGTCGAACATGCCGCCCCCCAACCAGGTGGACTTCATCGAGGAGCCCATCTTCGTGGCCACGCTCCTGCTACCGACGTCGTACACGGGCACGGTCATGGAGCTGTGCCAGAACCGCCGGGGCGAGCTGCAGAAGCTGGAGTACCTGTCCCCGGAGCGGGTCGAGCTGGTCTACCGCATCCCCCTGGCCGAGGTGGTCATCGACTTCTTCGACCAGCTCAAGAGCCGCACCAAGGGGTACGCCAGCCTCGACTACGAGCTGTCGGGCTACGAGCGCAGCGAGCTGGTGAAGGTCGACATCCTCCTCAACGGGGTGGCCGCCGATGCCTTCAGCGCCATCCTGCACCGGTCCAAGGCCGACGAGTACGGCCGCAAGATGACCGAGAAGCTCAAGGAGCTGATCCCCCGCCAGCAGTACGACGTGCCCATCCAGGCCGCCCTGGGCAGCCGGATCATCGCCCGGACCACGGTCAAGGCCATGCGCAAGGACGTCATCGCCAAGTGCTACGGCGGCGACATCACCCGCAAGCACAAGCTCCTCGACAAGCAGAAGGAAGGCAAGAAGCGGATGAAGTCGATCGGCCGGGTCGAGGTGCCCCAGGAGGCCTTCGTCTCCGCCCTCAAGCTCGACGATTGAGCCCCGCCCTCCGAGCGTTTGGTCAATCGGCGGCGCCATACCACCCCCGATTGACCACACGCTCGTGACGTCGACGTCCGTACTGTGGTTCCGCCGGGACCTGCGCCTCGCCGACCACCCCGCGCTGGTGGCGGCCGCCGGCGCCGGCGCGGTGGTCCCGCTGTTCGTGCTCGACCCCGCGTTGCTCGGCCCCGCCGGCGCGGCCCGTACGGCGTTCCTGTACCGGTGCTTGCGGGCCCTCGACGGGTCTATGGGCGGACGGCTGGTGGTGCGGGCCGGCGACCCGGTCGAGGTGGTGCCGCAGGTCGCGTTGGAGGCGGACGCGGCCACGGTGTTCGTGTCCGCCGACTTCGGGCCGTACGGCCGGCGGCGCGACACTGAGGTCGGTCGGGCCTTGAAGTCCGCCGGCCGGCGCCTGACCGGCATCGGCTCGCCGTACGCGGTCGACCCGGGGCAGATCCGCAAGGCCGACGGCACGCCGTTCCGGGTGTTCACCCCGTTCGCCCGGGCCTGGCGGGCCCACGGCTGGGCGCCGCCGGCGCCGGCGCCGGCCGCCGTGCCCTGGGTCGGGGGCCTGGCCTCGGAGCCGGTCCCCGACGAGCCGGCGGTGACCGCCACGCTGCCGCCGGCCGGCGCGGCCGCCGCTCTGGCCCGGCTGGAGGCGTTCCTCGCCGGCCCCGTGGACGACTACGCCCAGCGGCGGGACCGCCCGGACGACGACGCCACCACCCGCCTGTCGCCGTACCTGAAGTTCGGCTGCGTCCATCCCCGCCAGGTCCTGGCCCGTCTCGGCCGCACCGAGGCGCACGAGAAGCTCCGCAGCGAGCTGGCCTGGCGGGAGTTCTACGCCGACGTCCTCTGGCACCAGCCCGAGTCGGCCCGGGAGGCGTTGCAGCCGGCCATGGCGGCCATGGAAGTCGACACCGGCCCCGCAGCCGACGAGCGGTTCCGGGCCTGGACGGAGGGCCGCACCGGCTTTCCTTTCGTGGATGCGGGCATGCGCCAGCTCTTGGGTGAGGCGTGGGTGCACAATCGCGTCCGTATGGTCGTCGCCAGCTTCCTGGTCAAGGATTTGCACATCGACTGGGCCCGCGGCGCCCGGTGGTTCCTGCGCAACCTGGTCGACGGTGACACGGCCTCGAACAGCCATGGCTGGCAGTGGGTCGCCGGCACCGGCACCGACCCAGCCCCGTACTTCCGCATCTTCAACCCCGTGACCCAGGGCAAGGAGCACGATCCCGAGGGCGACTACGTCCGCCGGTGGGTGCCGGAGCTGGCGGGCGTCGCCGGCGGCGCCGTCCATGAACCCTGGAAGCTGCCCGGTGGCCCCCCTGCCGGGTACCCGGGGCGCATCGTCGACCATGCGGCCGAGCGGGCCGAGGCCCTCCGCCGTTACGGCGCGCTCAAGTCTGAGGGCTGAGTTGCCGACATGATGAGAGAACGGGGCGAGCGGCTGCGCGTTCGGGAGGCCAACCGTGGATGAGCTGGGGGATCCGCCGACGACAGCCCGCTGGCTGGCGTGGGCCACCGCCGTCATCCTGACCATCGGCGTGATCGCGGCTGTCGCCCTCAACGTCGGCCGGCACAGCGCCGCCGACAACGTGGTGACCGCGGCCGGCACCGTCGACCCCCCGACGACGGTGACGGTGCCCCCGGTCCCGCCGGCGCAGCCCACGACGGCGCCGCCCTCGACGATCGCCCGGTCGACCACGGTGCCCAAGGCCGCGGCCGCCGTCCTGAAGGCCATCGCCAGCACGGCCCCGCCGACCACCCAGCCGCCGCCGGTCACCACGACCGCGACGACTCGCCCCCCGGCCACCACCACGACCTCGACGACCGCGGCGCCTACCACCACGACCTCGACCTCGACGACGTCGACCTCGACGACCTCGACCACCGTCGTCACCAAGGCGACGGTGACCATCGTCAACGAACACCCCGTCGACGTCATCGTCACCATCAACGGCCAGGCCTTCCCGGTGGCGGTCGGCCAGCAGGTCGGGCCGGTCGACATCACGCCGGCGATCACCAACATCGACCTGGTCAGGGTGCGCACGGCGGCCGACCCCCTGTGCGGGACCGACGACGTGGAGGACTTCCAGGCCGGCGTGCGGTACCGGATCGCGGTGCAGCCCGGCGCCGGCGCATGCGGCGACGCACCTGCTCCGGTGGTCCGGGTCACGACGCTCTGAGGAGGTACCCGGGTGCCATGTCCCCCCCGGGCGACAGAAACGGCCTAGGGTGGTAGGAGCGCCTCAGGTGGGGCGCTGTTCGAAAGAAAAGAGTTTCCGTGGCAACAGGTACCGTCAAGTTCTTCAACGCAGAGAAGGGCTTCGGCTTCATCTCGCGCGAGCAGGGCGACGACGTCTTCGTGCACTACTCCAACATCCAGGGCCAGGGCTACAAGTCGCTCGATGAGGGTCAGCGCGTCGAGTTCGACGTGGCTCCCGGTCGGAAGGGCGAAGAGGCGCAGAACGTTCGCCTGATCTAAGGGTTCGACCCGAACCGAGCCGCCGGCTTGCCGGCGGCTTTTTCGCGCCCCGGCAAACCCGGCGAACTGGTGACGCAGGTGGGGGCCCTGCCGGGCGTTTACGTCACCAGTTGCCGGGTCAGGGCGGCGACGTCGGTGACCACGTCGAACCCCTCGGCTTGGAGCCACCGGAGGTTGCGGTCGTGGAGGTCGCCCCCGTCGAAGTGGTTGAGGAACACCACGACGGGCGCCGGCAGCGTCGGCGCGCACAGCCGCACGGCGTTGATGGCCCCCAGGCCGGCGGGGGCGACGAGCACGACCAGGTCGGGCCCGAGGGCGGCGGCCAGGTCGGCACTGTCGCCGTCGGCGGCGAGAGGTGACCGGGGGCCGCCGACCGTCTCCACCATGCCCACCTCCACCGCCGTGCCCGGCCACGCCAGCTCGGCGACCAGCTCGGCCAGCGTCGGCGGCGCCAGGCCCAGGAAGGCGGCGGCCATGGGTGGCGCCATGGCCATCGCGTACCAGCGGTGGCGGGGGCAGACCTCCTCTGGCGGCGTGGCGGTCGCGCCGCCGAGCACGTCGGCATCGGTCTCGGTGTCGCAGGAGGCGAAGGACTGCACCGGCTTGCGGGCCGCCACCGTCGTCCCGCCGGCCCGCAACCGGGCCAGCGCCTGGGCCGTCACCCAGGTCTTGCCCACGCCCGTGCCGGTGCCGGCGACGACCACCAGGCGTTCAGGGCGCGCCACGCACCGCCTCCAGGCCGGCGAGCAGCGCCTGGATCTGGGCGCGGGCATGGGTGGCGGAGACAGAGATCCGTAGCCGGGACGAGCCCGGCGCCACCGTGGGCGGGCGGATGGCCGGCACCAGGAGCCCCCGGTCGCGGAGGGCGGCGGACGCGGCCACGGCGGCGCGCTCGTCACCGATCACCACGGCCACGATAGGGGACGGGTGGCCCGGGGCGATGCGGTTCATGTTCGCCCGTAGCCCGTCCCGGCGAGCCGCGCCCTCGGCCGAGCGCAGCACCTTCAGGGCGGCCAGGCCGGCGGCGGCGTCGGCCGGGGAGGAGGCGGTGGTGAAGATGAACGGCCGGGCCCGGTTGACCAGAAGTTCGATGGACCGCCGGGGCCCGGCCACCCACCCGCCGAGGGCGCCGAGGTACTTCGACAATGTCCCGACCCGCAGGTGGTCGACACCGTCGAGCACCGGCTCCGGTCCGAGCACGGCGTGGGCCTCGTCGAGCACCAACAGGGCGCCATGGGTCGCGCACAGCCCGGCCAGCCCGTCGACGGGCGCCACGTCGCCGTCCATCGAGAACACGGTGTCGCTGATGACGACGGCCCGGCCCGGCCGGCCCCGCAGCAGGTCGTCGACGTGGTCGAGGTCGGCATGGCGGTAGACGCACACCTCGGCCCGCGACAACCGGCAGCCGTCGACGATCGAGGCGTGGTTGCGCTCGTCGGACAGCACCCGCACGCCGGCGCCGGCGAAGGTGGCCAGGACGCCGAGGTTGGCCATGTAGCCGGTCGGGAACAGGAGGGCGGCGGCCTCGCTCTTCCAATCGGCCAGCGCCTCCTCCAGCTCGCGGTGGACGGGGCGGGAGCCGGCGACGAGGCGGGCCGAGCCCGCCCCCGCGCCCCACCGGTTGAGGGCGGCATGGCCGGCGACGACGACCGCCGGGTGGCGGGACAGGCCGAGGTAGTCGTTGGACGCAAACGAGACGAGGCCCTCGTCGAGGTCGCGCACCTCCCGCCACCGCCCCGCGGCGGCGACGGCCCGGCACTCCTCGTCGACCCAGTCGGCCCAGGTGGTCATCGGGGCGCCGAGCGCTGGCCGATGGCGCCGGCCAGCACGTCGACGATCCGCTCGATCTCGGCCGCGGTGATGGTCAGCGGGGGCACGACGATCACGGTGTCGCCGATGGGGCGGAGCAGGACGCCGGCGGCCACGGCCCGGTCGCACACGGCCCGGCCGGTGCCGGCGGCGACGTCGACCCCGCACATGAGGCCCTTGACCCGGGCGGCGCCGGCGCCGGCCAGTGGCGCCACCCGTTCGGCCAGCAGGGCGGCGAGCTGGGCCGAGCGGGCGGCCACGTTGGCCAGCACGTCGCGCTCGCCGAGGAGGCGGAGGTGGCGCAGGGCCACCGCCGCAGCCAGGGAGTTGCCGCCGTAGGAGTGGCCGTGGGCGAAGGCGGCGCCGGCGCCGGTGAAGGCGTCGAAGATCCGGCCGGCGGCGACGGTGACGGCCATGGGCAGGTAGCCGCCGGTGATGCCCTTCCCGAGACAGAGCAGGTCAGGGCGGGCGCGGCGGCCGCACTGCTCGGTGGCGAAGAGGGTGCCGGTGCGGCCGAACCCGGTGGCCACCTCGTCGTGGACGAGGAGCACGTCGGCGGCCCGGCAGGCGTCGGCCAGGGCCACGAAGCCCTCGGGCGCCGCCATCTGCATTCCGGCCGCCCCCTGGACCAGGGGCTCGACGACCACGGCGGCCAGGCGGCCGGCGTTGGCGTCGACCATCCGGCAGGCCACGTCGAAGCAGGCCGGGTCGTCGAAGCCGGGGGCCCGCAGGACCGGGAAGCGCAGGGGGGAGAACAGGCCGGCGCCGAAGCCGTCGTCGGCCCCGAGCGACAGCGCGCCGACCGTGTCGCCGTGGTAGGCGGCGCCGAAGGCCAGGTAGGTGGTCCGGCCCCGGACCCCCTGCAGGGCCCAGAACTGGAAGGCCAGCTTGAGGGCCTGCTCGACGGCCGAGGCACCGTCGGAGGCGAACAGGAAGTGCGGGTCGTGCACCGGCACGACGCCGGCGAGGGCCTCGGCCAGCTCGACGACGGCCCGGTTGCCGTGCCCGAGCAGGGTGGAGTGGGCCACCAGCTCGAGCTGGTCGCGGACGGCCTGGTCGAGCTCGGGCACCCGGTGGCCCATGGTGTTGACCCAAAGGGACGAGATGGCGTCGAGGTAGCGCCGGCCGTCGGTACCGATCAGCTCGTGGCCCTCGGCCCGCTCCACCACCACGGGGCAATGGCCGAGGTAGGCGGCCATGTCGGTGAACCCGTGCCAGACCACCGCGGCATCCCGCTCGGCCCACGACCTCTCGTCCATGGGGCGCCAGTATCATCGGATCCCAAGATGATGCTGGACGATCGCAAGGCCGCCATCCTCCGGGCGGTCGTGAAGGAGTACATCGACACGGCCCAGCCGGTGGGCTCGGCCCACGTCGCCCGGATCGGGTCCCTGCACGTCTCGCCGGCCACCGTCCGCAACGAGATGGCGCTCCTCGAGCGCGACGGCTTCCTGGCCCATCCCCACACCAGCGCCGGCCGCATCCCCACCGACAAGGGGTACCGCTTCTTCGTCGACGACCTGCGCTCGGAGCCGGGCACCCTGGGCGAGCAGGACCGGGCCACGGTGTCGGACTTCTTCGCCCGGGCCCACGGTGAGCTCGAGCGCATGCTGCAGGACACCTCCAAGCTCCTCTCCAACCTCACCACCTACGCGGCGCTCGTCGTCGCCCCGCCTCACGAGGGGGCCAACGTGCGGGCCGTCCACCTCGTGCCCCTGGGGGCCCGGGTGGCCGTGGTCGTGGCCGTCCTGGCCAACGGCGGGGTCGAGAAGGCCCATATCGAGCTGCCGGAGGACACCGGCGACGACCGGGTGGCCGGTGCCGCCGCCCACCTCTCCGCCCATGTCGTGGGCCACCCCATGGCCGACGACCGGCCGGTGCCCACCTCCGGGGACCCGGTCATCGACGCCCTGGTCGGCGCGGCCAAGAAGGCGCTCTGGGACTCGCACGACAGCGAGGCCGACCAGGTCTTCATCGGCGGCGCGGCCCGGATGGCGTCGACGTTCCAGGCCGTCGAGACCGTCCGCCAGGTGCTGGCCGGCCTCGAGCAGCAGTACGTGCTGGTCAGCCTGCTGCGGGAGGCCCTGGGCGAGGAGGGCCTCACAGTGGCCATCGGAGCCGAGCACGGGGTCGATTCGCTGGCCGAGTGCTCGATCGTCGTCGCGCCCTACGAGGTCGACGGCTCCCATGCCGGCACCATCGGGGTGCTCGGCCCGACCCGCATGAACTACCCGCAGGCCATGGCGGCGGTGGCCATCGTCAGCGCCCGCCTCGGGCGCCACCTGCGCGAAGGCTAGGAACGGACCGTGCCCACCGACATCGGGGACTTCTACGAGCTGCTGGGCATCAGCCGCAGCGCCAACGAGGACGAGATCAAGCGGGCCTACCGCAAGCTGGCCCGCGAGCTGCACCCCGACGCCAACCCCGACAACGCCGAGGCCGAGGAGCGCTTCAAGCTCGTCACCGTCGCCTACGAGACCCTGCGCGACCCCGAGCGCCGCCGGCGGTACGACATGTTCGGCCCGGAGGGACTGCGGGGCAGCGGCGGGGGCGGGGCCGGTGGGGCGGGCGGCTTCGAGGACCTGTTCGGTGCCGGCCTGGGCGACCTGTTCAACAGCTTCTTCGGCGGGGGAGGGGGCGGCGGTTTCGGCCAGGGCCGGGGCCGGGGCCAGGCCGGCCCGCCCCGTGGGGCCGACATGGAGGTCACCGTCGACCTCGACTTCCGCTCCGCGGTGTTCGGCGTGTCCAAGGAGATCCGGGTCCGGGTCCCGGTGCCGTGCACGACATGTGGGGCCACCGGCGCCCGGCCGGGCACCTCGGCCACGACCTGTGAGACCTGCGGTGGCGCCGGCGAGGTCCGCCAGGTCCGCCAGTCGATCCTGGGCCAGATGGTCACCGCCCGCCCGTGCCCCCGCTGCGGGGGCCTCGGCCAGGAGATCCCGACGCCGTGCCTCGACTGCCGGGGCGAGGGCCGGCGCACCGAGGAGAAGGCGTACACGGTCGACGTGCCCGCCGGCGTCGACGACGGCAACACGCTCCAGCTCGGCGGCCGGGGAGCGGCCGGGCCTCGGGGCGGCCGGGCCGGCGACCTGTTCGTGCACCTCCGGGTCAAGCCCGACGACCGCTTCCTCCGCCAGGGCAACGACCTGGTGCACGTGCTGCACCTGCCCATGGCCCAGGCCGCCCTCGGTGCCCACCTGCGCTACGAGACGCTCGACGGCACCGAAGACCTGGTCATCCCCCGGGCCACCCAGCCCGGCAAGGTCTTCCGGCTCCGGGGCCGGGGCGTCCCCGACGTCAACGGCCGGGGCCGGGGTGACCTGCTGGTCCAGGTGGTGGTGGACACGCCGACCGACCTGAACAAGGAGCAGGAGGAGCTCCTCCGGACCTACGCCGCGGCCCGGGGGGAGCAGGTGGCGCCGGCCGAGTCCGGCTTCCTGGCCAAGGTCCGCAGTGCGTTCAAGTAGCGGGCGTTCAAGTAGCGGGCGTTCAAGTAGCGGCGCGTCCAGGTAGCTGGCCACCACCGCCCACGCCTTCGTCGACGACCTGGGCGCCCCCGCCCTCTCGGCCGACGACCGCCACCACTTGGAGCGGGTGCTGCGGCTGCGGGCCGGCGACGTGGTGACGGTCTCCGACGGCGCCGGCGGGCGCCTCGAGTGCCGGTTCGGGCCGGCGCTAGAGCCGGTGGCCGAGGTGGTGCGGGTGGCCCGGCCGTCACCGCCGGTGACGGTGGCCTTCGCCCTGGTGAAGGGCCAGCGCCCGGAGTGGGCGGTGCAGAAGCTGACCGAGATCGGCGTCGACCGCATCGTCCCCCTGGTGACGGCCCGGTCGGTGGTCCGCTGGCCGGCGGGTGAGGCCGGCGGCCAGCTGGCCCGGCTCCGGCGGGTGGCCCGTGAAGCGGCCATGCAGAGCCGGCGGGTGTGGTTGCCGGTGGTCGACGGCGTTGCGCCGTTCGCGGCCCTGGTCGCCGAGCCGGGCGCGGCCCTGGCCCATCCCGGGGGCGGCCCGCCGGCGCTCGGCCACCCGATGGTCCTGGTGGGGCCCGAGGGCGGTTGGGACGGCGCCGAGCTGGCCGGCGCCGGGGCGGCGGTGGTCGGGCTCGGGCCCGCGGTGCTGCGGACGGAGACGGCGGCGGTGGTGGCCGGCGCCCTGTTGTGCGCCCTCCGGGCCGGCGTGGTGGCGGCGGCCGGTCCCGGGCCCGGCTGACCCCGGAGCGTCACCACCCGGGCACGCTCTGCGATTCTCGGGTACGATGGCGACCACAGACAGTGAAAAGTGCCGCGAGACGAGGGGGGCTCGGCCTTGAGTGACGAGACCGAGCTGGTCGGTCCAGCTTTGACCTATGCCCGGCGCGTGGGCCAGCGCCTGCGGGCCATCCGCCGGCAGAAGCGCCTGTCGTTGCAGGAGGTCGAGGCGGCATCGAGCCAGGAGTTCAAGGCGTCGGTCCTCGGCGCCTACGAGCGGGGCGAGCGGGTCATCTCCGTGCCCCGGCTCCAGCGGTTGGCCGATTTCTACCGCGTCCCGGTGGACCAGCTCCTGCCCCGTGAGGGCGAGGTGCCGGCGGAGCCGCCGGGGCCCGGGGTGGAGCCCGCCGAGGTCCGGCCTCCGTCGCCGGCGTGGCCCTCGAAGGTCACCTTCGACCTGGCCCGTTTCCAGGAGGTCGACAACGATCCCGAGCTGGAGATGGTGTACAAGTACCTGAGCAGCATCCAGGTACGCCGGCAGGACTTCAACGGCCGGGTCCTCACCATCCGGGCCGACGACATCCGGGCCATCGCCGGGCTGTTCGGCACCGACGCCGACGCGCTCCTGCGCCGGCTCGACGACCTTCAGCTCCGCCTCCAGCCGGCGTAACCGCAGGTCGGGGCTACCAGACCGAGATCTCGGCCAGGCGGGAGACGTCGAGGCCGGTCGACGAGCGGGCCCGCACCCAACGCGCCGTCGTCCCGGCCCGTGGGGCGACCGCGAACCGGTCGCCGGTGCCCGGCCCGGCGGCAGCCCACGCCCGCCCGTCGGCCGAGGTCTCCACGACGCAGGTCCCCGGGCAGCCCCGCACCACCACCAGTGAGACGGCTCGGGACCGGCCGAGGTCGACGGCCACCGCAGTGCGCACCTCGGTGGCGCCCGGGGGTGGGCCGGCGAGCATGTTGGCGAAGTCCCCGTCGGTGACGGTGCAGGGGGCCACGGGCGTGGCGGCGGTACCGCTGGCGCCGGAGGCGGTATCGCTGGCGCCGGAGGCGGTGCACGGCAGGCCGCGCGACGGTGGCGGGCCGGCGGTGCCGGCGAACGGGACCGATGCCGAGCGGGCCGTGACCTGCACCCGCCCGCCGGCCGCCTGCTGGGTCACGTCGGCGGCGACGGCGACGGTGCCCTTGGCATCCTCCAGGGACCGAGGGTCGAAGGTGGCCGGCGAGGGGCCGCCGACCGACCACACCACCGCCGGGCGTGACGGCTCCCCGGCGTAGGTCACGGTGTAACCGTCGAGCGGGCCGTAGCCGGGGTCGAGCGGCGCCCATTCGGCCCGGCCGGGGGCGACGGCCAGCCGGGGGTGCCACAGCCGGAGGTCGGGCAGTTCCCGGGCTGTCGTCTGGATGGTGAACCGGGCGGCCACGAGGGGGCCGGCCGCCTCGCCCGGCCCGGGCGGGGCCGACGTGGAGAGCACGAACCTGCTGGCCGTGCCGACCAGGCCCTGGGTGTCGCGGCCCCGGAGGTCGATGGCGAACCGGCCGTCGGCGCCGGTGGTGGCCCGTTTGGCCTTGGCGCAGATCGCCGGCGGCGGGTCGGCCAGGCAGACCAGGCCGAGCGTGCCCACGGCCAGGGTGACACCGAGGAGGGCCTCGCCCAGGTCCACCTCCTTGACCAGCGCCACCCGCGCTCCGGCCCGCGGCCGGCCGGCCTCGTCGAGGAGCCGGCCGCTGACCCGCACGGCGTCGTCGGGGCTGAGCCGGCTGGCCGTGCACGAGGTGGCCAGCACCACCGCCGCGCACAGGGCGACGGCCACGGCACCCGGACGGCGGCGCGTCGCTCAGCTCTCCAGCAACGCGGCGGGCACCACCGTGACCGGGAAGGGGAAGGTGCCGGCGTACGTCTCGCCGCCCGTCACGCTGGCCTCCTCGATGTAGTGCCCGTCGTGCAGGCGCAGGACGGTGAGGCTGGGCGCGTCGGGGTCGACGATCCAGTACGCAGGCACGCCGGCGCCCTCGTAGGCCAGCCGCTTGGTACCCAGATCGAAGAGCCGGGTGCTGGGCGACCGGACCTCGACCACCAGCAGGGGTGCCGTCTCCAGGCGGGCCGGCGTGAAGGCGGCGGTCCGGGCCACCAGCAGGTCGGGGATGACCACGGTGAGGGCCGAGAGCCGGACGTCGAACGGCGCCATCAGGACGGTGTCCCCCGGCGCCTTGGCCGCGTGGAGCAGGAGGTGGAGGTTCCCGACGCAGACCTGGTGGCTGAGCCGGGGCGACGGGCTCACGATGAGCACGCCGTCGATGAGCTCGTAGCGGTGGCCGTCGTCGGGCATCCGGGCCAGGTCGTCCTCGGTGAGGGGCGCCCCCCAGGAAAGGTCGGTGACCATGGGCTCCGATTGTACGTGGGCCATGCCGCCACCTACGGGTTGGGGACGGTGAACACCTGACCCGGGAAGATCAGGTCCGGGTTGTCCCGCTGGGCCAGCTCGGTCCGGTTGGCGTCGATCAGCCGGCGCCAGTACGGGACGATCTCACCGTCGGTGGGGGCCCGGCCCCACCTGTCCGTCAGCACCCGCTCGGCGATCGACCAGAAGCACTCGCCGGGCCGCACGGTCCAGCGGTCGACCGCCGCGCTGGTCGCCGTCGCCGGAGCAGCCGAAGGGGCGGGAGCCGCCGGGGTGATCGACGGGACCGGCGCGGCCGGCGACGGCCCGGGTGTGTCGGCGGGGCCGATCCGGTGCATGGTGAGGGTGGCCGGCGCACCCTGGGTGGTGGTGGTCTGAGCCAGCGCCGGCGCCCGCAGCGCCGGGGCGGCCACCGCCACCACGCCCGACGCGGCCAGCCCCAGGCTCACACCGCCGGCCAGCACCCGCCGCACCGGACCGATGGTGAGCCGGTCGGTGACGCGGACCAGGGCGACCGCACCTGTCAGCCGCACGAGGGCGCCGACCAGCATGGCGGCGGCGAGGTACCAGAGCCCGGCCAGCGCGGCCAGGCGGACCAGGCTGAACGCCGCCTCGACCGGGCCCCGGCTGTCGAGCCAGGCCGGCCACCGCGCCGGGTCGGCCAGGGGTGGCGCGGCGAGCGGTCCGTGGCCGGCCCAGTGCAGGGCCAGGGCGGCGGCGGCCAACCCGGCGGCCCAACTCATGGCCCCGGCCACGCGCCGGCTGCTCATGGCCCGCTCCGGCCGAGCCGGACGACCTCCGCCGGGCCGGTGCCCCGCTCGATGACCGCCTCGTTGCACCCGTCACGGTCCACGTCGGCTGCCCGGATGGCCTGCCCGCCCGCCACCCGGGCGACCGCGGTGGCGACGAGGTCATGGCCTGGGCTGGCCCAGCCGTCGAACCGGAAGACGTCGCCCGTGGACGGCCGGAACAATGCCAGGGTGCGGGTGCCCTGGCACCCCCAGTCCCCGGTGGCGAGCAGATCGCCGGCCTGGCCCACGGCCCAGTGGGCGGAGGCGGACTCGAGGACCCCATCGGCGTAGCGCAGGGCGTCGGGGCACCCGTCGCCGTCGACATCGGCCAGAAGGACCGCCGGCGCCGGCGCCGGGCAGCTCCGGCCACCTGCCCCCAACGCCGGCGCCCGCACAGTCGACGAGGTCGGCAGGGTCGACGGGGGGGCGAGCCCGGCCCGGGTCGTGGGCGGGCCGGGCTCGCCCTCGTCGGCGGGGAGCGGGTCAGGCGCGGACGCCAGGGCCAGCGGCGGGCGGGACGAACGGACCAGCGCCATCGCGGCCAGGCCCACCACGCCGGCCACAATGAGCGCGCCGGCGACCAGCCCACGTGCGTGCGCCGGGCGCCGGCCCGCCCCAC